>NC_012489.1:1324846-1987270 GCF_000010305.1 Gemmatimonas aurantiaca T-27 | reverse complement strand
TACGGCTTGACCGATCGCGACAGCAGCGTGGTGGTCGGACTCAACGGCCGGTCTGTAGGCTGGCTGTTCAACGACGCGATGTGGACCAAGTATCCCACCATCGGTGAGGTCATGGGTGCACCGGGTACCAAGAACCCTCACACCGCCCTGGTGGGCACGCTCATCCCCCGCGGTGTGATTGTGCTGGCCTGCAACAACTCGCTGCGGGCCTCCGGTTCGCGGTTCCTGCCGGAGGCACAACGGGGTGATGCAGCGGCGCGCAACGCCTTTGCGTCCGAGGTGATAGCCAATCTGCTGCCAGGGGTGGAGATCGTGCCGGCCATGATCGTCACGTTGCAGCAAGCGCAGGACCGCGGCTGCCGGTACATCTACGCGGGGGGCTGAAGGAAACCCGAGGCAGCGCGGTGCTCACGCGCATTGCGGCCAGCACGCAGTGAGACGATGGCGAACGAGCGTCAGCGCAGATTCGAAATGAGCAAGGAAACCCGTTCGCCCGGAAATCGCGCCTGTAGACGCGCCTCGAGACGCTTGGGATCTGGAGCGACGGTACGCCGAGCGAGTCGCATTCCGACAACCAGAGTGGGCTGGGGCACCGAGTCGGTGGCCAGCCGCTGCTCCCCTTCGGCCACGGTGATTTCCGTTGCTTCAGGAAATTCTGCCTGCAGTTCCCGCAGCACTTCGCGCCGCCGCTGCTGGGCATTGGTGAATCCCGCCAACGCCATCTGTGCCTCCTGCAGACGACGCTGCTGCGCGTCGTTGGGCAGCCCAGCCGCCAGATCCTGTCTCAGCTCCTGCTTGAGCGTAGACAGATCGATCTGGCCAGCGCTCTTGTAGCGGAATGCCAACTGTGCCTTTCCGCGGGACATGTCGGCCAGGTGGGCTTGAAGTTCCCGTTCGACGATCGAGTCGAGCGGGGGACCGGCCAGGGTCAGTGTGAGCGTCCGCGCCCGAGCATCCACCGTGTTGGCCAGCACGAGGATTCGCGGATCGGCCACGGCCTCGGTCAGCAACTTGCCGGCCGCTTCACGGAAGAACTCCTGCCGCACGAGGTCCCAGGCGAGATAGGCACTGGGCAGCAGGGTAGCGAACACTGCGGTCCCGATGAGCAGACGAGCCCGCCGGCGCACGGAGTCATGAACGGCCTGACGTTGCGGCAGCCGCAGCACTCGCACAATGAGCAGCGTCGAAAACGCGATGAACACGGCGTTGATCGAAAACAGATACAACGCCCCACCGAAGTACTCCAGCTTTCCCTGTGCCAGGCCGTAGCCAGCGGTACACATGGGCGGCATCAGGGCTGTGGCGATGGCCACCCCCGGCACGACATTGGAGGTCTCCCGCCGTGTGAGTGCGACGATACCGGCCGCACCGCCAAAGAACGCGATGAGCACGTCCCAGAGCGTGGGTGTGGTCCGGGCGAGCAGCTCCGACTGGGCCTGCGCCAGCGGCGTCAGGAGAAAGTAGATCGTCGCTGTGGCGAGGCTGATCAGGCCGAAAAGCGCGAGCGTGCGGAACGCCCGTTTGATGAGCGCGAAATCGCTCACCCCAGCGCCATAGCCCACCGCGACGATGGGCCCCATGAGCGGCGAAATGAGCATCGCCCCGATGATGACCGCCGTCGAATTGACGTTCAGGCCGATCGAGGCGATGAAAATGGCAAAAATGAGCACCCACAGATTGGTACCGGCCGAACGCACCCCGGCTTCCACCGCCTCGTGGATGGCTTCCGGATCGCGCTGATCCCGTCGCAGGTCAAAAGACCGAAGCAGCGCGGGGATCATCTTGGTGGCCGCCTAGATCCGCGGCAGCGTCACGCCGTGCTGCCCCTGGTACTTGCCTTTCTTGTCCCCATAGCTGACCTCAGGGGGCTCGTCGCCCGTGAAGAACACCACCTGCGCGATCCCTTCGTTGGCGTAGATCTTGGCCGGGAGCGGGGTGGTATTGGAGATCTCGAGGGTCACGTACCCCTCCCACTCGGGCTCGAACGGGGTCACGTTCGTGATGATACCGCAGCGGGCGTAGGTGCTCTTGCCGACGGTCAGCGTGAGCACATTGCGCGGAATACGGAAATATTCCACGCTGCGCGCCAGGGCAAACGAGTTGGGGGGCACGATGCAAACGTCCCCCTCGAACTCCACGAAGCTCTTCGGATCGAACGCCTTCGGGTCCACCACCGAGCTCAGCACGTTGGTGAAGATCTTGAACTCGCGGGCCACCCGCATGTCATAGCCGTAGGAGCTGACGCCATAGGAGATGACCCCCTGGCGGACCTGACGGTCCTCGAACGGTTCGATCATGCCGTGTTCGCGCGACATGCGCGTGATCCAGCGGTCAGAGCAGAGCCCCATGAGGCGGGTCGGGCAAAAGGGTGAGAGAATTTCGGCCGTGAACCGACGGCGCACCGGTCGGTAACTTAGAGGGCCGTCTGGGCCCGTGCTACGGCCGCCGTGCGCCGGCGCCCCCGCAGCGAGACAAAAGAGAGTGCCACATGCCGTTGAGGGATTCCGGTCCCTTTGGTAGCTTCCGGCACTCTCTTTGTGAATTCTTTCACGAAGTACCCAGGAAGTACCACAACGCGATGCTACGCACTTTTCTCCCGGTCCTGCTGCTCCTCGGTTTTGTCGTCCTGAACGCGGTGCTGATCCTCGGCATCTCGCACATGACGATCAAAGCGCAGCCCACGCCGGTAAAGTCCATTCCGTACGAGTCCGGCATCACCCCCTTGGGCGACGCGCGTGAGCGCTTTTCGGTCAAGTTTTATCTGGTGGCCATGCTCTTCATCGTCTTCGATATCGAGACGGTGTTCATGATCCCCTGGGGCGTGTACTACCGGCAACTCTCGTGCGCCGTGCCCATGGTCAATGGCGTGTGCCCCGCCGGACAACTGTCGTTCTTCGGCCTTGGTGAGATGCTCGTCTTTGTGGCGATTCTCGTGGTGGGCTTCGTCTACGTCTGGAAGAAGGGGGCGCTGACGTGGGACTGATTCCGTCTGCAGAGGGACGCGGCGCATCCGCGATCACGCACGTCGATGCCGGTGGGCACGACGGCTGGATCACCACGCGCCTCGATTTCCTCGTCAACTGGGGCCGCGCCGGCTCACTCTGGCCCATGCCCTTCGGCACGGCCTGCTGCGCCATCGAGTTCATGGCGACAGCGGCCAGCCGCTTCGATCTCTCGCGGTTTGGCATGGAGCGGCTGAGTTATTCGCCGCGCCAGGCCGACGTGCTGCTGTGCGCCGGTCGGGTGCCGCTCAAGCTGGCCCCGGTGCTGCGACGCATTTACCAGCAGATGCCACAGCCCAAGTGGGTCATCTCGATGGGCGCCTGCGCGTCCACCGGTGGCATGTTCGACAACTACGCCGTGGTGCAGGGGATCGACACGATCATCCCCGTCGACGTCTACGTGCCCGGCTGCCCGCCGCGCCCGGAAGCGTTGATGCACGCCATCATCATGCTCCAGAAGAAGGTCATGCAGGAGCGTCTCAAGGACAGCACCCGACACGTCGAGATCGATCCGGATCCGACGAGTCAGCTGTACATCCCTCCGTCGCGCATCGACGAACTGTCGGAGCCGTTCGGCAACTCGGTCCATCAGACTCGCTCGGCCCCGTGACCGCGCCGGTTCCTGCCGCCGCTGCGGCATCGACCAGCGCTGACGTCCCCACGACGCCGGTGGTGCACGCCGCCGTGGCCGCCGATGCCAACGGCGCGCCGATCACGCCGGTCAACGTGCCACGTCATGGCGCACCGGCGAATCCCTCTGCCGCCACACTCAAGGCCCGCTTTGGTGCAGACATTCTGCGCACCGACGTGGTGTGGGGCGAGACCATCGTGTACGTCACCAAGGCGCGCCTGCATGACATCGTGCGCTGGTTGCACGACGAACCCACCGAGCGCTACGACTATCTGGTCGACGTGACCGCGGTCGAGTACCGCGACGCGGATCGCCCCATCGAAGTGGTGTGGCACCTGCGCGCGTTGCAGCATCGCCAGTTTCTGCGCCTCAAGGTGGAGCTGCCCAAGCGCGGCCCGCTCGACGTGGCCAGTGTGTACGACATCTACACCGGCGCCGATTGGCTCGAGCGTGAGTGCTACGACATGTTCGGCATCACGTTCACCGGTCACCCCGATCTGCGCCGCCTGTTGTTGTGGGAGCAGTATCGCGAAGGCTATCCGCTGCGAAAGGACTTCCCGCTGCGTGGCCGTTTTTCGCGCTCGGAGCAGCTCAAGCAGGCGCTGTCGGCCGACCCGGAAGCACGTTACTCGATGGAGGAGTTGTCCATCGCCGATGCCTTCGAGTCGCTGCCGGAAGACATGAAGCGCCGCATCGCGGATCGCGCCGCGCACGGCGAGCTCGGAGAAGGCGAATGAGCACCCGTCGTACCATCGAAGTCGCCCTCGGCACCAGTGGCCTCGACGCCCAGGGGCAGCCGCTGCGTGCGCCGCTCGTGGCGCAGGGTGGCCGTGCGGTCGCCGTTGAATCGCCGCAGGTGCCGGAACCCGACCTCGCGTCGGATCACATGCTCATCAACATCGGACCGCAGCACCCGGCCACGCATGGCGTGTTGCGGCTGGTGCTCGAACTCGATGGGGAAACCGTCGTGCGCTGCATTCCGCACATCGGCTATCTGCATTGTGGTTTCGAGAAGATCGGTGAGTACCGCCAGTACAACCAGATCATCCCGTGGACCGATCGTGAGGACTACCTCAACTCGCCCGGGAACAACGTCGCGTTTTCGCTCGGCGCCGAGCGGTTGTTTGGCGTCGGGATGACGGAGCGGTGCAAAGTGCTGCGCGTCATCCTGATGGAGTTGTCGCGCATCATCTCGCACAACGTGTGGATGGGCACCACGTCGGTGGACATCGGCGCCTTCACGCCGTTCCTGTGGATGTTCCAGGAACGCGAGAACGTGTACAACCTGCTCGAAGGCTGGGTGGGAGCGCGTCTGACCACCACCGCCACGCGCGTGGGTGGTATGGCGGCCGACATTCCCGACGGGTGGCTCGACGGGCTCAAGGCATTCCTCAAGGGTTTCACGAAGACCCTCGAAGAATCCGTGCGCATGCTCGAGACCAACGCCATCTGGGCGGGCCGCACGGTGGGCCTGGGCGCGATGAGTGCCCACGACGCCGTCAATGCCGGTCTGTCGGGTCCGATGCTGCGCGCCTCTGGTGTGGCATACGACGTGCGCAAGGACTTCCCGTATCTCGACTACGAGACGTACGACTTCGACGTGCCGGTCGGTACGACGGGTGACGTGTACGATCGGTTCCTGGTGCGTGTGGAAGAGATGCGGCAGAGCGTGCGCATCATCGAGCAGGCCATCAAGCGCCTGCCCGACGGGCCGGTGAACATCGACGATCCGCGTCTCATTCTGCCGCCGAAGCACAAGGCGACGAGTGAGATGGAATCGATGATCCATCATTTCAAGCTCGTGATGGAAGGCCCACGTCCACCGGCTGGTGAGTGTTACGTGCCGGTGGAAAGCCCGAAGGGGGAGAAGGGCTACTACTTCGTGAGCGATGGCACATCGAAGCCGGTGCGCTGGCGCATCCGTCCGCCGTCGTTCGTGAATCTGTCCGCCATTCCGAAGATGGTCGAAGGCCATTTGCTGTCGGACGTGATCGCAATCAACGCCAGCATCGACATCGTGATGGGAGAGATCGACCGGTGAGCCACGGCCCATCTGCCAGCGGCGGCGCCATCGTCGCCGCGCCACCGCACGGCCATCATCAGGATGAGCCGCACGAGCCGGTGTTTGTCGGAGCCGCCCGGGCGGAACTCGACAAGATCCTGGCGCGTTATCCGCACAAGCAGGCGGCGCTGCTGCCCGCGCTGTGGATGCTGCAAGACGCCCGTGGCTGGGTGAGTGAAGCCGGCATGGAAGAAGTGGCCGCCGCGCTCGAAATCACCCCGGCCTACGTGAAGGGCGTGGTCACGTTTTACACCATGTACCACCAGCATCCGGTCGGTACGTATTTCATTCAGGTCTGCACGACCACGCCGTGCAACGTGTGTGGCGCGGAAGACGTGGTGAAGGCGTTCCTCGAACACACGGGCTGCGAAGACCTCGGTCTCACGAGCCCGGACGGCAAGTACACGGTCATCGAGGTGGAATGCCTCGGGGCCTGCGGCTTTGCCACGCCGGTGCAGATCAACAACGACTACGTCGAGTCCGTGACGCCTGAGTCGGTGCCACGCATTCTGTCGGAGCTGAAGTAATGGGCTATCCGCATCCGTCGCACCCGCGCGAAACGCCGGTGCTGTCGAAGTACTTCGGGGATCCCGAGGCACGCACACTCGCTGGGTGGCGTGCCCGCGGTGGTTATGAGGCGCTCGAAAAGGCGCTCGCCACTGATCCGGTCGAGATCCAGAACATCGTCAAGGAATCGGGGCTGCGCGGTCGTGGCGGCGCGGGTTTCCCGACGGGCATGAAGTGGTCATTCATGAAGCCCGACGGCAAGACGCACTACCTCTGCTGCAACGCCGACGAATCGGAGCCTGGCACGTTCAAGGATCGCGAGATCATGCGCTGGACGCCGCACGGACTCGTGGAAGGTGTCGCGCTGGGGGCGCATGCCATCTACGCCGAAACGGCGTACATCTACATCCGCGGTGAGTTCACCGAACCGTACGCGCGCGTGTGCGCGGCCGTCGAAGAGGCCTACGCGGCCGGCATTCTCGGCGCCAATGCGATGGGCTCGGGCAAGCGCGTGGATGTGCATGTGCACCGTGGCGCCGGCGCATACATCTGCGGTGAAGAAACCGCGTTGATGAATTCGCTCGAAGGCCGTCGCGGCAATCCGCGCATCAAGCCGCCGTTTCCGGCGGTGGCGGGACTGTTCGGCAAGCCGACCACGATCAACAACGTGGAAACGCTCACCGCCGTGCCGTACATCGTGAAGAACGGCGCCGAGTGGTACAAGCAGTTCGGGCGCGCCGACAATCCGAAGAGCATTGGCACCAAGCTGTTTTCGGTGTGTGGCAACATCAGCCGTCCGGGCAACTACGAAGTCGCGCTGGGATTCCCGTTCAAGGAGTTCCTGTACGATCTCTGTGGTGGTCCGTTGCCGGGCCGTGAAATCAAGGCCGTGATCCCCGGTGGATCATCGGTGCCGATTCTCACGCGCGAAGAAGCGGAAAGCGCGCTAATGGACTATGAGGGCATGGTCGCCGTCGGCACGATGATGGGCTCTGGCGGCGTGATCGTGTTCGACGACCGGCAGGACATGGTGCGCCAGATCGCGCGCCTCACGCGTTTCTATGCGCATGAGAGCTGCGCGCAGTGCTCGCAGTGCCGCGAAGGCACGGCCTGGACCACGCGCATCATGGAGCGCATCCGTGACGGGCAGGGCACGGCGGAAGATCTCGATACGCTGCTGTCGATCGCCGACAACATGAGCGGCAAGACGATCTGCGTGCTGAGTGACTCCTGCGCTACACCGGTGGTGTCGGGACTCAAGAAGTTCCGTCACGAGTTCGAGGCCAAGATCGCGGCGAATCGTTCGCAGGTCACCGTGCCGGGGGCGCTGCGCGCCTCCGCGGCGTGAGGACATCATGGCTGACGTGAAGATGGTGTCGCTCACGATCGAAGGGCGTCCGGTCACGGTACCGGATGGCACGTCGATCCTGGAAGCGGCGAAGTCCGCTGGCGTGCTCGTGCCGCACTATTGCTACCATCCGGGACTTCCGGTGGCTGGCGTGTGCCGCATGTGCCTCGTGGAAGTGGAGAAGTTCCCCAAGCTCGCACCGGCCTGCGCCACGTCCGTTGGCGAAGGACAGGTGGTGCATGTGCATTCCCCGAAGGCGCTCGAAGCGCGCAAGGGTGTGCTCGAGTTCCTGCTCATCAATCATCCGCTCGACTGCCCGATCTGCGATCAGGCCGGCGAGTGTGAGCTGCAGGACTACACGTTCGCCGAAGGGCGCGCCGATTCGCGCTATCGCGAGCCGAAGCGCTTCAATCCCGTCGAGGACTTCGGCGGCGATGTGCTGTATGTGCAGAACCGCTGCATTCTCTGCACGCGTTGCGTGCGGTTCATGGATGATGTCGTCCATGAACCCGTGCTCAATGTGTCCGAGCGTGGCGATCGTGCGTTCATCGGCAAGGCCGAAGGACACGACCTGACGAACCCGTGGGCGGGCAATGTCGTCGACCTGTGCCCTGTGGGCGCGCTGTTGTCGAAGGACTTCCTGAACAAGGCGCGTGCGTGGGAGCTCGATCGCGCGGCCACCGTGTGCACCGGCTGCAGTCAGGGGTGCAACGCCGTCGCGGAAACGCGCGACAACGTGGTGGTGCGCCTCAAGCCGCGTCCGAACGACGAAGTGAACCAGTACTACATGTGCGAAGTGGGTCGTCAGGGCTATCGCGATTTCAATCGTCGTGATCGGGCCGACCAGCCACTGGTGCGTGTGAACGGGCAGTTGCAGGTGTCGGATTGGGAAGACGCGATCACGGTGGCCGCGCAGGTCACCGAGGGGCGTCGCCTGGTGGTCATCGCCTCACCCAACCTGTCCAACGAATCGCTGTTCCTGCTCGAACGCATGATCGCCGAGCGCAACGGGACTGGTGTGTTCCGCCTGTCGCGTGGCAACGAGTCGGTGTTGCCGGGCGCCAAGGATCTGGCACTGCGCGCTGAGCGCGCGGCCAACGCCACGGGCGCACGCTCGCTGGGGTTCAGTGAAGTCACGCAGTTCACCGATGCCATCCGCAGCGGTGACGCCGTGTTTGTCGTGGGTGACCAGCTCGATGGTATCAATGCATCGGAGCTCTCTGCGGCCAGCAGCGTGGTGTACATCGGCACGGCGCTGCCGGCGGCCATCGCGGCCTCGGTTTCGGCGGTGTTGCCGGTGACGAATACGCTCGAAGAGGAAGGTACGCTCACCAACCTGCGTGGTCGTGTGCAGCGTTACCTGCAGGCCCGCACCGCCCCCGGCGTGGCGCGCCCGACCTGGTATGTGTTGGCCGACCTGCTCACCGCCATCGGTGGCAACGGCCGGTTCTACCTGCCGGCCGAAGTGTTCGCGGCACTCGCCGCGACGCACAGCACGTTCGCGGGGCTCGACTACGACGCGCTGGGTCTGCGCGGCTTGCCGTTGGCGCCCGCCGGTGCAACCAGCACGGCCGAGGTGGCGGTATGATCGCCCGACCCGTGATGGCTGCCATCGATCTGGCGGCGTGGTTTCCTCGCGCCGATTCGCAGTTGGCACCCGAGGCGATCGGCACGTTTGTCGCCGCCAGTGTGGTCAAGATTCTGGTGGTGTTCGGTGTCTGGATGCTCACGGTGGCCATGCTGACGCTCGTCGAGCGCAAGCTGGCGGCGTGGTTCCAGGATCGTCGTGGTCCGAATCGCGCAGGCCCGGGCGGCATCCTGCAGCCCGTCGCCGACGGTATCAAGAATTTCATGAAGGAAGAGACCAATCCGCCGTTTGCTGATCGGTGGCTCTTCATCATTGCGCCGGCGCTCGCGTTCATTCCGGCCATGCTCACGTGGGCCGTGATCCCGCTGGCTGCACCGTTGCCAACACCGTGGGGTCTCATCGACATGGCGGTGGCGCCGGTGCCGGTGGGCTTCCTCTTCGTGCTCGCGATCTCGTCGCTTGGTGTGTACGGCATGGTGTTGGCCGGCTGGTCGTCCAACAACAAGTACGCGCTGTTGGGTGGCCTGCGCTCCAGCGCGCAGATGGTGTCGTATGAAATCGCGATGGGCATGTCGACCATTCCGGTGCTGCTCCTGGCCGGCAATGTCTCGCTGAACACCATCGTGCAGCAGCAGGCTGGCATGGGCTGGAATGTGTTCTCGCTGACCATCGCGTGGTTCACGTTCCTCGTCGCGGCATTTGCGGAGACCAACCGCCTGCCGTTCGACTTGCCCGAAGCCGAGTCGGAGCTGGTGGCCGGCTATCACACGGAATACAGCGGCATGAAGTTCTCGATGTTCTTCATCGCCGAGTATTCGAACATGATCACGGTGAGCGCGCTCACGGCGACCATGTTCTTCGGTGGCTGGGATCTGCCGTTCACGCAGTGGGACAACGTCGCGCCATTCACGGTGCTCAAGACGCTGGTCACACTGATCGCCTTTGCGCTGAAGACGGGCTTCTTCATCTTCGTCTTCATGTGGGTGCGCTGGACGCTGCCGCGCTTCCGCTACGACCAGCTCATGTCGCTCGGCTGGAGCATCATGCTGCCGGTGGCGCTGGCGTACATCGTCATCATTGCGGTTGCCTCGCTCGGCCTGGATGCGCTGGGTGTGACCCGCGGACCCTTGTTCACGCTGGCATTGCTCGGCCTGAACGTGGTGCTGATTGCCATCTTGCTGACGTGGCTCGACCGCGGCAAGCTGATCAGCCCCGCGAGTGCCCGGGTGGCACCAACAGATTTGGAGCGCCTGCGGGCGCGTGGTCTCGACTTGTCACGCCGCAAGCTCGCGGCGCAGGGTGTACTGCCTGACGCGGCCAATACCGCGGCCGGTGTGATTTCCGAAGGGGGCAACTGATGGCGATCGGCGTGAAGGTCATGCAGCGTCCACTCGAGCGCGTGAGCTACATCCGCTCGACGCTGGCGGGCATGGCCACCACCTTCAAGCACCTGGTCGACCCGCACAAGGTCACCATGGAGTATCCGGAAACGAAGTGGGATCTCTCGCCGCGCTGGCGAGGGACGCACCGGATGCTCACCACGGAAGACGGCAAGGCCAAGTGCGTCGCATGCGGCCTGTGCCCCACGGTGTGCCCGGCCAACTGCATCAAGCTGACGCCCGGTGAAGACGAGCAGGGCAATCGGTATCCGCTCGTATTCGAGATCGACGAGTTCCGCTGCATCTTCTGCGGCTACTGCCAGGAAGTGTGCCCGGAAGAGGCGATTCACCTCGGCCGTCACTACGAAAACGCCGAGTACGATCGGGCGTCGTTCGTCTATGACCTCGAGCGTCTCACCGCGCAGACCCACCCGGTGAGTGAACTGTGGGACCCCGCTGACCCGAAGGGCGAATGAACGCCTTCTATCAGTTTCAGTTCTACTTCTTCTCGCTGCTGGCCATCGCGTCGGCGCTGCTGTTCGTCACGCGCAAGAATCCGGTCCCGGCCGCCCTGTGGTTGGTGAACGTGATGTTTGCGCTGGCCGGTTTGTACGTCATGCTCGACGCCCCGTTCGTCGGCACCATTCAGGTGCTGGTGTACGCGGGCGCGATCATGGTGACGTTCGTGTTCGTGGTCATGCTGCTCAATCTTGGCAAGACCGAAGTGTCCGACATCCGGTCGCTCGGTACGCGGCTGGGCAGTGGGGTCGTGGGACTGGCCTTGCTGGCCAATCTTCTGCTGGCTCTCCGGCAGCATATCGAAGTACCTGAGTTCTCGGCGGCCAGGGACAACGTGGTGGAGCCGGTCGCTGCCGCGTTGTTCACGGATTACCTGGTGGCCTTCGAACTGACCAGTCTCGTGCTCCTCGTGGCGGTCATCGGTGCCGTCGTGCTGGCCAAGCGGCGGGTGACGTCATGATCACCGAAGCACTCATCGTCTCGGCGATTCTATTCGCCATCGGGGTTGTCGGCGTGCTGACCCGCCGCAACGCCATCATTCTGTTCATGTGCGCAGAGCTGATGCTCAACGCCGTGAACCTGAGCTTTGTCGCGTTCTCGCGCCTCCACGGTGTCACCGGTCACGTGTTCGTGATCATGGTGATGACCGTGGCGGCGGCCGAGGCGGCGCTTGGCCTGGCCATCGTCATCGCGATCTACCGGCACTTCGGAACTGTGGACCTGTCGAACCTTCGCACCCTCCGCGGATGATCGCCGCCCTGCTCCCGTTCCTGATCCTGCTGCCGCTGCTCGGCTTCGTGGTGAACGGCGCCGTCGCGCTGTCACGGGCCAGTGCAGCCGACGGCGCGCGCAGCACCGCGCGTCATCCGCTCGTGTCGATCGTGGGCCCCGGCGTCATCATCGCAGCTTTTGCGGTGGCCATGGCGCTCTTCATGCGCATGCGCGTGGGCATGGCCGGCCCAGCGATCGTCTCGCTGGGACAGTGGATGCCCGTGGGCAATCTCGTCATCGACTGGAATTTCCAGTTGGATCAGTTGTCGATGCTGATGGTGCTGGTCATCACGGGCGTCGGCTCGTTGATCCACCTGTTTTCGATCGGCTACATGCAGGACGACCCGGGCTATGCGCGGTACTTCGCATACCTCAACCTGTTCGTGGCGTTCATGCTGGTGCTGGTGCTGGGCGGCAGTTACCCCGTGATGTTCGTGGGCTGGGAAGGTGTGGGCTTGGCCTCCTATCTGCTCATCGGCTTCTGGTTCAGTGACAAGGCCAACGCGGACGCCGGCAAGAAGGCGTTCGTGGTGAACCGCGTCGGCGACTTCGGTTTCCTGGTCGCGATGTTCCTGATCTGGGTCACCACGCAACACCTCGATTTTGTGGGCGCGCACAGCGTGTTGGGCGGCATGGGCGGCACCCCGGTGGTGTTGGCCATCGCGCTGTTCCTGTTTGTTGGCTGCGCGGGCAAGAGCGCGCAGTTGCCGCTCTACATCTGGTTGCCTGACGCCATGGCCGGCCCGACGCCGGTCTCCGCGCTCATTCACGCCGCCACCATGGTCACGGCGGGTGTGTACCTGGTCGCGCGGGCCGCGCCGATCTTTGCCGGAGCCCCCGAAGCGTCGCTGGTCATCACCGCCATTGGTGCGCTCACGGCACTGTTTGCCGCGACCATCGCGCTGCGGCAGTGGGACATCAAGAAGGTGCTCGCGTACTCCACCGTGTCCCAGTTGGGCTACATGTTCGTGGCCGTGGGCAGCGGGGCGTATACCGCCGGTGTGTTTCATCTGGTCACGCACGCCTTCTTCAAGGCCCTCCTGTTCCTCGGCGCCGGCTCGGTGATCCACGCGATGCACCACGCGTATCACCACACGCACCGCCACGACGATCCACAGGATCTTCGTAACATGGGTGGCCTCGCGCGCTTCATGCCGGCCACGGCGGGCGCGATGACGCTGGCCACGCTGGCCATTGCCGGTGTACCGCCGCTCGCCGGTTTCTTCTCCAAGGACGAAATCCTCGCGGGTGTCTTTGCCCGTGCGCACGACTCACCGCTGGCCAACGCCTCGCTGCTCGGCATTCCGGGCAGCACGGTGCTGTATGCCGCCTATGGCATCGGTATCCTGACGGCGTTGCTGACGGCCATCTACATGACCCGCATGCTGCTGCTCGCCTTCTATGGTGAGAATCGCACTGGCGAAGCCGAACGCAGTGCGCTGCATGAGGCGCCACTCATCATGACCGCGCCGGTGCTCATTCTCGGCGTACTCACGCTCGCCGGTGGCTGGCTCAACCTGCCGGCGCTGATTCCGATTGGACCCGTAGGGGTGCTCGAGCATTGGCTCTCGCCGGTCACCGCCGCCAGCGCCACACGACTGGCCGGGGCAGGGCACCTGTCGCATGACATCGAGATCGTGCTGGTGGGGATTGCCACCGGTGTGGCCCTGCTGGGCATCGTGATTGCCGTGGTGTTGTATCGCAAGCCGATGGCCGACAAGGCACACGCGCCGGTGGACAACAGCTTGCTCGCCCGCGCCTATGGTGTGGATGACATCGTCGACACGGTCATCGTGAAGCCGGTGAGTGCGGTGGCCGACACCGTGCTGGCCCGCGGCGTCGACCGTGGCATCGACCAGGGGTTCTCGCTTGGCGGCTCGCTGCTGTCCCGCACGGCGTCATTGATGGGGAGCAAGTTGCAGGATGGTGATGTGGGCAAGTACGCGTGGCTGCTCGCGGTCGGTGCCCTGGCGTTGATTGCGGCCCTCACGCTGAGCTGATGATGCGCGATATGCTGCTTTCCCTGGGAATCGATCGCTGGGTGTTGCCGGCGATGCTGCTGTGGCCAGTGCTGGCCGCGGTGCTGGTGCGCATTGGTGGACGTGATGTGTCGCGTGACGATGCCGGCAACGAAGCGCCGAGCGGCGGCCCGGACGCCCGTGTGCTGACGTTGGCCGCGCTGGCTGTCGAGGCGCTGTTGGCCGTTGCCGTGTGGGGCGTGTTCGACGTGGACGGGCGTGGTTGGCAGGCACGGGTGGACATCCCCTGGCTCGCCGATCTGGGCGCGACGCTGAGCCTTGGTGTGGATGGCCTGTCGCTGCCGATGGTGGTGCTCACGGCGTTCGTGGTGCCGCTCGCCCTGTTGGGTTCGTGGAACAACGTGCGCGTGCGGACACCGGCCTTTGGTGCCCTGCTGCTGTTGCTCACCAGTGGACTCGTGGGCGTGTTCATCACGCTCGACCTGCTGGCGTTCTACCTGGCGTGGGAACTGATGCTCATTCCCACCTACCTGTTGGTGGGTGTGTGGGGCGCCGCCGGCACCTCGCGGGCCAGCCTGCGCTACGTGCTCTTCACGCTGGTGGGATCGCTGCTGATGCTGGTCGCAATCATCGCGCTGTGGAACGCCGGCGGTGGCACGTCGCTGCATATCGACCACTTGCTGCAGGTGGCGCTTTCGCCGCGGGCACAGCTCTGGATGTTCCTCGCGTTTTTTGCCGCCTTCGCGGTGAAGTCCGCGCTGGTGCCGTTCCACACGTGGTTGCCCGATGCCCAGAGCGCCGCTCCGACCGTGGCTGCGGTGACACTGGGTCTCAAGGTTGGTGCGTACGCGATTCTGCGTTTTGCCATCCCGCTCTTTCCGGCGGCGGCCATGGACTACACGGTGCGTAGCACGATCCTGGTGCTGTCGGTCATCGCGGTGGTCTATGGCGCACTGGTGGCCATGGCGCAGCGCGACTTCAAGCGCGTGATCTCGTACAGCTCCGTCAGCCACTTGGGTCTCATCATGCTGGGCAGCTTCGTGCTGACCCCGCAGAGTGTGCAGGGTGCGGTGATGAGCATTGTCAGCAGCGGCATCGCCACCACGGCGCTGTTCCTGTTGGCCGGCATGCTCGAAGACCGACGGGCCACCACCGCCTTCTCCGCATTTGGCGGTCTGGCGAAGGTGCTTCCGTGGTTCAGCGTGGCACTCATCGTGTCCATGTTGTCCACCGTGGCCTTGCCTGGGACCATCGGCTTCGTGGGCGAGTTCCTGGTGCTGATCGGCACCTATGCGGAATTCCCGGTGCTCGCCGTCATCGCCACATCGGGTGTGATCTTCGCGGCCGTGTACGGCCTGCGCGCCGTACAGCAGTTGCTGTTTGAAAAGGTGGACACCGAAGCCAATGGCGCGCTTCCCGACCTGTCCGGTCGTGAGCGTTTTGTCATGGTGACGCTGGTGGCCGCCATGGTCTATCTGGGCGTGGCTCCTCACGCCATCCTGCAGCGCGCCGACCGCGCGTCGCAGGCCCTGATCGAGTCGGTTCGGTTCGGCCCCAATGCCCCGACGACGCTTCCGCCTGTGTCGCTGAGTCGCTGACGATGCCCGACGCTATGTCTGCCGGCGCGATCCTGCGCGCCCTTCTTCCCGAGATGCTGCTTTCCGGCGGCGCGATGCTGCTGCTGCTGGCATCGGTCTGGACGCCGCAAGGCAATCAGCCCGGTGCCGCGGAAGGTGCCGAACGCACCTCGGTGCTCGCGCGCTTTGGTGTCATTCTCTGCCTCGTGGTGGGCCTGGCGGTGGTGATCGCCTGGGGTGATGGTGCAGCCGGCACCCCCGACGGCCGCGTGGCCGGTGACGGGTTCCGGTGGGCCGTTGACCTCGTGATCCTGCTCGGCACCGCGCTGGCGCTCATGCTGCTCGAAGCCGAGCATCAGCGCAGTGCGGCGTTTGGTCCGGAAGTCCCGTCACTGATGTTGCTCGCGTCCACCGGCATGATGGTCCTCGCCGGCGCGCGGGACCTGATGTTCGTGTTCCTCGGTGTCGAACTGATGTCGCTCGCTGTGTACGTGCTGGCCGGCGTGAATCGTCGCAGCGCACGCAGTGCCGAAGCGGCCGTGAAGTACTTCCTGCTCGGCGCCATCTCGAGTGGGTTCCTGCTGTACGGCATGGCGTTGCTGTTCGGTGCCACCGGCAGCACGCGGCTCCAGGACATCACCGAATGGGCGGCCGCTCAGGCGACGCTGTCGCCGTTGTTCATGTCTGGTGTGGCTCTGCTGCTGGTGGGGCTCGCGTTCAAGGTCGCCGCGGCACCGTTCCATCTCTGGACCCCTGATGTGTACGACGGTGCGCCACTCCCGGTGACCGCCTTCATGTCGGCAACGGTGAAGACGGCCGCGTTCGCCGTGTTCGCCCGGATCATGATCGAAGGCCTGGCCGTCGCCGCGCCGCGCTGGCACATGGGTCTGTGGTGGTTGGCCGCGGTGACGATGGTGGTGGGCAATGTGTTTGCGCTCTCGCAGCGCAACCTGGTGCGCATGCTCGCGTACTCCAGCATCGCCCACGCCGGATATCTGTTGGTGTCCATCATCGTGGGCGACGCCGCTGGCACCAGCGCCCTGATCTTCTACGTCGTGTCCTACACGTTGGCGACGATGGGGGCCTTTGGGGTGCTCATCACGATCAACGGCGGCCGCGACCGCGCTCCCACGCTCGACGATATCGCCGGCCTGTGGCTGGTGCGTCCATGGTTGGCGATCGCGATGACCGTGTTCCTGTTGGCGTTCATGGGCATGCCGGTCCTGGGTGGCATGGGCTTCTTTGCGAAGTGGTACATCCTGCAGGCCGCACTGCAGGCCCCTGCGCCACAAACCATCCTGGCGGTGGTGCTGGTGATCGCCAGTGCGGTGTCGGCGGCGTACTATCTGGCGGTCGTGTCGGCGATGTTCATGCGCCCACGTCCAGAAGGTCAGCCGGTGCCGTCCACCACACCGCTGAACCAGTCGCTGATCGCGACGGCAGCGGTTGCACTGCTGGTCTTTGGGCTGTATCCCACGCCCATCATGGAATTGGCTCGACGTGCGACCACCACCACGTCACCAACGTCGAATCCCGCCGCACCGCGCGGCGAGGTACGTTTGCAGACAGCAAGCGTTCCGCGCTGATCTCCGGCGTGTGGCCTCAGGGTCGCACGCCGCTCCTGCCTTTGCCCCACCAGTCACATGGCCATCAGTCAAACGATCTTTCGGCAGTACGACATTCGCGGCATCGTCGGTCAGGACCTGACCATCGAAGTTGCGTATGGACTGGGACGGGGATACGCCGCGTTGCTCGCCCAACGGGGGATTCAGGGCGCGGTGGCGGTTGGCCGCGACAATCGCCCGACCGGCGATGCCCTGCGAGACGCCCTCGTTCGTGGCCTCACCGAATGTGGCGTGGATGTGGTGGACGTGGGGGTGGTTCCCACCCCGCTGCTCTACTGGTCGCTGCACCACGAACCCGTGGTGGGCGGCATCCAGATCACCGGTTCACACAACCCGCCCGAGTACAACGGCTTCAAGATGTGCCTCGGTACGGCGTCGCTGCACGGCGCCGATATCCAGACACTGTACCAGTTGATCATCGGCGGGCAGTTCCCGTCGGGCAGCGGCCAGGTGCGGCACGTCGAAGTCATCGACCGCTACGTTGCCGACATCGTCGCCCGCATCGGCCCGCTCACCCATGCCGATGGCACGCCCATCAAGGTCGTGTACGACTGCGGCAACGGCGCCGGTGCGCTGGTCGCTCCGCAGCTCATGGAGGCGCTGGGGGTACAGGGCATCGGCCTGTTCACCGAGAGTGACGGCTCGTTTCCCAATCACCATCCCGATCCTACCGTCCCCGAGAATCTCGAGGACTGCATTGCGGCCGTGGCCTCATCCGGCGCGGAACTGGGCGTCGCCTTCGATGGTGATGCCGATCGCATTGGTGTGGTGGATCGCAACGGTCGCATCATCTGGGGCGATCACATCCTGATCCTGTATGCACGCGACGTGCTCGCGCGCACCGGGGCAGGACAGCCGATCATCTTCGATGTGAAGTGCTCACAGGCGCTCACCGACGGCATCAGCCAGGCCGGTGGCACGCCGGTGATGTGGAAGACCGGTCACTCCCTCATCAAGGACAAGATGAAGGAGATGCATGCGCCGATCGCGGGCGAAATGTCGGGCCACATGTTTTTCACCGAAGGCTTTTACGGACACGATGACGCCCTGTATGCGGCAGCCCGGTTGCTGCGCATCGTGGCCGACTCCGGCAAGCGCGTGGACGAACTGCTCGCCGATGTGCCGCATTTTGTATCGACACCGGAAATCCGCATCGATACCGACGACGACACCAAGTTCGCCATCATGGCGAAGGCCGTGCCGCACTTCACCGCGTCCTACGATGTGATCGATGTGGACGGGGTGCGTGTGTTGTTCGGCGATGGATGGGGTCTGCTGCGCGCCTCGAATACGCAGCCCGTGATCGTGGCGCGGTACGAAGCCCGCAGCGAAGAGCGCCTGGCCGAGATTCGCGGGGTGATGGAAGGTTGGTTGCGTGAGCAGGGCGTCACGCTGTGACCAACTGTTGATGCACCGCTGAATCGCTGACGCTCGGTCCATGCGTGCACGTAGCTGGTTCCTGATCGGACTGCTCGTGGTAGCGGTGCTGCTGCTCGTTGGCCGCACCGCCACGGCGCTCGTTGTGGACCATGCGTGGTTTGTCGCCATGGACGCGCCCGCCCTGTTCTGGGAACGGGTGATCGATTCGGTCGTGCTGCAAGGTGGGGCCTGGGTGCTGGGGTCCGCGTTTGCATTTGCCAACCTGTACGCCGTACGTCGCACCATTGCCGACGTCGCGATGCAATCGCGCGTGGCCAATCTCGAGTTCACCTCGGTGGTGCCGCACAAGCGGCTGCTGTCCGCCACCATCATCCTGTCGATGGTGGTCGGGGCGCTGCTGGCCGTGCCGATGACCAATTGGACCGACCTCGCTCTCGTGCGGCACGGTCTGGCCTTTGGAGAGATCGAAGGCATCCTCGATCGCGATCTCGGCTTCTATGTGTACTGGTTGCCGTTCGAGGAGGCACTGTATCTGTGGACGCTGGTCAGTGTCGTATCGCTCACGGCCATGGTCCTGGTGCTGTATGCCCTCACACGCTCTCTGCGACTCGAAGGACGGCGTATCGCGGCTTCCACCCATGTCCGCCGCCACCTGAGCGCCCTGGGGGCGCTGGTGCTCGTGCTGCTGGCCTGGAGCTATCGCCTCGACGCCTTCGATCTCCTGCAGTACGGCAGCGGCGCAGAGGGGCTCTTCCTGCACATCGATCATCGATTCACCCTGCGCGTGGATTGGCTGCTCAGTGCGATGTGTGGTCTGGCGGCGCTGATCGTGTTGCGTACCGGTTGGACCGGCCAACTGCGCACCGCCTTCGTCACGCTGACGCTGGTGCTGGTGAGTGCGATCGGCCTCCGACATATCGCGCCGACCATTGTGGCGCGCACGGACGCCTTTGGAGAGCCGGCGCGGCGCGACCAGGACTATGTGGCCTCGAGGGCCTTGTTCAGTCGTCGCGCATTCGATGTGGATGGCATCCGACCAGCACAGGGCGTGCTCGAACTGCCCATGGCCTCTCTGCCCCTGCGCGCGAGCCTCTGGGATGAACGCACGCTGATCGGCGGTCTGGGGGCGAGTCTGTCTCCGTCGCGCGACGCCGGTGTGCTCGATCTCGATGCCGAGCCCGACAGCGATGGGGAGGGGCGGCGCGCGGATCGTGTCGGCAGCAGGCTGCTGCATCGCATGGTCGACGCCGCGCCGATGGGATGGACCATGGCCGATGGACGCATCGCCGCCTTGCTGGTGCGCCGGCCGGTGGCTGGCGGCGAGCCATGGCGTGTATCGCTGGTCGATGCGACCAGGCCTGCTGTGCGGGATAGCGCCATCGACCCCTTCGATGCCCGTCCCCGTGATCACGATGGCGCCTGGCCGCTGGTCGCCCCTGGTGTCAGTGGGGCACAGCTCATCGATGCCGCCGAGGTGCCTGGTGTCCCTGGCGCCTCGCTGGGGACCACCCAGTCACGCATTGCGCATGCCTGGGCGCTCCGCGACGCCACCCTGTTGCAGGCGGATACGATCAATGCGCGGGCGTTGCTCATCGTGACACACCGCGATGTGCGGGAGCGCGTGGAACGGCTCGCGCCGATCTTCGTGCAGGGCGAGCAGGTGTTCCCGGTCCGCGATGGTGACCGCCTCTTCTGGGCGCTGCACCTCTACAGCGCCTCCGACCGCTATCCGTTGAGTCAGCGATGGCAGATCGGTGGTGGCGTGTATTCGTATTTCAAGCTGTCGGCGACGGCCCTGGTGGATGCCACCACCGGCCGCGTGCGCCTCATTCCCGTCGACCGACCCGACCCGTTGGCCCGCACGTGGATGACCAAGCTGCCGTCACTGTTTGCTCCGGCGACCGCACTGCCCACCAGTTTGGTCAGCCAACTGCCACCGGCCACCGACGGCGCCGCCGCGCAGATCCGCACCTTCGCGCGATACGGCTCCCGTCTCGAGGGCTCGATCCTGCGGCATCTGCCGGACAGTGCGCTGGTGGGCGGTGCGCCGCCGGCCCTGGCCATGCAGATCGGCGCCACCACCACCATCGGCTGGACCGTGCCACTGCTTGATGCCGGCGATGAAATCGATGGCACCGCCACCGCGACCGGAGGAGCGGCCCGCGTGACGTATTGGACCGGCATCACGGCGCCCGGCAAACGGTGGCGCATCATGCTGGATCGTTTGGCGGGGGCCCTGGATAGTGCGCGCGCGGCGGTCCCGGACGGTGCACGGCGGGACAATCGGTTGCGGCTGGCCCGGGCCGAAGCGGTGGCCACCACCAGTGGCTTGTTCGTCGTCCAGCCGGTCCTCTGGTCACGGGGCGACGGCAGCCTGGTCGTGGCGCGGGTGGGCGTCACCGATGGAGACCGGGTGGGGATCGGGGCCACGCTGTCACAGGCCCTGGCCGCCATCGGGGAAACCACGTCCGGCGCCGGTACCATGGTGGGAGCGCCGGTCACACTGCTCACCCCATCGCCCGAAGAAGATGCCGGCCGCCTGTACGATGTCATGCGGCAGGCCCTCCGTCGCGGCGATTGGGGCGTATTCGGGACAGCGTTCGATAGCCTCGGGCGCGTATTGGGACGTACGCCGCAGTGACTGCGGCCGGCTCCACCCGTCGCCGGTTCCGGCGGGCGGACCGCGAGGAACGTGCCTGCCGCAAGCGGTTGCTGCGGCCGGGCCCGACCCTCTAGCATTGAACCATCGACATTCCTCGATCTTTGGAGAACGCGTGAACCTACACGAGTATCAGGCGAAGGAGCTGCTGCGGGTGGCCGGTGTGCCGATCCCGCCAGGTGAAATCGCCACGACGCCGGAGCAGGCGGAGGCCATTGCGAAAAAGCTTGGCACCGCCGTGATGGTAAAGGCCCAGGTCCATGCCGGCGGTCGCGGCAAGGCCGGTGGCGTGAAGTTCTGCCCGACGCCCGAAGCGGCGAAGGAAAAGGCCACGGCCATCCTCGGCATGACCATCAAGGACCTGACCGTCGAGAAGGTCCTCGTCACGGTGGCCGCTGACATCGCGTCGGAAGCCTACGTCGGCATCATCGTGGATCGTGCCACGAAGAAGCCGGTGTTCATGGTCTCCGCCGCTGGTGGCATCGACATCGAAGAGGTGGCAGCCACCACGCCGGAAAAGATCCTCTACCACCCGGTGGACACGCGCTACGGCCTGTTGCCGTTCGAAGCCATGCGCATGGGCTTCTTCCTGTATCAGGATGTGAAGCTGGCGCGCCAGGCCGCGAAGATCATGCAGCAGCTCTACACGGCGTTCATGAGCGCCGGCTGCTCGATCGCCGAGATCAACCCGCTCGTCGTGACGCCGCAGAATGAACTCATCGCGGTCGACGGCAAGATGGTCATCGACGACAACGAACTCGATCGCCTCCCGCAGATCGCCGCACTGCGCGACGAATCGTCGGAAGCGCCGAGTGAAGTCGATGCGCGCAACGCGAACCTCACGTTCATCAAGCTCGATGGCAACGTCGGCTGCGTGGTGAACGGCGCCGGTCTCGCGATGGCCACGATGGATCTCGTGAAGTACTACGGCGGCGACCCGGCCAACTTCCTCGACATCGGCGGCTCGTCGAACCCGGAGAAGGTCGTGAATGCACTGCGCATCATCACCGCCGATCCGAACGTCAAGTGTATCCTGTTCAACATCTTCGGCGGCATCACGCGCACCGATGACGTAGCCAACGGCATCGTCACGGCCACGAAGGCGAATCCGCTCAAGGTGCCCATCGTCATCCGCCTCACTGGCACCAACGAGGAGCTCGCGTTGCAGATCCTGAAGGAGAATGGCTTCTCCGCGTCGAGCGACATGGACTCGGCCGTGCAGCGTGCCGTGGAACTCGCCACCAAGGGAGGTGCCGCGTGAGCATTTTCATCGACAACAGCACCAAGCTGGTGGTGCAGGGCATCACGGGCCGCGATGGCTCGTTCCATGCCAAGCAGATGATCGAGTACGGCACGAAGGTCGTGGCCGGCGTCACGCCCGGTAAGGGCGGTCAGACGTTCGAAGGCACGGCGCCGATTTTCGATACGGTGTACGATGCCGTGCAGGCAACGGGCGCCAACACGTCGGTGATCTACGTGCCGCCGATGTACGCGGCCGATGCGATCATGGAAGCGGCGGCGGCGGGCGTGAAGTTCATCGTCTGCATCACCGAAGGCGTGCCGGTGCTCGACATGACCAAGGTGTATCCGTACGTGAAGGAGCATGGCGCCCGCCTGCTCGGCCCGAATTGCCCGGGTCTGATCACGCCGGGTGAGAGCAAGGTCGGCATCATCCCGGGCCGCATCTGCGCGCCGGGCCCGGTCGGCGTCGTCAGCCGCTCCGGCACGCTCACCTACGAAGTCGTGAACGCGCTCACCAAGGCCGGCATCGGCCAGAGCACGTGCGTCGGCATCGGTGGTGATCCGATCAACGGCACCAACTTCATCGATTGCCTCGCGGCGTTCGAGAAGGATCCGAACACGAAGGCCGTGGCCATGATGGGTGAAATCGGTGGCACGGACGAGCAGGAAGCGGCGACGTTCATCAAGGAGCACATGACCAAGCCGGTCGTGGGCTTCATCGCCGGTCAGACCGCTCCGCCGGGACGCCGCATGGGTCACGCGGGCGCGATCATCTCCGGTTCGGCCGGTACGGCGGCCGAGAAGATCGATTCGTTCAAGGCGGCGGGCATGGGCGTGGCCCAGCGTCCGATCGACTTCGTGGAGCTGATCAAGGCGCGTCTGGCCTGATCCGACTCTCGGACAGTGCAACGGGGTATAGGGCTATGGCCCTGTACCCCGTTCCTGTTTCCCCCCATACTGCCTGATGCCTTCACGCCTCGCAGACCTGCTCTCCGCCGCACGCCTGCGTGTGCCGATGAGTGCGGCGACTCTGGCCGACGCGGCCCATGAACTCGCGCGCTGCCTCGAAGAAGGGGGCAGCCTGTCGCATCCCGAGTTGCTGCAGGAACGCATCGAGGAGGCGCGCCCCGAGGACGTGGTGGGGCTGGCCGACCGGGCCTTCGTGGTCCACTACCGCACCGAGGCCGTGAAAGACCTCGTGGTGGCCCTCGGTCGGGCGGTGAAGCCGGTGTGCCGCGTCCTCGATGACGAGGAGAAACAGTGCGCCCGCATCGTGATTCTGGTGTGCTCACCACCACGTCAGTTAGCCAGGCATCTCCAGGTGGTGGGTGCGTTTGCCCGCGCACTCTCGAAGCCGGCGCACGTGGACGCCCTGCTGGCCGCCGATACGCCGGGGGCGGTGATGGGCCTGCCGTTTCTGACCGCCACCGATCTCCCGCCACAGCTCACGGTCCGGGAGTTGATGACCGTCCAGCCACGCACCGTCGGGCCCGATGCGCCGCTCAAGAGCGCCGTCCTCGAAATGGTGCGGTCCGGCCTCGGCGGATTGCCGGTGGTGGACGCAGACAACCGGGTCGTCGGCATGTTGAGCGAACGGGAGCTGCTGCGGGACCTCGTGAGCCGTTATCTTCCCCGCGCTGGGGGCGTCGCAACTCCTCAGCCGCCCACCACGGCGCGTCGAACGGTGAGTGACTTGATGACCCGTCAGGTCCTCTGTGTCGCTCCCGATCAGCCGCTGGCCGAAGTGGCGTCTCTCATGCTCAACAAGGACGTCGACCGGGTGCCCGTGGTGAAGAACGACCGTTTGGTCGGCTTCCTGACTCGCGGGGACATCGTTCGCAAATTGATCGGATTCTGACCCATGGCTGGTCGTCGCACTCTTACCATCGTGAAGCCCGATGCCTTTGCCAATGGCAAGGCGGGGCTCATCATCGCGCTGCTCGAGAAGTCGGGCTTTGTGATCAAGGCGTCGCGCGTGATGCACCTGACGCAGGCGCAGGCCGGCGAGTTCTATGCCGTGCACAAGGAACGTGGGTTCTATCCGGAGCTGGTGGAATTCATGACGAGCGGCCCGTGCATGCCGCTGGTGCTCGAGCGCGATGACGCCGTGGCCACGCTGCGCACGGTGATCGGCGCCACCGACCCGGCCGAAGCGGCCGAAGGCACGGTGCGCAAGCTGTACGCGGAATCGAAGGGACGGAACGCGATTCACGCGTCGGATTCCGACGAGAATGCCGAGCGCGAAGCCCGTTTCTTCTTCGCCGAAGCCGACGTCCTGGCAGGCTGATCGGCCAACTGCCGGGGGCGGCGCGCTAAGTCTGCATGGACACGAGACTTGAGCGGCCCTCGGCAGAGAGAATTGAGCAGGCCGGACCCTTGTGTAGGCTGGCCGGCCGCTCTATTTTCAACGGCTATGCTGTACTTCGACATCCGCAGTTTGGAAGCCGGTGCCGAGAGTGTCGATGGGACACTTGAGGTGAGTGATCCGGTGTGGCAGGAGAGCGACGCGCGTCCGGTGGAACCCGGGGTGCACGTGGTCGGTCGCCTGTCGGGTGCGGGTGCTGGTCGGTTTTATTTCAGTGGCCGATTCGAGGGTGCAGCGGTGGCGGAGTGCAGGCGGTGTCTGCGCGAAGTCACGGTACCGGTGTCGGACGAGGTGCATCTGTTGTTTGCCGAGTCGGAAGTCGACGAGGCGGATGAAGATGACGTCGTGCCGATTCCTGCCGGTGAGCGGGATCTCGATCTACGTCCGGCGTTGCGTGAGGAGTGGCTGATGGCCGTTCCCGCGTTTGCGCTCTGCCGGGAAGATTGTCAGGGGTTCTGTCCGTCGTGCGGTACCGATCGCAATTCGGAGGCATGCACCTGTCCTCCACCCTCGGATCCCCGTTGGGATGGTTTGCGCGTCGCGCGCGAGCCGCAATCCTGACGGCCTTTTTTGTCTCGAACGTTCAGGTCAGAGTCCCATGGCCGTACCAAAGCGCCGCACATCCAAGCGGCGGAAGCGCGCCCGCAACACGCACAAGGTAGCGCCCGCCATCGTGATCCAGTCGTGCCCGCAGTGTAGCGCCGCGAAGCGTCCGCATCGTGTCTGTGCGGAATGCGGTTACTACGCGGGTGAGCAGCGGGTAGCGGCGCAGGAAGCATAAGTTTGGCGCGCATCGCCGTGGATGCCATGGGGGGTGACTTTGCCCCCCGGGCCCCCATTGCGGGTGCGCTCCATGCGCTCGGAGCGCTGCCCCCGCATCACGAAATCGAGCTGGTCGGCCAGACGGCCGTCATCGAGTCCGAACTCGACGCGCTCTTGCGCGGCGAGCTCGCCGAGTTGGCGCACGTCCGTGATCGGATCACGATCGTTGAAGCTCCCGATGTCATCGAGATGTCGGACAAGCCGTCCGCTGCGCTCCGCCGAAAGCCCAACAGCTCCATGGTCGTCGGCGTCAAACGCGTCGCCGACGGAGTCGCACACGGTTTTGTCTCCGCCGGCAGCACCGGTGCGCAGATGGCCGTGTCGTTCATGCTACTCAAGCTGCACCCGGGCCTGACCCGTCCGGCGATTGGCGCCATCTTCCCCTCCATGCAGCAACCGCTGCTGGTGCTGGATGTGGGCGCCAATGTCGATTGTGCCCCTGCCGAACTCGTGCAGTTCGCGCGCATCGGCACGGTGTACGCCAAGGCGCTGCTCGGACGCGAGAATCCGGCCGTCGGACTGCTGTCCGTCGGCGAGGAAGCCGAGAAGGGCAATCTCGCCGTGAAAGACGCCCATCAGTTGTTGCTGAACGCCGGGCTCAACTTCATCGGCAATGTGGAAGGTCGTGATCTGCCACGTGGCGTCTGCGATCGTGGCCCGATCGACGTGGTCGTCTGCGACGGCTTCACGGGCAACGTGCTGCTCAAGTTCTACGAGAGCATCGGCCCCATGTTGATCGGCATGGTCTCCAAGGTCGCGCAGCTCGATCCCCGACAGGTGATGGGCTCCCTCAAGCAGTTCGATGTCGACGAGTATGGTGGATCACCGCTGCTGGGTGTGCGCGGCGTGTCGATCATCTCGCACGGCAAGAGCTCCCCGAAGGCCATCAAGAATGCCATCGCGGTCGCCATTCGCGCCTGGGAGTCGGGCATGACGGACGAAATCGGTCGCCGTCTCGCCGAATCCGTTCCCGACGCCTCCGATACCGGTTCGGCCACATGAAGCGCCCGGTTGCCTACATCGCGGGCACGGGACACGCCGTGCCTCGCCGCATCGTCACCAACGCCGATATCGCGGCGATGGGCGTCGACACGAACGACGAGTGGATCATCGAGCGGACGGGCATCCGCCAGCGACACATCGCGGGTGAAGGCGAGACGCTCACCTCCATCGCCGCCGAGGCCGCACGTCAGGCCATGGATCGCGCGGGAGTGACGCCCGGTGAAGTGGATATCATCATCCTCGGCACCGCCTCACCGGACCATCTGCTGCCGGCGACCGCCGTGGAAGTGCAGACGGCGCTGGGATGCGCGCGCGCGGCCGCGTTCGATCTGTCGGCGGCCTGCTCCGGCTGGTTGTACAGCACCATTGTGGCGGAAGCACTCATCGCCAACGGTTCGGCCAACACGGTGCTCGTGATTGGTGCCGAACGCCTGAGCGGCATCGTGGACTGGACCGATCGCAACACCTGCATCGTGTTCGGCGACGGGGCCGGTGCCACCGTCATGCGGCGGTCCGAAACCGGCCAGCGTGGTGTGCTCTCGCACTTCATGCGTTCAGATGGTGCGCTCGCCGAATTGTTGTGGCGTCCCGCCGGTGGTGGGGTGTTGCCCTTCTCGCCCGAAACCTTCGAGAAGCGTCAACACTACGTGCAGATGTCAGGGCGTGAAGTGTTCAAGCACGCCGTGCGCTCCATGGCCGAAGCCACCGATCGTGCCCTCGACGCGGCCCGCCTGACGGCCGCCGATGTCGACCTGCTCATTCCGCATCAGGCCAACATCCGCATCATCGACGCCACTGCGAAACATGCTGGCATCTCGATGGAAAAAGTGTTCGTGAACGTCGACCGATTCGGCAACACATCGGCCGCCTCCATCCCGATCGCACTCGACGATGCCGTGAGGCAGGGCGTCGTGAAAGAAGGGATGACGGTGCTCTTCGCAGCCTTTGGCGCCGGCTTCACGTGGGGCTCTCTGGTCGTGCGTTTCTGATCTTCACCTGCTGAACGCTGGTTCCTGAAGATGGCTACCGATTTTGTGCTGCTGCTTCCCGGTCAAGGGTCGCAGAAAGTGGGCATGGGGAAGGATCTCTACGACGCGTTTCCTGCGGCACGCGAGACCTTTCACGCCATCGATGATGCCGTGGGCAGTGCGCTGTCCACGCTGGCCTTCGAAGGCCCCGCCGATGAACTGACCCGCACCCTCAACGCGCAGCCCGCGCTGCTGGCGCACAGCGCCGCCGTTTGGGCGGTTGTGAAGGACACCATCGGTGCACGGGTGCGCGCGGCGGCCGGCCACTCGCTCGGCGAGTTCTCGGCCTATCACGTCACGGGAGCGCTGGAAGCCGCCGGCGCGGCGCGCATGGTGCGCCAGCGCGGCAGCCTGATGTACGAGCAAGGTGTCGCGCGTCCTGGTGCCATGGCGGCCATTCTGGGCGTGCTGACGGCCAACATCGATGACCTGTGTGCGCAAGCCACGAGCGAACGGGGTCTGGTGGTGCCGGCCAATTACAACAGCGAAGAGCAGGTGGTCATCTCCGGCGAAGTGGCCGGCGTGGAGCGCGCGATGGAGCTGGCCAAGGAAGCCGGTGCCAAGCGTTGCCTGCCACTGCCAGTGAGTGGGGCCTTTCACTCCCCGCTCATGGAGCCGGCCGCGGCGGGCCTTTCCGCAGCACTCGATGCGGAATCGTGGCAGGATCCACGTGTCCCGGTTGTGGCCAATGTGAACGCTGCCGCGATCACCAGCGCCGTCGAGGCGCGCGCGTTGCTCGTGCAGCAGCTCACCGCGCCGGTGCAGTGGACGCGTGTGATGCGCACCCTCGCCGAGTTGCACCCGGACGCCACCTTTGTGGAGATCGGGACCGGCGCCGTGCTGACCGGCTTGGCCCGCCGCATTGCGCCCTCCGTGAAGACCATGGCCTGTGGTACGGTGGCCGAAGTGGAAAAGCTGCTCGAACTCGCACAGCAGGAGAGCTGATGGCACACCCGACGATCGATCTGACGGGGCGCGTGGCGCTCGTGACGGGCTCTACGCGCGGCATCGGCCGCGCCATCGCGGAAACGCTGGCTCGTGCCGGCGCTCGTGTCGCGGTCACGGGTCGGGACGCGGAGAAGGCAGCGGCGGCGGCGCAGGAGATTTCGGCGGCCACCGGTGTGGAAGCCCGCGGGTATGCGGCGGATGTGTCGGACACGGCGCAGGCGGCCGCGCTGATCGAAGCGGTCGAAAAGGACTTCGGTCAGCTCGATATTCTCGTGAACAATGCAGGGCTCACGCGCGACAATCTCATGATGCGTCTCAAGGACGATGATTGGGACGCGGTGATCGATGCCAACCTGCGTGGCGCATTCGCGACCTGTCGCGCCGCCACCCGTGGCATGATGAAGCGCCGCTGGGGCCGGATCATCAACATGGCCAGCGTCGTGGGCATCATGGGCAACAAGGGGCAGGTGAACTACGCGGCGAGCAAGGCCGGGCTGATCGGCATGACCAAGTCGATCGCCAAGGAACTCGCATCGCGGAACATCCTGGCCAACGTCGTGGCTCCGGGCTTCATCGAGACGGACATGACGGCCGCAATGACACCGGAAGCGCGAGCCAGCTTGAGCACCAACATTCCGCTCGAGCGCCTGGGCACACCGGATGATGTGGCGAACATGGTACTCGTGCTCGCCTCCGACCTGACCAGCTATGTGACGGGCCAGGTCTTCGTGGTAGATGGTGGCCTCGTAATGTGACGCGACCGTCAGGATGGGCCTGGAAATCGAAGGCCCTCCCTGTGGTGCAGCGCACTGGCTAACTTCCCACTCTCACTTTCAAACAACTCCAGAGGAACCGTTCCCATGGCGGATCACGCGTCGAAGATCAAGGACATCATCGAAAAGGAACTCGGCGTGGAGCGCGAGAAGCTGACCCCCGAAGCCAGCTTCATCGAGGACCTCGGCGCCGACTCGCTCGACATCGTCGAGCTGGTGATGGAGTTCGAAAAGGAATTCAACATCGACATCCCCGACGAAGACGCCGAGAAGCTCCGCACGGTGGGTGACGCGGTCGCCTATCTCGAGGCGAAGGTCGGCGGCTGATGCGGCGGCGGGTCGTCGTCACGGGGCTCGGGGCGGTCACGCCTGTCGGAAACGACGTGGCGACGACTTGGCAGTCGCTGCTGGCTGGGGTGTCCGGCGGGGCACCAATCACGAAGTTCGATGCCAGCGCCTTCAAGGTGCACTTCGCCTGTGAGGTGAAGGGCTTCGATGTTGGGTTGTACATGGACCGCAAGGAAGCGAAGCGTGCGGACCTGTACACACAGTACGCGATGGCGGCGTCCGTGCAGGCGATGCAGGATGCCGGCCTCGCGTCCGGTGATTTTGTGCCGGAAGACTGCGGCGTCATCATCGGCAGTGGCATCGGCGGCCTGGCAACCATGGAAGAGCAGCACTCGGTGCTGATCAATTCCGGTAACCGGCGCATTTCGCCCTTCTTCGTGCCGATGTACATCGTCGATATCGCCGCGGGTGTGGTCTCCATGCGCTTCGGCGCCAAGGGGCCCAACTACGCCACGGTATCGGCGTGCTCGACCAGTGCTCACGCCATCGGTGAGGCGTTCCGTACCATCGTGTACGGAGATGCCGATGTCATGATCACCGGCGGCTCGGAAGCGTCGGTGTTGCCCATGGCCATCGGTGGTTTTGGCAACATGACCGCGCTCTCGGAGCGCAACGATTCGCCGGCCACCGCCTCGCGGCCGTTCGATGCGACGCGTGACGGGTTTGTACTGGGCGAAGGCGCCGGTGTGGTGGTGCTCGAAGAACTCGAACACGCCCGCCGCCGCGGAGCGCGCATTTACGGCGAAGTGATCGGCTACGGCGCCACCGGTGACGCCTACAGCCTCACAGGCCAGCCCGACGCCCACGAAGGCCTGCAGCGCGCCATGCGCAAGGCCATCAAGGACGGTGGGTTCGACCTTACGGAAGTCGACTACATCAACGCGCACGGTACCTCCACGCCGCTCAACGACGCCAACGAGATCAAGGCGATCAAGTCGGTGTTTGGCGAGCATGCGAAGGCGCTGTCCGTCAGCTCCACCAAGTCGGCCACCGGGCACCTGCTCGGCGCTGCCGGGGGTGTGGAATTCATCGCCTGCGCGCTGGCTGTGCGCGACGGCATGATTCCCCCCACGATCAATCACGCGACTCCCGATCCCGAGTGCGACCTGGACGTCACGCCCAACACGCCCAAGGCGCGTCCGGTGCGTATCGCCATGTCGAACAGCTCTGGTTTCGGTGGTCACAACGTCTCGATCGCAATCCGACGGTTTACCGAATAGCACCGTCGGGACATCGGTCGAGGTGACGCGCGACGGCCCGCAAGCACGGGTGGTCGCGCCAACGTCGGATGTATCCTGATGCCGCTCGCTGTCCCGTTTGATCTGTCCAGGCTGCGCGATTCGGCGCTCCTCCCGATCGGCCAGAAGCTGATCGACGGGGAGCGCCTCACCGTTGCGGATGGTGTGGTGCTCTTTCGCTCCCCCGACTTGCTCGGCGTGGGAGCCATGGCGGATGCCGCGAATCGCGCCCGTCACGGGGATCGCGTCACGTTCGCGTCCAACCAGCACATCAATCCCACCAACATCTGCGTGTTGCGCACCACGTGCGCCTTCTGCGGATACGCGCGCCTGCCCAAGGAAGAGGGCGCCTATCGGTACACGCTGGAACAAGCCCTGGTCGAGTCCGACCGCGCCGACGGGACCATCACGCGCGAGTTTCACATCGTCGGTGGCCTCGATATGCAGGCGGGGCTCGAGTATTACCAGACGCTGTTCCGCGCGCTCAAGGAGCGGCACCCGCAGGTGCACATCAAGGCGCTCACCGCCGTCGAAATCGCACACATCGCGCGCATCGAGAAGATGAGCCGCGCGGACGTGCTCATCGCGCTGCGTGAAGCAGGACTCGACACGCTGCCCGGTGGTGGTGCGGAAACGTTCAGCGCCGCCGTGCGTGACGTGATCGCCACCAAGAAGCTCGGCGGCACCGATTACATCGACGTGCACCGCACCGCGCATCAGTTGGGCATTCGCTCCAACTGCACCATGTTGTACGGGCATGTGGAAACCATCGAGGATCGCATGCAGCATCTCGAGATGCTGCGCGACCTGCAGGACGAAACCGGCGGATTCCTCGCCTACATCCCGTTGGCGTACCACCCCGATGACAACGAGTTGGGCAAGACACTGGGCCGTCAGGGTACGTCCACCACGGGCGCCGACGACCTGCGCAATCTCGCCGTCGGCCGGTTGTTCCTCGACAACTTCGAACACATCAAGTCGCACTGGATCATGGTGACGTCAGCCGTGTCGCAGTTGTCGCTGCACTTCGGCGTGAATGACATCGAAGGCACGGTGGTGCGCGAGAAGATCTATCATGCGGTGGGCGCCCACACGCCGCAGGGCATGACCTTGCCGCAACTGCTCACACTGATCCGTGGAGCAGGGAAGGTTCCGGCCGAACGGGATTCGTTCTACCACGTCCTGCGTGAGTTTGGCCCGGACGAGACGGGAGAGGCCGCGCCTGACGCGCCGGCGTCGGATCTCATCACAGCCGCGGCGTCCTGAGCATGCTGCGCGTCGGTCGCATCCGGTATATCAACTGCTATCCGGTGTACGGGGCCATTGATCGTGGCATCGTACCGCTGGCGGGCACGCTGGTGAACGGCGTGCCCACCGATCTCAATCGGCTGATGGCGGCCGGTGAGCTCGATGTCAGCGTGGTGTCGGCCGTGGAATACGCCCGGGATGCGACCAAACTCCTGCTGTTGCCCGAGATCGGCATCACCAGCGACGGCCCGGTGCGCAGTGTGATGCTGTTCAGCAAGCGCGCGCCACAGGATCTCGGGGGAAAGCGCGTCGTGGTGAGTCGCAGCAGCATGACATCGGTGGCGCTGCTGGAGCTGTTGTTCGAACATGTCTGGCGCTGTCGCCCGGAATTTGTGCCGGGTGACGCCGAGATGTCCGACATCGCGCGCTTTGAAGAAGAACCGCACGACGCGCGCCTGGTGATCGGCGATGCGGCGCTCAAGCTGTTCGACGAAAGCACGCGCGGTGGCGCCTGGGCTGAGCGGTATCCATGGCGCGAAGATCTGGGTGCCGCGTGGAAGGCCTGGACCGGACTGCCCTTCGTATTTGCGGTGTGGGTGGCGCGACGCGCCACGCCGGTGCACGAAGCGCTGTCGGCCCATGCTTCACTGATCGCCTCGCGTGACTGGGGACTCGAGCATCTCGATATCCTGTCACAGCAGGCCTCCGAATCGAGCGGCGTGCCGGTGGAGACCTGCGCCGAGTATTTCGCCGGTTTGGATTATCGCTTGTCGTACCCGCACCTCGCGGGGTTGACCGAGTTTTTCCGTCGGCTGGTGTTGGCTGGTCGCGTCCCCAATGGGACGTTGGCCTTCCTGCCGGCCGCCTGACCGCATCTTTGCCCGAAACGAGTCGCCGCCATGCGTGACCTGCTCGACTTCTACACGAACGCGCCCTTGCTGGAACTTGGCCTCGAAGCGGACCGTGTCCGCGAGGCCAAACATCCGCACGGCATCGTGACGTACATCGTCGACCGCAACATCAACTACACCAACGTGTGTGTGGCGGATTGCGGCTTCTGTGCGTTTTATCGCCGTCCGAAGAACGGGGAAGGGTATACGCTGTCGTACGAGCAGATCGGCGACAAGATCGAGGAAACCAAGGCCCTCGGCGGCGTGCAGATCCTCATTCAGGGCGGGCACAATCCGTACATCCCGTTCGAGTGGTATCTGGACCTGATGCGCTACATCAAGCGGCATCATCCGATTCACATTCACGGATTCTCGCCCAGCGAAGTGGACTTCTTCGCCACACGGTTCCGCATGGATGCACGGGACGTGATCCGCGAACTCAAGGCGGCCGGTCTCGATTCCATCCCGGGTGGTGGTGGCGAGATTCTCGTGCAGCGGGTGCGTGATATTGCCGCGCCCAAGAAGGCCGGTGCTGACCGTTGGCTCGAGATCATGGAGCTCGCGCACAACGAAGGCATGAAGACGTCGGTCACCATGATGTACGGTATCGGTGAAACGCTGGCTGAACGCATCGAGCATCTGCAGCGTGTGCGGGATTTGCAGGCGCGCACCAATGGCTTCACCGCGTTCATCACCTGGCCGTTGCAACCGGAGAACACACCGGCCATGTCGCACATGCCAAAGACCGACGCGACCACCTACCTGCGCACGGTGGCCATTTCCCGCATCGTGCTCGACAACGTGCCCAACCTGCAGTCGAGCTGGGTCACGATGGGCATGAAGGTGGGGCAGATGGCGCTGCGTTTCGGGTGCAACGACTTTGGTTCGCTGATGATCGAAGAGAACGTGGTGTCGGCCGCCAATACCACACATCGCACCACCACCGACGAACTCGATCGCCTGATCGTGGATGCGGGCTTCACGCCGGCTCGGCGTCGGCAAGACTATTCGTTGCTCACCAACGACAGCGCGACGGCGTCGGCGGCGACCGCCGCCCCCACGGCTCCCGCGGCCGCCTGAGTCGATGAGTCTTTTGTTGCGTGTGGGGATCGGCTACGACTCGCATCGGTTTGGCGAAGGGGGCCCGATGCGATTGGGCGGTATCGATATCCCGTCCGACCGGCATTGTGCAGGCCATTCGGATGGAGATGCCATCTGTCATGCGGTGACCGATGCGCTGCTCGGGGCCGCAGGGCTTGGCGACATCGGAGAGATGTTTCCCGATACGGATGCGGCCAACAAAGGCAAGGATTCCGTGGTCATGCTCGAAGCCGCGGTGTCAAGACTGCACGCGGCAGGCTGGCGCGTGGGCAACGTGGACATCACGGTCATCACACAACAACCCAAGATTGGCCCGCACCGCGCGGCCATGCGCGACCGACTGGCCACCGTGCTGGGCGTGAACAGCACAGAAGTCTTCGTGAAGGGTAAGACCAACGAAGGACTCGGGTGGATCGGTCGCGAAGAAGGCCTCGGCGTCATTGCCACAGCCACGATTCTGGCCATCGGCTCCAGCACCCTCTGACGTTGATCAGGGGCGCTGCACCCCGGGCACTGCACCAACCCTGGATGGAGCCCGGTACCCATGCTTGAATTGCTCGACTGGCTGACGTCGCTGCCGGATCCGCTAATGTATGGCGCGATCATGCTCGCGGCATTTGCCGAAAACGTGTTTCCACCACTGCCGGCCGACACGGTGATTGCGCTCGGTGCCTTCGTGGCTGCCCGTGGCAATGGCACGGCGCTGGGTGTGTGGAGCGCGACGATGGTGGGCAATATCGGCGGGGCGATGTTCATGTACTGGATTGGTCACCGGTACGGACTGCCGTGGCTTTCGCGCCGTTTTCCCGCACTGTTGCCGCCCGATATGAGCGAGCGGTTTGCCAATCGATTTGCCACCCAGGGCATGTTTGCCGTGGTGGTGAGTCGTTTTCTGCCAGCCGTTCGGGCCGTGGTTCCGCCGGTGGCGGGTGCGTTGGGTATTGGCGCGGTGCGCGCCGGCATCGCCATGTCCTTGGCTTCGGGCGCCTGGTACGGACTGGTCTGTCTGTTGGCGTTTCGCGCGGGAGCCAACGCCGAAGCGGTGCTCATCCGCATTGCGGGTCAGCAGCGCATGATCGGCGCGATCGCCGTGGGCATCGCACTGGTGGTGGCGTTGGTGTGGTGGTGGCGTACGCGTGGTCGTCGGAGCGAAGCGCCCGATGCGTGAGTCCGCGCCCGACGCGCCATCGGAAGCAGAGCGCGCGCTGCGTCGCGGCTTTCATCTGCAGGCCTTCGAAGACGCGTTGCAGATCGAAGAGGGCGCATCGCCACGCACGATCGAAGCCTATCGCCGCGACGTGATCCGCTGCGCCGCGCAAATGCGCGCCATGGGCATCACCCAGGCCAAGGACATCACGCCGGCGGCACTGCGTGAGTTCGTGTACCACCTCAAGGATCTGGGCCTCGCCGGCAGCTCCATCCGTCGCAACATCTCGGCGCTGCGCACCTGGTTCCGCATCATGGTGGCAGAAGGACTGGTGACCACCGATCCCACCGAGCGGCTCGATAGCCCGCAGCGGTGGCGTACGTTGCCCGAGGTATTGTCGGTGGACGAAGTCACCCGCCTGCTCGCAGCCCCCGGACTCGACGAGCGTCTCGCGTTTCGTGATCGCGCCATGCTGGAGCTGGCCTACGGCGCCGGTCTGCGGGTGTCGGAGTGGATCGGCATGTCGGTGAAGGACGTGATGCTCGAGGACAGTCTGGTGCGGGTCCTGGGCAAGGGTAACAAGGAACGTCTGGTGCCCATTGGTCGGAGCGCGATTGGCGCTGTCGCGGTGTACCTGCGCGAATTGCGGCCCGTACTCGAGCGAGGCGGTGGCAAAGGCATTCTGTTTCTCAATGGCCGCGGGGCACCGTTGTCGCGCATGGGTGCCTGGAAGCTCGTCCGTAAGTACGTGGGGATGGCGGGGATCGAAAAGCCCGTGTCGCCACACACGCTCCGTCACTCCTTTGCCACGCACCTGCTCGAAGGGGGCGCGGACCTCCGTGCGGTGCAGGAGATGCTCGGGCATGCCGATATCGCCACCACGCAGATCTACACTCACGTGGACCGTGAGTATCTGCGCAGTGTGCATCGCCAGTTTCACCCGCGCGCCTGAATCAATGCTCGCGAGACAAGCGGAGCCCTGAGGGTCGCTTGTTGTCGACGCAAAATGCGGTCGGGAACTTTTGCGGACGCTGGTGCTCTGATACTCCTGCGTCATTCAACGAGTACCGAGTTCGAATCGGAGAATCCATGTCCACGTCGAGCTTGATCAGCGGCACGTCATGCAAGCGGGGGTGGGTGACCGCACTCTGCATGCCGTTCCTCCTACTGGCCTCCTGCAGAGATACTCCGATTTCCGTTTGTACCGCAGAGCTTACAGTCGTTGTCGAGAGCAGCAGGCAAACACTACGCGTGGGAGACACGACCACGGCCAGCGCTTCCGCCACCACATGCGGGGGCACTAGGCCAGTCCACTACGTCTGGCGATACAGCAGTAGCGATTCTACGATCGCCAGAATCGACTCCGTGACCGGTCTGGTCCGGGCTGCAGGCCTAGGAAACGCCACAATCCGCGCAGAGCGCAATGCCATCCCCATGGGCTTTCTCGCCATCACGGTAACGCCCTGACGCGGGGATGGCGCAGGCGTGTGCCGGACCAGAATCTCCGGATCTGCCCTGGTCGATGACTTGGCGAACAGATCCTGAGTATCTTCGACGTGTGCATCGCCAGTTTCACCCGCGCGCCTGAGCCACCGGCCCGGCGCGCCAGCCCATGCCGTCATGCTGCTCGTCATCGACAACTACGACTCGTTCACGTACAACCTGGTCCAGTACTTCGGCGAGCTCGGCGAGCAGATCGAGGTGCACCGCAATGACGCGCTCACCGTCGACCAGGTGGGTGACATGCAGCCCGACGCGATCGTGGTGTCGCCCGGACCGTGCTCCCCGCGTGAGGCCGGTATCTCGGTGGACGTGATCCGGCGCTACGGCGGCCAGATCCCGCTGCTGGGCGTGTGCCTGGGGCACCAGGCCATCGGCGAGGCCTACGGCGGCGATGTGGTACGCGCCTCGCGTGTCATGCACGGCAAGATGTCGCAGTTGGTGCACGACGGCACCGGCCTCTTCGCCAATGTGCCGTCGCCCTTTGGCGTGATGCGCTACCACTCCCTCGTGGTGAAGCGTGAGACGCTGCCCGCCGACCTGCTGGTGACCGCGGTGGCCACCGATGACGCCACGGAGATTCATGCACTCCAGCACCGCACCCATCCGGTGTGGGGTGTGCAATTCCACCCCGAGTCGATTCTCACCGAGCACGGCCGTACGCTGCTGGTGAATTTCCTGGCCATGGCGAGAACAGTGGTCGCAGGACGCGTGTAGCAGGTTTGCCGATGACCCGCCGCGTCGCGGGCCCAGGGACACGCGTCCCGAAACCCAAAGACCGGCCGTTCACCCTACCCGAACCGTCCTTGCCATGCGCCGCACCTTGTCGCTCGTCCTCACGTTGGTGGCGCTGGTGGCCACCGCTCCGGCTTCGATCGAAGCGCAACTGCGGCCGAGCATCGAGGCCGAACTGCTCGTTCTCTGGCCGAATCTGGACGACCGGTACATCAACAGCAGATGGCTTCACGGCGCCGTGGGTGTGAGCACTCCCATCGTGCGCGGGACACGCCTGTCCTGGGTGGGCAGCGCACAGATTGCCGGCAAATTGGCCGGCAGTGGGGAAGATCTGGACTGCATGATGGCGGAGGGGCACACCGGCTGTGTCGGCCACATGGACGTCTCGCCACGCGGTGCGCTGCTCACCGGCGTGGCGTATCACGACCAATCCATCATTCTACGCCTGCAGGGCGGTGTAGCTCGCTACCACCGCGAATGGGGCGGCGCCAAGAACGCGCCGCAGGCCCGGGTCGACATCATCTTCCCGCCGCGCAGCAAGGTGGGACTCACGATCTCCGCTGCGCATGCCTGGTTCGGTGACCACCTCGGCCAGACACTGAGAATGTCCGCATTCGGGGTGGGGATGCGGTTCGTTCCGTAAGGATTGCGAGCGACTCAGGACCGCGCTTTCGGCGGGATGACCAGCGACAGCAGCACACTGCCGATCAGCACCGCCGCCACCACACCAAGCGACACCCCGATGCCAATGGGCCGGATCTCCGACACCAGCATCTTCACGCCCACGAACACCAGCACCACCGAGAGCCCGTACTTGAGCAGGTGGAACTTGGTGATCACGTTGGCGAGCACGAAGTACATCGAACGCAGTCCCAGAATGGCGAACACGTTCGAGGTATAGACCAGAAACGGGTTCCGGGTCACACCAAAAATGGCCGGGATGGAATCCACGGCGAACACCACATCGGTGGTCTCCACCAGCACCAACACCACGAACAGCGGAGTCGCCATCAACCGAACGGCGCCGCCCGGTGTGAGCGACTCCCGCACGAAGAAGTGCTCGCCGTGGAAGCGGGTGGTGATGGGAATGATTCGGCGGACGAGCCGAATGACCGGGTTGGCCTCTGGCTCGATTTCTTCATTGCCCCCCATGGCCATCCGGATACCGGTGATGACCAGGAACGCCCCGAAGATGTAGATGACCCAGTGGAACTGCGCGATCAGCACCGCGCCGGCCCCGATCATGGCCCCGCGCATCAGCAGCGCGCCGAGAATGCCCCAGAACAGCACGCGATGCTGCAACTCGGCCGGAATCCGGAAGTAGCCGAAGATCAGGATGAACACGAACAGGTTGTCCACCGACAGCGCCTGTTCCACCAGATAGCCGGCATAAAACTCCAGCATCGACTGGCGTCCCATTTCGTGGCCAATCCACAGCCCGAACGAAATGGCAAGCGAGATCCAGACCACGCTCCAGCCGAGGGCCTCCTTGACCGACACCGCGTGCGCCTTGCGATTGAACACCCCGAGATCGAGGGCCAGGAGCACCAGCACCAGGGCGTTGAAGCCAATCCACCACGTCGTTGTCGGCATACCTGCGGGAAGGGAGGTGACGCGCGATCCTGTTTGCCTTCGCGGACCGAACGGCGTATCTTACTTGGCGTGAAATTTGCTGCAACAGTGACTCAACCCATCGGCATCCAGCGCGGCGAGTGCCCCATCTGATGCCAGTTCTCGCGGTGATTCCGGCGCGCCTTGGCGCGACCAGGCTGCCCCGCAAGCCGCTTCGCCTCCTCGGAGGTGAACCCATCGTGGTCCGGGTCTACCAGCGTGTGGTACAGCTGGGCGTCGCCGATCACTGTGTCGTCGCCACCGACCATCCCGAAGTGCAGGAAGCCTGCGCCCGACATGGTATCCCGGTGGTCATGACCCGGGCGGACCACCCCAGCGGCACGGATCGGGTCGCTGAGGTCGCCGCCCAACCGGAGTTTTCCAGTTTTGACGTCCTCCTCAATGTGCAAGGAGACGAGCCGTTTGTCTCCCGGGAAGCCCTCGCCGGCGCGGTGGAAATCGTGACGTCGGGGCTGGCACCCATCGGGACCGCCGCCGTGCCGGTGTCTGTGGACACATTGCAGCGACCGGATGTCGTGAAGGTGGTATGCGCCGACGACCGGCGCGCCCTCTATTTTTCACGGGCGGCGATTCCGTTCCTGCGGGACGCCTCCGATGCGGCGGTGCTCGCACCGCTCGTCCGGCAACACGTGGGGGTCTATGCCTATGCGCGGCAGGCGCTGCAGCAATGGGTCAGTTGGCCTCCACACCCGCTCGAGCTGATCGAGCGGCTCGAACAACTCCGTCCTCTCGCGCACGGCTTGTCGATCGGTGTCACCACCGTCGCAGCCACCGAAGGGGGCATCGATACCGAAGACGACTTGGTGCGTGCCAACACGCATTGGGACGTCCTGCATGCTGCCAATTCGTCGGCGTATCGTTCCGCATGATGCGGAACTGATGCGTCGACGTTCACGTTTTCTCGCGAGATCCCGCTGATGTCCACCATCCTCACCCCTCCGGGTCAGGCGTCTGCCCCGAAGTACATCTTCGTGACCGGCGGTGTCGTGTCGTCGCTGGGCAAGGGAATCGCCGCCGCATCGCTGGGCCGACTGCTCGTCGAGCGCGGCTTCCGCGTGACCATGATGAAGCTCGATCCCTATCTCAATGTGGATCCGGGCACCATGTCACCGTTCCAGCACGGCGAAGTGTTTGTCACCGATGACGGCGCCGAAACCGATCTCGACCTCGGTCACTACGAGCGCTTTCTCGACCGGCCGCTCTCCCAGGCCAACAACATCACCACCGGGCGCATCTACTCGAACGTGATCACCAAGGAACGCCGCGGCGAATACCTCGGCTCCACGGTGCAGGTCATTCCGCACATCACCGACGAGATCAAGAACGCCGTCAAGCGCATCGCACCGGGCAATGATGTGGTGCTCGTGGAAATCGGTGGCACGGTGGGCGACATCGAATCGCTGCCGTTCCTCGAAGCCATTCGTCAGTTCCGTCGCGAAGTGGGCAAGGAAAACGCGCTGTTTGTGCACCTCACACTGGTGCCGTACATCGCGGCGGCCGGTGAAGTGAAGACCAAGCCCACGCAGCATTCCGTGCGCGAGCTGATGGAAATCGGTATCCAGCCCGACTTCCTCATCTGCCGCAGCGAGAAGCCGCTGCAGGACGATGTGAAGCGCAAGATCGGTTTGTTCTGCAACGTCGACTTCGGCGCTGTCATCGAAAGCCCCGATGTGCCGACCATCTACGAAATCCCGCTGTCGTTCGAGCAGCAGGGCTTTGCCGATCGGGTCATGGAACGTCTGCGACTCACCGCACCCACGCCCGATCTTTCGGCCTGGCGCAGCATGGTGCAGCGCGTGACCAATCCGCGTGAGCGTGTGCGCATCTGCGTGGTGGGCAAGTACACCGACTACATCGACAGCTACAAGAGCGTGCAGGAAGCGCTGATCCACGGTGGCATCGCGAATGATGTCGGTGTGGACCTGGCGTGGACCTCCAGCGACAACTTCACCTCGCCGGAAAAGGCGCGCGAAATCCTGTCGCAGTACCATGGTTTGCTGGTGCCCGGTGGATTTGGCGTGCGTGGTGTGGAAGGCATGATCGAAGCCATCCGTGCGGCCCGCGAGATGCAGTTGCCGTTCTTCGGCATCTGCCTCGGCATGCAGGTGGCCATCATCGAGTTCTCGCGCAATGTGCTCGGACTCGACGACAGTCACTCCAGCGAGTTTGCGCCGGAGTGCAGCAACCCGGTCGTGTCGCTCATGGACTCGCAGCGCGAAGTCACCGACAAGGGCGGCAGCATGCGCCTGGGTGCGTACCCGTGCCGTCTGCAGCGCGGCTCACGCGCCGCCGAGATTTACGGACAGCCGGAAGTCAGCGAACGCCATCGTCATCGTTACGAGGTGTCGAACCGGTATCGCGAGCGGTTCATCGAACACGGCATGCGTCTCAGTGGACTGTCGCCCGACGAGACGTTGGTGGAGATGATCGAACTGCCCACCCATCCGTGGTTCATCGGGTGCCAGTTCCATCCGGAGCTGCAGTCCCGTCCACTGCGTCCGCATCCGCTGTTCGCCGGCTTTGTGGCCGCATCGGCACGTCGGCGCCGGGAACAGGACGCCGCGTCCGCGACGGAGGCCGTGTCGCCGCCGCTCGAACACGTCGCGCAGTGAGCGACGATCGTATGACATCGCAGCTTCCGGCCGATCGACTGTTCCTGATTGCGGGCCCCTGTCAGCTCGAAGATGATGCGCTCAACCTGCGCGTCGGCGAGACGCTGGCTCGCCTCGCCGAACAGGTGCCGGGTGGCATCATCTACAAGGCCAGCTTCGACAAGGCGAACCGGTCCAACGTGGATGGCGTGCGTGGACCGGGGCTTCAGGAAGGACTCGCCGCACTCGATCGTGTGCGTGTTGCCACCGGATTGCCCATCCTCACCGATGTGCACGAAGCCTCGCAGTGCGCGGCAGCGGGGCAGGTCGTGGACGTATTGCAGATCCCGGCGTTCCTCTGCCGTCAGACCGACTTGCTGCTGGCCGCTGGAGCGACGGGCAAGGCGGTGAACGTGAAGAAGGGGCAGTGGATGCACCCCGAAGGCATGCGCGGCGCGATTCGCAAGGTGGAAGCCGGTGCGGTGCTGGCCGGCCGTGAAGCCGGCGCGTTGGCGGTGACCGAGCGCGGCACCTTCTTCGGGTACGGAGACCTAGTCGTCGACATGCGCAGCTTTGCCCGCATGCGTGAGGCCTGCGGTGTGCCGGCCATCTTTGATGCGACCCACAGTGTGCAGCGGCCAGGGCAGGGCGCCGGCGGCACGAGTGGTGGCGCGCGCGAGTTCATTCCGTCGCTGACGCTGGCCGCCATCGCCTCCGGCGCGCAGGGACTGTTCCTCGAGACACACCCCGACCCCGATCGTGCGCCCAGCGATGGGCCCAACATGATCCCGCTTCACGAACTCGGCGATCTCGTGGCCCGTGCCGTCGACATCTGGGACCGTGTCACCCGATGAACATGCGTGATTCGTTGCCGCCGCTCGTGGTGGACACGCCGCGCATCGATCCTGCGCTGGCGCGACGCATACGCCTCGTGTGTTTCGACGTGGATGGTGTGCTCACCGATGGTGGCATCTATCTCGGCGCCGGCACCAACGAAGCCCGCGCACCGTTCGAACTGAAGCGCTACGATATTCAGGACGGTCTGGGCACCGTGTTGCTTCGCTCGTGTGGACTCGAACTGGCCATCATCACCGGCCGTGTCTCCGACAGCGTCGCGCAGCGCGCCCGTGAACTGCAGATCGAAACGTGTATCCAGGATCGCCACGCCAGAAAGCTGCCGGCGTTGCAGACCCTGTGCACGCAGCGGGGCATCACGTTGGATCAGGTGGCGTTTGTCGGCGATGATCTGCCCGACCTCGCCGTCATGCGCGTGGTCGGCCTTCCCGTGGCGGTCGGCAATGCCGTTCCGGAAGTGCGACGCACGGCAAAGCTGCACCTGCAGAAACACGGTGGCCATGGCGCGGTACGTGAATTCACCGAAGCCCTGCTCGACGCGCGCGGCGAATGGATCGACGCCGTGGAGCGATATGTGCAAAGCCGCAGTGTGCCGGTCGAAGGCACGGCCGACGTGGGGGCGAGCGCATGACCGCGTCGGACACGACCACCATTCTCGAGCGCGGCCGTCGTGTGCTGGCGCTCGAGGCCGAAGCGCTGCGTGCATCCGAGACCGCACTGGGCGATGAGTTTGTGCACGCCGTGCAGTTACTCACCGAATGCCGCGGCCGTGTGATTGTCGCCGGTGTGGGCAAGTCGGGACTCGTGGCCCGCAAGATGGCGGCGACGTTCACGTCGACGGGCACACCGGCCATGTTCCTGCATCCCGTGGAGAGTGTGCACGGTGACCTGGGCATTGTCGGCCCCGACGATGTGGCCATTCTCATCTCCAAGAGTGGCGAAAGCGACGAGCTGCTCGGACTCATCGAAGCCTTGGCGCGCCTTGGGGTGCGGATGATCGCGATGACGGCGGTGGCCGGATCACGTCTGGCCCGCCACGCCGATGTCACGCTCGATTTGCTGGTGAAGGAGGAGGCGTGCCCGCACGACCTCGCGCCCACGACCAGCACCACCGTCACCATGGCGCTGGGTGATGCGCTGGCAGTGGCGGTATTACAGCAGAAAGGCTTCCGGGCCGAAGACTTTGCCCGGTTCCATCCGGGCGGCGCATTGGGCCGCAAGTTGCTCACGCGGGTACGAGATGTGATGGAGCAAACCAATCTCCCAACGCTGGATCGGCAGGCGACCATGCGGGAAGCGGTCGTCCTGCTGGCTGGACGCCGCGGTATCGCCGTGGTGGTGGAACAGGGACGCGTATCCGGGGTCGTCACGGCAGGCGACCTGACACGACTGCTGGAGCGACAGGCCGATGTGCTGTCGATGCCGGTCGCGTCGGTGATGTCAGCTACACCGCGACTGGCGGTGGATCATGAACTGGGGAGTGCTGTAGTGCATCGCATGGAAACGCATGGCATCATGGCAATGCCGGTGATTGACGCCGACGAGCGACTGGTCGGCGTCGTGCACCTGCACGATCTCATGCGCGCGGGAGCGGTGTGATGCACATCGGGCCTTTTGCGGCACGCGTACGTGACGCGTCCTGGCAGCGCCTGACAGGACGCGCCATGATGGTCATGGCCGGTGTGGTGATGCTGGCGGGAGCGGCCTGTCCGCGCAAAGGCAAGGCCAAAGCCAAGGCACCGGTGGCGGCCAAGTCGCTGTTGCCCGATTCGGCCGATCAGATTGCCTTCGGGGCTCGGGTGGTGCTGACCGATAAAGGGGTGAGTAAAGGCGAGCTGCTCGCCGATACCTCGTTCACCTACGACGATGGCACCCGTCTCGAACTGCGGCGGATCAATCTCACGTTCTACAATTCGCTGGGGCAGAAGGACGGTGTCATGACCTCGCGCGCCGGGACCTACAACATGCGACTCTCGCGCATCGAAGCGCGGGGTGATGTGGTGGTGGTGCGTGAGGACGGCAAGCGTCTCACTTCCCAGCAGCTCGTGTTCGATCAGGTTCGCAATCAGTTCTTCACGGATTCGGCGTTTGTGTTGAACGAACCGAACAAGGTGTTCACAGGCATGGGCTTCGAGTCCGATCCGCGCCTGACCAACTTCCGCTGCCTCAAGGAGTGCAAGGGCGCAGCGCCGGTGCAGGTACCCACGCGGTGAGCAAGATTGCGTCGGCGCAGCTTCGTGCCGGCACCCGCCTGGCGCTGGTCGCCCTGCTCACCATCGGTGCAGGCTGTGGCGTGTTCAGTCGTGGCAGTGGGGGTACGCCCAAGCCGGCGCCAACCCAGACACCACCATCCGGTGTGGCGGTCACTCCACCGGTGCCCGCCGATTCGGCACGTCCGCCGGCGCCCGTCCGCGATAGCGCCGCTCGCCCCGATTCAGCGGCGCGTGCCGACAGCATTGCCCGCGCCACCGCGGCGGCGGCTGAAGAAGCGGCACGCATCAAACTCATTCGCGACAGCACCGCCCGGGCCGATTCGCTGACCCGTGCCGCCGAAGCGAAGAAAAAAGCCAAGCCGGCCAGTCGTCCGTGCGTGATGGACTTCGCCGACTCACCGCCGGAAACCCGCCTGCTGTACAGCCGGGTGACCGATTCGATCTCGAACACGTTCATCGGCGGCGGTTTTGTCGGCCATTGCCAGGGTGAGAACAACCGCATTCGCGCCGATAGCGCAGAGCAGTTTCAGGCGCCCGGGATCGTGAATCTCTACGGCAACGTGATGTACGAGGAGCCGGGCAAGGTGCAGATCATTGCCTCGCACGCCACTTACTTCACGCGTGAAGGCCGGTTGTACGCGGACGGCAACGTCACCGCCACACAACTCGGCACGGGCAGCAGCTTTTCCGGTCCTGCCATCGAGTACTACCGCGCGATGCCGGACCGTCCGGTCTCGCGCATGATTGCGCCGACCCGGTCCACCGCGCGCGTCATCGAGAAGGACAGCCTCGGCCGCAACAGTCCGCCGACCGTGATCGTGGCCAACCGCTTCGAAGACGCGGGCGACTCGCTGCTCATGGCATGGGGCGACGTGGTCATCGACCGCGATCAGCTCAACGGACGCTCCGACTCGGCCTCCTTCGACAAGATCAAGGAAAAGGCCCGGCTGGTGCGTGGGGCTCGTGTCACCAATCGGGATACCGCACAGCGTTTCACGCTCGTCGGTGATACGATCGACATGTACAGCACGAACCGCGAGCTCGATCGAGTCGTCGCCCTGCACAAGTCGTCCGCCACCAACGACGACATGGTGCTCGACGCCGAGCGTATTGATCTGCGCCTCGAAACGCGCTTGCTGAAGGAGGCGTTTGCCTTTGGCCCCGGCCGCGCGAAGGCCCATACGCCGCAGCAGGATGTGGAAGCCGATTCGCTGCGCATCCGCCTCGAAGACAAGCGCGTCCGCGAGGTGCACGCCGTGGGGGGAGCCGTGGCGATCGGCACGCCCGACAGCTTGCGCATCAAGACCACCGAGAAGGATGTGCTGCGCGGCGACAAGGTGTTCGCCTATTTCGACAGCACCCCGCGGGTAGGCGCCGACACGGCCCGCAAGACGCAGATCAACGAGATCCGCGCCATGGGCAATGCCAGTTCGCTCTTTCACATGGCCAATAGCCGGGGGCGGGAAGCCCCGCCAGGTATCAACTACGTACGGGGTGCCCGGATTTTTGTGAATTTCGATACCGGTGCCGTCCGTACAGTACGAGTAGATTCCGCTGCATCGGGTCTGTATCTCGAACCGGAGGCCGATAGTCTATCGGATAGCACCCGGAAGCCTCCCGCCAAGGGGAAGCCACCAGGTGCGCCCCCCGACACCACGGCGAAGCTGCCTCCCGGACGCCCAGCCGTCCCCCCCGGGAAGCGCGATCCCGCGCACGCCGGCCTCTCCCTGTCCTTCTTGCCTCCACAACGTCTCACTGCCCCCCAGCGCTACCCATGAGCGATTCCGACACCCCATCACCGTTCGCCCCGCCATCCGACGTGCAGTCGCTGGTGGAGCGTGCCGTGCTTGGCGATCGCTCGCTCGCCATCGCGCTGGCCGCCATTGTCGACGGCGCCACCGAAGCAGGCACGACGCCCCTGCATCACGTGGCCACCCGCTTCATCGAGCGGCATGCGGACGACCAGCGTCTGACACCAGACGATGTCCGGCAGCACCTGGTCGCGGCGGTCCTGCCACGGCTGTCAGCCGCTCAGGTCATTGAACCGTGGGAACATGGCACCGATCCGGACCAGCATGTCCGGATCCGCCCTGCCGTGTGGGAAGCCTTGGCACCGCGTCGCGGCGAGGTGGCCGCCCAGCTCCGGCAGACCGGTGAGCATCGACGCCCGACCGTGACCAGTGCGACCCCGCCGTCGTCTGCGGCCACAGTGGAAGACGTGGTGGCGGAGTCGGCAACCAGACGAGGTCCCATTGAAAACGGGTCGATCCTGAGCGCGCAGGGACTCGTGAAGGTGTACCGCGGTCGCAAGGTCGTGAACGACGTGGCACTCCGCGTCGCCCAGGGCGAGATCGTGGGCCTGCTGGGCCCCAACGGCGCCGGCAAAACCACCACGTTCTACATGCTGGTGGGGCTCATCGAACCGCAGCTCGGACGCATCCATCTCGATGGCAAGGACATCACCAAGATGCCCATGTACCAGCGAGCGAGGCAGGGCATCGGGTACCTGTCGCAAGAGCCGTCGATCTTCCGCAAACTCACCGTGGAAGAGAACATTCTGGCGATCCTCGAAACGCTCCCGCTGTCGAAGGAAGAACGGGCGAAGCGCCTGGAGTCGCTGCTCGATGAGCTCAAGATCAAGCATCTGCGCAAGAGTCGCGCCTATCAGCTCTCCGGTGGTGAACGCCGGCGTCTCGAGATCACGCGCGCACTGGTCACCGAGCCGAAGTTCATGATGCTCGATGAACCCTTCGCCGGTGTCGACCCGATCGCGGTGCACGACATCCAGTCCATCGTGGCCGACCTGCGCACACGCGGCATCGGCGTGCTGATCTCCGATCACAACGTCGAACAGACGCTCGATATCGTCGATCGCGCATACATCATGTTCGAGGGACAGGTGAAGGTGTCGGGCACCGTGCGTGAACTCGTGTTCGACGAAGCCGTCGCCAAGGACTACCTTGGCCCCACACTCTCGGCGCGCCTGCGGTCCCGGTTCATCGAGAGTGAAGAGCGCAGTGAAGCCCCGAAGGTCGAAGACCCGGACGAGGTGCTCACCGTATGAGGACGGGCCTGCAGCAGACGACCGGTCTCCGTCAGGAGCTCAAGGTCAATCCACGCCTGTACCAGGCGATGGATCTGCTGTACATGCCCCTCCTCGATTTGCAGCAGCACCTCAAGCAGGAGCTGCTGACCAATCCGTTCCTCGAATTGGTCGAGCCCGAAGACGAAGAAGAAGACTCGTCCGACGCCGATGATGTGCCCGAACCGCAGGACATGGCGGAACCGGAAGCGCCCGCTGAGCCGGAACCCGAAAAGTCCGGCGATGATGAAGTGGACTGGGAAGCCGTGCTGCTCGATGGCTTCGAGACGGGCGGTCAGCGCGAGGAGCACGAGCAGCAGGAGTGGCACGAACCGGTGACGGTCGCGGGTCGCGATCTCGCGGACCATCTCACGGAACAGCTCTCACTGCTGGCCCTGTCGCCTCGTCAGGCCTTCATGGCCGAAGAATTCGTCGGCAACATCAACGACGACGGGTATCTGGCGTGCACGTTGGAGGAGATTCGCGACGGCGCCAACCAGGTGTTGCGGCGTGAGGCGGAAGAGCGCGACATCGACGGCGAAGTTCCGGAGTTCTCCGAAGAAGAAATCGAAGCGCTGCTGCTGATCATTCAGGAACTCGATCCGCCAGGCGTCGGCGCGCGCAATCTGCGCGAATGCCTGTTGCTGCAACTGCGCGCCGATGGTCAGGCGGACTCGCTCGCCGGTCGTCTGGTGGCCGAGGCATTCGAGGAGTTGATCGCGCGTCGATGGGGAGAAGTGGCCAAGCGTTTTGGCATCAGCCCGCAGGCCGTGCAGGCCGCCGCCGATGAAATCGCGAAGCTGGATCCCAAGCCGGGGCTGCGCTTCAGCGCCGGCAGCGACAACTACATCATCCCGGATCTCGTCGTCGAGAAGATCGATGGGTACTACCACATCTTCCTGAACGACGGCAACCTCCCGCGGCTCAAGATCTCGCGCATCTATACGGATATCGCGCGCGACAAGAAGCGCTTCGATACCGAGAGCAAGGATTTCATCGCCACGAAGCTCAACTCGGCCAACTGGATGATCCAGGCCATCGAGCAGCGGCGTCAGACGATGCTCAAGGTGATGCACTACATCGTCGATCGGCAGCGCGAATTTTTCGAGCGCGGCGTGCAGGGGCTGCGGCCGCTCACCTTGCGCGAAGTGGCCGAAGCGGTGGGCATGCATGAATCCACCGTGAGCCGCGTGACCAACGAGAAGTTCGTGCAGACGCCGCGTGGGGTGCTGCCACTCAAGTTCTTCTTCTCGAGTGGTCTCTCCACGTCCGATGGCGACGACGTGTCGGCCCGTGGGATCAAGGACCAGATCGAAAAGCTGGTGTCCGGCGAAGATCCGCGGAACCCGCTCACCGACCAGGCGATCGTGGAGATTCTGCAGGAAACCGGTGTGCAGATTGCGCGACGCACGGTGGCCAAGTACCGTGACCAACTCGGCGTGCTGCCTGCGCGCATGCGCAAGCGCGTCTGAGCACCGCGTCGTCCCTCTCTCTGCGTTCGCTTCCCCACGACATGGCCGTCAGCACCGCTCCCCAACATCCCGATACCGAACGTCTCGTGCGCCGCGTCGGCCGTGCACCGGTTGATGTCAGCGTGCTGGTGCCCGCCAAGGATGAAGCGGGCAACCTGGCGTTGTTCGTCGAGCTGTGTGACGCGATGATCCGCACGCAGACGGCGCGCTATGAAGTGATCGTCGTCGATGATGGTTCCACCGATGGAAGCTGGGCGCTGCTGCAGGACCTCCGGGCCCGCTACGACTTTCTGCATCCCGTGCGTCATCGCGCGCAGCGTGGCATCGCCGAAGCGTTGCGCAGCGGCTATCTGCATGCGGCCGGTCGGGTGCTCGTGTTCTATCCGGCCGATCTGCAATTCAAGCCGGAAGATATTCCGAGCCTGGTGAACCCGATTCTCGCCGGGGAGTCGGATATGGTCACCGGCTTCAAGCAGGGCAAGTACGAAAAGGCCTTCGTGTCACGCATCTACAATGGGTTGAGCCGCTCGCTCTTCGATATCCCGGTGCGCGATCTCAACAACGTGAAGGCGTACACACGCGATATCATGGCCGCATTGCCCATGCGACCGGACTTTCATCGCTACATGATCGTGATGGCGGCTGCGCAGGGCTTCACGGTCACCGAAGTGCCCATTCCGCTGTATGCCCGTCACTCGGGTCGCTCCAAATTTGGTTTGTCGCGCATTCCGGTTGGTGTGCTCGATATGGTGGCGGTGTGGTTCGAACTGCGCTTCGGTCAAAAGCCGCTGCTGGCATTTGGCATGTTGGGTGTGGCCCTCTTCGCGCTCGGCGTACTGTCGGGCCTTGGAGCGCTGGGCTGGCTCGCCATGACTGGCCAGGGACAGCGGTGGGTATGGACCGTCATCCAGACCTGCCTCATTCTCGGCTCGGTCTTTTTTGCCACCGGATTGCTCGGTGAACAGATCGCCCAGCAGCGCGCCGAAGTGCGCGAGCTGCGGCGTGAACTCGACGATATCGGCTCGGATCTCAACGGGCACCTCGACAACCGTCGCGACGCCACGTCGCGCGACTGATCGCCACCAGGTCTCCCATCCCACCCACGACTGCGGTGTCCGGCTCGCCGCGCGTCCTCTTCGTCACGCACAACGCGCCACGCTACGTGGGCGATGCGGCCGGATCCTTTGTGCTGCGTCTCGCGCATGCCTTGCAGCAACAGGGAGCGCAGGTGGATATCCTGGCGCCCGGTGCCGCCGGCCTCGCGCCCCACGAGCAGCTCGAAGGGGTATCGATCACGCGGGTGCGATACGCCGACGATCAGGACATGACGCTGGCCTATGAAGGCAACATGGCCGAGTTGGTACGCGCGTCGTGGCGGGGCAAGCGATCGCTGGTGCAGTTGATGCTTGCGATGCGGCGCACGACCGCGCGGACACTCGATGCCGCACGCCGCGCCGGAATGCCCTACGATATCGTGCACGCACATTGGTGGTTTCCCGCGGCGTTGTCGCTCTGGCATCTGCGGGCGCGCACGGCGGTGGGGACACCACTCGTCATCACAATGCACGGGTCCGATGTGCGCCTCGCCGAACGGACGGCGCCGGCGCACCCGCTCATGCGCGCCGTGCTGGGGGAAGCGGCCATCCGCACCGCCGTATCGTCCTGGCTCGCCGACACCGCGCAGCGCATCGCTCCCGCGGCGCCCGTGCTGGTATCGCCGATGCCGGTGGACATGCGGTTGTTCCGCGAGAAGCCGGTGCCGCCTCCGCCCCGCGAAGGTGTGCTCTTTGTTGGCCGACTCAACGCGCAGAAAGGCATTGCCGATCTGCTCGACGCGATGGCGCGTCCGGCACTCGCTGGCGTTCCCTTGCACGTGGTAGGTGATGGTCCCGATCGCGCCGCACTGGAAGCACGCGCAAGAGCGGCGGGTCTCGAGCATCGCATCACCTGGCACCGAGTATTGTCCCAATCGGAGCTCGTGCCACTGTATCGGGCCGCCCGCGTGGTGGCCATGCCGTCCCGCGCCGAAGGACTCGGCCTCGTCGCCGTGGAAGCGCAGTTGTGTGGCACACCCGTTGTGGCCTATGCCGATGGCGGCCTACCCGATGTGGTCCATCCCGACCGCGGCGGTACGCTCGTCACCGTGGGTGACATCGACGCGTTGGCTCGGGCCATCGCGCTCACGCTTGAAAACGCGGAGCGCGCCGAACAGCTCGGAGCCATCGCGCGGGAAGACATGCTGGCCCGGTTCTCACCCGAGGCCGCCGCACAGCGCTACCTCCGGCACTACCAGGATGCACGAGGTCATGACACACACCGTGAGCACGACTCATGAGCACCACCGACGTGATGCGCTGGTTCCGGCATCCGATGGTGCGGCTCATGCTGATGACCATCAGCTTTGGGTACATCGGATGGGCGTTCGCCGGCCAGTGGCAGGAGATGCGCACCGCAGCGCGTGATCTGTCCATCGACTGGCCATGGATCGGGCTCGGCACGGTCATTGTATTGGCCACCTACGCAGCGCTGATCCAGAGCTGGCGCATGTTGCTGGCGGGGTGGGGCGGAGCACTGTCCTTTCCGGTCGCCGCGCGGATCTGGACCATTGCCAACCTCGGGCGTTGGGTCCCCGGCAAAGTCTGGAGCGTTGGAGCCCTCGGCGTACTCGCCGCCGACGCCGGCGTATCAGGCACCGCCGCAGCCGGCGCCGCGCTCCTCGGCACCGCCCTCAATATCGGCGCCGGATTTGCCGTGGTGGTGATCAGTGGCGCACAAGGACTCGATGCGCTGGGGCAGGGCATGAGCACGGCGGCCACGGCACTGGCATGGTTGTTCATCGCCGGCGTGATCGCGCTCCCGTGGATACTGCCACCGCTGCTCGATCGATTGGCCCGATGGCGGGGATTGCCGCCCGTGGGGCGTCACATCAGTGCTGTCACCTTGTGGACTGCCACCGCGATCAACCTGTTCTCCTGGGTCGGATACGGAATCGCATTCGCAGCATTCGCTCGTGGTGTCACACCGTCCGTCAGTAGCAATCCGGCGGTGTTCGTCGCAGTTTTCTCGGCTTCCTATCTCATAGGCTACCTGGTGCTTTTCTCACCCGGTGGGCTTGGATTCCGGGAGTTCGCGCTGGTCGCTCTCCTCGTTGCGCTCGGCGCAGCGGGACGCGGAGATGCCGTGATCCTCAGCGTGACCTCGCGGGTATGGTTGACCATCCTCGAAGTGCTTCCCGGCATTGTCAGCCTGATCGCCCTGTCGCCCACCCAGCGCACAGGACTCCGTCGATCGGGTTGAGCCGTTCCCATCGATCGCAGACATGGCTCGCACCGACGCCACAGACACAACCCACTCGCCGCGCCATCCGTTCGCGGTTGCCGCGGTGGTCAGCGCCATTGCCACATTCTTGCTGGCGTGGCCTGCACTTGGCGGGGCGTTTCTGGTCAATCCGAATTCCGACCAGTACATCGCCGGCTACTCCTTCCGTGAGTTTGCGGCCCGGTCGCTGAGGGAGGGCAACGGCTTCCCTCTCTGGAATCCGTTCCAGTTCGGTGGCATGCCCTACGTCGCGGCCATGCACGGCGACATTTTTTACCCGACCTTCCTGCTTCGGATGGTGCTGCCCACCGACGTCGCCATGACGTGGGGCTTCATTGTCCATATGGTATTGGCCGGGCTGTTCACGTTCGGCTTTCTGCGTGCCGCCGGCGTGCGGTTCCAGGCAGCCTGCATCGGCGCGGTAGCCTACCTGCTCAGCGGGGCCATGGCGTCCTACGCCTCCCCGGGACATGACGGCAAGCTGTTCGTGAGCTCGCTCCTGCCGGCGGCCCTTTGGGCACTCACCCTTGGTATGCGGGACGGTCGCCGCGCCGCGTGGGGCGCACTGGCCGTCGTGGTGGGGCTGGCGGTGCTGTCGCCGCACCCGCAGTTGCTGCAGTACATGCTGCTGATCAGCGGTGCGTACGCGCTCTGGCTGGCTCTCAAGCCTCAGGCCGTCATCACCGACAGCGGCCCGGTGGCCGATCCCGCCCCGCGTTTTCCTCGACTGCTGTTGGCGCTCGGTGCCGTGGTGCTGGGCGGCATCATGGGTGCGGTGCAGTACCTGCCGGTTCGCGAGTACGTCTCCTGGTCACCGCGCGCCGGTGGCAAGGGGTACGACTATGCCACCAGCTTCTCGTTCCCTCTCGAGGAAACGATCAACATGTACCTCCCCCAGTTCTCCGGTATCTTGGACAACTACTGGGGACGCAATGGCATCCATTTCCACAGTGAGTACGTCGGCGCCAGTGTCCTGGTCCTCGCGCTGCTGGCCTTTGGCGGAGGCGTACTCAACCGGCATCGCGCCCATGCCTGGTTCTGGCTGGGCACGCTGATCGTGTCACTGTTGTGGGCCTGGGGCGGCAACACACCGTTCTATCATCTGGTGTACGCGGTGGTCCCGGGATCCAAGTTCTTCCGCGCGCCGAGCACCATTCTCTACGTGAGCGCCTTCGCGTTTTCCGTGCTGGCGGCGTTTGGCGCGGAGCGTGCGCTCGCTGGTAAGGCCACCACGCGCTATGCGATCGGCTGGAGCGTCTTCGCCCTGCTGGTCGCCGTGTTGGCGAGCACGGGGGGCCTGACGAATTTTGCGATGTCCCTGTTGGGCGAAGCCCGCGGCGACGCCATCCTGGCGAACGCCAATGATGTGGTGATCGGCGCGTGGCGTTCCGCCCTCGCCGTGGTGGCCACGCTGGCGCTGCTGTTCGGACTCTCGCGTGGAAAACTGACCGCGTCGCTGGGTGGCTGGCTGCTCGTGGGCATCGTCGCCCTCGACCTCTGGAGCATCGAGCGGCTCTACTGGCGTTTCTCGGCACCGGCCAGCCAGCTCTATGCCGAAGACGACGTCATCCGCTATCTGCAGAAGCTCGACGAGCCGGGGCGGGTGATCGCGCTGCCGCTCGGCGATAACATGGCGCCGCACGACCCGTTCCTCATGGGCGATGCGCTGATGCACCACGGGGTGCGTGGTGTGCTCGGTTACCACGGCAACGAGCTGGGCCGTTTCCAGGAACTGTACGCGAAGAACGAAGGCTACCAGTCGGTGGCCAACCCGAACTTCTGGTCGCTGACCAACGCGCGGTTCTTCTATACAAATACGCCAGGGCTGCCATTCCCGGGCTCGCGCCTCGTGGCCGGCCCCGTGCGAAACGCCGCCGGCACCATGACCTATCTATATGAGTTGCCGGGCGATCATCCGGCGGCCTGGGTCACGCCGATGAAGGTCAAACTCGACGACCCGACCACCAAGGCTACGCTGCTCAATCCCAATTTCGACGTGCGTCGCGTGGCGATTTTCGACACCGCCGCCGCGATCGAGTCGCAGCCCGTGAACTCGCCGCTGCCGGAACCGGTCACGTTCCGCGTCCAGGTGGACCGGTACGACGCCGGCGCGATCGACCTCACTCTCGAAGGGCCGGCGCCGGCAGGCAGCGCGCTGGTGGTGTCCGAGAACTTCTATCCGGGCTGGCAGGCCACGGTGGACGGGAAGGCCACCCCCACCAACCGGGCAGACTTCACCCTCATCGGCGTGGAACTCCCGGCTGGCGCGAAGAAGGTGCAACTCCGCTTCGACAGCGCACCATATCACACGGGACAACTGTTGACACTGTTTGCACTTGGCGGCGCTGTGCTGTGGTGGATCATCGGGGCAGTGCTCGATCGGCGAGGACGTGTATGACGCGTATGAAAACGCCGGCCCGCGGTGCCCTTCGGGGTGAAGAGCGCGGGGTGGTCATTGTGCCGACCTACAATGAAAGCGAGAACATCACCCGTATCGTGCCGCGCATTCTCGATCAGGATCCGCGGTTGGAGGTGCTGGTCGTCGATGACAACTCTCCGGATGGGACCGGACAGCTAGCTGATGAGCTCGCTGCCGAAAATCCGCGTGTGCATGTGCTGCACCGGCCGGGGAAGGAAGGGTTGGGTCGTGCATATCTGGCAGGTTTTGCGTGGGCCCTGGCACGCGACTACGCCTACATCTTTGAGATGGACGCCGACTTTTCCCACGACCCGGCGCACCTGCCGGAGTTCCTGGCGGCCGTGCGGGACGCCGATCTGGTGCTCGGATCGCGGTATCGCGACGGTAAGGTGACCGTGGTGAATTGGCCCATGGCGCGCCTGATGCTGTCGTACGGCGCCAACATCTATGCGCGGGCGGTCACCGGATTGCGGCTGGGCGACGGCACCGGTGGCTTCAAGTGTTTCCGCCGCGAAGTGCTGCAGGGCATTCCGCTCGACCAGGTGAAGTCGAACGGATATGCGTTTCAGATCGAGATGAGTTTCCGCGCCTGGAAGAAGGGATTCCGGATCGCCGAGATCCCGATCGTGTTCCATGACCGGACAGAAGGCGAGTCGAAAATGTCCAAGGGCATCGTGCGGGAAGCCATCTGGATGGTATGGCGGCTTCGGTGGTGGGCGATCACGGGGCGGCTGTGAGCGCGCAACCGGATGTTTCGGCGCCCGGGCTGATCGATCGCCTGCGGGGATTGTCGTTTGTGAAGATGACCGGGTCGGGCAACGACTTCGTGTTTTTTGACGGACGCACCACGCCGATCGACCTTGTGACACAACCTGAAGCGATCAAGGCTATCTGCAATAGATACAACGGAATAGGCGCAGACGGGTTGGTTGTTTTGGAGCCGTTGCAGGAAGAAGCGGATGTGCGGGTGCACTACTACAACAGCGACGGAACGGCCGCCGATCTGTGCGGTAACGCGACGCTCTGTTCCACTGCCATCAGCGCCCAATGGGGCATCACATCGGCGAGTGGCATGCGGTTGGCCACTGGTGCCGGACTCATCAATAGCCGCATCGACGGCTTGCCAGCCATTGCGCTGCAGCCGATCACGGACATTCGGCCGGATATGCCCATCGCTCCAGCCACCGCACAGGGCCGCCGAGTGGGCTTTGCGGTGGCCGGCATTCCACACCTGGTGATCCTCTGTGAGGATGCCGATGCAGTGGATGTCGCGGGGGCAGGCCCGGCGCTTCGTCGGCACGAGGCTACCGGACCGGCCGGCGCCAATGTGAACTGGGTATCGCCGCGCCCCGACGGGTCCTGGCGCTACCGCACCTTCGAACGTGGGGTCGAAGGCGAGACCTTGGCCTGCGGCACGGGGGCGGTGGCAACCGCCGTGTTGCTGCGCAGTTGGGGCCTTTCGGATGGTGCCACCACCACCATCCGCACGAGTTCCGGACGGGATGTGGAGGTCGACCTCGAGCCCCTGACGGCTCCGGATGGACGCTCACTCGAGGGCTTTCGACCCACATTGCGCGGCGAGGGTCGGGTGGTCTTTCGGGGCGAAATCGCGGGATTGTAGGGGCCCCCAGGCCATGATCCGGGGGCCCGAGAGGGTCCAGCGGGTGCCGTTCAGATGAGCGGTTTGGAGGGCCTCGGAGGCCCATTGATGCTGGATGGACGTGATCGCGGAGTACCGTGGTCACGTCTTTTTTGTGCCAGCGCAATTGAGACTATCACAGCACTCGAAATATCACCCAGAAAAATGTGGACAGGTGGACAGAATGGTCTTTCGTGAGTGAACGAATGCGTACCGTATGAACACACACGCCTCAAACGCATTTACGGCAACGACTTACACAAGTCATCCACAACCAGGGTGGATTTCCACGCCAATGTTTCCCACAGTTATCCACCACACAAAGTTTACATAACATGTATTATACGCATTTATCCAGATCGCTAGTTGTCCTATAGTGGCTGTATACTGGCGCTCAAGAGACACTCCCTGCGAACTGGCTGATGTGCACAAAAAAGGGTGATCCGGAAATCCCCGGACCACCCTTTCAGCAATGCGCCAACAGCCAAGCGTTTTACTTCTTCACCGCCAGCTCGCCGAGGCGAATGTTCGCTTCCTGCTGAACCGGCTCGCCATCCAACTGCGCCAACGCTTCCCACAAAGTCCGGGCTTCGTCCAGCTTGCCGGCCGCCATCAGGCTCCGCGCCTGGGAGGCTTCGTACGCGTGCTTTTCAGCCATGAACGGTGAGGCCGACGCAGCCTTGGCGTAGTGTTCGGCCGCCTTGGCCAAATCGCCCTTCATCTCGTAACCGCCCGCAATCAGCGATTCCAGGCTGGCCTTGAACTCGGTGCCCGAGCTCCCCAATGCCTTCTCGAGCGCCTTGATGCCCTCGTCGTACTTCTTCTGTTCGTACAGCACCTGAGCCAGAAGCACGGCCGCCTGCTGGCCCGACGACGTGCTGGCATACTGGTTGGTCACCTTCTCCAGTGCCTTCTGGGCCTCGTCGAACTTGCCCTGTGCGAAGGGGGCCTGCGCCTCATACAGCGCCGCCGAAGCCTTCTCACGCTTGGACTCCGCCATGTTCCGATAGACAAAAATCGCGGCCGTCACCACAGCAGCGGCACCGACCACGTACGCAATCGGCTTGGCGTTCGTCTGGAACCAGTTGGCGACCGACTCCATCGGGTCGTCGCCGCTGTGAGTCGGAGTAGTCGAGGTACGGGGCGCCTGGGCCATGCGTGAATGCCAACGGTAAGAGGGACTCGAACGACCACGAAGCCGAATATTCAAGCGTTCGTGGGTAGTCAGACAAGATAGCAGAAAATGGTGTGCAGCGAAGTGCCCCGAGAGGATTCGAACCTCCGGCCGACAGTTCAGGAAATATCTGAAAACGTCCTTGGCAGGATTCGAACCTGCGACCCCCGGTTTAGGAAACCGATGCTCTATCCAACTGAGCTACAAGGACTTACGTGCTCTACGTCAAGACGCTTTCACCTGGAAATCCTCATCCCAGCGAATCGGCGTCGGTGGTACTGTCTGTGGCTTCATTCTCGACCCTTCGTCTTCTGTTCTGTCCCGGAAAGATCGTCATTCCCTGATAAGATAGTTTGTCAGTGTCTCGCTGTCAGTCTGAAGGGCCTTTTGAGGCCAATCTTCACGGCGTATGGGCTCGCGTTGTCATTCCCGATAGTCGCTTCGACGGAGTGCTGCAATACACTTGGCCTGCCCGAACCCAGACCGGCATGGAAGGGCGCCTCGTATGGCAGACATCTGCTCATTATGCCCGCAGATTTCGCGGAAAGCCGTCGAAGCAATCAACCGCTACCGCGCGCTCGACAACCGAACGGCAACGCCTGCAACGCCGCCTCACGGGGTCACATTGGACGCCGACCGTGGCGCGCAAACAGCCTGCGACCCGGTGGGTTCATGCTCTGCAAGCACCGCGCGCACGTTCCGCATCTGTGCCGGCGTCGTCCGCACAGTGAGCACGCGAGGCGTCTGGGCGGAGGCCTTCAATTGGCTGTTGGTGGGGTCACCGAGGACCGGGAGTACCAGGCCGGCGGCCTCGTCCGCGGTCATGCAGCGAAGCACGAACGCTTCGTCGACCGTCGGCACCGAATGCTTCCACGGCCGCGACTGCTGGACGGCGACGACACCGACCGCGATGAACGCCATGACCCCGGCGGCGAGCGCCCATACCCGACGGGGCCGCGGCTTTCCACCAACCTCGGGCACGCGCTCAGGCGCGGTCCCGGCCAGCTCGGCCAGCGCCGCATCGAAGGCACGGGCGGAGATGCCCGCCTCTATGGCCGCCGCGCGGAGGTCTGCCACGACGCGCAGGTCGGTCATGGCGCGGCGGTCAGGCACGGCGATGTTGTCGCCGTAGGCCACGTCCAGCTCGCTGGCGCGGGCGAAAAGGCGCGCCGCAACCTCGGCGGGCAGAGTTTCGCTGTTCGGCTCGGGCGGCGCGCGGTGAGACACGGCATACCTCTTGGCGAACTCTGGACGGACTGGATGCACAACGTTGGCCATCCCCGTGGGCTCGGGCAAGACCTCGATCCAACACGCGGCGTCGGTGACGCGGGACGAGCCTCCGAGTGAGGCCTAACGCCTGCTCTGCTGAATGAGAAGCAAAGTCATGACCCATGACCTACGGGCACTTACGCTGCTTTGAACGGGATGTTTCCCCTGGGGGCAAACCACGCACAATCAATGCGCGGTGGGGGCCGGGAGTCACGGCCTCTATATGGCTCCGGCCCCGTGCAAGCCGACTAGAAACCCACGACCGCGTGGACCTCGCGTCCGGCCAATGCGGCCCGCCCGTTCAAAAAGCCCAGTTCCACGACCACGGCCACCGCGGCGACTTCCCCACCCAGGCGTTCCACCAATCGGCAGGTGGCCATCGCGGTACCGCCGGTCGCCAGCACGTCGTCGATCACCAAGACGCGAGCCGCCACCTGACCCGGCGTGCCAAGCGCATCCACGTGCATCTCGAGCACATCTTTGCGGTACTCGAGGGCGTAGGCTTCCCGCTGGGTCCGCCAAGGGAGTTTGCTCGGCTTGCGGGCTGGAGCAAACGGAACGCCGAGCGCCAGCGCCACCGGAACTCCGAACAGAAAGCCTCGGCTCTCGACGCCCACCACGTGCGTGATGCCGCGTCCGGCGTACGGGGCCGCCATCGCATCGATCACATCGGCCAGCAGTACCGGATCCGCCAGCACCGGCGTGATGTCCTTGAACAGAATGCCCGGAGTGGGAAAGTCCGGCACATCCCGAATGGTCCCCTCGAGACGACGCTGCAGTGTCATGAGGGAAAAAGTAGCACCGGAACGGGCGCTAGCGGAGCTTCACGCCAAGCAAGGCCGCGAGTGCCGCCACGAGGGCCGCGGCGTCACCCATGCGGGGTTCGTAACCGGCCAACGGCAGGTCTCCGGCCCGCACCCGCCCGGCCAGAAGTTCAAGAGCCAGCGCAGCAGCTTCGGCGTTGTCATCGCGATGCGCCGCCTGTGCGCCGATCAAATGGTCCGGTTCGGCTGGCAGGCTGCGTGGTGTGAACAGTGGCTGACGCACCGGCATGATGTCGACCATGTCGTCATCGCTCCACGCAGGCAGCGGCTCGGGCTGCGCCGGCTCCGCGAACAGCGCTGCGGGCTCCGTGGGCACAGGTGGAGCCAGTGCTTCGAGTTGCTCCGCCAAGGCATCAAACTCGCTGGCCGCCTGCTGCAGCGGCCAATCTTCTGCCTGCGTCTCGGCCTGGCGCGCGATCACCTCGGCTGCAACGTCCTCATCGGACGCGATCACCTCTGACGTCATCACTTCTGACGTCATCACCTCCGACGACGCAGTCTCCGGTTCGGCGACCTCTACAACCGGCGCTTCCACCGCGAGGTCTGGCACCGCGAGGTCTGGCACCGCGAGGTCTGCCACGACGTCCGCACCATCCACCGCTCCATCGTCCAGGTCGCCAGCTTCTTCGAATGCCGAGGTGGCGAACGTCTCTTCATAGAATGGTGCCACGGCGTCGACATCACCGGCGTCGTTCTCGTCAGCCGCAATGGCGGCCATCGGCACGACCGGTGTGGTGGACAGAAAGGCATCAATCCACGGCAACGAATCGTCCAAGGTCCCCTGCTCCGGCGACAACGACTCGAGCGGCTCAGGCCGCGCAAACGAATCAATCGTGGTCGCGGACGCCTCGCTTCCAAAAAGCGACTCCACACCGGCTGGCGTTGGGAACGCCCCTTCCATGATCAGCGTCGGCGGCACGGACACGGCCGAAGCAACCAGCGGATGCGTGCGCCAAGCCGCGGGCACATACGGAGCCGCCAAGCGTACCGACGACCCATTGTTCCCTGCCCCGCGCAAGGCGGGCGCGGCATAGGGCGGCACCGCCGTGCGTGGCGGGAACGGCGCTTCCGATTCGGAAAGCGGAGTCGTGGAGGGATTGGACATAGCGAACTCGGGGTGGACTCGAGGTGGGGCGCACGCCTCCGCCACAGCTCACCGCGCTGCCAACGGATAGGCGAAAATGACCGACAACCGCATGTGGTGCAAACCACGGGAGCAAACGGCTGCCGGCGACGTCCGGGTCAGCCCGGCCAGCCTCCGGCCCCAATCAAGGGGACGAATCGGACCGGCGTGATGTCACGGCCCTCGAGTCGGCCCCCGCGCTTGATGAACACGGTCAGCATCTGCTCTTCCTTGCTGCCCACGGGGATCAGCAATCGCCCCCCTTCGGCGAGCTGCTCCTCCAACGCCGGAGGCACATGCGGCGCACCGGCGCTGACGACGATTCCATCGTACGGCGCATACTCCCGCCAGCCCAGCGTGCCGTCGCCCAGAGACAACGAGGCGTTACGCACGTTGGCTTGCTGGAGAATTGGCCGCGCCCGATCGAGCAGTTCGCGATATCGCTCCACCGAAAACACCTGCGCCGCCAGATGGGACAACAACGCCGTCTGGTAGCCGGAGCCGGTCCCGATCTCGAGCACCCGCTCGGTGCCGGTCAGCAGCAATTGCTCCACCGATCGCGCATGCACATAGGGCTGCGAGATGGTCTGCCCGTTCCCGATCGGCAGCGCCGAGTCCTCGTACGCGCGATGCCGCACCGTGGGCGGTACGAACAGGTGACGCGGGATCGCATCCACCGCCCGCAGGAGTGCGAGATCCTTGATCCCCTTGTCCTGCAGGGCTTCCACCAGACGACGACGCGCCCCGCGGAATTCCGGCTCTACGGCTCCTGCCACCATTCGGTCGATGTATTGAGCACGTCTCGATGCGTGAGATCGAGGTGCAGTGGGGTGACGGAGATGTATCCGTCGTGCACAGCCCGGAAGTCGGAATCTGGTGCGCCGCTCCATTCCACGGAGCCACCACCAATCCACAGGATATCACGACCCCACGGATCCTTCATGCGGGCGATGGAATCACTGAACACCCGGCGACCAAGCCGAGTCAGTCGGATACCACGAATCTCGTCGCCCGGAACCGCAGGCAGATTCACATTGAGCAACGTGTCCGCCGGAAACGCCGGCAGCCCGGTGAGGTGGTGCAACAAGGAGCGGATCGCCCCCACCTGCGTGTCCAGCAACGCATCGGCGCGGAGCACATTGCCCGCGAACGACAGCGCGATGGCCGGAATGCCCAGCGCCAGCCCTTCCATCGCCGCAGCCACGGTGCCGCTGTACAGCACGTCCTCACCCATGTTGGGACCATGGTTGATGCCACTCAGCACAAAATCGGGACGCGCCTCGAGCAACGCCTCACAGGCCAGCATCACGCAGTCAGTGGGCGTGCCGTCCACCTGCCAGCGGCGTTCACCCAGACGCACCGGGCGCAGCGGATGGTGCAGTGTCAGCGAATGGCTGGTGGCGCTTTGTTCACGATCCGGCGCCACCACATGCAGCTCCCCCAACGACTCGGCCGCACGTTCCAGTACGCCCAGCCCCTTGGCCAGAATGCCGTCGTCGTTGCTCAGCAGAATGCGCATCATCCCTCAGAATTTCGAGTCGGTCGAGGCGCCGGATCGTCCAGCAGCGCCTGCAGTTCCGCAAGTTCACGTTCGAGGCTTTCGAGAGCCTCCACTTCCAGCGCTTCACGCGCGGCGGGGCGCAGCGTGCCGCCCTTACGATGCTCGTCGAGCTTCTGCCTCGCGCCATCGATCGTGTACTTCTCGGTATACAGAAGATGCTTCACCAGCAGGATCAGCTCCACCTCACGCCGGGAATACACGCGGTTTCCGCTGCGATTTTTCGCCGGATTGAGCAGCTTGAACTGGCTCTCCCAGTACCGCAGCACATGGGGCTTGAGCTCTGTGAGCGAGCAGACATCACCGATGGAGTAGAACTCCTGGACCAGTTCCCGTTGCGGACCAGCCATCTCAGTCGCGCTCTGCGCGCAGTTCGCGCGCCATCAGTTCGGCCACGGCGGCGCGCGGCGCCTGCCCTTCGAACAGGATGCGATACGTCGCGTCGATGATCGGCAGCTCCACCCCGGCGCGATCGGCCAGCGCTTTCGCACTTTGTGTGTTCAGCACGCCTTCGGCGACACTCTCCTTGCCGGCGAGCGCCTGATCGAGCGTCTGCCCTTCACCAATCGCCACGCCAACGGCGCGGTTGCGTGACAACGCGCCGGTGCACGTCAGTACCAGATCACCCAGGCCGGCCAGCCCGGCAAAGGTCTCCGCCCGCGCACCGATCGCCACACCAAGTCGCGTCATCTCGGCGAGGCCTCGTGTCATCAGCGCGGCGCGAGGATTGTACCCCAAACCCAGTCCATCAAGAATGCCCGTGGCCAGGGCCATCACGTTTTTGAGTGCGCCGCCAAGTTCCACACCGATCACATCATCGCTGGTGTAGACACGAAACTCCGGTGCGCTCATCGCAGACTGCACAAAGGTCGCGGCGCTCACATCGTCACACGCGGCCACGACAGCAGTGGGTTGTTGCGCTGCCACTTCCACCGCGAAGCTCGGCCCGCTGATGGCTACGACGGCACGACCGGGCGCTTCACTGGCCACGACATCGGTCATCAGCGCGAGCGTTTCCCGTTCGATGCCCTTGGTGGCCACCGACAGCACCGCATGGTTTTCCACATACGTGGCCCCGCTGGCGACCACCGGACGCAGCACATGCGAAGGCGCAGCGTACACCACCAACGAGGCGCCTCGCAGGGCGTCTGCCATATCGGAGGACGCCCGCAATCTGCTGTGCAGCGTGGCACCGGCGAGGAATCGCGCGTTCTCGTGGCGCGTATTCACACTTTCGACAACGTCCGCTTCGCGCGCCCACAGCGTCACGGCATGGCCGTTGCGGGCCAGACGGTCGGCGATGGCTGTGCCCCATGCGCCGGCACCGATCACCGCACAACGAATGGGAGACCCTGATTCCGTCGACATCAAGTCGCTCCGTTTGGCGTTGACGCGCGACCGATGCGGCGTTCTTCACCGCGCATCAATCGCTTCACATTCTCGCGATGTGTCCAGAAAACGAATGCGGCGATGGTGAATCCCACCGCCACGAGAGGCGTGACCGCTCTCGCCTGGAAGAGGAGAATCAACGCGAGACACAGTGCGCCAACCAATGATCCCAGTGACACATAGCGCGTTATCGCCACGATCACGATGAAGGCCGCGATGGCGCCCAGTGTCGCGGTGGGAGCGAGCGCCATGAACACGCCGCTCGCCGTGGCGACACCCTTGCCGCCGCCTTTGCCCATCAGGAACACCGGCTTCACATGCCCCGCAATGGCCGCCACACCAATGGCCACACCCCACGGCCACCCACCTGCAATACCCAAGGCTCCGGGCAGCAGCAGCGTCGGCAACCAGCCCTTCAGGAAGTCCACCACATACACCAACAACCCCCAGCGCCACCCCAACGTGCGCTGCACGTTGGTGGCACCGAGGTTCCCAGAGCCAACCGTGCGGAGGTCGACACCATTGGCTCGACCAACCAGGTAGGCTGTGGGAAATGAGCCGGCGACGTACGCCACCACCAAGGCAAGCGCGATCATGGCCGGCGACGAACTCACGAGTTCTTTCTCCGCAGGATGATGCGAAGCGGCGCGCCGGTGAATCCCCAGCGCTCACGGAAGCCATTGTGCAAAAAGCGCACGTAGTGCTCTGGAATGGCCTCGGGGTTATTGCCGAACACGGCGATGGTCGGCGGCTCGATCTCCACCTGCGTGGCGTAGTTGAGCTTCACTTCACGACCTGCGGCCTGCGGCGGCTGGAGGCGCGCCAGCAGATCACCCAGCGCATCGTTCACTTCCGATGTGCTGATACGACGCGTGCGCTGCTCCTGCACCGACAGCACGATGTCCAGCACCTTGGTCACCCGCTGCCCTGAAATCGCGGACGTGAACAGGAACGGCACAAATTTGAGATAGGGGACTTTTTCCACAGCCTCCTTCTTGAACTTGTCCGCGCTCTTGTCGGTCTTGTCCTCGTACAGGTCCCACTTGTTGATGACCAGGATCAGGCCGCGGCCCGCTTCCCAAGCCATCGTCGCAATCTTGAGATCCTGATTCTGCAGCCCTTCGGTGGCATCGATCATCAGGATGCACACATCCGACGAATCAATGGCACGCCGAGTACGCAGCGCCGAGTAGAACTCGACACCGTCATCGATGCGCGACTGCCGGCGCAGACCAGCGGTGTCGACGAACACGAGGTCCGTGTCGTGATAGCGCATGGGCGCGTCGATGGCATCGCGCGTGGTGCCCGACTCGTCGGACACGACCAGTCGATCTTCACCAAGCAGGCGATTCACAAACGACGACTTGCCCACATTCGGGCGGCCAATAACGGCCACGCGAACCGCATCACGTTCTTCTTCCTCGACCTCTGGAATGTTGGCAACTACGGCATCGAGCAAGTCACCGGAGCCTTTGCCGTTCTGCGCCGACACCGGGTACACGTCGGTGACCCCCAATCGGAAGAACTCATAGAAATCGGTGCTGGCCGGATCATCGACCTTGTTGGCCACCAGCATCCACGGTTTCTGCGAATTGCGCAGGATATCCACAATGCGGGCGTCACTCGGATGCACACCCACCTTGGCGTCCACCACAAACAGCATCAGGTCCGCTTCTTCGATAGCCTGCATCACCTGGCGGCGAATCGCCGTGTCCATGAGCAGGTGGGAATCCTCCACCAGACCGCCGGTATCGACCAGCCAAAATTGACGGCCCGCCCATTCGGCTTCACCGAAATGGCGATCGCGCGTCGTACCTGCCTCGTCACTGACGATGGCCGTGGCTTCACCGATCACACGGTTGAACAGATGCGACTTGCCAACATTGGGGCGTCCCACCACGGCAACAACTGGAAGACTCATCGGAACTCTGAATGCTCAGGCAGCGGATCGCACCGCCGCATCCCCGTCGGAAACTCCTTCGGGGACGAGCGCGTCGATGAAATCGTAAGATGGATAAACAGGCATCGGGAGCGATTCCCGCACGGCAATGAACGACTCTTCGTCGAGGAAAAGTCCGTTGTCGTTGATGCACTCGGCCGGGATCAGGGCCAGATCGAGATCGACCTGCCCCTCGAGCGCCCGACGGATGTCGGCGCCCACCAGCAACCCGGCGGTGGTGGTGGTCGGACCGAACAGCGAATTCTCGGCGATGATCAGCTTGAAATGCGCCCCGGTCGCTTCGGTCAACTGTTCGAGCAAGGGTGGCATGAGGGCCCGCATGGACACTCCAGTCACCACGCCAATGCGGCGACCGTCGAGACGCGGCAACTGCGAAAGCCCCTCGGTCACCCGAGCCCGCAATGTGGTGACGGCGCCGACACCGTTCTCGATCTGCGCAAACTCGCCGTAGTGCTCCACATCGGGGAGCGGGGACTCGGCCAGCAGATACAACTCGTCTGAGCCAAACACCCACCGATCGTCACGCTCCTCGAGCGCACGATCCTCCCACCGATGCACCGCGTCGAGAATCCTGGCGGCGTTGGCCTGATCCATCGGCTTGCCCGTATACAGATGCGAAAACTGCGTCACACCTACCGGTACCAGCGCGATGGAAAGCACGGCATCGCCGAGATTCCACAAATCGGTCAGTGACTGCTCGAGTACATCCCCGTCGTTCAGCCCCGGCACGATGACCATCTGGCAATGAAACTGAATGCCCCCCTCGGCCAGCCGCGTGAGCTGTTCGATGATGTTGGGCACCCGGGGGTTGTTGAGCAGCAGCTTGCGAGATTCCCACGGCGTCGCGTGCACGGAGACGTACAATGGCGACAACCGATACTCGAGAATGCGCGCGATATCACGTTCCTTCACATTCGACAACGTCGCGAAGTTGCCGTACGCGAACGACAGCCGGTAGTCGTCATCGCGAATGTAGAGCCCTTTGCGGAGCCCTTTGGGCAACCCTTCGATGAAGCAGAATTCACAGCGGTTGGCACAGCGACGCACTGTGGGCGGAGCCAGCTCAACGCCCATCGGCTCGCCATCGACGCGCTCGATGTCGTATTCCACGGCCTCACCATCGGGCAGCCGTGCGGATACCACAAACGCATCATCGGCCGTCAGAAACTCCCAATCGAGGAAGTCATCCAGCGGCCGTCCGTTGACGGTGAGCAATTCGGTGTCCGGAAGTATGCCCAGTTCATCGGCAATGCTTCCGGGGTCTACCCGCGTGACGCGAACCATACCTGAGACGAAAACGGGGGACGAGGTCGGACTCGACCCTCCCCCGGATGCAAATGAGCGCCGGCCGTGCGCCGCCGCTCACTTGAGACAACTTAGGAGGCGCGGATACCGAAGTCAATGAACGGCATGGACTTCGGTCACGCCAACCCAGGCGGTTGAGCGCGCCGGTCAGACCCGGTACGACGCCCCGCTGCCGGTGTTGAACAGCACCACTTCGGCGTCGCCCTGCACCGCGCCGCTGGCCACCGCATCGCGCAGTACGGAAAGCCCGCACCCGCCCTCAGGCGCAGCATCGATGCCCGTCTTCACGGCCAACGTGCGTGTCCACTCACGAATGGCATCTTCGGATGCGGTTCCCGCCAAACCATCGGTCTCTCGCATGACCCGCAGCAGCAACCGATCGCCCAACGGCGAAGGCACCCGCAGCCCTGCGGCATGAGTCACCGGATCCACCCACGGATCGGCCTTCTCCGTGCCGGCGGCAAAAGCGCGGGCAATGGGCGCACATCCTTCCGCCTGCGCCACCAGGTAGCGCGGTTGCCGGGTTTCGCCCGGTAGCCAGCCGCTGGACACCAGTTCGTTGATCGCCTTCCAGATACCGACGGTGCCTTCACCACCACCGGTTGGATAGACCACCACATCCGGCACACGCCAGCCGAGTTGCTCCACCAGCTCGAAGCCCATCGTCTTCATGCCTTCAACGCGGTACGGCTCCCGGAGTGTGGAAATCGGCACGTAGCCCGATTCGGCCGCGAACGCGAGCGCCAGCTTGCCAGCATCACCGATGTGTCCGTCGATCCGGATGAGCTCTGCGCCCATCACTTCGATGGTATCGAGAATCGGGCGCGGTGTGGTGGCCGGCGCGTACACGCGCACCGGCACACCGGCGGCCGCACCGTAGGCCGCCAGTGCCGCGCCGGCGTTGCCCGCGGTCGGCACCACGAGACCGGGCACCCGCGCGGCCCGTGCACGCGTGACGGCCGCACTCATGCCGCGCGCCTTGAATGAGCCCGTCGGATTCTGGGCTTCGTCCTTGATCCACAGGCGCCGGACACCGACGGCCGCCGCCAACGTCGGTGATTCGATGAGCGGCGTAAGCCCCTCTCCCAGACTCACCGGGATTTCCCCTTCGAGCAGCGGCAGAAACGGAGCATAGCGCCACATATCCCACCGGCTCCCCAGTGGCGTGCCAGCGGCCACGGGATCGTATGTCGCGAACAGCGGCTGATGGCACGCCTGACACACCGAGGCATTCTCGACCGATGCCGATGTACCGCACGCCGAACACTGCAGCGACCAGGTGGGAGCACTCATGACAGAGGTGGGTCGGAGGGAGAGTCTATGGTGGGAGCAGACACATCTGGAACGGCGACGCCAAGGGCTTCGAGCAATCGGCGCGCAGAAGCTGCACCAAAACCTGGAATGGCCGCAATCTGTTCGACGCTGGCTTCCCGCACGCCCTGAACGCTGCCGAACGTATGCAGGAGTGCACGACGTTTGGTGGGGCCCACCCCCGGAATCTTCAGCAACTCGGACGTGATCGTGCGCGCCGCGCGCTTCTGGCGCTGGAACGTGATGGCAAAGCGATGGGCTTCGTCACGGGCCTGCTGCAACATGCGCAACGCGGGCGATCGCCGCGGCAACCGTACCGGATCCGGGCGCCCGTATTGAAAGATCTCTTCTTCGCGTTTGGCGAGGCTGATCAGGCCGATCTGCGGCGCCCCCAGTTCATCGAGCGCCGCCCGGGCTGCGCCAAGCTGTCCCTTTCCGCCGTCGATGACGGCGAGGTCAGGTAGCGGCTTCTCTTCGTCGAGGCGCCGTCGGAAGTAGCGCGTCACCACCTCGTGCATCGACCGGAAATCATCGTTCCCTTCGAACACCTTGATCTTGAACTTCCGGTACTCCGACCGCTTGGGGCGCCCATTCTCGAAAAACACGGCGCTGGCCACCACGTCGGTGCCTTGCGCATGGGAGATATCAAAACACACCAGGGATCGAGGCAAGCGTGGCAACCCCAACTCGCGTTGCAGTTCATACACCGGATCGACCGCTCGCTCGTCGGCTTCGAGCGCCGCCAGTTTGAACTCCTCGAGCAGGTGCCGAGCGTTCTGGTCGGCGAGATCCACCAGCGCCCGACGCGGTCCACGCTGCGGCACACGGATGTGAGTGCCGTCCAGTGATGCCTCGAGCGACTCGCGATCTTCGAAATCGAAGGGCACCAGCAGTTCGCCAGCCCGCGCTTCGGCCGTACGATACCACTGCGCAAGACAGGCACCGAGCACGGCGCCGTCTTCTTCATCTTCGGCGTGTTCCAGCAGACGATGATCGCGGGCCAGCAACTTGCCACCTCGAATGCGCATCACGGCCACACAGGCGTCTTCCCCGTCACGCGCATACCCCACCACATCGCGGTCGCCGCCTTCCACCTCCAGCACCACACTGGGGGACTCCATCTTCTCGAGATGCGCCAGCGCATCGCGCAACTCGGCCGCGCGCTCGAAGTCGAGTCGCTCGGACGCATCCAGCATGCGCTCTCGCACATGATGCATCACATCACTGGTGCGTCCGTCGAGAAACCACACCACTTCGTCGATCATCGCGCGATAGTCCTCGCGCGACTGGTAGCCCACACAGGGGGCCTTGCATCGCTTGATGGAATAGTCGAGACAGGGCCGTTCGGGCGCCTCACCAGGCAAGGCGTAGTGACACGAACGCACGGTGAAGATCCGCTTCACCACATTCAGCGCGCGCCGCATGGCCCCCACGTCCGTGTACGGTCCGAAGTACCGCGCTCCATCGTCGAGCAGACGCCGTGTCACCATCACCCGGGGGAAGGGCTCGTTGACGGTCACGCGGATGTAAGGATACGACTTGTCATCCCGCAGTGCGATGTTGAAGCGCGGGTGATACTCCTTGATCAGCGTGGCTTCGAGGATCAGCGCATGGGCCTCACTGGGCACCACGATGGTCTCGAGATCGCGCACCTTGCGCACCATGGCGCGTGTCTTGGGGCTGCTCTCATGCTCCTGCGCCCAATAGCTGCGCACCCGGGATCGCAGACGCTTGGCCTTGCCGACGTACAGCACCTGCCCTTCCACATCCTTCCAGAGATACACGCCTGGAGACTCGGGGAGGTGCGGCAGCTTCTGCGCGACGGGCACGGGCATGCCGTTGGCAAGCGCCCGCTGCGTCCACTCATCGTCGGCGATGGGCAACCCGGCTTCGTCGAACGCGCGGCCTGACGGGGACTGCGTCACTCAGTCCGCCGTGCTGCGCACACGCAGCCGCAGCCAACGCGCCGCTTCGGCCGATCCCATCCACCAGGCCGCGAGCAGATAGGTCGCCCCAAAGACCGCGAGCACCGGCGGTCCGGCAAAACGTGGGTGCAGTCCGGGCATCCAACGCACATGCAGCAGCCGTGCGAGGGTTCCCGCCATGGCGGCGATCACCGCGGCGATCACGATGCGCCGCGTGCCATGCCACATCGCCGGTGTGTACAGCGTGCCCAGTCGCCGGCGAAGTCCACCAATGAGAATGGACAGGTTGACGTAAGATCCAAGCGCGGACCCCAACGCAATACCCGCCGTGGCGACCGGCGAATGCCGCAACGGCACCGCTATGGCAATGGATGCCACTGCCGACACCAGGATGCTGGCAATGGACGCGCGCAATGGCGTGCGGTAGTCCTGCAATGCGTAGTACGCCGAGGCCAGCAGCTTCACCGACGCAAAACTGATCAGTCCAACGGCCGACGCCGCGAGCACCCAATGCACCACCTGCTGCTCGGTCACACCAAACCGACCCGCACGATAGAGAATGCCCACGCAGTAGTCGCCCAGTGCAATGAACACGACGGCGCTGGGCACGATGTAAAACAGGATACGCTGCCAGCCACCGCGCAGACGCTCACGCAGCGCGTCGAGGGCCTGCGCCCCCGAGTCCCGGGAGAACTCCGGAAGCGATGCTGCGGCCACCGATACGCCGAACAACGAAACCGGCAACAGGGTCAGCGTATTGGCATACATCATGTTGGTGGCCGCCCCCTCCGGAAGAAACGAGGCGATCTGCAGGTCGATGAACGACGAGATCTGCACCACCCCCAACGCCGTCACCACCGGCACGACATTGCGCAGCGTTTGTGCGAGGCCCTCCACCGTTCGGGACAGTCGTGGACGGATCGGGCCGGCAAGACGGAGCACCTCGGGCATCTGCGCACCAACCTGCAGCAACGCACCGACCAGGGTCGCCCAAGCGAGCCAGGTCGCCAACATGGTCGTGTCGTCAGCGCGCGGCCCACCGACCAGCAGCAACACGATCTGAGCAATCGACCAGAGCGCCGCACTCGCATACGACCAGAAAAAGCGCCGATGTGAATTCTGAATGCCAAGGCACCAGCCGCTCAGCACCATGACGCCCGTCATCGGAAACAGAATGCGTGTGAGGCGGGTGGTGAGTTCCTGTGTCGGCGCATCGAACCCCGGCGCGAGCGCCGCGGTGAGCCACGGTGCGGTGGCGATCCCCAGCAACGTCAGGCCGGAAACGGCAACGAGCAACACACCGAGCAACGCATTCGCGAGGGCGCGCGCACCGGCATGATCTCCGCGCTCGAGCAGGCGGCTGTACACCGGCACAAAAGACGCGGACAATGTGCCCTCGCCCAACAGATTGCGTACCGCGTTGGGAATCTTGAAGGCGGCGTTGTAGGCGTCGGACGCCGCGCCCGATCCGAAGTAGTACGCGAACGCCGTGTTGCGCAGCACACCGACAAGGCGGCTGATCAGGATCCCCGCCCCGACGACGAACGCGGAGCGTCCGCCTGCCCGGTCAGTCATGCCTGCCCCGATACACCCGTCACGAGCTGTTGCGCATGCCCGACGGCCGCATCGCGCAAACGTTCGAGCAATGTCGGCCCAAAGCGCACGAGCAGCGGCACGAGATTGAGGACGCGCTCGGGGGGCTGGCCCAACGGTCGCAGCGCGGCGCGTGTCGCAGCCACGTCTTGCATCGCGGCGGTTTCGCGTCGCTTGACGGCAGACAACAGCCGACGTTCGAACTGGTCAACACGATGCGTGATATCACGCTCGAGCCCTTCCACCACCGACGCGGCCACCAGCGCTTCGTACTCTGCCTCATCGTCCGGCACACGCAACGCCTCACCGAGCGAGGCCAGTTGCGACTCGAGTGTCACTCGCAGGCGCTCCACCGCATCGGCCACCGACTCGTCGAGCTGCGCCCGGGCAATGATCTGTTCCGCCGCGTGTGGGTCGCGGAGCGCTTCGTCGGTCAATCCCAGACGCGCTTGCCGTTCGAGGGCATCGGCTTCGAGCACCTCGGCAGCCCAGCGCGGGGCCACGATCGGTGAGGCCACGCCCAACGCCTCCGCCACCGGCGCTACCTGCGCGAAATACGCGAATTCACCGGGACCGGCCATGTAACACACGGTCGGTATCAATGCGCGCTCCATCACCGGCCGCAGGAGCACGTTGGCCCCCAGCGCACCCACCGGTGCCGACTGGGCCACGTCGCCTGCCCCAACGACGGGGACACGCGTACGCGCGCCCGTGCCATCCGTCAAAAACACCAGCGACAATCCGTCGATGATCTCCACCTGAGGCACATGCCCCGCGGCTTCGATCGCCATCGCGCGGCTCTGCACCGCGTGATGCACCGCCGATGCCGAACGCAATGCCGTCCGCAGGAACCCATCAGCCGCCGCTCGCGTGGCCGGATGTGCAGCGTCGAGCACCGCCATGCCAAGCGGTTCGAGCAGGGCACGCATCAAAACGACATACGCCGCACCGATGGTCGCGTGCGGCGTATAGGCAGCCTGAATGACGTCGAGTACCGACGCATGCGCCCCCGATCCACACGCGCGCACCAACTGGGCCATCGCGGCATCGACGTCACCCATCAGCACATCGGCCATCGCCACGCCGTCGCTGGCTGGACCAGGCAACGCCACTCGCTCGAGACCAGTGGATGTGGCCAGATACGTCACCGCCGCTTCGATCCAATCGGCATCATCGGTCGCGGCCCAGAACACGGGGGCCACCGGAATTCCCAGCTCCGCCTCGAGCACATCAGCCATGGCCAATGCGCCCATGGCCTTGCTCCACGTATACGTCGGGCCGCCGAACAGACCGGGTTGTTGTCCGGTGGTCACCACCACGCCGTCCTGCGCGGCACGCGTGAGGCGCGCCGTCGCGGCGCCGGACGCGGCAATGGCTGGCATCAATGGGGACAACCAATCCCGTCCCGCAAAGGACGCGCGCACCGCTGCCGCGTGTGCACGCCATCCGGCCACATTGGTCGGTCGGGGGGCATACCACTGGGCGCCGACAGCGCCCTGCTGTATCGCGCGCGACAACGCACTCCCACCCAAGGGGGCCGTGCGGATGATGACATCGTCGGTCGTGCTGATCAGAGCTGCAGACTGGTCCACGTCGCTCACGCGTGTTCGCTGAATTTCACTTGTGGTACGGTTCGCCGCGGATGATGGTCCCCGCCCGATACAACTGCTCGGCCATCACCATCCGTGCAACCTCGTGTGGGAGCGTCCACGGCGCCAGTGAGAGCCGACGATTGGCCCGTTCCCGAACCGCCGGCCCAAGCCCATGCGCCCCGCCGATCACGAACGCCACATTCCGCGCCGATTCCCGCTGCTCCTGCAGCCATCGCGCAAATTGCGCGGAGTCCATGGTTACACCACCCGGGTCACAAGCCACGACCACAGCGTCCGCCGGCAGACGCGCCACCAGCCGCTCCGCCTCACGCTCACGGACCACATCGGCCGACAGGTTCCGCCCGGGTTCTTCCTTGACTTCGATGACATCCAGCGGCCAGTAGTGCGCCGCGCGTCCCTCATAGTCCCGAATGGCATCGGCCAGCCCCGCATGGCGAGGCCGGCCGATGACAAGCAGTGCGACACGCATCAGGAGGCGGCTCGCGCCGATCCCTGATCAGGCATAGATGCCGCGCAGGCGGTGCACCGTGGCCACACGGCTGATGGACACCATGTACGCAGCCGTACGCATGTTCACCCGATGCTGCTTCGACAACTGCAGCACGTCCTGGAAGCTCCGCGTCATGATGTCGCCGAGGCGCTCGTTCACGACCGCTTCGCTCCAGAAATAGCCCATGCGATCCTGCACCCATTCGAAGTAGGACACCGTCACGCCGCCTGCATTGGCGAGAATGTCCGGGATCACGAAGATACCCTTCTCATCGAGGATCGGATCCGCCGCCGCCGTGGTGGGGCCGTTCGCTCCTTCGCAGATCACCTTGGCGCGGATCTTCGGCGCATTCTTCGTGGTGATCACGTTCTCCAGCGCGGCCGGCACCAGCACATCCACTTCGAGCGTCAGGATGTCGTCGGCGTCGATGGCATCACCACCGGTGAAACCTTCGAGCGAGCGATGCTGCTTCACGTGCGCGATCGCCGCATCCACATCGATACCGTTCTTGTTGTGGAACGCGCCGAAGCGATCACTGATGCCCACGATACGGCATCCCTGCTCGGCCAACAGCTTCGCGGCCACCGAGCCCACGTTGCCGAACCCCTGCACGGCCACCGTCGCGCCCTTCATCGGCATGCCCAGGTGTTCCAACGCTTCCTTGGTGACCAGCATGCAGCCACGACCCGTGGCTTCACGACGACCCAGCGAACCGCCCATCTCCACCGGCTTGCCGGTCACGACGGCGTTCTCGGTGCGACCGACATGCATGGAGTACGTGTCCATCAGCGGGTCGCAAATCACGCCGCCCTTGGCGCCACCAAACGGCAGGTTCACCACGGCGCACTTCCAGGTCATCCAGGCGGCGAGCGCCTTCACTTCTTCCTGCGTCACATTCATGTCGAAGCGGATACCGCCCTTGGCGGGTCCGCGTGACGTGTTGTACAGCACGCGATATCCCGTGAACACTTCCACGTCACCGTTGTCCATCATCACGGGAACGGAAACGGTCAGTTGCTTCTCGGGATTGCGAAGAATCTTGTAGATGCCGGGCTCGAGATCGAGCAGTTCGGCAGCGCGGTCGAAGCGTGACATCATCGCTTCGAAGGGGTTCTCTTCGTTGAGGAACCGATCCTTGTCCGGGCGGACAATGCTGTCCGTCGGCAGTCGGAGGAGGTCGATGGCCATGAGGCTTCAGATGTGAAAGGCCGGACTCAGCCGGCGGTGGGAATCGTGGCCCGCCGCGCCGCCAGTACCCGGTCACACTCCTGCTCCAGGACCTCGGCGCCTCGAATGACCACGACAGTCTGTGAAAGATACCAAAGCGCCGGCCCGACGCGAGGCCATAGCGGACCCAGCTTGACGGCATCTTTCAGTGTACAGACGACGCCATCCCCCCGTTCCGCAACGCGGACCATCTCCGAAACCTCACCACTGGTGAACTGATGATGGTCCGGATAGCGCAGGTGGCCCCTCACCTCCGCACCGGCCGTCCGGAGTTGCTGCTCGAAGGCCGAAGGATTCCCAATGGCCGATACCGCGACGATGCGCAGCCCTTCCATCGGGGGCGCTTCGGCCTCGCCCGCCGCAGGCCTCAGGCCCGCCGCAGCCAGACGCACGACCGCGATACGGGCCTGGGCCACATGGTGCGTCGCCATGTGCACCACCGCCGCCACCGCCTCGTCGGAAGCGGCCTTCACGGTCACCACAACGGCCGTGGCGCGCGCGAGCGCGTGGTACCCCTCGCGGTAGGGACCGGCGGGGAGCATACGCGCCGCCGGCTGCCACTGGTCAGCACTGAGCAGCACGACATCGCTGATCCGCCGGGCACGGCGATGCTGGAAGGCATCGTCCAACACCACGCAGTCGGCGCCACGTACCAACGCCTCCTGCGCGCCCGCCACCCGATCAGGATTCACGATGACCGAGGCCTCGGGCGTCAGCCGTTCGTGCACCCGCCACTCATCATCCCCATACCCGCGTAATACCAGCGCGGGACGCGCGCCCCGCTCGAGGAGGCGCGATACAAACCAGGACGCGACCGGTGTCTTGCCGGTGCCACCCACGGTGAGGTTGCCGATGGACATCGCCGGAAGGGGCATCGGCGGCAAGGCCAGCCCGCCCGGTGCATCGGCAAGGAGCGCACGATCGAATCGTGCATTGCGTCGCGCAACACCAGCGGCGAAGACCCATTCGGCAGGCGTCAGCGCGCCACGAGCCGTAGCGGCCGCGGCGCTGTCCGCGTACCACACCCAGTCGGCCAATGCGCGCAACCGGGCATTCGTGCTCATGCGCGTGCGGCAGCCAGGTCTGCGACGGCGCGCACCTTTGCTTGCATGTCGGCACTGAACTCGTCGACGCGTGCGGCGGCGTCGCGCACATCGGCGTCCTCGAGAACCTGCGGCGCACCATACAGCACCGTCACCCGCGCAAAGGGCTTGGGAATTTCAAAACGATCCCACGACTTGAGCTGCCACAACCGATCGGCATGCGCAGTGATCGTGACGATGGGAACGCCGGCGCGATGCGCAAGAATCAGAGGCCCCGGGGCGTAGCTGTATCGCGGGCCACGTGGTCCGTCCGGTGTGAATGCGATATCGGTGCCCTGGCGCGCGATGCGTGCCGCCTCCAGCAACGCACGCGTGCCCCCGCGCGAGCTCGAGCCACGAATGCCGAACGCACCGAACATCGCCACGATCTGGCTGATGATCTCACCGTCACGATGTTCGCTGATGAGCACACCGGTGTGAATCTTGTGGCCGTACAGGCAGGCGAGCATTTGCCCGTGCCACAACGTGAAGACCACGGGATCCGTGCCGGCAGGGCGTGCGGCGAGCGCATCGCGGCCCACAATCCGGAGACGCCATGTCCAGCCGAGCACTTTGAGCAGAGTGCCACCCAGCAGAATGGCCGCGCGCACTTTCCAGCCGAGCGCCGCGGGGCCGCCCTTGGACGCTGCTGGCGTTTCCGAAGGCGATTGTGCCGCTGGCTGTGCCGCCGACGGCTGCTGGTCAGCCGACACGCGCTCCGCCCTGCATCGCGAGAATCATCTCCGCGACACGTGCGGACGCCCCCGGAGTTCCCAACTGCGCTCGCACCCGCGCCAGTCCCGCCTCGGCCTGCTGTCGCGCTTCACTGGTGACATCGAACAGTGGCATCAGGGCATCCGCCACATTGGCCGGCACGAACGCCTCCTGCACGAACTCCGGAGACACCGCTTCACCGGCCACCACATTCACCAGCCCGATGTGTGGGATCTTCACCACCCGCCGTGCGATGGCGTACGTGATCGCACTGGTGCGATAGCCGATCACATGGGGAAGCCCGGCCACGGCGGCTTCCAACGTATTCGTGCCGCTTTTGAGCAGCCCCGCCGTTGCCGCCCGCTGCACCACGAACGACGCACCATGCACGAGCGGAAACGGGCAATCGCTGGGCGAGATCTTCACGGTCGGCGCGACACTCACCACGACGTGTACATCGGGACGTCGACGCTGCACGTCGAGGGCTGCCTGCGTGAACGGTTCCAGATGGCGCGCAATCTCGGCCCGACGACTACCGGGAAACATCGCCAGCACCGGTGCATCGGCGGGCAAACCCAGTTGCTGTCGCGCTTCCGCTTGTGACGGCAGCGACTGCGCGCGATCGAGCAGCGGGTGGCCGACAAACGTGGCATCGATGCCATGGGCGCGCAGCAGCGCTTCCTCGAAAGGCAGGATGGACGCCGCCTTCGTCACCAGACGCGCCAACTTCGGCAGTCGATCAGCGCCCCACGCCCACACCTGCGGCGTGATGTAGTAGAGCACGGGCACACCAGCGCGATGGGCCACTTCTGCCACGCGGAGGTTGAATCCGGGATAGTCGAGCAAGACCACCAGGCCGACCCTCCCACTCTCGATGCGCGCGCGCAGGCGACGCAGAAGTGCCCAATGTTTGGGCACGTGCTGCAGCACCTCCACAAAACCCATCACCGCCAGACGCTCCACATCGTCGAGCAAGGTGACGCCTGCGGCACGCATATGCCCGCCACCCACGCCCACCATCGGTAGCTCCGGCGCACGCGCACGGAGCACTTCCGCCACTTTGCCTGCGTGCAGATCGCCGGATGCTTCACCGACGACGAACAACACCTCACGCACGCGGGGCTCCGTGTGCCGATAGCAGCGTGGGATGTCCCATCACATTCTGCGCGGCGTCGATGGCAGCCACGATACGGAGCGCGGCTTCGAGTGCTTCGCGTCCCTCCTGCCCCGTGACGGCAATGGGATTGCGACCCATCACCGCGCCGAGAAACTGCGACAGCTCCATGACCAGCGGCTCCCCTTCGGGGGCGTCGAGCTGAACCCGCTCCACAAAGTCCTCGAGGGCCCGCGGTGCCCGTGCGAGTTGCATGGGATCAAAATCACCACGCAGGCGAAAGAACTCTCCGGTTCCGGCCGCCAGATCCAGCGAGAGATATCCGCTGCGCTGGAAAAGCCGCAACTTCCGCAGGCGTTCACGCGATACACGACTCGCCGTGATGTTGGCCACCGCGCCGTTGGCAAACGTGAGCCGCGCATTGGCGATATCGACCTGTGGCGTCAAGACCGGAATGCCCATCGCCTGCACATCGGCCACACGGGTTCCCACCAGCGTGTGCACGAGGTCGAGATCGTGAATCATGAGATCGAGTACAACCGCGACGTCGGCCCCACGCGGACTGAACGGCGCGAGTCGATCACTCTCGATGAATCGTGGGCCATCCACGTAGGGCATCGCCGCGCGCACGGCCCGATTGAATCGCTCCACATGCCCCACCTGCAACACCACGCCGGCCGACGCGGCCATGGCCAGCAGTTCATCGGCTTCTTCGAGGGTCACCGTGAACGGCTTCTCCACGAAGACATGTTTGCCCATCGCCAGCGCCCTGGCCGCAACCGCATGATGCGAGCGGGTGGGCACCACGATGGATACGGCGTCCACATCGGCCAGCAGGCGCTCCAGTGAGCCATACGAGGTCACGCCGTACTGAGAAGCCACTTCAGTGGCCCGCCCCGGATTTTCGTCGACAAAGCCGACGAATCTCGGACCGCAGAGATCGCGGAGAATACGCACATGATGCATGCCCAGTCCTCCCGCACCAACGACCCCGATTCGGGGCGCGTCCGGTCCGACAAACTGCGCACGCTGCTGACCTGCCTGCATGATCCCGCTCCGCCTCACGGTCTCCCGATCACTGACCGGGCAAGGACTCAGAAACCGACGCCCCGTCGGCTCGCTTCGATGAACTCCAGGAACTGCTGCACTTCCGGCACCAACTCCACCTCGGCCCGCGCTTGTTCCACCCCTTGCGACAGATTGAGATCCGAGCGGAAGCAGAACCGATACGCGCGCTTGAGCTCCCGCAGCACCGCTTCGTCGAATCCACTACGCTGCAGCCCGACCGAGTTGAGGCCGAACAGTTTGAGTGGGTTTCCCACGGCCCGAACGAACGGTGGCACATCCTGAGGCACGCGCGAAGCGCCCCCGATGAAGGAGTGCCGGCCGATGCGCACGAACTGATGGATGGCGCAGAGCCCGGAGATGATGGCGTGATCTTCCACGAAGACATGACCGGCGAGCTGCGTGCCGTTGGAGATCATCACGTGATCCTCCAGCAGACAATCATGCGCCAGGTGCACATAGCTCATGATGAAGCAGTGTTTGCCGACCTTGGTCGTCACCGAGTGCGCGGTGGCGCGGTTGATGGTGGCGTATTCACGGATCACCGTGTCATCGCCAATGTCCACCCACGTCTCTTCACCGCGATACTTGAGATCCTGCGGGTCGCCTCCGAGCACGGCACCAATGCCCACGCGCACACGCTCCCCGATCCGCACATTGCGTTCGAGAGTGGCGCGCGCCGACACCTGCGAGCCATCGCCAACCGTCACCTGCGGGCCGATGATCACCCACGGCCCGATCTCCACATCGCGGCCGATCTCGGCACTCGGATCGATCAGCGCCGTGGGGTGAATACCTGGAGTGATCTCGGCGTTCATCGATCGCGAACCATCGCCGCCATTTCGGCTTCGGTCACCACCTGTCCGTCCACGTAGGCGACACCACGCATCTTGCACATCGTGCCACGCATCTGCAGCACTTCCATCTCGAAACGCAACTGATCTCCCGGCTTCACCGGACGACGGAACTTCACATTGTCGAGCGACATGAAGTACACGACCTTCGTGCTCGGGTCGGTCACCGTGCGCATCAGCAGCATGCCACCCACCTGGGCCATCGCTTCGATGATGAGCACCCCCGGCATGATCGGATGCCCAGGGAAGTGTCCCTGAAAGAACGGCTCGTTGATCGTCACGTTCTTGAGCCCCACGATGCGCTTGCCTTCCTCGAGTTCGAGGATGCGATCGACGAGCAGGAACGGATAACGATGCGGCAGGACCTGCAGGATGTCTTCGATGGTGTACACGGCGGGCTCCCGGACTGCGTGTTGCACGAGCGCACGAACCAGGGCGACTGTGCCCCGATGACTCGGCTTGTGAGCAATGATGCGCGCGCGAACGCGTGCACCGGCCAGCACCAGGTCGCCCACACAATCGAGCGCCTTGTGCCGAACGAATTCGTCTGGCCAGCGGAGTGTCGTGTCCACGACCCCCGCGGCGTCGAGCACGACTGCGTTCGCGGTCGATGCCCCCTGAATCAATCCCTTCGCGCGAAGCGCGTCCACCTCATGCAGGAACCCGAAGGTGCGTGCATCGGCAAGGTCACGCCGAAACCCTTCGGCGGTGACCCGGTAGTGGCCCGCCTGATGCCCGATGAGGGGGTGCGGAAAGTCGATATCCACGTCCAGCGAATAGTCGAGCGCCGGATGCGCTTCGTACACCGATTCGCCGTCCACCACACGAATGGACTTCCGCAGAACCAACCAATCCACGCGCCCGGGATGTGTGACCACCCCGGCCTCCGTGAGCGCATCGAGAAAGGCCTTCGCGCTCCCATCCATGATGGGCGGCTCAGGGCCGTCCATGTCGATGAGCAAATCATCGATCGCCAATCCGCCAACGGCCGCCAGGACATGTTCGACGGTGTGCAGCGCGGCCTCACCGGTGCCCAACTGGGTGCGTCGCTCGGCCTGCACCGCCACGTCGATACGTGCCGGAATGGTCGGCGTTCCCGGCAGATCCATGCGGCGAAACACAATCCCGTGACAAGCCGGTGCCGGACGAAAGGTCAACGTGCACGGTTGCCCCAGGTGCAGCCCGATCCCCTGCACCGAGGCCACACCGGCAATCGTGCGCCGCTCACCGCCCATGGAGGCCGTGCATTCGCGTGAAGGGCCGGAGGGTTCTGCGGCTCGGGCGATCATGGGTTGGATTCTCCCTTGAGCAACTGCTCGATCGGTCGGATGATCTTGGCCAAGCGATGGAGTGCCGCCTGCGATCGGAGCGCCTCCTTGTGAGGCCGTGCCGGATAGCCGGACCACAATTCTCCCCCGGGGATATCACCGAACACCCCGGCCTGCGCCGCCACGGTCGCCCGCGAACCGATGGTGAGGTGTCCGCCCAGCCCCACCTGTCCGCCGATTTGCACACCGTCTTCGATACGGGTTGATCCCGCCACGCCCGCCTGCGACGCAAAAAAGCACATGCGGCCCACACGAACGTTGTGTGCGATCTGCACCAGGTTGTCGATCTTGGTACCAGCACCGATGATCGTGTCATCGACACTGCCCCGATCGACGCAACTGTTGGCACCGATCTCCACATCGTGCTCCAGGATGCAGCGTCCGCTGTGGGGGATGCGCACAGGGCCGTTGGCCTGCGGCACAAAACCGAACCCCTCACGCCCCACGCGCGCGCCACTGCACAACACCACGCGGTCGCCCAGCTCCGTGTACGGATACACCGTGGCCTGCGCGTGCAGGCGCACATCACGCCCCAGCACACTGCCGGCGCCCACCACGGCATTGGCTCCGATCCAGCAACCGTCGCCGATCACCACGTCGTCGCCAATGACAGCGTACGGATCGATGGTGACCCCTGCCCCGATGGACGCGCTGGCCGACACCACCGCCGTCGCATGCACGCCAACCGCACGTGGCTCGCGGCGATGAAATCGCGCCAGCACCGAAACCATCGCATCCATCGGCTTGTCCACGATGATACGCACCGCTGGTCGACCGACAACGGGCTCGAACTGCGGGCTCATGATGACAGCCGCGGCACGGGAATCCGTGAACCACGCCGTGTAGCGGGCATGGGTCAGAAAACTGAGATCCTGTTCACGAGCGCGATCAAGCGGCGCAACGCCAAACAGCGACACAGTGCCGTCGCCGACAAGGCGCCCGCCAACCTGTGCCGCTATGTCAGCGGCGGTGACAGGCGTTTGCCCGTCACCGCCGTTCGCCGCTCGCTGCTCGGCGGAGTCTGCTGCCACCGAGTTCACTCGGTGGGCGGCTTCTTGGTTGTCACACCGGCTGGAGTCGACGCCGGGCCAACAGCGGGCGGCTTGGCGGCCGGCGCGGCTGACGCCTTCGGCGCGGACAGACGCAGCTTCGCGAGCACCCGATCGGTCACGTCGAGGTTCTTGTCCGCCGACACGATGTACGACATCTGCACGGCCACATCGAAGATGAACGCATAACCACCTTCCATGCGCACATCATCGAGCGCCTTGCGCAGCGACTCCATGATCGGCGCCATGAGCGCTTCCTGGCGATCCTGCGCCTGCTCACGGATCTTGTCCGCCTGAATCTGGATTGCGGTCTCCCGTTCACGCAGCGTCTTCAAACGGGCTTCCTTCGCCGTCGCCGACAACGTCGGCTCTTCCTTGGCGTACGCCTCGTTCATCGCGGTGACGGAATCCTGCAACTTCTTCATCTGGGCCTCGACCGGCCCCATCTCCTTCTGGAAGAGTGCCTCGGCTTCCTGACGGCCCGGGGCGCTCTGCATCAGCATGGATGAATTCACATAGGCGATCTTCTGCGCGGCCTGGGCCGAGGCCACAGAGGGCGCGGCCGCCACAAAGGCGCAGGTGGCGAGAACGGTACGAAGGCGCATGAGTGTCATCCTGTGTTAGAAGAGCTGGCCGAGCCGGAAATGGAACTGCCACTTCGGGTCCTTCACGACGCGTCCTGAGGACACCTCGATCTTGGTGCGATCAAAGCCGTAGGCCATATCCAGACCCAGTGGTCCCAGCGGCGTTACGGTAGATACCCCGAATCCGGCAGAACGGAAGAGGCGCGTGGGGTTGATCTGGCGCGCCGAGCCCCAATTGTTTCCGGCGTCGGAAAACACGTTGAGGTAGAACATCTGATTCACCCGGAGACCAATTTCGCCGGTCACCGTCATGAAGGCATTGCCGAAGGACGTTGGCTGCGAGCTGTACTGATCCGTGGAGGGATCGAACCCGTTGGGCGTGATGGAAAACTCCGGATAGCCACGCACCATCTGGCCAAACATCACACCGCCAACCGCAAACTGCTGCTGGAAAAAGAACGGTCCCGAGTTGCCGAACAGGGAACCGGCGCGGGCCGTGAGGCCCATCGTCAGCTTGAGCGGCTGGGAACCCGGATTGCTGCCGCCGAACTGACCGAGCAGCGAATACGCGCGCATTTCGGTGGTCACGCGCTGGAAATTCACCGTACCGCCCAGCGGGCCGCCGCTGAAGTCGGCCGTGACCGTCTTCATCGACCCCTGGGTGGCAAACGGCAGATCGATACGGGTGTCCGACGTGTACTCCAGCCCCATGTTGGAGCGGAAACAATTGCGCGTACAACCGTTCTGAATCTGCCCCGAGGTGAACGTCGCCGACTCGCCGTTGTACGACATCGCAAACGTGGAGAAGAGCGACCACGGCACCGGCATGCCCAGGCGGAACTGCGCGCCCGTGCGGATGTTCTGGCCAAGGTTACCGACGATGAAACGCGACTGCGTGCGGTAGGCACTCACCGCGCCAGACAGGCGGGAGCCACGCAACGCCGGATCGGTATAGGTGGCCGTGAAGTCGTTGAAGTAGCGACCATACTGCCAGTTCAGTCGGCCCGACTTGCACAGACCAAACAGGTTGGGCTGCTCGAGCCCGATGAAACCACCAAAGCCCACGCCGCCCTGACCCATCGAGGCGCCAAAGTTCACACTGCCCGTGCGCTTCTCCTTCACGCGGAACACGATATCGACGTCGCCCTGCTCGTTGATCGGACGGTAGTCCGGGAACGGCATCGGGGACTCGAAGAAATTCATGTTGCTGATGCTCTGATAGCTGCGAATCAGCGCGGCCTGATTGAACGGGCCACCGGGCACCAGGAAGATCTGTCGACGAATGCAATCGTCAGCCGTGAAATCATTGCCGATGATCTCGATGCGGTTCACGATGGCCGGATTTCGTTCGTCGATTTCCCAGCGGAGATTCACCGTGGGCACCGAATCTTCGCCGACGAACTGACGATCCATCACGGGACGGATCTGCGCGTACAGGTAGCCGTTGTTGCGGTACTCGTTGTTCACCTTCTCGATGGCATCATCCCATTTGTGCTGGTCGAAGATGCCTTCGGGGGCCGCGGCTTCACGCTTGATGAGCCCCTTCACGCGCTGCGTCAGCGTCGGGTCCTGCCCGTCGAACGGATAGAAACGGCGCAGCTCATCGGTCGGGAATCGGCGGTTGCCGGCGATCTCGAAGGACCCTACACGAAAACGCGGTCCTTCTTCGATACCGATCTGCACCAGCCCTTTACCACGATCGCGATCCACCAGGAGCGTGTCCTTGATGATCCGCATGTCGACATAGCCGAGGCGCGAATAGAGATCGGGGATACGCTCCCCGAGGTCACCGACGAACTTGTTTTCGTCGAACTCACCTTTGCGCCAGAACCAGAAGCCTTCAGGCTTGGTCTTCATCGCGCCAACCACGCGCTTCTCGCTCACTTCGCCCTTGCTCTCCACATCGATGCCGGAGATGGCAAGACGGCGCCCTTCGTCGATCGTGTAGGTGATCGCGATGCGTCCATCGTCCATCGTGGTGGAATCGATGGCAATCTGTGCGAGATAATAGCCGGCCGCCTCGTACACCGAGTCGATGCGCGCCCGCGCCCGCGCCACCTGGAGCGGATCGATCGGACGACCAATCAGCAGGTCGATCTTGTCCTTCACCGAGCGCTCGGACACGGCATCGGGCCCCACCACCTTGAGGTCGCCGAGCACCGCACGCTCACGCACCTGAAGCACGGACAGCACGCGGCCGGGCACGGTTTCAAGATCGCAGACGACCTGCGCATCATCGAATTCGCCCAACTGATACAACGCCTTCAGCACGCGCTGAAGGGCCGGAAAATTCAGCGGCGCGCCCGCCTGCAGACCGGCCTCCGTACGGATCCGGGATTCGGCGACGCGCACGTTGCCGCGCACCGCGATCGAATCGGGCGTCATGCAGCGACTCGCTGATTCCTGCTGCGCGCGCACACCACGCGGCGCGAGCCCGGTCACCAGCACAGCAGCCGCAAAAACCAGCTTTAGGGGAATGCGTTTGAGCATAGCCTCGAAATATATACGAGCCCGAGGGAAGGTCCGACCCCACCCCGGGACAGTGGTTCGCCTCCCCGTTCCAACTTCACCACGGCAAACGGCCGAACCCGTATGGGGTCCGGCCGTTCGACACATCCCACGCCTTCTCCGTTGCCTGAGCACTGAGCCGAAGCCCCCTGCCCAGGCGCCCGGTCAGGATGCCTGCGGGGTGGGCGTCAGGACGCGGAATTCCAGCTTTTCCTTCTCGGTGGTCGACACCCCCACCTCGATTTCGTCCCCACGCGAATACTCACCCGTCAGGATCTTTTCAGACAGCGGGTCTTCCACATACCGCTGGATCGCCCTCTTGAGCGGACGGGCACCGAAGTGCTCGTCGTGCCCATGATCCACCAGGAACTCGGTGGCCTCGGGCGTCAGCTTGATCGTGAGCTCCTCCTCAGCCAAGCGCTTCTGCACGTCGCCGAACAGAATGGACACGATCTGTCCGATGTGCTCCTTGCCCAGCGGGTGGAACACGATCACGTCGTCCAGGCGGTTCAGGAATTCCGGATTGAAGACCCGGCCCATCTCCTCCTTCACCTTTTCGGCAATCCGCTCGAAATCTCCGCGCGAATCCTTCGTGGCGAAGCCCAGCGACTTGCCCTTCGTGATGTCCTTGGCACCGACGTTCGAGGTCATGATGACCACGGTGTTCTTGAAGTCGATCACGCGGCCGTAGTTGTCCGTGAGATGTCCTTCATCGAGCACCTGCAGCAGGATGTTGAACACATCCGGATGCGCCTTCTCGATTTCGTCGAGCAGGACCACGCTGTACGGCTTGCGCCGCACTGCCTTGGTCAACGTGCCAGAGTCTTCATACCCCACGTAACCCGGGGGCGCGCCGATGAGTCGCGAGACGGAGAACTTCTCCATGTACTCGCTCATGTCCACGCGGATGAGCGCTGACGTGTCGGCGAACAGGAACTTGGCCAGTGCACGGGCCAGCTCGGTCTTGCCGACACCCGTGGGCCCCGAGAAGATGAACGAGCCGATCGGACGGCGCGGATCCTTGAGCCCAGCGCGGCTTCGACGAATGGAGCGGGCGAGTGCCTTGATGGCCTCATCCTGCCCCACCACCGTGCCGTGCAACTCGTCCTCCATGCGCAGCAGGCGTGACGTTTCCGCCTCCTGCAGGCGCGTCACCGGGATACCGGTCCAGCGGCTGACGATGAACGCGATTTCCTCTTCGCCGAGCGTGGGCCGGAACGACTGGCGCCGCTGCTCCCACTCTTCCTGCTTGCGCCGGATCTCGGCCTGCAACTCGCGTTCGTTGTCACGCAGCGACGCCGCGCGCTCGAAGTTCTGATCGCGGACCGCCGCTTCCTTCTCGGTATTGATCTTCTCGAGCTGTTCCTTGAGATCGGCCACCTCGGCCGGCGGCACCTGCGCCGCCAGACGTGCCCGTGCTCCCGCCTCGTCGATCACGTCGATCGCCTTGTCCGGCAGGAAGCGGTCCGTGATGTACCGCTCGGACAGCTTCGCAGCGGCCAGCAGCGTCGCATCCGGGATGTTCACGCGGTGATGGTCTTCGTACTTCTTCTTGAGCCCCTGCAGGATCTGCACGGTCTCGTCGATTGAAGGCGGTTCCACCACGACGGTCTGGAAACGACGCTCGAGCGCGCCATCCTTCTCGATGTACTTGCGGTATTCGTTGAGCGTCGACGCGCCCACACACTGCAGCTCACCGCGCGCAAGCGCCGGCTTCAGCATGTTGCTCGCATCGATCGCGCCTTCGGCCGCACCAGCGCCGACCAGCGTGTGCAATTCGTCGATGAACAGAATGATCTGCTTGTTCTGCGCGATCTCGTTCATCACCGCCTTGAGACGCTCTTCGAACTGACCGCGGTACTTGGTACCGGCAATCACCGCAGCCATATCGAGTGAAAGCACCCGATGGTCGCGCAGCGAATCCGGGCAGTCGTTGGCCGAGATGAGCTGTGCCAGCCCTTCCACGATGGCCGTCTTGCCCACACCGGGTTCGCCGATGAGCACCGGGTTGTTCTTCTTGCGGCGTGACAGCACTTCCATGACGCGCTCGATTTCCTTGGCGCGGCCAATCGTCGGATCGAGCTGGCCTTCGGCTGCCAGTTGCGTCAGGTCGCGGCAGAAGTGATCGAGCGCCGGCGTCTTGGACTTCTTGTCGCCCTTGGCCGGTGCAGCGGCCGGCGGAACCGTGCCAGCCTTCTCGGCCTGCGGCTTCTCCCCGGTCTGCGGCATCTCGGTGCCCAGCAGGCGCAGCGTTTCCGCGCGCGCGGCCTCGAGATTCACGCCGGCGTCCGTGAGCACCTGCGCGGCAATGCCCTTCTCCTCACGGAGCAGGCCCAGGAGCAGGTGTTCGGTGCCGACGTAGCTGTGATTGAGATCGCGCGCCTCGGCCATGGCCAGCTCGAGCACCTTCTTGGCGCGGGATGTGTACGGCAAATCGGGGCCGGTGGCCTGCGCCGCCTTCCCCTTCTTGACCGTCTCCTCGATTTTCAGCGTGACGTCGTCGAGATCGACGTTGAGGTTCTGCAGCACTGCTGCCGCAACCCCCTCACCCTCGCGGATGAGGCCCAGCAGGATATGCTCGGTGCCCACGTATTCGTGGTGCAGGCGCGCCGCTTCTTCGCGCGCCATGGCCAGGACCTTCCGCACCCGCTCGGTGAAGTTGTAGCCGTTCATCGTCCCCTCAGGGTCGTTGAGATGCGGGTCATTCGACGCCGCCGCCTTCGCTCATGAGTACCTGCCGCACGTACTTCGCGCGGGCCAGGTTCGTCTCGGTGTCCGTCAGTGCTCGCCCCTCCAGATGGGAGAGATGCGCCGACTGGGCAAAGATCAGGAGCTTGTTGAGTGTGTATACACTGAGCCCGGAGACCAGTTTCAGACCGACCGCCAGGCGTACCCCGCTCAGGTAGTTCATGGCTTCGTCAAACGTGAGGCTGCGGGCATACCGCAACGTCCCGTAGGCGCGCCAGAGCTTGTCCTCGATAATATACCCCGCATCGCGCACCAGTACACGACGCGCCTCCTCCTCCCGCTCGATCACATGTCGAACGACGCGCACGAGGAGATCCTGCAACTCCTCCTCGGACCGTCCCAAGGTGGTCTGATTGGAGAGCTGGAAGAAGTTCCCCACCACCTCACTGCCCTCGCCATAGAGGCCGCGATAGGTGAGGCCCATCTGCTGGAGGCCGGCCAGCACCTTGCCGATCTCCTTGGTCAGCACCAGTCCCGGCAGGTGGATCAGTACCGAGGCACGCAGTCCCGTGCCCGTATTGGTGGGACAGGCCGTGAGAAAACCGAATTCGCGGTGGAACGCATAGGGAACCTGGGATCCCAACTCGCTGTCGAGCTGTTGCACGGCCGCAAATGCGTCCGGCACGTTGAAGCCCGACCGCAGCGCCTGCAGGCGCAGATGGTCCTCTTCGTTCACCAACAGCCCCACCGACTCGCCCAGAATCACCGCTGCCCCACTGCGCACCGGATGCTGCGGATCGAGGCCGGCCAGTTCCTTGCTCACCAGATGCCGTTCATGCAGCAACTGGCGCTCCACGATCGGCATCGATTCCAGCGGCAACAGGATACTGCCCTGAAGCGACGGCACCTCCGTCAAGGCATCCCGCACCTGCGCCAGCATGCGCAAGCGTTCCCCATCGCGGGCACGGGCCGTGAACGCATACCCCGACACATTGCGGGCCAGGCGCATGCGCGTGGAAATCACGATATCGCCATGCGGGCCGGACGCATCCAGCCAGCGCACGCCACCATCCGGCAGCAGCGACAGGTCGAGGGGTGGCCGCGAGCTGGTCATTCGATCACCCGGATGCGATCGCGCAATTCCGCCGCGAGTTCGAACTGTTCGGCATCCACGGCCCGCCGCAACCGATCACGCAAATCGTGCACCGAGTCGGACTTCTCCAGCAGGTGCGCGGCCGGTGGCTCGTAACGATTGCCCACATGCCGCGAGCTGCCATGCAGGCGCCGCAGCAACTCCCGCAGGCTGCGCTCCATGGCATCGTAGCAGTGCGGACATCCCAGGCGACCGGACGCGCGGAAGTCCCGCGCCGTGGCGCCGCAGAACCGGCACGACGTCGAGTCCTCACCGGCCGACGCGCCCCCCTGCTGTACGGCCTGCAAAATCTCTCCCAACGGATGCTGGGGCACTGACAACGTGGTCTCCACGCCCTTGGCCGCCGCGCACTTCTCACACAGGTGGAGCTGCGTCACCGCATTGTCCACGATCCGCGTGAGATGCACCACCGCATCCCGTTCCTGACAGCTATCGCAGAGCATCAGCTCTCCGTTTCCTGGACATCTGCGTCGACTGACGGCGTCACCAGTCGCCCTCCCTCCAACAATAGTGCCCGGTCCGCACGCGCGGCCAGCGACTGATTGTGCGTCACGACCACCAGGCCGAGCGATTGGTCACGGGCCAGCTCAGCGAACAGGTCATGCAGACGTTCCGCGTTGTGCCAGTCGAGATTGCCGCTGGGCTCATCGGCCAGCAGCAACGACGGCCCGGTCGCCAGCGCGCGCGCCACCGCTGTGCGCTGCTGCTCGCCACCCGACAGGGCACCCGGACGGTGCTGCAAACGTGATCCCAGCCCCACCCGATCGAGCAGATACGCTGCCCGCTCACGCGCCGGCTTTTCGGCCGTTCCGGCGATCAACTGGGGCATCATCACGTTCTCGATGGCAGAAAACTCGCGCAGCAAGTGGTGGAACTGAAAAACGAAACCGATCGTGCGGTTCCGCAGCGTATCGAGAGCCGGCTCACTGAGTCCATCCACGGCTTGTCCCGCCAGGCGGATGCGACCCGCCGACGGCCGTTCGAGTGCGCCAAGCACATGCAGCAGCGTGCTCTTGCCCGAACCACTCGACCCGACAATGGCCACCATTTCGCCACGCCGGACATCGAGACGCACTTCGCCCAGCACCCGAATGATGCCGCCATCGCCACCGCGGAACTCCTTGACGAGTCCCTCGGCCTCCACCACCAGCTCCTGCGGCGGAACAGGTGCGGTCGCGGGCGCGTGCTCACTCATGCCGGATGGCCTCGACGGGGTACAACTTGGCCGCCTGCGAGGCGGGATACAGCGTGGCCAGCGTGGACACCAGCATGCTGGCCACCAACACAATCGCCACGTCGAAAAATTCGATGCGCACCGGCAGGTGATCGATGAAATACACCGACGGATCGAGGGTGATCAGGCGGTACTTCTCGAGCAGCACCGCCACGATCAGGCCGATCAACAAACCGCCTCCCGTACCCACGGCACCGATCACCATCCCCTGAAACAGGAAGATGCGCCGCACGCTGGCGGCCTTGAGGCCCATCGCGCGCAGGATGCCGATCTCCTTCGTCTTGTCCACCACCACCATCGTGAGCGTGCTCACGATGTTGAAGGCCGCCACCAGCACGATGAGCAGCAGGATGACACCCATGCCCAGCTTTTCCAGCTTGAGCGCCTGGAAAAACGAGCGATTGTTTTCCTGCCAGTCCACCGCGCGCACCGGCGCGTTGAGGGACACTTCGAGGGAATCGGCGATGGCCGGTGTCTGCCAGCGGTCGGTCGTACGCGCTTCGATGCCCGTCACGTCGTCACCCAGGCCCGCGAAGCGCTGCGCCGCGGCCAGGGGCAGAAACAGATAGGCATCGTCGTATTCGTACATGCCGGTTTCGAATACACCCGCCACCACCACACTGTCCGCGCGCGGCACAATGGCGCCGGTGGCGGCATTCATGTCGAGCCCCGCGGCCCCCAGCAACACGATGGTGTCGCCGGGAAACGCGTTCAGTTTCGACGCGAGAAACTTGCCCAGTGCGGCACCGGGCAACGACACACCTTCCCGGGCCAGCGAAAAATCCCCCAGCACGATGTGCTTGCGGATGCTCGTCACATCAGCGCCCGGTTCATTCGCACCCACCAGGCCCACCACGGCGGTGCCGGTCATGTACCCACTCAGGTTTCGCACCAACCCCTGCGTGGACACAAACGGCGCGGCACTCACCACACCGGGAAAAACACGCACCTTCTCGAGCAGTGGCTGCCAGCCGGTCATGCGCATGTCATCACCGTACGGCAGCACCCGCACATCGGGACTGCCCACGAGGATCTTTTCGCGCATGTCGGTCTGCATACCCGTCATCACGCCCATGATCACGATGAGCGCACTGACGCCCACCAGCACGCCGCCAATGGCGATCACGCTGATCAGCGACAGCAAACGCGACCCACGACGACTGCGCAGGTAACGCCAGGCAATCGAAAGCTCGAGCCGAGTCACCGAGCGTCTCCGGTGCGGGCGCCCGTCACTCCGGACGCATCGTGGGAAAGAGAATGACGTCGCGAATGTTCTGCGTATCCGTCAGGTACATGAACAACCGATCGATGCCGATGCCCACGCCACCCGTGGGCGGCATGCCGTACTCCATCGCACGCAGGTAGTCATCGTCGACGCCACTGGCTTCGTCATCACCCGCGTCACGCAGACGCGCCTGCGCTTCGAAGCGCTCGCGCTGATCGATCGGATCGTTCAGTTCAGAAAACGCGTTGGCCAGTTCCTTGCCCTTGGCAAACAACTCGAACCGCTCGGTGATCCCGTCCGGGCCGCCCCGCTTGGGCTTGGCCAGCGGTGAAAGCTCCTTCGGGTAGTCGAGCACAAACGTGGGCTGATCGATCTTCGATTCCACCAACGCCTGAAACATCTCGTCGAGCACCTTGGGGCGGCTCAACGTGGCCACCTTCTGCACACCGATGCGCTCGGCCAGGGCACGCAGTTCGGCATCGCTCACCGCCATGACATCCACGCCTGCCGCCTTCGACAGCGACGGCACCCACTCGATGCGCGGAAACGGCGTGACAAACGACGGGATCTTCTCACCAACGCCCGGAATGCCACGAATGGCATCGGCCGCGGCCATGATCAACGACTCCACGCGCGACATCATCGTGGTGTAGTCGGCAAACGCCTCGTAGAACTCGAGCATCGTGAACTCCGGATTGTGCGTCCGGTCGATGCCTTCGTTGCGGAAGTCGTGGCCGATTTCGTACACCCGCTCGAAACCGCCCACGATGAGCCGCTTGAGATACAGCTCGTCGGCAATGCGCAGATAGAGCGGCATATCGAGCGCATTGTGATGCGTCACGAAGGGCCGTGCCGCGGCGCCACCGTACAGGGGCTGCAGCACCGGCGTCTCCACTTCGAGATACCCCAGGCCATCGAGGTGACTGCGTACGGCGCGCGTGAGCACCGAGCGCGCGCGGAACAGGGCGCGCACTTCCGGATGCACCGCGAGATCGGCATACCGCTGACGCGCCCGCTGCTCGGTATCGGAGAACGCCGAGTATCGTACGAGTTGCCCGTCCACCATCTGCTCCTTGCCCAAGGGCAGCGGACGCAGGGACTTGGACAACAGTTCGACGTGCGTGACCTTCACCGTGGCTTCGCCAGTGCGCGTGCGGATCATGGTGCCGCGCACGCCCACCCAGTCGCCGAGATCATATTCGGCGAGCTGTGCGAACACCGCATCGCCCATGTCGTCTCGGCGGAAGTAGAGCTGCAGACGGCCGTCCATATCGACCAAGTGCGCAAACGCGGTCTTGCCCTGCCCGCGCCACGATACGAGACGACCGGCGACCGATACCTCCGGCCCTTCCTGCGCATCCCCCAGCGCCGCGATAGCCGCGACCGAGCTGTGTGAGCGATCGAACGAATACGCGAATGGCTCCACGCCAGCGGCACGCAAGCGGTCGAGCTTCTCGCGCCGCGCCTTCATGACGAAGTTGAGCTCCTGCTTCTGGGCGCCAGCGTCGTCGAGCGATGAATCACCCGCCGACGAATTGGGCGTGCCCTCGTCGGGCGACTGCGGTTCGCGGCTCACGACTGGCCTCCTTCGGAACCCGCCGAGCTCTCCTGCTTGAGGTAGGCGTGGATGAAGGGATCGATATCGCCGTCCATCACCTTCTGCACATCGGCGATCTTGAGCTCGCTGCGGTGGTCGTTGACCATCGTGTACGGTTGAAAGACGTAGCTGCGAATCTGGCTGCCGAAGGTCACGTCCTGCTTGTTGGCATCGAACGCCGCTTTCACGGCAGCCTGCTTCTCGATCTCGAGCTGGTACAGGCGATTCTTGAGCTGCTTCATCGCCGTGGCCTTGTTCTTGAACTGCGAGCGCTCTTGCTGCGACGCACAGACAATGCCCGAGGGGATGTGCGTGATGCGCACAGCGGACGAGGTCTTGTTGACGTGCTGACCACCCGCGCCGGACGCACGATACACATCGATCCGCAGATCTTCTTCGCGGATCTCGATGTTGATCTCCTCGTTCACCACCGGATAGACAAACACCGACGCGAAGCTCGTGTGCCGCCGCGCCTGCGAATCGAACGGTGAGATGCGCACCAGACGATGCACGCCGGACTCGGGGCGCAGGAACCCGTAGGCATACTGGCCCTTGATCTCGAGCACGGCGCCCTTGATGCCGGCTTCTTCCCCATCGCTCAGGTCCAGCACTTCGAGATCGAAGCCCTTGCGTTCCGCCCAGCGCGTATAGAGACGCAGCAACATGGACGCCCAGTCCTGCGCCTCGGTGCCACCGGCGCCGGCAGAGATTTCCAACTGGGCATCGCGGTAGTCGTCGTTGCCGCGCAGCAGCGACTTGAGCTCGAACGCATCGAGGTCTGCGAGAATGCGCTGGACCTCCTGATCGAGATCGGCATTCATGCCCTTGTCCGGCTCGAGCGACAACAGCTCGTCCAATTCGCGCGCGCTGTCGATGCGCGACTGCAGACTATCGGACGGCTCGACCCATCCCTTGAGCACCTTCACCTGCTGGACGATCTCCCGGGCGTGCTCCTGGTCATTCCAGAAGGCCGGATCGGCCATCTCTTCTTCGTACGAATTCAGCGTCGAGCGCTTGGACTCGACGTCAAAGATACCTCCGCATGTCCGCGAGCCGTTCTTCCGACCGCGTCAGCACCTTCAGGCGTTCCCCGTCCTGCATGCATCCTCCACATACGACGAGAGCCGCTTTCCGCACCGGAAAGCGGCCCCACAAGTCTCACTGCGCCACCATCATCCGAGAGGAGAAACCTATCGGGTCTCCGGACGTGGGAACAGTACGGTCACACGCGTGATTGCACGGAACGTGTGTCCGGAATGCACTCAGAAAATGCGGCGCCCGCCAGAGAGGATGTCGTTGAGAGCGTCCTGGAAATGTGGTGCACTTTCCGCCGTCTCCCGTCCTACCTGCTCCACGTACTCTTCGTAGCTCTTCTTGATCTCTTCGCGGAAGAGCTGCCGGAGATTGCCGTCACGCAAACCATCGTCCCGCTTCTGGGGATGGTACGCCACCAGATCGGAAACCAGGGCCCGCGCGAGCCGCCGGGCCCGTTGTGCGGGGTCGGTGCGCAGGAAGGGGTTGATGGGACGCTTGCCTTCGGCGGGAGTGCCCAACGACGCCTGACCCACCGCTGGCGTTCCGGCGGGTGTTCCGGCTGGTGTTCCGGCCGGGGCCACCGAGGCGGCGAACGGCGGGGTCGGGGATCGTGGCGCCACCGGAGTCGCGGGCACGCTGGACGGCGTCAACGCGGGGCTGCGCAGCGGGGTCGTCCGCGAAGGCGTTGGACTCACGGACGGCGCGTACAACGGCGTCACCGGCCTGGGGCCGGTTCCCCCGTCCGCACGAGGCAGACCGGGTAACACAGCCGCCCCACGAGCGGGGGTCGGCCGTGCCATGGGCGTGGGTGTGGACGACGACGGTGTGGGCGCCCGCAAGATGGGAGCGGTGGGTGGAGCTGCCGGTGGAGCGACCGGTGGAGCCACTGGCTGTACCGGCGGCAGAGGCGGAATCGGTGGCGTGAGCCGGGAGGGCGCACCACTTGGGGCCATTCCCCCCGAAAGCTTCCCACCGGGTACCGCGGCAGCGGACGCTCTCGCGGGAGTGACCGACACGGGCAACGTGCCGCCAGCGATCGCGATGATTCCACCGCACACGGAGCACCGTGCGCGCACGCCGGTGGCGGGCACCTTGGCCGGATCGACCCGAAAGACCGATTGGCACTCAGGGCACGTCACGTTCACGAGGCGCCTCCAGACATACGTGCCGACTCACGGACAAGGCGTTCATGTTCTGTCGATCCATCGGCCGTGGTCGGCGCGCCTTCGTCGCGCCGACGATCCACTGCCCAGACCGAACCCGGAAGTGTCTTTGCATAACTCTTCATTTCCGTCGCCAGCTCGCTGACCTCGATTGCCCGCGTGAAGTGGCGTCGCTGATTGGTCACCACGCCCACTGACAATGTCATCAGTGGAACCCGGTGCAGCTGGCCACGGCGATCCTTCCCGAAGAAATATCCCACACGGCGATCCTGCTCGGAATACTGCCAGGGAATGAGTTCGTCGAATACATGCACGATTTCATCGCACACGCGAGGGACGGCGGCCAACGGAATCGTGCAGAGAAAGTCATCGCCCCCGATATGGCCGACAAATCCCTCTCCTCCGCACAGGCCCTTGATCACATCGTGCAGAATGCGGGCGAGCAAACGAATGACTTCGTCGCCGTGGTGATAACCATAGCGATCGTTGAACTCCTTGAAGTGATCCAGGTCGGCATAACAGGCGGCAAACTTCTCACCCGATGCCACCCGTCGCTCGAGTTCCGCGCTGATCTCCCGGGCACCCGGCAGACGGGTAGACGGGTGCACATCGGTGTCTCGGTCGCTTCGGCGCAGCATCGCCGACAGACGGGCAACCGCTTCCGCGCCGTCGACATCACCGCGCAGCACTTCGTCGGCCCCTGCGCTGAAGGCGTCGACAAAGGCCGACGGGGGGACGATCAGGAGTACGGGCACGATGCCGGTGTACGCGTCACGCTTGAGCCGGGCGCACACGCCGATGGCGGTCGCGGTCCAGTGCTCGAGGCCACTGACGGGTCGTGCATCAAGCACGATGAAGCGTGGCCGCTCCTTGAGCGCCGTCTGGATGATGACATCGGGCTCCGGCGTGTTGAGCCGACGCCCGGGAAACTCCGCCCACCATGCAGCCAGCCACGCGGGGTCGTCATGCCCCGGGGATAGTTGCATCCCGCTCTGCTCGATGGTGGTGGTGATCATCCGTGGGTCCACAGGGGTCCAGCGCGGTCTTCTCCAGAGGACCGCAGCGGCGCGAGGAGACAATGCCTTAACCTATGGACGATCCACTTCGCCCAATCGGCACGACGTGGCGCACATCACACATCCGACCCACAGACCGGTCCGTGGGTCCCGGTACTACCGCGGGGCGCGGCCGAGTTGCAGCCCGGCGCGCCACTGGCCCTGGCCGAGCAGCGGATCCCCAAGGGGTTCGTAGCGTGTCTCCATCTTCTGGATCTGCACGCCTCCCAAGCCGGCCCCGCCGAAGCGGCGCAGACGCACGCTGACGTATGCGTCGATCAGTGAGGCAAGGTGGTTGGCCACCAGGACACCCGCGTAGTTCACCCCACGCTGATAACTCCGATTGGCGTTGTCGATGACTTCGCGATACGTGTCCTGCTCCAAGCGGGCGTCACGCCAGCTCCAGCGATAGGCGTCGTGAATCGCGTTCTGTTCGTAGAACTCGATCGCACGCTGATACTCGGCACTCGAGCGCGCCGGCTCGACATTCGGATCACGCCAGTACGTATCACGCGCCAGGCGCCAGCGATTGCCATTGTATGTGGTCTCGTCCATCTCGGGCGTGAGCGCCTGCCCCGGCGTGCGATTGTACACACCGCTCTCGAGATAGCTCTCCATGGTTTCGTAGTACTTCCACGGCCCTACGGGCAGACTGCCGCCGAACTGACGACGCGCCACATCCGCGGCGAGCTGTCGATAGTTGTCACGCTCCCGATTGCCGTCGCGCCGCGAACCCAGGTACTGAATGAGCAGATACGCCTCCGCCACGGCATAGGCCGCACTACGCTGCTGCTTGAGTACAAACTGCCCAGCCCCCGGCACGACACCGGACGCGATGGGCGCCCACCACGGGGCTTGTTTGGCCGGCGGCTGCGCGACGGTGAGCAGTGAACGAAGTGCAGAGCCCTGGGCGTCTTCTATCGGAGCCTGCTCAGCACGAGCAACCTGGCCGGTGTGGTGCGCCTGAGCCGTGAGCGCCACCGGATGCACCCCCGCATGAATGCTCGCAGGAACACCCGCGCCCGCAGGAGCGATCTGCGCCTCGGCGGCGCTGGTCGGGAGTTGCAGGAACATCCCCGAGACCGCCATCGACAGGGCTCTCAGGGGAAGCCTGGACCACGCTCCGCGATGACCGTTCGGCAAGCCGTTCAAAACCGCGCCCGCAACGTCACGAACGTGGGAGGCTCACCGATCGGCGAAGACAATCGATCGAAGCGCCGCGCAATATCGATACCAAATCCACCGCGTCGGAAACCCACACCGATGGAGGGACCGCCTTCGGATTGATCCTCGGCCATGGCCTTGTAGCCACCCTGGAGGAACAACATCTCCCGATAGCCAAGCGTGACGCCCATACCGATCGCGGTGCCGCTGATGGCGTCACTGTGCATCAGGTCGGAGGACACTTCGAGCGAGGCATTGTTCTTCTTGAGCGCGGCCGATGGAATCTGGAGCCGTCCGCCAATCTGAATAAACCGTGGAAGCGGGTCCGCCTGAGCGGCGTCGCGCACAGGCATCGATGGGCCGAGATTGCGAATCGCAGCACCGAGGGTCAACGGCAGTTTGATGGGCACCACATACTGCGCACCAAAGTCCACGGCATTCGATGAACCCGAGGCGCTGGTGAAATTCGGGCCGCAGTAGCCGGAGCATGCATTGCGGAACATCAGGAACTTGTAGGTCACACCGGCGCTGAATCGATCACCGATCGACGACGCGTACGATGCGGCCAACTGATAGTTGTAGGTGCCGATTTCACCGCCATTGGGAGACCCATCCGGGGCGAAGGATGGATATCGGCCGTAGTCGACAATCAATCCGGAAAGCGACAGCGTTCCCAGCACCTTCGAGGGCACCGCGAGCGCCACCATGTTGGCCTGGTAGATCACGTTCTGCCCGTGATGTACCGCGATCTCTCGCTTGGACAAGCGCGAAAGGCTGGCCGGATTCCACCACATCGCCGCCGTGCCCAATGTCGTATCGGCGATGACGGCATCGCCCTGACCGACGGCTCGCGCACTGAGTGGGATCAACAAGAATTCGCCGCCCTGTTGCGCCTGGATGGCGGTGGGCGTCATGGACAGCAGGAATGCCACAAGGAACGCAAGGACGGCCCTCTGCTCGCGCGACACGATCCGGCTCACGCGCGCTGATTCAGGACGTCGCAGCAAAACCGAAGAGCGAAGGTTGTTGAAGTACTGTCCGTGTGCTCCGATCACGATGCGCTTGTGGCTGTCTCGTTCGACCTGCAGGACTGCACGAATGTACAGCGACGAACGGCATTCGCGGAACTCCTTGATCGCTGGTGCGTGACATGCCCTGCACATCGCATTGGTATCTGATTCACCATGCGTTCGGCGTTCACGGTGATGTGATGTACGACGCCATTGCATATGTCATAAGGGAGGCCTCATTCATTGTTGTTGCCCGCCAGGCGAGGGAAAACACGAAGCCCCCGCCACTCGGACAGTGTCCAGTGTGACGGGGGCTTCAAAAGGTGCCGGCAACGGCCTACTCTCCCGCGAGCTCTCGCCCGGAGTACCATCGGCGCTATCAGGCTTGACGACCGTGTTCGGGATGGGAACGGGTATGGCCCTGACGCTCTAGTTGCCAGCGAAAATCGATTATGAAAGCTGTGCGTACTTCTGCGGGCCTAGGCCTGCGGCGCAGCTGACAAACGGATGGGTGTGATCATGGGGCTTCGTCGCCGTGCGAGGCGATGCGAAGCATGACGTGCGTGTGCTCTGCGGGATTGCTTAACCATGGAAAAACCATGGGGGAGTCAAGCCGCACGGGCGATTAGGACAGCTGCGCTCGGAACGTCTTACAACGCTTCCACGTGCTGCCTATCGACGGAGTAGTCTCCTCCGGCCCTTCAGGGAGCTCAAGGCTCCAGGGAGAATTCATCTTGGGGGGCGCTTCCCACTTAGATGCTTTCAGCGGTTATCGCCACCGATCATCGCTACCCGGCGTTGCAGCTGGCGCCACAGCCGGGACACGAGCGGATCGTCCGACTCGGTCCTCTCGTACTAAAGTCCGCTCCCCTCAATTCTCCAACGCCCACGACGGATACAGACCGAACTGTCTCACGACGTTCTGAACCCAGCTCATGTGCCACTTTAACCGGCGAACAGCCGGACCCTTGGGACCTTCTCCAGCCCCAGGATGTGACAAGCCGACATCGAGGTGCCAAACCGCGCCGTCGATATGAACTCTCGGGCGCGATAAGCCTGTTATCCCCAGCGTACCTTTTATCCGTTGCGCGATAGCCGATCCACACCGGGCTACCGGATCACTACGGCCGACTTTCGTCTCGGCTCGACCCGTCGGTCTCGCCGTCAGGCTGGCTTCTGCCGTTACACTCTATAAGCGCGATTACCGACCGCGCTGAGCCAACCTTCGCGCGCCTCCGTTACTCTTTCGGAGGCGACCGCCCCAGTCAAACTGCCCACCTGCCACGGTCCCGGATAGGGTTTGCCTACCGCGGTGAGGCGTTCACACAGCACAGGGTGGTATTTCACTGTTGCCTCCTCGAGAGCTAGCGCCCCCGTCTCAACGGCTCCCACCTATGCTACACAGTCCTATGCAAACGCCAATGACAAGCTACAGTAAAGGTGCATGGGGTCTTTTTGTCCTGTCGCGGGGACTCGGAATCCTCACCGAGACTGCTATTTCGCCGAGCGCGTGGTCGAGACAGTGCCCAAGTCGTTACGCCATTCGTGCAGGTCGGAACTTACCCGACAAGGAATTTCGCTACCTTAGGACCGTTATAGTTACGGCCGCCGTTTACCGGGGCTTCGGCTCAAAGCTTCGGGGTTACCCCCTAACCTCTCCCCTTAACCTTCCGGCACCGGGCAGGCGTCAGTGCGTATACGGCGCCTTACGCGGCTTGGCACGCACCTGTGTTTTTGCTAAACAGTCGCTTGGGCCGATTCTCTGCGGCCTCCTCGAGCAGCCAGAGCAAGTCTGACTACCAAAAAAGGCATCCCTTCTTCCGAAGTTACGGGATCATTATGCCGAGTTCCTTGACCACGTTTCACTCGTTCACCTTAGGCTACTCGCCTTGCCCACCTGTGTCGGTTTGCGGTACGGACGTCTCCTATCCTCCACAATCAGCTTTTCTTGCCTGCCGACTCCACACGACTTGGCGTTGGGTTGCCCCGCTGCCTCGTACTCGGGTCTCGCTTACGCTACGCCCTTGAACGGCCATCCACAAAGCCGCTCGCGCTTCGTTCCAGGGTCCCTGATTGCTTCAACGGATAAAAGACGGGGCAGGAATTTTGACCTGCTGTCCATCGACTACGCCTCTGGGGCCTCGTCTTAGGGTCCGCCTCACCCTGCGCTGATTGCCATGGCGCAGGAATCCTTGGGCTTACGGTGTGCGGGGTTCTCACCCGCATTTGCGCGTACTCAATCCGGCATCCTCACTTCCCTTCGCTCCACGAGTATCGTTTCCACGCTCGCTTCAACGCACAGGGAACGCTCCCCTACCCCTGCAGCAAAGCTGCAAGACCAAGCTTCGGCGGGCTGCTTAATCCCGACCATTCTCGGCGCCATCACGCTGGACTGGTGAGCTATTACGCACTCTTTCAAGGAATGGCTGCTTCTAAGCCAACCTCCCAGTTGTCTCTGCACGACGACATCCTTCGCTATACTCAGCAGCCACTTCGGGGCCTTAGCTGTGGTTCTGGGTTCTTTCCCTCTCGCCGCTGGACATTATCGCTCAGCGACTGCCTCCCGAGGTCCATTAGTCAGGTATTCGGAGTTTGGTAGGGGTTGGTAGGGTCTACGACCCCCCGCGCCCTTCCAGTCGCTCTACCCCCTGCTAACACGCCTCGAGGCTCTACCTCAATAGATTTCGGGGAGAACCAGCTATCTCCAGGCTTGATTGGCCTTTCACCCCTACCCACAAGTCATCCGAATGGTTTTCAACCCACACCGGTTCGGGCCTCCACTAAGTGTTACCTCAGCTTCACCCTGCTCATGGGTAGATCGCCCTGGTTTCGGGTCGTACCCCCAGATACTCATGCGCCCTCGTTACAGGACTCGCTTTCGCTCTGGCTCCGGTGCTGAGCACCTTAGCCTCGCATCTGAGGAGTAACTCGCCGGATCATAATGCAAAAGGCACGCAGTCAGCCGTGACCGGTTGCCCGGTCCAGCCTCCTACCGCTTGTAAGTATGTGGTTTCAGGATCTCTTTCACTCCCCGCACAGGGGTGCTTTTCACCTGTCCCTCACGGTACTCGTCCACTATCGGTCACATAGGAGTCTTTAGGCTTGGAGGGTGGTCCCCCCGGCTTCACGCCCGATTACTCGGGTCGGGCGTTACTCAGGAACTCTACTACGATCAGTTCATAATCTTCGCCTACCGGGCTATCACCGTCTTTGGCGCTCCGTTCCAGGAGACTTCGACTGACGTCACTGACCGCGTCCGTAGGTCCTACAACCCCGCTCCCACAAGGAGAACGGTTTGGCCTGTACCCGTTTCGCTCGCCACTACTCAGGGCATCTCGTTTGATTTCTCTTCCTCAGGGTACTTAGATGTTTCAGTTCCCCTGGTTCGCTCCGCTTGCGCGGTGACGGGACTCGCGCCCCGCCGGGTTTCCCCATTCGGCCATCTCGGGATCAATGCGTGTGTGCCGCTCCCCCGAGCTTATCGCAGCTTACCGCGGCCTTCATCGCCTCTATGTGCCCAGGCATCCCCCACATACTTTCGTTCGCTTGACTCTTTCCCAACTTTCAAGCAAAGCACGCGCTTTGAACGAGTGAGCGTTTTACAGAAAAATGCGTTTCCGCATTTAATCGGTACTACGTCTCACTGAGGTTCTTCGTCCTAGCAGCAACCCTCCCGGCCGATGGCCGCAAGTGTTGCTGTAGTACCCACGATCACTACCCACATCCGTTGTCAAACAGCACGATCCCCTCAAACCCCGTGGGATCGAGAAGTATCGACAATCGAGTTGAGATCGAGAATGTGCAGAGCGGACGACTTACTCCGGGACTTTCGCACCGACACCCCGAAGGGCCGTGCTACTCGTCGCTCCGGAAAGGAGGTGATCCAGCCGCAGGTTCCCCTACGGCTACCTTGTTACGACTTCGCCCCAGTCACTGCGCTCGCCTTAGGCGGCTTGGCCCCTTGCGGGTTCCTGCACCGACTTCGGGCGCTCACAGCTTCCATGGCGTGACGGGCGGTGTGTACAAGGCCCGGGAACGTATTCACCGCGGCGTCGCTGATCCGCGATTACTAGCGATTCCAGCTTCATGCCGTCGAGTTGCAGACGACAATCCGAACTGAGGCCGGCTTTAGGGATTGGCTCCAGATTGCTCTTTCGCAGCCCTCTGTACCGGCCATTGTAGCACGTGTGTAGCCCCAGACGTAAGGACCATGATGACTTGACGTCGTCCCCACCTTCCTCCGGTTTGGCACCGGCAGTCCCCCTAGAGTCCCCGACTTTACTCGCTGGTAACTAAGGGCAAGGGTTGCGCTCGTTGCGGGACTTAACCCAACATCTCACGACACGAGCTGACGACAGCCATGCAGCACCTGTGCACGAGCTCCGAAGAGGGGCCCCTGTTTCCAGAGGCTTTCTCGTACATGTCAAGCCTGGGTAAGGTTCTTCGCGTTGCGTCGAATTAAACCACATGCTCCACCGCTTGTGCGGGCCCCCGTCAATTCCTTTGAGTTTCAACCTTGCGGTCGTACTCCCCAGGCGGGGGACTTAATGCGTTAGCGCCGGCACTCGAGGGGTCGCTCCCCCAAGCACCTAGTCCCCATCGTTTACGGCGTGGACTACCAGGGTATCTAATCCTGTTTGCTCCCCACGCTATCGCGCCTCAGCGTCAGCTACTGCCCAGCAGGCCGCCTTCGCCACTGGTGTTCTTCCGGATCTCTACGCATTCCACCGCTACACCCGGAATTCCACCTGCCTCTACAGTGCTCTAGTCCACCAGTTCGCATGGCAGACTCGGGGTTGAGCCCCGAGCTTTCACCACACGCTTAGCAGACCGCCTACGCGCCCTTTACGCCCAGTGATTCCGGACAACGCTCGCACCCTCCGTATTACCGCGGCTGCTGGCACGGAGTTAGCCGGTGCTTCCTCACCCGGTACCGTCAGAGCGATCAAAATCGCTTGTTCGTCCCGGGCAACAGGGGTTTACACACCGAAATGCTTCATCCCCCACGCGGCGTCGCTGCGTCAGCCTTTCGGCCATTGCGCAATATTCCCCACTGCTGCCTCCCGTAGGAGTCTGGGCCGTATCTCAGTCCCAATGTGGCTGGCCATCCTCTCAGACCAGCTACCCGTCATTGCCTTGGTAGGCCGTTACCCCACCAACTAGCTGATAGGCCGCGAACTCCTCTAGATGCCCCGGAGGTTTCCTCTTCAAGTGATGCCACCCGAAGAGCGTATGCGGTATTACCCGGCCGTTGGGCCGGCTATCCCCCACATCTAGGCAGATTGTTCACGTGTTACGCACCCGTTCGCCGGTTACCCTTGCGGGCCCCCGTGACTTGCATGTGTTAAGCACGCCGCCAGCGTTCGTCCTGAGCCAGGATCAAACTCTCCAATAGTTTTCAAGCTCTTGGAGCCTTTTGATAGGCTCTTCGCAATGATCCAACCGCCGAAGCGGCTGATCGATACGCGAATCACAAAATCAACAGATTGATCTCTCGCCGCAGCCCTGAAGAAGCCGCAGGTCATAGAGACCGCCCCGCACATCCTTCGATCTCAACTTCGATTGTCAAACAGCGTTCCTGCTATATCCGCGCAACCGCTTGCGGCTGCGTCACTTACCAAGTTCTCTGTTGCCACCGTTTCGGCGGCAGTCCTTAACCATAACCTGCTGTTCTCTTTCTTCAAGTCCCCTTTTGCAGTGTCTTTCGTCGCGGCGTCAGCCACACTCAACACGCTCTGGGTCCTCTCAAAACGGCCTGCGCAACGTGTGTCGCGCACTGGCTCGTCCTGCGAAGGGGTGGCGAAGTTATGCTTTCGATGTTCAGAGCGCAAGCCCCGTCGCGATCTTTCTTTCCGATCGCCCAACCCGTGTTGCAACGGGCCACCAAAGCACTTCACCACCGGAGACAGCAACGGCGGCCAGGAAACCCAGCCGCCGCGGTTTGGTGGCCGAAGCCACCGAAAGCATCATCGGGAGTTGAACCCGATCAGCACCGAGAGAAAACCGTAAAAGCCTCGAAGAGTTGTGGAACCGTTCCAGCAAGTACCGAGATCGGACTGCGTGACAACGACCAGCAACACCAACAGCCTTACTGACTTCACCAACGGTTCGCGACCCAATCCAAAGACCTGCCGCGATGCCATCAAGGTTTGCCGCAACCGCTTGCACGGTTGTGACCGCGTTCGCCTTGAGTCTTTCTATCTAACCGAGCTTGCTCGGAAACACAAGTGCTGCCCCGAACCTTCTCTTGATCCGCCCGGCAACCGGACGTACCACACATGCACCCTCTAGGACTCGAACCTAGAACCTACTGATTAAGAGTCAGCTGCTCTACCATTGAGCTAAGGGTGCGGACTCGAACACCAACAGTCAAAGCGCGCCAGGAGGGATTCGAACCCCCGACCAACAGCTTAGAAGGCTGCCGCTCTATCCATCTGAGCTACTGGCGCCTACCCGTCGCAACTGGTCACCCTGCCGGGCACCTTGACCACCTGCCGAAGCAGGCCCCACTCCGCCTCGCGACGGCACTACCCAACGCCTGCACCAACACAACGGATCGGGGCGGCCGGATTCGAACCGGCGACCTCCTGCTCCCAAAGCAGGCGCGATACCGGGCTACGCTACGCCCCGTACATCAGAGCGGCGCAGTATATGCCGCACACTGCCGCAGGTCAACGGGCTCACGCATTCTCCGACAAACTTCGTCGGAAGATTCACCTGCACAAACCCCGACCCGTCGTGTTTCCAATGGCGCATCTCCACCCCTGTGCGCCTATCACACTTTCTCGCAGAGATCGAACGCGCCCTTCACACGCAACCGTTCGAGCAACGCACGAATCGCCGCGCCACGATGACTGACACCTGCCTTCTCATCGCGCGTGACCTCCGCGAAAGTGCGACCTCCCAACGGCGTGGATGCGAAGTACGGATCGTAGCCAAAACCCTCCGCGCCACGCGGCACATCGAGAATCACCCCCGATGTGCTTCCCGTGGCCACCGTGCATTCGTACAGCGCCTCACGTGGCCACACAGCGGCCGCGGCGCACACGTAGTGTGCCGTTCGTGTCGTTCGCCCCTGCTCGGCGGCACTCCGTAAGGCGTCCTGCAGAAACACGTTGTTCACCGCGTCGAGCGCGGGGCCATCGAGGTCATCGCGACCACTCCATCGCTTGCTATGCACGCCAGGACGTCCCTCGAGCGCATCAACGCAGAGTCCGGAATCGTCCGCCACCACCACTCGCTGTGTAAGCGTCGCGAAATACTGCGCCTTGGCCAGTGCGTTGTCTTCAAACGTGGCGTGCACTTCCAGCAAGGCTTCTTCCGGCGCTTCGGGCAGAAAGACATCGCGCAATGTCTCCACGGCGATGCCAGCCTGCAGGAACAACGCGGCCAGCTCGCGCCGCTTCCCGTCACTCCGTGTCGCCAACAACAACGGCTGCGGCGTGAAGGGCCGCAACGACGGCACACTCGACGTGTTCACGCGCGAACAGGTCCTGCCAACACTCGGGTCTGCGCTTCGAGAAGCTGTTCGATCCCGGCCACCGCCGTGCCGAGCAGTCCATCCAACTCTTGTCGCGAGAAGGTGCCGTGTTCGCCGGTGCCCTGCACCTCCACGAAACGCCCTTCACTGCTCATCACGACGTTCATGTCGACACCAGCGCGCACATCCTCCTCGTAGTCGAGATCGAGGCGCACCTCGCCGTCGACCATCCCGACGCTGATCGCGGCCACCCGACGCTTCACCGGCGACGCGATGATGCGTCCCGTGCTCACCATCCAGTTGAATGCGTCCTGCACGGCCACACACGCACCGGTAATCGCCGCCGTACGTGTCCCGCCATCCGCCTGGAGCACATCACAATCGACTTTGATGGTGAACTCACCGAAGCGGTAGTCATCGAGCATGGCCCGCACACTGCGCCCGATCAGACGCTGAATCTCCTGCGTACGCCCGCCCACCTGTTGCCGTTCGCGGGACGAGCGCGTACGTGTGGCACGCGGCAACATCGCATACTCGGCCGTTACCCAGCCTTCGCCACTGCCCTTCTTCCATCCGGGCACGCCCGTCTCGACCGATGCGGCGCACAAGACGCGCGTCTTGCCGAACGAGATCAGGCACGAGCCTTCGGCATAGAGCACCGCACCTCGTTCGAGGGATACGGGGCGCAACGCCTCGTTGGATCGTTCTGTGCGGGATTGCGGGATGAAAATCTCAGACACGCAGTTTCTCGATGATCGAGGTGGTGGATTGATCGGGCACCAGTGGAACCACGACAACACGACCACCGCGAGCCGTCACAACATCGGCCCCGACGATGGTCTCGGGAGCATAATCACCGCCCTTGACGATGACATCAGGCTGTAGGCATTCCACCAGCGCCTGCGGTGTATCCTCCCCGAATACCACCACCGCATCGACCGCTTCGAGCGCGGCCAGTACCATGGCACGCTCGGCCACGGTGCGCACCGGTCGCGTAGGCCCTTTGAGCCTCTGCACCGAGGCATCGCTGTTCACGCCAACAATCAGCGCCGCGCCTTCGCGCCGCGCCATGTCGAGCACCTCGACATGCCCCGGATGCACCAAATCGAACACACCGTTGGTGAATACGACCGCACCGCGCACCTGCTGGCGCCACTCGGCTGCGGCATCCCAGCCCATCACTTTGCTCTCCGGTCGACGGGGCCCGTCGCGTGTCACCATTGCGACTGCACCCCTTCGACGATGTCATTCATGAGGCTCTCGAGGGCATTGCGGCGTCCGGTCTTTTCGGATCCTTCCGCATACTGCCCTTCACGCTGCATGCCGCTCTTCTTCAACAGTTCGCGCCCGGTGGCCTGTTCGATGATCTCCACATCGAGCGCGAGTTGCAGTCGTCGGCGATTGGTGGTGGTCTGCCGTCCGTCGGCACTGGCACCGGCTGGCAGATCCACGTCGTACTTGGCGATGACGCCCCGCACCACCAGATCAGCGCGTGCCTCGGGCGCTTCGCGCAGGTTCAACCGATCCCGCAGCACCTTGCGCAACTCCTCGAAGACTTCGCGCTGCAGTTCCGGTGATGCGGTCTGGTTGTCGAATGGCTGAATGGCCACCGTCTTGATGCTGCGGGGAAGTCCGCCGCCGCCGGAGAAGCTGTAACACGCCGGCACCACCAGCGCCGCTGTGGCGAGAAGGGCAGCGCGACACATCACACCGACGGCGCGCCGGCGTGAAATGTCGTGGGTGCTACGAACGGCGCCAGATGGCTGCATCGAATCCCTCGACATACCTGGTATCAGTGAGGGCAATCGTCAGGCGACGTTTGCCCCGCTCATGAACATAGTGCACGCGCCAGCGACCATTGGCTTCCTGCCGGCGCTCCACCCACTCCATCACCTTGCCATTCTCGATGCGCTCGACTCGGTGCAGACCATTGCCAACCACGGCAATGCGCCAGGCACGCCCGTCGGCGCCTGAGGCATCCTTGCCCCGCAAGGCGCCGAGATCCGCCCGCAGTGTGTCGCCATCCATCCGTGCGGCCGTGTCCGGGGCGGCCGGCAAGGCAAGACGGCCGAGCGACGCCCACAACAACGGGGCGGGCGGCAGCAGCCGCTTCACGAGATCCCCACCAGGGGTGCTGAGCGTGTCGCCAATGAGAATGGCGTACCCCCCCGCCATGCCATTGCGCAGAAAGAAGTCGAGTCGCGCCCGATCGGGGCCCTGCACGCGCACCGCACCTTCTCCGGCGGCTTCGAAGGTCTCGTCCTTGTATTCCCACGTGAACTCCAGCACGTGCGGGCGAGGATCGACGGCAAACGTCGGAAGGGCCGCACGCGTGGGCGCACCGGTCAGCGGCCGTGCTTTGGGCGCGCAGGCTGCGAGACCCAGCACGAGCGCCACACCCAGAGTGGCGGCGTGCATCGATGTACGCACCGATCGGCGTTCACACGCGCGGGAACAAGAATGAAACATCCGACTCATCTGCATCCTGTCAGGGGACTCGAATACGCAGCATGCGATCGCCTTGCACCACACGATCCATGGCCGCAAATCCGTCGATCACACGACCGAAGACGGTGTAACCGCCATCGAGGTGCGGCTGGGTAGAGTGGCACATGTAATACTGACTGCCACCGGTATCCGGACCCGATGTGGCCAGCCCGAGGCAGCCACGCTCATGTCGTTGACGGGTCCAGCTCTCGCGGAGCGTAAAACCGGACTCTCCCGATCCATCGCCACTCGCGTCACCATCCTGCACCACAAAATTGGGTACCACGCGGTGGAAGGTGGTGTTCCGGTACGTGCCGTTCTGCGCCAGCCTGATGAACGCCTCCACTACGAGCGGTGCTTCCCGACCGAACAACTCGAGCGTGATCGTCCCGTGATCGGTGTCGATGTACGCACGTGGTGGTGTGCGCGAGAGCACATATCGTCGTGCCAATGCTTCATAGTCGGCGAGCGGCCGAGGAAGCGGCGTGGTGCTGCGCGGCGCCCGCGCGGCGGCGGTACTGTCCCGCCGTCCCAGTCGGGCACGCGCGGCGCGCTGCACCCGTGCATCGCGGTCCTCCAGCAAGCGGACGGCGACTGCGGTGTCGCGACGTCCCGCGGGTGATTCACGATCCACTATGGCAACAGATGCCACTCGATATTGCCAGTCCGGATTGGCCGCCCAGGTCGCTTCGATGCCGGGAGCCACGTTGACCTCGAGGCGACGCGCTTGCCCCAGCAGCAGACGGCGCACCGCCAATGCCGTGTCGGCATCCCAGGCGCGCTGCCATCGGGCACCGTCCTTGGCCAAGGCCTCGCCGATCACTTCCGCCGCGGCCATGCGGACATTGGGGGCCGAGTCGCGAAGCAGCGGCTCGACCTGATCGACGATTGACGGACCAAAGGTGGCCAGACTGCGCACCGCATTCACACGCACCCGCTCGCTCGGATCGCTCACCAGTGTGCGCAGCGCCTCCCGAGCCGGCGTCGCCAGTGAGTCACCGACGGTGGCCTTGTTCAGCGTACGCGCCACGTGCTGCCGCACCTCTTCGTCCCGGTGCGCACGCACGGTCATCACGGCACGAGCACCCGAAGGCGCTCGCAGGCGTCCGATGACATATGCCGCCGAACGCACCACCTCAGCCGATGAATCGGCAAGCCAAGGCGAGACCAGGGCAATAGGCGCCGGGCGTAGCTTCACCGTGGCAAGCACGAGGGCAGCCCGCACATCGGCCGAGCGTTGTGCTGAGGTGCTGGACTGCAGCGGCCGCGCCTGTCCTTCTCCGAGAGCCACCGCGAGCACGGTACGCGCCGGCTCGCCGATTTCCCCCAATGCCCACGCCGCCTCACGGGCCACCGGCGATGGTGCGCCCGCCACGGCGCGTGCGAGTGCGACAACGCCGGCGGTGTCTCGCGCAATGCCCATCGCAAACGCCGCGTTGGCGGCAATACTCGTATCCCCGTCCACCAACAGTTGCCGCAAAACCGGGAAACGCGCACGCAGACGCACCTGACCAATCGCCAACGTAGCCCGCGCCCGTCGTGCCGCATCCGGATCGCGCAGCAACTGGTCGATCAGCAGCGTATCGGCCTGCCGTTGATCGACCATCGACAAGAGCCGCGCCTCCCGCAAGGCTGCGCTTTCACCATTCACCGGTACATCGGCGGTGGAAATCACGGGACCGCTCCCGGCACGGGCGCAGCCACTGAGCAGCCACAGCGCGGCCATGCTCAGCATCGCCGCAACGGAACGTCCACCCATGCGTGCTCGCATGCCGGATGGTGTTGTGAGGGGAGATTCGTGGGGCAACACACTAGTTGGCATGGGTCAATCCTCCGTTGCGCACCGGGGCGGCGCTGTCATCGAGGCGCGATGCGTCTTCCAGCCACTCGCGTACTTCTCGTGGCAGCGTCGCCAGGCGTCCCTGGTCGTTGGTGCACACCAGCGACGTCGTGGCGCGCACCAGCACGGTACCGGCGCCTCCGTCCGGATCCGCTCGTTCCACACGATAGGCGAATGTCATGCCCCGCGATCCCACCGATGTGAGTGTGGTGTAGACCACGATGCGATCGTCGTACCGGGCGGATGCATGAAAGCGCATCGTTGCCTCGGAGACGGCCAGACGCACGCCCTCTCGCTCGAGATCCGCATACGACTTGCCCGCCGCCCTGATGAAGTCCGTGCGGCCGATTTCGCACCAGACGAGATAGTTGGCGTGATACACAACGCCCATCTGGTCCGTTTCAGCGTACCGGACACGAAGCTCGGAAATCGTCTCGAGTGCCATCCGGGGAAGATGCCTGCCCACCGGGGCGCCGCCAAGCAAACCCCCGCTGATTTGTCCGGGGCGAGGGGTCTGGTTACACTCCCCTCGTGCTTCCCACCCCCTGTCATGTCGTCGGCGATGTGCATCTCGGCGTTGCGTCTCCGGACGCAGAGCGTGCACTGCTGCGCCTGCTGCGCGCAGTCCCGCAGGAGGCGCGCTCGCTGGTGGTCATGGGCGACCTGTTCGATTTCTGGTTCGCCTGGCGTCACGCGATGCCCCGCATTGGCTTTCGGGTTCTAGCCGCGCTCGCGGACCTGCACGATGCGGGCGTACCGGTGCTGTGGATCGGCGGCAACCACGACTGCTGGGGCGGTGAGGCGCTGGAACAGGAGACGGGCGCCACCTACACCCTCGAGCCTTGGCGCGGGCATATCGGCGCCTGGGATGCCTTGCTGCAGCATGGCGACGGCCTTCGGGAGGTGGAGGATGCCCCCTACCGGCGATTGCGCACCGTGCTGCGCCATCCCTGGTCGATCAGTGCGTTTTCGTGGCTGCACCCGAATCTCGCCACCTGGATTGCCGCGCAATCATCACATACCAGCCGTAAAGCACGCGCCCGCGATGGCGGGGCCGGGTTGCTCGCGGTGGGGACGCAGGCGCTGAATCAACCGGCGGGGCCGCAGCTCGTCTTGCATGGCCATTCACATGTGCCGACGGTCTGCGCGGCTGGGCGAGGCGTTTACGGCAATGCGGGGGCGTGGTATCTCGACCAGCAGTTCCTTCGCATCACCGATGAGGCCATCACCTTGTGCCAGTGGTCCGAGGACGGCGCATCGCGTGATCTGCAGCGAGTCGCCAGGCCGTAACCTGCGCGGCTGGAGTGTGGGATCGAGCGTCCGATCCCGTCGTGTTCGTCGCTAGAAGCGAAACGACACCATCACCAATGGACCTTGCATCGTGGGCGTGGCCGAGAGTTGCACGGGCATATCCCACAATTGCGCCGAAACAAACGCGTCGGCCCCTGAGAACAGGTGGTTGAACGCAATGAGCGCAATCCAATCCTCGGCGTGCAAACGCCGGGCGCGCACCAGATCGGCGGTGTAAGGCCCCGGGATTTCCCCCTGGGGGTTGAACTTGATATCCGTGCCGGTGACCTGGACCACGAAGTTGTCTGGCAGTGTGTCGACGAGATATCGGCGTGCTTCGCGCACATCGGCGGCCGTACGACGCAGCATCACCATGGCTGCCAACTCGACGCTGGCGAACAGCGCCCCTGACGAGCCACGATCGAGCCTCGATTGTCCGAGCCCCGGCAACAACACGGAGTAGAGAAAGGCGCGTTTCGAGCTCAAAGGCGCCTTGCTCCTCAGCCCCGTGGTGGCCGGCACGTTGCGGGCCGGAGGCTGAGCGCCAGACGCGGGCGCAATGACCGGGGTCGGTACCGGTGCTCCGACCGTTGCGGGCGGCTGTGACGCGCGAACGCTGTCGGGCCGCTGCTGCGCCTGAGCGGTGTTCCACAGCGGCGAGGCGACCACAGCGACCATGATCGCCACCAGGGTGCGCAGGAACGCCACGGAGCCTTCCACGCGTTGACGCACGGAGATCATGCCGGGGGCAGCACGGCGACCAGCTCGATCTCGACGCTGACGTTTCTCGGGAGACCGGCCACAGCCACCGTCGACCGTGCAGGCCGGGCCTCGCCCAGGACGCGGGCGTATACCTCATTCATCGCGGCGAAGTCATCCATCGTGCGAAGAAACACCGTGGTCTTCACCACGGAGTTCCAGTTGCACCCTGCTTCGGCGAGAACCGCCGAGAGATTGGCGAGTACCCGTTCGGTCTGCGCCCCCACTTCTCCCGTCACCAGGTCCATCGTCACAGGATCGAGCGGAATCTGCCCGGCCGTGAAGAGAAATCCGTTCGCGCGCACCGCCTGCGCATAGGGGCCGATCGCTTTGGGGGCGAGGTCGGTGTGCAACGGCGTGACAGTAGTCATGGGCAGGGTCCGAATCAGAGCGAGGCGTCGACAGAACCGGCCGTAGAACGATCGACAGTCGGATCGTCAGGCAGGCGGAAAAACTTCCTGGTGTTGTGCAGCGTCAGCGCGGCCAACGATTCTGGCGTGGTGCCACGGGCTTCCGCGATTCGCTGCACCGTGAGCGGTACCCACGAAGACTCGTTGCGTTTCCCACGCTTCGGGACCGGAGCAAGATAGGGTGCATCGGACTCGACGAGGAGGCGATCGTCAGGCACCAATCGCAGCAGCTCAATGTCGGTCCAGGTACGGAACGTGACGATGCCGCTGAAAGACACATGCCACCCCGCCTCCAGGCCGGCTTCGGCCAGTCCGACACTGCCCGTGAAACAGTGCAACACGCCGCGAATACCGGCACTGGCCGCATCACGGAGCATGGTGCGGGTATCGTCTTCTGCCTCACGGGTGTGCAGGACGATCGGGCGGTCCAATTCTGCCGCGAGCGAGAGCTGTGCATCGAGCGTGCGCCGCTGCACATCACGCGGCGAATGATCGTAGTGGTAGTCGAGGCCACATTCCCCAACGGCGACGGCACCGACTCCCACGGCATCACGCACGGCGTTGGCATCCCGCTGATCGTCCCAGGACACGGCGTCGTGCGGATGCACCCCGCAGGTGTGGAACACCAATCCCGGATAACGCGCCGCGATGGCTTGTGCGCGCACAGCGGCGGCCGGTGACTCACCGATACAGACAAGGGCCCGCGCTCCTGCTGCGCGGGCCCTCTCTATGACCGCGTCCACATCGTCCGTGAACGCGGCATCGGCGAGGTGCACATGACTGTCGGCGAATGCGACCTCGCTCATCGTGATCCTGTTCCAGGCAGAGTGCCGGCGCTTAGCGCGCCGACACCCGATCCGTGCCGCGCGCGGTCGTGGTGGCCGCTTCACCCGCACGTACCGCGCGGGCCGTGGCCGCATCATCCAGGCGGGGCCAGCGTCCTTCGATCCACAGGAGCAATGGACCAGCCACGTAGATGGACGAGAAGGTGGCCATCACCACGCCGAACGCCATGACCCAGGCAAACGGGCGGATCACTTCGCCCGCGAGCAGGAGCAGCGCCAACGTCGCAGAGAACGTGGTGGTGTGCGTCATGATGGAACGCGGCAACGTCTCGTTGATGGAACGGTCGAGAATGTGCGACAGCGTCTCACCCTTGTGCGGCTTCTTCAGGTTCTCACGCACACGATCGAAGATGATGATCGTGTCGTTGGCGGAGTAACCCACGAGCGTCAGGATGGCCGCCACCACGGTCAGCGAGACCTCGATGTGGAAGATCTTGATGAACGCGAGGGTGATCAGGATGTCGTGCGTCGTGGAGAGCACGGCCGCCAAACCAAAGCGCCAGTCGAAGCGGATGGCGAGATAGATCAGCGTGAAGATGGACGCGATGAGCATGGCCATGGCCGCACCGGTGCGCAGTTCGGCACCAACCTTCGGGCCCACGGCTTCGGTGCGCACGATGGTCACGGTACCGGCGCCGAACTTCGCATCCAGTGCCGCAGTGATCTGCCGGGAAATACCTTCGGCACCAGCGTCCTGTGCTTCCACCTGCTTCTCGTCGCGGGCGCGAATGGTGAAGTCGGTATTGGCGCCAAACTGTTGAATTTCGGCGCCCTGGATACCGGCCGCATCGAGTGCACTGCGAACCTCCGCCACATCAGGCGGCGTCTTGAATTGCAGCTGCATCAGCGTGCCGCCGGTGAACTCGATGCTGTAGTTCACCCCGCCGGTGACAGCGAAGCTGACGAACCCTGCCGCGATGAATGCCAACGTGAGCCCTGCGGCGACGCGCCACCAGCGCACAAACTCGTACTTCGTGTTGTGAAAAATGCGCAGCATGGCGGCCTCAGATGCTCAACGTCTGCGTACCGCGCGAGCGGTTGAGCCAGACGAGGAAGAAAGTCTTGGTGACGAAGATCGTGGTGAAGAGCGCAGCCACGAGGCCGGCGATCAGGGTGACGGCAAAACCGCGCACCGGGCCCGTGCCATACTGATAGAGCACCATACCCGAGAGAATCGTCGCCGCCGAAGTATCGATGATGGCGCCGAGTGCGTGGCGGAAACCTTCATCAATCGCCAGGCGGGTGGACTTGCCGTGATCGAGCTCTTCGCGGATGCGCTCGAAGATCAGCACGTTGTTGTCGACCGCCATACCGATAGAAAGCACGAAGCCGGCCAGTCCAGGCAATGTCACGACCGCGTTGAAGCCGGCGAGGATGGCCAAGGTGTAGACGAGATACAGCACCAGCGCAATCACCGCGAGCACACCGGAGAACCGGTAGTAGACCACCATGATGACCAGTACGAGGAGGAGCGCCACGCCAAGAGCCATCACGCCCTTGGAGATCGAGTCGCTACCCAGGCTGGCACCGATCTGCCGAACTTCAGCCACCTTGAGCGGCACCGGCAGGGCACCGGCGCGCAGCACGAGCGCCAGATCCTGCGCCGACTGCAGCGTGCCACCGCCCAGGGTGATCTGCCCGTTGCGGCCGATCGCGCTGTTCAGCGTGGGCGCCGTAACGACACGCTGGTCGAGTACGATGGCCATGTTGTCGCGCACGTGCTTGCCCGTTTCGGTCTTGAAGCGGCGCGCGCCTTCGTTGTTCAACGTGAACTGCACGACATTGCCTTCCACCGGATCGGTGGCCGGACGGGCATCGGTCAGCACTTCGCCGGTGATGATCGGGCGGGCATCGAGCACGTAGAGTGCGCGGAAGCGTGCGGCGCCAGACACAAGCGAATCAACACCCCAGCGAATCACCTTGCCCGGGGGCACGGCGGCGAGGATGGCCGGATGCTGGAGTGCGCGTTCGATGGCCGGGAACGCCGACTCGGGCACGATATACTGCCCAGGCATCTGACCGGGCTGCACGTTCGTGCTGAACAAACCACCAGTCACGACCGGTGCCTTGATCGTGGTATCCGCGCCCGTGGTGCCGGCCGCTGCGGTGGAATCCTTCGCGCTGTCCGCATTCTGCGTCAGCAGCGAATTCACCGACGTCGACTTGGCCGAATCGCCGGCCGCGGCGGCCGTACCGCTCGCCACCGTGATCCCCTGCGTCTTCGCGATTTCATCGAAGCGCGGAACGACCTTTTCGAGAGCCTGCGTCTTGTCCGTGATCTGGAATTCCAGGAACGCGGACTTCTGCACGACGTCCTGTGCGCGCTCCGCGTCGTCAATGCCGGGGAGTTCGACGATCAGCCGCTCACTGCCGGCCTTCTGCACCACCGGTTCGGCCACGCCGAACTCGTCGATGCGCTGGCGCACGACTTTGAGGGCACGATCGAGCGCCTCGGACTTGTCGGCGACGGTCTGCTTGGATTCATCGACTTCGAGGGTCAGGTGCATGCCCCCCTGAAGATCGAGCCCGCGCTTGAGCGGAACACGGCGCACGGTGTCGTACACGAACACACCTTCGCGCTTGACACGCTCAACGACCGTGCGCGGGAAAAGCGCGAACACGGACGCCGCGAAGAGCGCCGCAATGAGCAGGATGCGGTACTTCAGGTTTGCCATCGATGCCGGTGGCCAGAGGGAATGTCAACGCGCCGGACAGCGTGGCGCGGGAAAAACGGCAAGCGTACACAAAGTACGCCAAGCCCCTAAACTTAGGTGCGCTCGGCGCTCGGCGGTAGCCAGTCTGAGCCGAGTTCGGCATCGGCCACGTGCAGGGCGTCCCTGGCCTGCTGCTCGTCATCCGCCAGTTGTGCCCGTAGTGCCTCGATGCCGGGAAACGGACGGGTGCCACGCAGGTAGCGGACGAAGTCGAGCCGGACCGGCGCCCCGTACCAGTCGTGGGACGCGTCGAACACGTGCGTCTCGATACGCCGCCCGTGATCACCGAAGGTGGGACGCGGCCCCAGATTGAGCATGCCGCCAAACGTGCCCTGCGGGAGTTGCACGCGCACGGCGTACACGCCGTCGGGCGGCAGGAGCTTTCGCTCCGAAACCGGCCCAAGATTCAGCGTCGGGAAACCGAGGGTGCGCCCGCGCTGGTCGCCGCGCACGACGACGCCCGAGACGCTGTAGCGGCGCCCCAGTCCAGCCGCCGCCCGGTTCAGATCCCCGTCGGAGATCGCCTGCCGGATGACCGTGGAGCTGATCGTCATCCCATCGGCCGTGTGCACGGGCGCGAGCACGGTGACATCGAAGCCCCGCTCCTGGCCCAGGGTCCGCAGCATACCGATATCGCCCATGCGCCCACGACCGAAGCCGTGGTCGTGACCGACCAACAGTTCAGACACGGCGAACTGATCGCGCAACACATGGTCGACGAAGTACGCGGCATCGAACCCGGCCAAGGTGGTGGTGAACGGCAACACCACCACATAGGACACACCCGAGAGCGCAAAGAGCTCGAGTTTTTCGTGGTGCAGCGTCAGCAGCGGCGGCGCGGCGGCAGGATTCACCACCTCCAGTGGGTGGGGATCAAATGTCACCACCACACTGGGCAATCCACGCACTTTGGCGTGCTCCACGAGACGGGCCAGGACATCGTGATGTCCCAGATGCACACCGTCGAAGGTGCCCACGGTGACCACTGCACCGCCGGCGGGCAGCGGAAGACCACGATCGAGGATCGACGTCATCACCCGTTGGCTCCGATCAACACCACGCGCGGCTGCCAACGATCGCCCGCTGTGCGCACACCGAGTGCCGCGATCGCGCCCTCGTGAAGCAACGCGACCTGGGCACCGGGCACGGTGGCCTCGAGCGTCCGGCCAAAACGCAGCGCCACGAGCCCCTCCTCGTCGAGGATCTGGGTGGCCATGTCACCCAACAACTCGAGGGGCGAACGCAACGGCACTTCGCCGTCGATCACGCTGCCCGGCGCGAGGGCGTCGAAAGACACGGCATGATCCACCGAGGCCGGGCCGCTCTGCACACGACGCAACACCGAGCAATGCGCTGCACTGCCCAGGGCGCGGCCGAGATCGCGGGCGAGGGCGCGGATGTAGGTGCCACCGCCACAGGTGATCCGCACATCGAGCGTGCTCTCGCTGGCCCCACGCCATTCCCACCCGCGGACATGCACCGGCACCGGCGCGAGATCGACGACCTCTCCGCGCCGCGCGAGATCATAGGCCCGCACGCCATCGACATGTTTGGCCGAATACTGCGGGGGGATCTGCGTGATGTGTCCGGTCAGTATCGCCTCGGCGGCAAGGCGCACGGCGTGTACCGGATCGGCGAGCACGGCGGCATCGGGCACCGGGGCTTCGCGGACAACGATGCCCGTGCCATCATCGGTGTTCGTGTCGGCGCCAAACTGAATGGTGGCGTCGTACACTTTGGGCTCCCCGACGATGTAGGGAAGCAGGCGCGTGGCCGTGCCCACTGCGATGACGAGCAATCCCGTGGCGAACGGATCGAGCGTGCCGGCATGTCCCACCCGACGCGTGCGCGCCGCACGACGCACGACGCCGACCATGTCATGCGAAGAGCGGCCCGCCGGCTTGTCGACGTAGAGCACGCCCGAGTGAGCCGGAGCGCCGATCACGGCATGCGCTCCGGTATGCATTCACTCGGCCTTGTCTGGGGCATCGGACGCCTCGACCGAGGCATCCTGCGAAGAGTCCTGTGCAGGGTCCTGTGCAGGCTCCTGCGCTTCCCGTTCATCGCGAATCTTCGCCAACAGATGCTCGATACGCGACGCGCGGGCGACACTTTCGTCGGTCCGGAAATGAATCTCCGGCGCCGAACGCAAGCGCAGCGACTTGCCCAACTGTGATCGCAGATGGCTGGCCACACTGGCCAGCCCCGCGGTGGTGGACTTCTTGTCGGCGTCGTCACCCATGAGGCTGACGAACACCGTGGCGTGCCGAAGGTCGCGCGTCACTTCCACCGCGGTCACGGTGACGAACGCGCGGATCCGCGGATCCTTCGCGCCTTCCGACAGGAAGGTCGCGACTTCTTCGCGGATCGCTTCGGCGACGCGGTCAGGACGCCGCACTTCGCCCATGCTAACTCCTCAGGACTTCGCAGCCTGGTCGAGGGTACGCGCGATTTCCTCGGTGCGGTAGCACTCGAACACGTCGCCGATCTTGAGATCGTTGAAGTTCTCGATGCCGATACCGCACTCGTAGCCTTCCTTGACCTCGTTGACGTCGTCCTTGAAGCGACGCAGCGAGGAAATCGCTCCATCGTACATCTCCACGCCGTCGCGGATGACACGCACCCGGCCCCGACGATTGATGATACCCGAGCGGACGATACAACCCGCAATGGTGCCGATCCGCGGCACCTTGAAGGTCTCACGCACCTGGGCTTCACCAAAGACCACTTCGCGCTCTTCGGGACGCAGCATGCCTTCCAGCGCCGCCTTCACATCCGCCACCGCTTCGTAGATGATGCGATAGAGCTTGATCTCGACGCCTTCGCGCTCTGCCGCAGCACGCGCGTTGTTGTCGGGGCGCACGTGGAAGCCGATGATGATGGCGCCCGACGCCTTGGCCAGCAGGATGTCGCTTTCGGCGATGGCACCCACACCACGATGCAGGATGTCCACCTGCACTTCCGGATTCGACAACTGTCCGAGTGCGTCGGCGAGCGCTTCCGCCGGACCACCCTGGTCGGCCTTGATGACCAGACGCAACTGACGCTTCTGTCCGGCCGCCGCATGCGACATGAAGTCTTCGAGCGACACCACACCACGCGTGGTGCGGCGGCTCTTGGCTTCGCGGTCGAGTCGTTCACGACGCTGCGCGATTTCGCGCGCGGCCGTGGCGTCTTCCACCACCAGGAGCTGATCACCGGCCATCGGTACACCGGTGAGGCCGAGGATCTGGACCGGAATGGCCGGGCCGGCGGACTTCACCTGCTTGCCACGTTCGTCCAGCAATGCGCGGACGCGGCCAGAGTGAATGCCGCAGATGTAGTCGTCACCGACCTTGAGCGTGCCATTCTGCACGAGCACGGTGGCTACCGGACCCTTGCCCTGGTCGAGCTGCGCTTCCACCACCGAACCCATGGCCCGACGGCTCGGGTTGGCCTTGAGCTCGAGAATGTCCGACTGCAGCAGGATCTGCTCGAGCAGATCGTTCACGCCCGTGCCCTTCTTGGCCGAAATCTCCGAGTGCAGCACGGTGCCGCCGAACTCTTCGAGCACGACTTCATGCTGCAGCAGGTCCTGCTTCACCTTCGGGATGTTCGCCGTCGGCAAATCGACCTTGTTGATGGCGATGATGATCGGCACACCGGCGCTCTTGGCGTGCGAAATCGCTTCGACCGTCTGCGGCATCACCTGGTCATCAGCGGCGATGACGATGACGACGATATCCGTGACCTGCGCACCACGGGCACGCATCGCGGTGAACGCTTCGTGGCCCGGCGTATCGAGGAACGTGATGGTGCGGCTCCCAGCCACTTCGACATGGTAGGCACCAATGTGCTGCGTGATACCACCGGCTTCGCCGGCGACCACGTTGGCCTTGCGGATGTAGTCGAGCAACGACGTCTTGCCGTGGTCAACGTGACCCATGATGGTCACGACCGGCGGACGCGGCCGCAGATCTTCGGCGTTGTCCTCACCACCCGTATCGGGCAGGTCGGCGGCGTAGTCGCTTTCCTTGACGGCCTGGAACCCGAACTCGCCCGCGATCAGTTCGATCTGGTCGAAGTCGAGTCGCTGATTGATGGTGACCATGAGGCCGAGCGTCTTGAACGCGAAGCCCACGATCTGCGTGGCGGAGATGCTGAGGATCTGCGCGAGTTCGGAGACGGTGATGAACTCGTTGACGCGCACGGTCTTCCGTTCGCGCTCGGCTGCCGCCTGACGCTGCTCTTCGGCCTCGGCGCGCATTTCTGCGCCAAAACGACGGCCCGCGCGACCGCGCTGCGGTGCGCCGCGCAACGCGGTCATCGTCTTGGTGATGTTCGCCGACACGACTTCCTGATCGACCGCCCCTCGCTTGCCCTTCTTGCCACGACGCTGCTGGTTCTGGCCGCCAGCCTGGCTGGGACTGCTGCTCTGCTGGTTGTTGCCACCACCCTGCGTTCCGGCACCAGCTTGACCACCACCCGGTGCTCCACCCGGGCCACCGGGACCGCGACGATCGTCGCGACGCTGACCCTGATTGAGACCACCACCCGGCGCGGCCGACGCGATCGGACGTGCCGAACCGAAGTTCGGCGACCCGCCGCCCATGGACCGCGGACGCGGCGCGCCTGGCACCACCGGCCGCGGACGCGGCCGATCAGGCGGCAGTGAGGACGTGGGCGACGGCGCGGCAGCCGCGGGCGTCGCATCGGCCGTGGGCGCCGCAACAGCGGGCGCACTGGTCGGCGCGGCCGTGGCCGGCGATGACGTGGGTGGCACCGACTGCGGTGCCTGAGCCGCAATGGCCGGGGCGGCAGGCGCCGCCGGAGCCGATGCGGGGGTCACCGGAGGCCTGACCGGCGACGGAGCCGCCGGACGGGGGGCCGCTGGACGGGGCGCAGCCGGCGCACTGACCACCGCAGGGGCAGCCGGTGCGACGTCGGCGGGCTTGGCCACGGGCGTCGGATCCGCGCTGGGCGCAGACACCGGCACATCCGGCTTGGCTTCGCTGATCGGGGCCGCCGCAGGCGGGACTTCAACAACAACCGGCTTGGGAGCCGCGACAGGCTCGGGCGTGACTTCCACCCGCGGCGCCGGCTCGGCAGCGACCGGTGTTGGCACCGGAGCGGCAATGACTTCGACCACCTTTTCAGCGACCGGCGCTTCTGCTGCCGGTGCCTCGGCGGCGACTTCATGCGTGTCGTCGTGCCCTTCGTGCGAATCGGGCAGGTCGGCGGCGCGGCGGCGACGCACAACGGGCGCCGGCGCGGCCGACACCTCGGCCTCCGGAGCGGGAGCGGCATCGGCAGCACCGGTGCGACGACGACGCGGCGCAGCCGCGGGTGCCGGCTGCGCCTTTTCAGCGCGCACCCGCTTTTCACGCTCCCACCGGGCGCGGATACGGGATACCTGATCGTCGGTCAGCAGCGACAAATGGCTGCGAACCGGCACGTCCATCTGGCGTAGCAGCGCGATGACCTCGTCAGCCGAGATACCGAACTCACCCGCCATGTCATGCACACGAAGCTTGCTCAACCCGTCCTCCTACCGCGAAACGCGCGTCGCGTCGCCCGCCGGGGTTGCCCCGGCCACGGCGCCACGGATTCCGCGCGCCAGCGCCTGATCTACGATCCCGATTGCCGCTGTCGTCTCTCGACCGACAGCGCCACCCAGCTCGGCCGCACTCGGCCACTCCACCATCTCTACACGCCGGGCTTTGAGGACCGGCACCACCTTATCCAGCGAATGACGGGATACGTCACTCGCGACCAACGCCATCTGCACCGTGCCCTTCTGTGCCGCGATCCGCACCTGCTCAACACCGATCACGACCAAGCGTCCGCGCGCACCCAGCCCTACGAGTCCGAGCACCTTGCGGCGCGTGACGTCGTCCAAAGGCAGAGGCTCGCCGACGCCGTCACTCACGCGCCGCGGCTTCCGTCGCCGTCATCCTCGGTGGTGAGCTCGTCGATGATCGCCATGATCCGGTCCGCTTCTTCCGGCGCAATGCCAGGCAGTCGCAGCAGATCGTCCCGATCCAGATCGAGAATGTCGTTCAGCGTGCGATAACCCGCCTCCGCCAGCACGGCCACGGTGGCCGTTTCCAATCCTTCGATCTCGTTGAGCGGCACATCGGCCTCTTCCGTCTCCTCCGGAAGCGGCGCGAAGAGCGGCGCTTCGCCACCCTTCTCCAGCCACTCGCGGCTCGAATAGAGGTCGATCTTCCATCCCGTCAGCTCCGACGCCAGGCGCACGTTCTGTCCATTGCGGCCGATGGCGAGCGACAGTTGATCTTCATCCACCACCGCCTGAATGGTGCGCGAGGCGGCATCACTGAACACACGCGCGACCCGGGCCGGCGCGAGCGCGAGCTTGGCAAACCGCTCCGGATCGGGCGACCAAGGCACGATATCGATGCGTTCGCCGCCCAATTCGTTGACCACCGCCTGCACGCGGGCGCCCTTGAGCCCCACGCATGCGCCCACCGGATCGACCGCTTCATCGCGCGACGTCACCGCGATCTTGGTGCGGCTGCCCACTTCACGCGCCGCCGCCTTGATCTCCACGATGCCTTGCTGGATTTCCGGGACTTCGAGCTTGAAGAGCGCCTGCACAAACAACGCGTCGGAGCGGCTCAGGATCAGCCGCGGTCCCTTGGGGGTGTCTTCCACCCGCTTGAGGACGGCCCGCACCGGTTCGCCCTGATGGTAGTGCTCACGATGGTTCTGTTCGCGGTAGGGAATGATGGCCTCCGCTTCACGGAACTTGTTGAGCATGACCACCAGCTTGCCGCGTTCGATCTGCTGCACTTCACCCGACAGGAGATCGCCGACCCGTCCGGCAAACTCGTCGCGAATGCGCGTGCGCTCACCTTCCCGCACCCGCTGGATGATGCGCTGCTTTGCCGCCTGCACCGCGGTGCGGCCGAACTCCATGAAGTCGACCGGAATTTCCATGACGTCGCCGACCTGGAACTCCGGGTCCATGAAGCGGGCCTCTTCGACCGTCACTTCACGCGACTCGTCCGTGACTTCGTCCACGACAGTCTTGAGCAGCACGATGCGGATCTCGCCCCGGGCTTCGTCGATCTCGACTTCTGCCTGGACGTTGGCGCCGTGCTTCTTTGCCAGGGCGGCATGAATGCCGTCCTGCAGAAGCCCGTGCAGTTCCTCGCGCGTGATCTGCTTCAGATTCGACAGCTCTCGCAGCGCCGTGAGAATGTCCGCCGATCCGGCCATCCGTCTCCCCTATCGTTTCCAGTTGAACGCCAAGCGCGCCTGCGAGACCTCACGAAGTGGCACGGAAACTTCCCGGCCCTTCGGATCCCGCACCAACGCCACCTCAGCGCCGCCTTCGCCCGTCACGGCGACGATTTCGACTTCCTGCTTGCCTCCCGCCAGCAACCCACTGGTTACCGTTGCCCGGCGTCCGACAAACCGGCGCCAGTCGGCCGCATGACGCAGCGGTCGATCAGCACCGGGTGAAGACACTTCGAGCACATACTGTTCTCCGACCAGCGCGGCAGCCTCGAGTCGGGCTTCCAACGCCCGCGAAACGCGCGCACAGTCGTCGATGGTCACTTTCTCTTCATCCCGCCGGTCGATCCGGATCTCCAGCACCGGACGGGCCCGCGAGCCCCCACGTCGCAACTCGACCAGGTCAAACCCGAGACCGGCAAGTTCCTGCGTGACAATGGGTTCGATCGCCTCGCCCATATGCCGACCTCCCAGTCGTCCATACCACGGATCCTGCTTCGTGGCCGGTTTCCGAAGGTCTGGAGAACAAAAAAGTGTGGGGGCCATCCCCACACTTCATCACCCGCGCGGGGCGGGTGCGGTCACGAAGAAGTTACATCTTGAGATTTGCAACCTATTGAGCGCTCGAGACTGGGTCAAGGAGACGCCATGCCACAATGCCGAGCTGTCGCCCCGCATCTCCCCCTCGGTGGCTGAAAAAGCGCGTCCGGTCACAGCGCGTACAGGCCGCGTCCGAAGTCACCCTGACGACCCCGCGTGCGGCCGCTTGCGCTGCCAGAACGGCACGCACGTCGAGCTGCCCTTTGGCTGATGCGGGCTGACCGGTGATCGCCTCCAGCACCTCGGGACCAACCTCGTAACAGGCGCCGCAAATCGCTGGCCCGAGATACACCTCGCATTCCTGAGACGGGAATCCCAACGACTCCAGAAGATCAAGCCCCACGTCGAGAATCCGCGCCGCCGTGCCCCGCCAGCCTGCATGCAGCGCCGCGACGGCGCCACGGGGATGCCCGATCAGCACGGGGGTGCAGTCGGCGATGGTCACCGCCAAGGCCGTACCCGGAACGACCGAGACATGTCCATCGACGCCCCGTTCACGCAGCCAGCCGCGCCAGCCGTCGCCATGCAGCGACACCGCCGCCCCGTGGACTTGATGCGCGGCCGCCAACCGGGAAACGCCGCGTCGGGCCAACGCATCCTGGAGGGCGCTCCAGCGGGCCATGACCTCACCCACCGGTTCGTCGCTGCCCAAACCAAACGAGCCCACCTCGCGCGTGGTGGTCCACCCCATCACGCCCTGCGGCAGGCCAGTAGCCGGCCAGCAACGGTCGAGCAGGTCCGGGGAATCAGCGGGCACTGAGTTCCACACGACGGATGCGGGCGCCGAGGGCACCGAGCCGGGACTCGATGCGCTCATACCCGCGCTCGATCTGCTGGGCATTGTTGATCACGCTCGTGCCTTGTGCGCACATCGCGGCCAGCAACATCGCCATGCCCGCGCGGATATCGGGCGATTCCACCTTCCCTCCCCGCAACTGCGTCGGCCCCGAGACGATCGCGCGGTGCGGGTCACACAGCACAATGCGAGCGCCCATACCGACCAACTTGTCCGTGAAGTACAACCGCGATTCGAACATCTTCTCGTGAAAGAGAATCATGCCCTCGCACTGCGTGGCGGCCACGATGGCGATCGACATGGTATCCGCCGGAAACGCCGGCCACGGCTGGTCTTCCAGCTTGGCCACGTGTCCACCCAGATCATTCTGGATACGGCGCTCCTGATCCGCAGGCACAATGAGGTCATCCCCTTCAACATCGCAGCGGATGCCGAGCCGCTCGAACCCCATCAGTGTGCTACGCAAATGTTCGACACCCGCCTGCTCAATACGCAGCGTGGATCGTGTCACAGCCGCCAGTCCGATGAACGAACCGACTTCGATGTGATCCGGCCCGATCGTGTGTGTCGCACCGCCGAGCGGCAGCCCACCTTCGATGGTGTACACATTCGATCCGATGCCTTCGATACGCGCACCGAGTGCCACGAGGAACTGCGCGAGATCCTGCACGTGCGGCTCACTGGCCGCATTGCGCAGCACGGTGCGTCCCTTCGCGGCCACCGCCGCCATCAGCGCATTTTCGGTGGCCGTGACACTGGGCTCATCGAGAAACACATCGGCGCCAATCAGCCCATCGGTGGTGAAACGAAAGCGTTCCCCCAATTCGTACGAGGCGCCCAACGCCTGCAGCACATGGAAATGCGTATCGAGTCGCCGCCGGCCAATCACGTCACCACCTGGTGGTGACAGCGTGACCGATCCGCAACGGGCCAGCAGCGGAGCGGCCAGCAGGATGGAGGCCCGAATGCGCGCGCACATCGTGGGATCGAGATCGCCCGCTTCGATCTGGCGTGCGTGAATCCGCAGCGCGTTCTCACCGGTCCACTCGCAGTCGGCGCCCGTCGTACGCACCAGTTCCACCAGCGTCTCGATGTCGCGGATACGCGGCACGTTGAGCAACTGCACCGGCTGATCAGTCAACAGGGCGGCCGCAACGATCGGCAGAGCCGCATTCTTGTTACCGGCAGGGCGAATGCTGCCCTCGAGCCGGTGACCACCTTCGACGATGAATTGAACAGCAGCCATACCAGTGGGGTTGAAGCAAGCGCGGGTCGCATACGGAGGATACTCCCGGGAAGCATAGCCATCGGCGCTTCACCTTGCCTCCCCGGCGTCCGCACAGATCGGGTCGTGAATCTCACAAACCCCTTCCCGCTCCGCTCGTGAACCCTTAGATCCCGGTTTATGTCGATGCCGACCCCTTGGACTCCGTACATCCTGCAGGCGATCACGCTGCCGGATACCATCGTGGCCCGGACGATTCCCGACCGGGGGATCCTGGACTGGACCAACGGGGTGCTGCAGCTCGTCGTGCTCCTGCTGGCCGTGGGGGCACTCGGGGTCTTCATCGCGCTGATGCTCACCGTACGTGATGCGATCAAGAGCGTCACCGGCACCGTGGAACGCCTGGCCAACGACACCCGTCCACTGGTGGAGAAAGCCACCGGGCTCGTGGAAGACGCCCGTGAAACCGTGACCATGCTGCGTGAAGACGTGGAGCGGGTCACCGAGGCGGCAGCGGCCATTTCCGACGAGCTGCTCAACGCGGCGGAGACCACGGCACGACGCGTCGATGAAGTGAACGCCGTGCTGGATGTGCTGCAGGCGGAGCTCGAAGACACCGCGATCTCGGCGGTGTCCACCATCCGCGGTGTGCGGGTCGGGGCCAGTGAGGTTGCTTCCCGGCTGGCCCCATCGGGAGGCCGCAAAGCCGATTCCCGCCCGCCCCGCCCCCGGGCGCGTCCCGACGACCGTGATCCTGATTTGGGCCACGAGTAACCGAATGGGGGTCCTCTCCTCCACCGGTGCTACGGGGCGAACAGCAGGACGGCAACACGTGCCGTGGATCAGCGTGACCTTGGCGGTGGTTCTGCTGATCGTGATCACGCCGACGACCGCCTGGGCGTGGACGCCCGGCACGCATGTGTTCCTCGGCGACGCGGTTCTCGGCAACCTCTCATTGCTGCCCTCTTCACTGGCCGCACTGCTGTCCGCGCATCCCGCTGATTTCCTGTACGGCTCCATCGCGGCCGATACGAGCATCGCGAAGAAGTACGCCGAAGTCGGACGGCATTGCCATTCCTGGCATGTCGGTCTCGAGATTCACGACGAGGCCGATTCGCCAGCGCTGCAGGCATTTGCGCTGGGGTATCTCGCGCATCTCGCCGCGGATGTCGTGGCACACAATTTTTTCGTGCCGCGCCAACTGGCTGTGACCTCGAGCACCACCGCACTGGGACACAGCTATTGGGAAAGCCGCATCGACACCCACATTGGTGACCCCTGGCCTCGCCGTGCCCGTGAGCTGCTCTCCATCGATCACGGACGCTCCGATCAGCACCTCGACCGGATCCTCAGCCCCACCCTGTTTGGTACCCCCACCAATCGCCGCATCTTCCGCGGCATGGTGTACGTGACCGACACCGAATCCTGGCAGCGCATCTTCCAGTTGGTATCGGAAAAAAGCCGGTGGGACCTGGGCGACGCCGAGGTGGGTCGCTATCTGGCCCGTTCGTTCGACTACATCATCGACCTGTTTCAGGCGTGGGATCGCAGCGAGCCGTTTCGTTTCGATCCGTCCGGCGACAAGCCATTGCGTGAGGCCAAGAAGGTTCGTCGCCTGGCGCGTCGTCAGGGTGGTGACATTCGTGCGGCACTCGAGGCAGACCGCATGTTCGGCATGCCGGCGACGCCGCTCCATCACGCCGCCGACTTGCCCGCCCCGCTGTTCACCCCGCGCGTGCGCCAAGTAGCTGGTTGACCTTCTTGGGGTCCGCGGCCCCCTTGGACTTCTTCATCACGAGTCCAACCAACACCCCCTGCAACTTCTTTTCGCCGCCGGCAAAACGTGCGGCTTCGGCAGGGTTTTCGGCGAAGACTTCATCGATCCAACCGACGAGTGCGGAGTCATCGCGCACCTGCACGAGTCCTTCGCGTTTCGCCAACTCGAGCGGCTCTCCGGACTCCTGCTCCATGAGCGCAAAGAGCTGACGAGCGGCCGTGTTGGATACATCACCCGCCGCCTCGAGCTTGATCAATGCACCCAGGCGTTCGGCGGTCACGGGATGCTCGGCCAATGACCGTCCCGATGCATTCACCGATGCGAGCACGGCGCCCAACATCCAGTTCGCCGCACGACGCGCATCACCTGACGCGCGTGCCACCACCTCGAAGTGGTCGGCCAGCGACGCCTCCACGATGAGCTGCTCGACATCCACGTCGCCCAACCCGTATTCGGCGGCGAAGCGCTGCCGTTTGGCTTCCGGCAACTCCGGCAGAGCCGCGCGAATGCTCTCCACATACGCGCTGGCCAGCCGCAGCGGCGGCAAGTCCGGCTCGGGGAAGTAGCGATAGTCGTGGCTGCCTTCCTTGCTGCGTGCCGGACGGACTTCGTTGCGCTTGTCGTCGTACAGCATCGTCTGCTGTTCGATCGTCCCACCACTCTCGAGCACACGTACCTGCCGCGCGAATTCGATCTCCACCGCGCGCTCAATGGCCGAGAACGAATTGAGATTCTTGATCTCGGTCTTGGTGCCGAACGGGCTGGTGCTCGACGGGCGAATGGAAATGTTGACGTCGACCCGCAGCGAACCCTCTTCCATGTTCGCATCGGACACGTCGGCATATTCGAGGATCTGCTTCATGCGCCGAGCGTAGGCGCCAGCTTCTGCGCCGGTGCGAATGTCCGGCTCCGACACGATCTCCACGAGCGGCGTGCCAGCGCGATTGAGATCGATGGCCGACACATCCCGGAATCGATCGTGCACCGACTTCCCGGCGTCTTCTTCCATGTGCACACGATGCACTCGAATGACGCGAGGTGTGCCGTCGGACTGCACACCGATCACGACCGCGCCTTCCGTGGCGAGAGGACGATCGAATTGCGAGATCTGGTATCCCTTGGGCAGGTCGGGATAGAAGTAATTCTTGCGTGCGAAGACCGAGGCTTCGTGGACCGTGCAGCCAAGCGCCAGTGACGCGCGTGTGGCGAGGTGCACCGCTTCCGCGTTCAGTACCGGCAACGCTCCCGGCAAACCCAGACATACCGGGCAGGTGTTGGTGTTGGGAGCCTCACCAAACGACGTCGCGCACCCACAGAAAATCTTGCTGCGGGTCTTGAGCTGGCAGTGTACCTCGAGCCCGATGACCAATTCCCAGTTCGTGCTCATACGGTGGCTTCCTCGAGGCGCAGTGTGGATTCGAGCGCCGCGGCAGCGTGAAACATCGTCGGTTCGGCAAAATGCGGGGCCATGAACTGACCACCCACCGGCAATCCGTCCACCAGCCCAATCGGCTGCGACATGGCGGGCACGCCCGCGAGATTGGCGGTCACCGTGAAGATGTCGCTCAAGTACATCTCGTACGGGTCGCTCAACTCGCCCAGACGAAAGGCGGGTGTGGGTGTGGTGGGCGTGAACAGCAGATGCACACCACTCGCGAACACGTTGGCGAATTCCTGCGTGATGAGCGTGCGCACGGCCTGCGCCCGCTTGTAGTAGGCGTCGTAGTATCCGGCGCTGAGCACATAGGTACCCAGCAGAATACGGCGCGTCACTTCGGCGCCGAATCCGCGCGAACGGGAGCCTTCGTACATGCTGCGCAGATTGTCGGCATCGACACGCACGCCGTATCGCACGCCGTCGTAACGCGCGAGGTTGCTCGACGCTTCCGCCGGCGCGATGATGTAATACACGGGAACGGCCAGGTCGGTGCTGGGCAGCGACACGTCACGGACTTCGGCCCCGAGCGCAACAAGCTGCGCGAGGGCACGCTCGCAGTGGGCCGCGATACGCGGATCGAGATTGGCCGGGAAATACTCACGCGGCTTGCCCACCACCAATCCGGCCAGCGGACGCGCGTTGCCGGCTTCGAGGACCGGCACCATCGACGGCACCGGAAGATCCGCACTGGTGGAATCGAAATGATCGTGTCCCGCGATCGTCTCGAGTCCGAGCGCCGCCTCCGCCACGGTGCTGCCGAACACCCCGACGTTGTCGAGTGAAGACGCGTAGGCCACCAGCCCATAGCGACTCACACGACCGTACGTGGGTTTCACGCCCACGATGCCGCAGAAGGCCGCCGGCTGACGCACCGACCCACCGGTTTCCGATCCGAGGGCAATACGCACGACACCGGAGGCCACTGCCGCTGCGGAGCCGCCCGATGAACCACCGGGGACACGCGTGCGATCCAGCGGATTGAGTGTCGGGCCGTAGGCACTGTTTTCCGTGGAAGACCCCATGGCAAATTCGTCCATGTTGGTCTTGCCAATGATCACCGCACCGGCCTCGCGCAGTTTGCGTACCGCAGTGGCCTCGAACGGACTGACGTATCCCTCGAGCACCCGTGAGGCGCAGGTCGTGGGCAACGACAGCGTGGCCAGATTGTCCTTGATGGCCACGGGCACCCCGACCAGTGCTCCCGTCGCGCCTTCAGCGGTCGTGGCGTCCCGATCGACCGCGAGAAACGCGTTCAATCCGGCGACGTCCCCGGCATCAAACCGCTCCCAGGCCTCGGTCACGCCATGTGTCGCCAGGCGTTGTGTCACGTCGCTCCGGCTCATGCGGCGTCTCCTTCATCGGCCGACGCACCCTGCGCACCGTGCGTGGTGAGTCGCGGCACGAGAAAAAACCCATCGCGCATGGCAGGCGCGAACGACTCACGGCTCCGCACGAGCGCATCAGCGGGACGCGCGTCCGGCCGCAATGGCGCCGCCTGATCGGGTGGTGTGAGTGGCACACCAGACACGTCCACCTGCTGGAGGACGTCCATGTGCGCGAGAATGCCGTTCAGTTCCTGCACGAGCGCGGGGATCTGCGGCTCGGCCAGCCCCAACCGAGCCAGCGTGGCCACGTGCCGCACGTCTTCCGGTGTTACCGACATCACTCCCACCCTCGTTCGAGCTTGGCCTGTGCGAGAACGAGCGTCTTGCGCCCGATCTCCTCATCGTCGAAATCGATACGCACTTTGGTATCGCGACCGCTGCCGGACAGTTCGGCGATCGTGCCGGTGCCGAACTTGGCATGTTTCACCCGTTCACCGGGACGGAACATGGGCGCGTCCTGCGATTCGTCCTCTGGTTCGGGCGCCCGCTCGCGACGAGCCGGCGTGCTGAAGCCACCGGGCGCCTTGCCGAACGGGATATCGCCACTGTTGGCGCCCACGCCACTGCCGGAGGGACGATAGCCCGCCGAGCCATACGGCCCCACCGACCGCTTGGCGCCGCCTGTTCCAGCACCAGCACTGTTGCCACTGCGTCCCCATCCGTCGTCGTTGCCGCGACGACTGCCGTAACCGCTGCCGTAGCCACCGAAGCCACTCCGTCCTTCGGACTTCGCGCGCGCCGTCTTGCCCCGTTCGGCCAGCGAGGGCTTGATGACTTCGAGAAAACGTGACGGCATGGAGTACATCAGCTCTCCATTCCGGCGCCGCTGCTCCGCGCAGGTGAGATAGAGCTTCTCTTCGGCGCGCGTGATGCCCACGTAAAAGAGCCGACGCTCTTCTTCGAGTTGCGCCGGATCTTCGGCGGCACGCGCCAATGGGAAGAGGCCGTCCTCGAGTCCGCACACAAATACGAGCGGGAATTCCAGTCCCTTGGCGTTGTGCATAGTCATGCACGTCACGGCATCGGCGTTGGGATCGAGCTTGTCGACACCAGCCACCAGCGTGGACGATTGCAGAAAGTGATCAAGCGGTGTGAGACCCACTTCACCGCCTTCATCGGCCACCACTTCCGCGGCACCGGCGATCATTTCGCGCACGTTCTCGATGCGCTCCAGGCCTTCGGGGCCTTCAGCACGCAGATGGTCGGCATACTTGATCACCTGCACCAGCTCACGCAGCAACTCGTCCACCGCCGCATCCACGGCCATGGTTCGCAACCGCTGGACCAGGTTCCCAAAATCTTCGAGGGCCGCTCGTGCTGCGGGCCGCATGCCACTCAACACGTCGAATCGCGTGGCCATCTCCAGCATCGGCTTGCCTTCGGCGATCGCCTGCTCCGCCAGCAAGGCAATCGTGGCATCACCCAGGCCGCGCTTCGGCACATTCACGGCACGGCGGAAAGCCTCATCATCCGCCGGATTGGCGACGAGCTTGAGGTACGCCATCAGATCGCGGATTTCCCGGCGATCGTAGAAGCGCACGGCGCCAATGAGCCGATAGGGAATATTGCGTCGCCGAAACGCGTCTTCGATGGCCCGCGACTGGGCGTTGGTACGATACAGGATCGCACAATCACGACGCGCGAGATCGGAGCGCGACATGCGCGTGAGAATCGTTTCGGCGATGAAGTCCGCCTCGTCACGTTCATCGAGTGCCTCGATGAGCGTCACCGCTTCGCCGGCTGGCCGCGTGGCGCGCAGGGTCTTGCCTCGCCGCTCGGTGTTCTCGGCGATCACGGCATTCGCCAGCGCCAGCACATTGGGGGTAGAGCGATAGTTCTCTTCGAGACGCACGATCCGCGCACCGGGAAAGTCGCGCTCGAAATCCAGGATGTTGCGGATATCGGCACCACGCCAGCCGTAGATGGACTGATCGTCGTCACCGACCACCATCACGTTGCGATAGCCCCCGCCCATGAGCTGCACGAACCGGTACTGGGCCGCATTGGTGTCCTGATACTCATCGACCAGCAGATACCGAAAACGCCGCTGGTAGTGCGCGCGCAGCGCTTCATCGGTTTCGAGCGCGCGTACCGGCAACACCAGCAGATCATCGAACGTGACGGCATTCGCCTGCTGCAGCGCAACTTCCAGGTCGGTGTACACACCGGCCACGGCGGTGGCAAACGTGTCCCGTGCATTCCGGGCGAACTCCGACGGCGAGATCAGCGCGTTCTTGGCGCTGGAGATCGCACTGAGGATGGCCTTCGGCGCAAACTCCTTGGGGCTCAGATTGCGCCGTTCCATCACGCGCTTGACGGCACCGATGGCGTCGTCTTCGTCGTAGATGGTGAAGTTCTGTTCGCGTCCGACCAATGGCGCCACTCCACGCAGCATACGCGCGCCGAGCGCATGGAAGGTGCCGCACCACATGCCCTTCGGCTCATGCCCGAGGAACTTCGCGATGCGGGCGCGCATCTCCCCGGCGGCCTTGTTGGTGAAGGTCACCGCGAGGATTTCGTGCGGGGCCACATTCATGGTCCCGATCAGCCGGGCAATGCGCGTGGTCAGGACGCGTGTCTTGCCTGACCCCGCGCCGGCGAGCACAAGTGCCGGACCATCGTCGTGGAAAACCGCCTCAGTTTGCCCCGGATTGAGCCCGCGCGTAATGGCATCGAGATCCAGTGCCGGCTTTTGAGGAACTGCATCGAACAGCGAACCCGCCCAACCCGTCGTCGTCATCCACGCAAGATAATGTCGAACGCCGCGCCACGGTCGGTGTCGGCCAGCACGAGCTTGCCGTCGTGATTTTCCTCGACGATCCGTCGCGCCAACGACAGGCCGATGCCCCATCCTCGGTCCTTGGTGGAGAATCCCGCATCGAAGATCCGCTTGCGGAGCTTGCGCGGCACACCCGGGCCATCGTCTTCCACCCGGATGCGCACACCACCTTCCGGTAGGGGACGTGCCGACACCACCACCTCGCCATTGCGTCCGCCCAACGCATCGATGGCGTTCTTGATGAGCACCTCCAGCACCCACTCCAGCAGCACCTGGTCACCGTGAGTGACGACCGGTTCGGTGGGATGCTCACTGCGGATCCGCACCGTGCGCGCCAGTGTCGGTGCGCGGGCGGCGAAGTACGACGCCAACCGGTCGACGAGCGCATTGCAGTCGACTTTTTCGTCGCGTGGGGGGCGTCCGATGCGTTCGAAACGATGCGAAACGCGCTCGAGTCGTTGCAGATCCTGCCCCATGGCATCCACGGCGCGGGTTGCGGTGCCACCGCTCACAGTCTCGCCGAGCAGTTCGATCCAGCCGGCCAGGGCGGACAGAGGGGTCCCCAGTTGATGGGCAGCTTCCCGGGCCATGCCGGCCCAGACTTTCTCCCGTTCCGCGCGCCCCCGCTCAATCAGCGCATACACACCAAATCCAACCAGCAACACGATGCCGAATGCCTGCAGCAGCGGAATGACCTGCAGACCGGTGACAATGCCATTGTCCCCCAGGTGCACGGCCCCGATCGCTCGATCGGCAATAGGCGGATTCTTCTGGTCCAATTCGACGATGAACTGGCGCAGGCGAGCTGTGTCCCTTTCGATGTCACGCGGAATGTTGGCCGTGCCGGTGACGCGACCGAGGCGATCCGTGACCACCAGTGGCAGCCCGGACTCGCGAATCTCCTGCGAGAGGTCGAGCAACACCACCGCGGGATCCGCATCGACGCTGGTGTCCTGCAGGGCTTCGTAGATGCGTGCATACATGCGGCCCTGCATGGCCGCGGCGCCACGCAGTTGCGACACGACGTGGCGGGTGTACCCGATATACCACCCGAGCAACACCAATACCCCAATGACCATGATCATCACAGGCCAGCGGCGACGCTTCATGGTCAGGTGGGGCGAACGGGGACGCCGATGTGACGGCGGATCAGGCCAGAACGGCCCGACCGAAATACGGCTGCAGCGCCTCGGGAATGCGGACCGATCCGTCCGGTTGCTGATGGTGCTCGAGGAGACTCGCAATGATGCGCGAGAAAGCCAGCGCCGAACCGTTCAGCGTATGCACGAATCGTGGCTTCTCGCCTGCCGCTGGACGGTAGCGAATGTTGGCACGTCGCGCCTGAAAGTCCGTGAAGAGACTGCAGCTCGACACTTCGAGCCACTTGCCGACTCCTGGCGCGAACACCTCCAGGTCATAGGTCTTCGCGCTGGAAAAACCAGTGTCGCCGGCGGCCAGCAGGAGGACACGGTATGGCAACTCGAGACGCTTGAGGATCGTCTCGGCCTGACTGGTCAGCAGTTCAAGTTCTTCGAGCGAAGTTTCGGGATTGGCGTAGCGCACCAATTCCACCTTGTCGAACTCGTGCACGCGCAGCAATCCACGCGTGTCCTTGCCGGCAGCCCCGGCTTCACGACGGAAACAGGCACTGAAGGCGCAAAACCGCTTCGGCAATTCTTCCGCGTCGAGGATCTCGTCGCGATAGAGATTGGTGACGGGCACTTCCGCCGTGGGAATCAGAAAGAGCTCGTCTTCCGTGATGGCGTACGCATCTTCCTCGAACTTCGGAAAGTTGCCGGTGCCCGTCATCGACGCGCGGTTCACCACCAGAGGCACCCACGTCTCCTCATAGCCGTGCTCCTCGGTGTGAATGTCGAGCATCATGTTCATCAGGGCGCGTACCAGCCGGGCGCCGCGATTGCGATACACGATGAAGCCCGAACCGCTGATTTTTGCGCCACGGGCCAGGTCGAGCATGCCCAGCGCCTCGCCCTTGTCCCAGTGCGGCACGATGGAGGCGTCGGGGGTGCGGGGCGTTCCCCACGTGCGCACCACCGTATTGGCCGTTTCATCGCCCTCTGGTACATCCGCCAATGGGATGTTGGGCAACTCGTACAACATGGCCTGCACCGCGGCGTCGGCTTCATTGCGACGCTGTTCGAGCGCCGTGATCTGTTCACCGATCGCGCGGCCTTCCGCGATGAGTGCCGTGGCGTCTTCGCCGGCCTTGCGACGCTGCGCCACTTCCTGCGTGACCTTGTTGCGACGCGCCTGCTGGGCTTCGAGTTCGGTGATGGCTGTGCGACGCGCCTGCTCGAGCGATTCCGCCCGATCGAGCACATCTCCCAACTCGGTCAGCTTGCCGCGACGGCGCATCCCTTCGCGCAACACGTCGAGCTGGTCACGCAACAGGCGAATATCGTGCATGGTGGTTCGGGTATCCTGAAGATCAGTTGTCCGGGAGGCCTTCGGTGAGGTTCCGATAGCCACAATTGCGGTTCACCAGCGAGCGAATGACCATCCGACGCTCGGCGGCAATGATGCTGTCGACGACCACCTTGGCGTAGTACGGTTCGCCGTACACACATCCGGATCCGCTGAGTTGCAGGAGCACCGTCTCACCGACGGCCACCACGAGCGTGGAATCACTCACATACCCACGATCGAGCGCGCGGCTGATGCCGGCAAAGGCGACCGTGGACCGCTGCAAGCCCACCCCTGGCGCACCGGCTGGTGGCAGTGGGACCAGCACCCGCACCGGCAACATCGCGACCTTGCCATCGCTGGTCAGGTCGAAGGCGACGTCAAAGTTCGTGGCGCCATTGGACAGGATCTGCGGGCGCTCGAGAGACTCGGTGGTGTAGCTGTACGCGGCCGGCAACGTACCCGCCGCGCCGCTCAAGGAGTACACCGAGTACGTGCGAACCGTGTTTTCGATCGAAGCCGGCGACAGGAAGCTGTTGTTGTCGCCGCAGGCCGCTACGAACGCCGTGGCGGCCAAAGCGGCCATCGAGAGGGCCGGAAACGACAGGGCGCGCCGAGCAAGGCGGGGCGCGCCGGACAGACGAGCAAACAGGGTCTTCCCCATGGCGGTTACCAGAATTTGCGTCAGAACCACGACGTCGGAGGTTACCGCCCAACTCATGCTGGGGCAAGCGCTTGACACCCCTCCGTCGGGCGAGGAATCGCTTGACTTCATCGCTCGCCGTACGCAGCGTATGGACATGGCCACCATTCGTGATCTCGTGAACACGCTGCGCCGCCGCGACGGTGTCGACGCCGCCGTCGTGCTGGGTCGGGACGGACTGCTGATCGATGGCACCGCCAGCGACGCGCTGGATGCCGAAGGGCTGGCGGCCCACGTCCCTCCGATGGCGTTGGCCGCCGTGGAGATGGGATTTGCGGCACAGCGGGGCGATTTTGGACTCATGGTGTTGGAATACTCTCGGGGTTCGGTCATCGTGACATCGCTCTCCTCGGACGCGTTCCTGCTCGTGCTGCTGCAACCAGAGGCCAACCTGGCAACCCTGTTGTACGAACTGCGCCGACATCGCGCCCAGTTGTCGGCGCTCGTCTGAGCGCCGCGCTGCCATCACGTCCTTCCGGGGGCGGCCCGTCAATCGTGACCGTGCTGGTGGTGGACGATGAGCCGCACATCGGTCGCATCATTCGGACCCGCCTCGAGCAGGACGGTTTCCGTGTGTTGCTGGCCGAACACGGCCCCGAAGCGCTGGCCATGCTGCAAGCCGAGCCCGATGTGGCGCTGATCGTGCTCGACCTCATGCTGCCCGGCATGTCGGGCATCGACGTGTTGCGCACTGTGCGTCATGACACGCGATGGGCCGCGCTCCCCTGCATCGTGCTCACGGCGGCGGGTCAGGACACGCAACTGCGCGAGGCCGAGGCCTTGGGCGCGTCCGAAATCATGTCCAAGCCTTTCAGCCCGCGCGGGCTCCTGGGCCGCGTGCGCCGATATACGGCCCGTGACGCCGCGGCGGACGAGGCGTCCGCAGGAGAGTCACCGACGGCCGACGGCGCATCACCCGAAACGGGTGTCACGACCGGCACCCGTCCTTCCCTTCCCTGACGCACACATGATCCGCTGGAACGTGGTGCTGGCTGGTGGTATTGGATCGCGGTTCTGGCCGCTGTCCACTCCGGCCCGACCCAAGCAGTTGCTGCCCCTGGTGACGGATGCACCGATGTTGCGGGACACACTCGACCGCCTTCGGCCATCGGCGCCTCCGGAACGCACGTTGGTACTCACGAATGCGGAGTTGCGGGACGCCATTCTGGCGCTCGAACCAACCCTGCCGCCGGAAAACGTGGTGGCCGAGCCCCGCCCTGCGGGCACCTGCGCGGCACTGGCCTGGGCCGCATCGCTGATCGCGCGACGCGATGGCCCCGAAGCCGTCATGGTGTGCACGCACGCCGACTGGGCCATCGGCGACGTCCCGCAGTTTCGCGACACGCTGGATCGGGCGGCCGAAACAGCAGCCACGACACATGCGCTCGTGACCGTCGGGATCGTGCCTTCCCGGCCGGACACGGGCTTTGGTTACATCCAGCCGGGCACCGCGATCGAGTCGGCGCCTGGCGCGGCCGGAGAGGTTCGCCGCGTCGCACGCTTTGTGGAGAAGCCTGATCAGGCACGCGCGACGCAGATGGTCGCCGACGGCTTTTTGTGGAACTCCGGCATCTTCGCCTGGCGTGTAGGCGACCTGCTCGAAGAGATCGCCGCGCTCACCCCCGAAGTGCAGCCAGCACTCGTGGCGGCCGGTACCAATCTCGAGCGGTTCTTTGCCGACGTACAATCGATCGCCATCGATGTCGGGGTACTGGAACGCAGCGCACGCGTTCTGGTGCTGGCCGGCCAGTTTGGATGGGACGATGTGGGCACCTGGGCGGCGCTGCATCGTGTGCGCCAGCACGATGGGCAGGACAACGCCATGTCGGGGCCAACCTACGCGCTGGCCGCATCCGGCAATGTCGTACATGCCGAGGGCACGCAGGTGGTGCTGTATGGTGTGAACGACCTGGTGGTCGTGGCCCGTGAGGGACTGGTGATGGTGACCACGCGCGAACACGCGGCCAATCTCAAGACCCTGCTCGACGCGATGCCGGCCGAGGTGCGCGAACCGTGATCGTTTTTTACGACGACGCCCAGGCCCGGCGTTTCGAGCCCTTTGCCACCACGCGACCGCTCAGCGAGATGCGGGCTGGTGCGTTGCTGGTGCGCGAGCGCTGGCAGTTGGTCCTTGGCGCGTCGTCGACAGGTTTCGTATCGGCCTCCCATCTCGATGGATTTGCCGAGTTCGATGCACCACCGGTGATCACCGATGAGGTGCCCGCCGGCAGTTGGCTCGTCAACACACGCGCCCTGCCCGTCATTCATACGGCGCCAACGGGAGACGCTCTGCTCATTGGCGATCGTGTGGCGGCGGTGCGCCTTGCGGCACCGGTACCGCTCTCCGTATTGCGCGACGGGCAAACCGACCTCGCGTCACTCACCACGTGCACCACCCCTGTTGCCGTGGAAGGGCGATGGCTCGCCGAAGTTTGGGACCTGATCGGTTCACTGGTCGACCAACTCGGCAGCGACATCCCGCGTCTCGCGCAGCGTTGGTCACTCGAGGCGCTGCCGCAGACAGCGGCGCCGGTGGTGTTTGGTCAGCATGCGATCTACGTGGAATCGGGCGCCACGATCGAGCCGTTGTCGGTGTTCGATGTCAGCGCCGGTCCCGTGCTGGTGCGCCGTGGCGCGACCGTGCAGGCGTTCACGCGAGTGGTGGGTCCCTGTTACGTCGGCGTGGACAGCACGGTGACCACCGATCGTGTGGCCGCTTCGTCCATCGGCGATGTGTGCCGGGTACATGGTGAGTTGTCGACGTCCATTCTCATCGGTCATGCCAACAAAGGGCACGACGGATTTGTGGGCCACTCGATTCTCGGCCGCTGGGCCAACCTTGGCGCCGGCACGATCACCAGCAATCTCAAGAACACCTACGGCCCGGTCGCCCTGTGGACGCCATCTGGCGTGCGCGATACGGGGATGCAGTTCCTGGGCACCTTGTTTGGTGATCACGCCAAAGCGGGCATTGGCTTGCGGCTCACCACCGGCTGCGTGATCGGCGCGGGCGCGAATGTGTTCGACGCGATGCCTCCCAAGGCCGTGGCACCGTTCTCCTGGGGCGGAGGTGCGCCCTACACGACGTTCGCGGTGGAGAAGTTTCTCGACACCGCGTCCCGCATGATGGCCCGGCGCCATGTCGATCTGGGGGCCGACGCGCGCGCCTGGTGGCAGCAACTACACGCGACCGGTATCGCCGACCAGCGCTGGCCGCGGAGCTGAATCGCGCATACACTGTGGAGATCATGGTGCGCATCACCGTTCTCGGCAGTGGCAGTCGCGGTAACGCGATTCTGGTGGATGGCAGTGAAGGCAGCGTCCTGGTCGACGCGGGGTTCAGCGCGCGCACGATTGCCCAACGCCTGCTGGCAGTGGAACGGCAACCGGAGTCGATCAACGCGTTGTTGCTCACCCACGAGCATGTCGACCACGCCAGTGGCGCGACGGCGAGCTGCTCGCGATGGGGGTGGCCCGTGGTCGCGTCACAAGGCACCCTGGCGGCACTGGCCGACATGGCCAGCGGTGCGCCCGCGGTCACGCAGGCGCTGGCTGCCAATGCACCCACCCAGGTGGCCGGGTTTTCCGTCGAACATCACGCCGTGCCGCACGATGCCGCCGATTGCCGTGCGCTCGTGCTCACCGACACACGCAGTGGCGCACGTGTCGGTGTGGTGCTCGATGCCGGCCATGTACCCGATACCCTGCCGGCCTTTCTGGCGCATCTCGACTTGCTGGTGATCGAGGCGAATCACGACACCACCATGCTCGCGAACGGTCCGTATCCCCGCGCGCTCAAGGCCCGCATTCGTGGCGGCAGTGGACACCTGTCCAACACCACCTCCGCCACACTCGCGGCGGACTGTGCTCATCGAGGCTTGCGCGGTGTATTGCTGGCGCACCTCTCGGAGACGAACAACACCCCGGAGATCGCCGTCGCCACCGCACGCGATATCCTTCGCCGTGCAGGTTGGCACAGCGACGCCCTCTGGGCGTGTCCGCAGCGGGCCCCCATGACGCCCGTTGATCTCAACGGCCCCAGCGCCGCGTGGCACGGCATCCCTCGCGCCACACAACTCGCGCTGTTTTAGGCCGCGAATGCAGAGAATGCAAAACGGGCGCCCCATGAAGGAGCGCCCGCGTTGTTTGGCACAGCACAGCAACAGAAGCGCGGCTCCAAAACCCGGAACCGCGCTCCCACGACTGCTTCTTAGTACATGCCGCCCATGCCCGGGCCACCGGCCGGAGCGGCCGGCTTGTCTTCCTTCTTCTCGACGATCAGTGCTTCGGTCGTCAGCAGGAGACCCGCGATCGAGGCCGCGTTCTGCAGCGCCGTGCGCGTGACCTTGGTCGGGTCGATGACGCCGGCCTGCACGAGATCTTCGTACACGTCGGTCAGCGCGTTGTAGCCGAAGCTGGTTTCCTTCGCCGTGCGGATCTTCTCGACGACGATGGAGCCTTCGCCCCCCGCATTCTGCACGATCATGCGGAGCGGCTCTTCGATCGCGCGACGCACGATGTCGACACCGATCTGCTCGTCGCGCTCGGCGACCTTCACGTCCTTCAGCACGTGCTGCGCGCGAATGAGGGCCACACCGCCACCGGGGACGATGCCTTCCTCGACGGCGGCACGCGTGGCGTGCAGCGCGTCTTCGACGCGGGCCTTCTTTTCCTTCATTTCGGCTTCGGTCGCGGCGCCGACATTGATGACGGCCACACCACCGGCGAGCTTCGCGAGGCGCTCCTGGAGCTTCTCACGATCGTAGTCCGACGTGCTCTTGTCGATCGCACCACGGATTTCACGCACGCGGCCTTCGATGTCCTTCTGTTCACCAGCGCCGTCGATGATGGTCGTGTTGTCCTTGTCGATCACGATGCGCTTGGCCGAGCCGAGGTCGGTGAGGACCGCGTTTTCGAGCTTGAAGCCGACTTCGTCGGAGATGACCTGCCCCTTGGTCAACGTCGCGATGTCCTGCAGCATGGCCTTGCGGCGATCACCGAAGCCCGGGGCCTTCACGGCGCAGATGCGCAGCGTGCCGCGGAGCTTGTTCACGACCAGCGTGGCCAGCGCTTCGCCTTCGACGTCTTCCGCGATGATGAGCAGGGGCTTGCCGAGCTGCGCGACCTTTTCGAGTGCCGGCAGCAGATCCTTCATGGCCGAGATCTTCTTGTCGTGGATCAGGATGAGCGCGTTCTCGAGAACGGCTTCCATCTTTTCCGGATCCGTGACGAAGTACGGCGAGAGGTAGCCACGGTCGAACTGCATACCATCGACCGTCTCCAGCGTCGTCTCAAGGCCCTTGGCCTCTTCGACGGTGATGACGCCGTCCTTGCCGACCTTTTCCATCGCTTCCGCGATGAGGTTGCCGATCTCGGGATCGTTGTTCGCCGAGATGGTGCCAACCTGCGCGATTTCCTTCTTGCCCGTGGTGGGCACGGAGATGCGCTTCAGCTCTTCGACGATACCGGCAACGGCCTTCTCGATGCCGCGCTTGAGCGCCATCGGGTTGGAGCCGGCGGTGACGTTCTTGAGGCCTTCACGGAAGATCGCCTGCGCCAGCACGGTGGCCGTGGTGGTGCCGTCGCCAGCAAGATCCGACGTCTTGGTCGCGACTTCCTTCACCATCTGCGCGCCCATGTTCTCGATCGGATCGGCGAGCTCGATTTCCTTGGCGACGGTCACGCCGTCCTTGGTCACCGTGGGCGCGCCGAACTTCTTGTCGATGACGACGTTGCGTCCCTTGGGGCCGAGCGTGACCTTCACCGCTTCGGCGAGCTGATCGACGCCGCGCTTCAGTGCCGCGCGTGCGTCAACGTTGAAATGCAGTTCTTTGGCTGCCATGGTAGCTGATTGCGGTTAAGGGGCGGTTCAGTTGATCACGGCGAGGACATCGGACTCACGCAGGATGAGGAGCGCCTCACCCTCGATCGTGACTTCGGTGCCGCTGTACTTCCCGTACAGGATCTTGTCGCCGACCTTCACGTCCATCGGGACGCGGGTCTCCTTCTCGAAACGGCCCGGGCCGACGGCGACCACGGTGCCCTGCTGGGGCTTTTCCTTCGCCGTATCGGGGATGTACAGCCCACCGCGCATCTGCTCCGCTTCTTCGAGCGGCTTCACGACAACGCGATCAGCGAGTGGCGCCACCTTCTGGTTGGCCATAGCTACTGGTCTCCTGCGATGTGTCAGGGGATCAACAAAGAATCACTGAGAGGTGTTAGCACTCACGTATGGTGAGTGCCAGCACGAATAAGCTACGCCAGCCGACGATGCACGTCAAGACCGACACAATACGCGTAAGTTCATACCAAACAAGGACTTAAGCTCGGCCACCCTGGCAGAACTCCTGCCAGACCTGACCGAAGTCTGTGGCAGACCGTTGGGGTCGCTGCACTTTTGGCAGGTCGGGCGATGCCCCGCCGCCGCGCGACTACAAGAACTGCAGCGAGCCGCTGTGCACGGCGTGCTCCACGCCGGCGTCGTCGCGAATACGCACGGCGCCCGTTGGCGAAACACCGGTCACCTCTCCGGCAACCGGAGCCACAACCCGACGGCCACGCGCCAGATCGCGCGCATCCCACGCCGCACATTCACGCGCGGACAATGGGCCCGTGCCCGCTGCCGCCAGACGCATCGCCCGTACGGCGACGATCAGCAGTTCGTCGCGGGACACGTCGAGGCGCACATGGGCTGCTTGCTGGAAATGCTCCGGAATGCGGCGATTGATCCCCACGCCGATGGCCGCCCATTCGGGCCGTCCATCCCGCCAGCGTGCTTCGATCAGGATGCCGGCGAGTTTGCGAGCGCCCACATACAGATCATTGGGCCACTTGAGCTGTACCGCACCTTCCACCAACGGCGTGAGCGCCTCCGCGAGCGCGAGCCCGATGCGCAATGACAGCACATCCAGTGCGCGAGCATCGGTGGGTCGTTCGATGAGCGTGAGCCACAATCCGGCATCCGGCTCCGCCTGCCAGGTGTGTCCACCACGGCCTCTGCCCTGCGTCTGCTCCGACGCCAGCACGGCGGTGCCACTTGGCGCCCCCGATACGGCGAGCGCGTGGGCGACATCCATGGTGGACGACACCGATTCGTGATAGTCGATCGCCACCAGCCCCGCGGCCGCGATGACGTGTGCTGCTGGAGGCGTGGCCATGCGGTCAGCCCCTTGGCGCAGGGAGACGCCACCCCATCATGTGCGCGAAGCCAGTGTGGCGAACACCACGATCCCCAGCAGTACCCGATAGACGGCAAACACGCCGAAGCTGTGTCGCGCCACGTAACGCAGCAGCACCGAGATCGCAAACCAACTGCTCACAGCGGCCGCCGCGACGCCGGCCAGCAATGGCAGCGATGCGCCATGTTCCCGCACGGCATCGGGCATCTTCACGATGACCGCCGCCAGCGTGATCGGCATGCTCATGAGAAAACTGAAACGGGCCACACTGGGGCGATCCAGTTTGAGCAAACGGCCGGCCGTCATGGTGGAGCCGGAGCGGGACACCCCCGGTACCAGCGCCAGGACCTGCGCACACCCGACAATGATGGCGTCACGCAGCGTGACTTCCTCGAGCACTCGCGCCCGCGCACTCCACCGATCGACGGCCCACAACAGGATGCCCATCACGATCAGCGACGTGGCAATGACCACCGGGGACCGGAACGTCGTTTCGGCGAGATCATTGAGCAGCAGTCCACCGATGCCGCCCGGAATGGTGGCTGCGATGAGGTACAACACCCGTCGGTCGTGCACCGTTTCCACACGACGGGTCCTCGCGATGCGCCATGCGCTGGCGATCATCTCCAACCATTCGCGCCGGAAATACCAGATCAGCGCGAGCAGGGTCCCGAAATGCAGCGCGACATCGAAGGCGAGGCCCGGATCGGACCAGCCCAGGAAATAGGGCGTGAGCGCCAGGTGCGCGGAGCTGGAAACGGGCAGCGGCTCCGTGAGCCCCTGCACGATGCCCAGAACGATGGCTTGCCACACGGTCATGTCGAGAGCGTCCGCTCGTAGAGGGATTCGTACTGTGCCACGATGGCATCTTCGCTGAATCGCCGACGAGCATCGGCCGCACCGGCCGCACTCATCGCCTGCCAGCGCGCAGGATCGGACAACAACTGCACACCGGCAGCCGCCATGCCCTCCACGTCACCCACCGGGCGGAGGTAACCCGTCACGCCATCGGTCACCACTTCGGGCAGTCCACCCGCATGCGCCCCAATGACCGGCACTCCGCTCGCCAACGCTTCGAGGGCGCTGAGGCCAAACGACTCCTTGTCGCTGGTGAGCAGAAACAGATCCGCACCAGCCAACAATGGTGCGATGGGATCGATCTTGCCGAGGAAGAGTACGGCATCGGCCACCCCGAGCTCACGCGCCTCGGTTTCCGCCTCCACCCGCTCCGGGCCATCACCCACCATCACCAGCACCGATGGCACTTCGCGCGTGATCAGCGCAAAGGTCCGCACGATATCCCGCACACGCTTCACCGGGCGGAAATTGGAGATGTGCATGATCACCTTCCGTCCGGCGATCACATCGGCGGGGATCGGAAACACATGGCGCGAACGATCGAACTCCACCGGGTCGATGAAGTTGGGAATCACGCCCACGTTGCAACCGGTGCAACCGAAGGCCCGATACGTCTCTTCGCGCAGGTACTGCGATACGGCCGTCACGGCATGTGACTTTTCGATCGAGAACTTGGTGATCGTGAAAAACGACCGTTCCTGCCCCACGATGGTGATGTCGGTGCCATGCAGCGTGGTCACGACCTTCACGTCCCGCCCCTCTTCGCGCAGCATCGAGCGCGCGATCCAGGCGCTGGTGGCGTGCGGAATGGCGTAGTGACAGTGCAGGATGTCGAGTTGATGATCACGCACGACTTCGTGCATGCGCACAGCCAGCGCGAGATCGTATGGGGGATATTCGAACAGCGGGTATCGCCCCACATCCACTTCGTGAAACCACACCCGCGGCAAAAAACTCGGAAGCCGAAACGGCTGCTGGTACGTGATGAAGTGCACGTGATGGCCGCGTGCGGCAAGCGCGATGCCAAGCTCGGTGGCGACCGCGCCGGATCCACCGTAAGTCGGATAACAGGTAATGCCAATCTTCATGATTGTTCCTCATGGGCGCGCGTGGCAGCGCCGGTGTGTAATTCCACGGCCTGTGCGTTTGCCGGTGCACGATCCCACCAGTCGAGCGTGCGTTGCAGAGCGTCCGGGTTGCGTGGGTCGATGTGTGTGACCGCGTCGACCGGGAGCTGATGCCGGAACCACGTGCGCTGTCGCTTGGCGTACTGGCGTGACTCGATGATGGTGCGCTCCACGGCGGCGGCGCGCGACATCGTGCCTTCCAACGCGTCACGCATGGCCCGATACCCGCAGGCATTCCACGCCGGCGCATCCGCGGGCAACTGGTCTCGCAGGCTGGCAACTTCGTCGAAGAAGCCCTGCGCCACCATCTGGTGCACCCGCGCGGCTATTCTGTCCGCCAGCTCCGGACCGGGATCGACCACGAGATAGCGGACCGAACACGGCTCCGCATCGGCGGTTGCGGGGACACCACTCTGCGAACCCGCGTCATCGGAGAAGTGCGCACTGAGTCGCTGCCCAGAGAGCAGCGCGGTTTCAATCGCCCGGAGCAACTGTGTACGGCCCAGATGGGCCCGCGCCGGATCGAGTCGCTGGCACCAACGCCGTAGTTCTTCGCGATCGAGCGTTTCCAGCCACTGCGCCAGCGCCAGGCGCCGTTGCGGATCGAGTGACGGGATGGCGTCGAACGGTTCAACCAGCGCGCGCACATACAGGCCGGTGCCACCCACAATCACCGGCGGGGTGCCAGCCGCGAGGGCGGCGTCACACCAGTGTGCCGCGTCGGAGGCCCACCGATGCGCCGAGTAGCGTTCGATCGGATCGATGATGCTCACACCGTAGTGTGGCACACGCGCGAGCTCGGCCTCGGAAGGTTTCGCCGTACCGATGTCGAACTCTCGGTAGATCTGCCGCGAGTCCGCGCTGACGATAGCCAGGCCACGCTGCTCGGCCAGTGCCAGCGCCAACGCCGATTTGCCGGCCGCCGTTGGCCCCACGATGCACATCGTTGGCAGGTCACGGTTCATCGCCGTGCGCCGCAGGAGATCGTAGGGGCACACACGTTACTTGCGACCGAAGCGCCGATCGAGTTCATCCCACGACAGCCGCACGATGGTCGATCGTCCATGCACGTCGTGTGCCGGCAACACGGTCGCCGCCAACGCACGATACAGCGCCTGCATCTCGCCCGGTGACATCTGATCGCCGGCCTTGATGGCGGCCTTGCAGGCAAAGGTGGCGGCCAATCGTTCGTGTTTGGCCGCCGCGCTCGCCCCTCGATCGCCGATCAGGGCGGCCAGCGTATCCCGCAGGCACCGCTCCGCGTCGAAACGCGGATGTGGCATGGGGACCGCCTGCACAAGCAGTGAGGTGCCACCAAAATGATCGATCTCGAATCCGAGACGAACGAACGCGTCGCGATGCGCCTCGAACGCATCCGCCTCTTGCGGCCCGAGATGCAGCGTCAGCGGGAACAGCAGACGCTGTGAAGGAGCTTCTCCACGTTCGAGCACGCCGAGAAACTGCTCATAGAGCACCCGTTCATGCGCGGAATGCTGGTCGATGAGCACCACCCCTTCGTCGTGTTCGAACATCAGGTAGGTCTTCCGCAACTGCATGAGCGGCGGCACCACCAGCGTCTCCATCTCTCGCGCCGCTTCGGCTCGCATCGCATCGACCTGCATCGCCGATGTGAGGTCGTCTGCGGTTGGCGCGGTCGCCGTCGCGATGGCGTGTTGCGCGAGATTCGCGTCGGCGGCAGCGGGCGTGGCAAACAGCCCCTCCGGTGCCGGTGCCGCGCGCAGTGCGGACGGTTCGAGCGGGATCCCGCCCAGTGCGTGCCCCGGTTCGCGACTGGCCGGTGCAGCGGACCAGGTACGCCAGCCGATGCCGGCGGAGGCGTCGAACAATCCGAGGGCGCGCCGCACGGCTTCTTCCACGGCCCGCTCCAGTGGCCACCGGTCGCGAAAACGCACCTCCGCTTTCGCCGGATGCACGTTGACATCGACATCACCGCCCGGCACATGCACCTGCAGTACCAGCGATGGACGCATACCAGCAGGGATGGTGGAGCGATACGCGGCTTCCGCGGCACGAATGAGTCCGTGATCGCGGACCACGCGCCCATTCACGATCAGCAACACCCGTCGTGTAGCGGTGCCCACATCGGCCGGACGCTCAGCGAGCCCCGACACGTGCACGACGCCCTGCACATCATCGACATCGACGAAGCGTTCCACATCAGCCGCGCCCCACAGCGCCGCCAGACGTGCGCGCAACGTGGAAACGGCCGGCCAATCGAGGGCCACGCGGCCATCGTGCCGCACGGTGAAATGCACGTCGCGACGGAGGACGCCAATGGCCTGCATGGCGTCGACAATGGCTCGCCATTCAGAGCGGGCGCTGCGCATGAACTTGAGACGCGCCGGGGTGTTGTGGAACAGTCGATGCACCGACACCGTGGTGCCCTGACGACGCGCCACCTGTCCGGTTTCCGTCAGTGTGCCCGCTTGCACCCGCACGAGAGTGCCCGACCCATCTTCTGACGCCGTTTCAATCTGCAGTTCGGACACCGAGGCGATGGCCGGTAGCGCTTCGCCGCGAAAGCCAAAACTGCGCACTCCCACAAGCTGCTCGGCCGAGGTGATCTTGGACGTGGCGTGCCGGGAGAGCGCGAGCACCGCGTCGGCACCATCCATACCACTGCCGTTGTCAGCGATGCGGATCAGCGTGCGACCGCCGTCTTCGATGGTGATGTCCACCGAGGTCGCCCCGGCGTCCAGCGCATTCTCCACCAGTTCCTTGACGACCGACGCCGGCCGCTCGACCACTTCGCCGGCGGCAATCTGATCGGCAACGGCGCTGGGCAGGATGGCGATTCGCGACATCCTGAATGCTATCGAACCGCGTCGGTGACGAGTAGGGAGAGGCGTTCCGCAGGCACCCATCCGAAGCGGCCATCCGCGTGTTCCACACGCGCCCACTGCTCCTGCACCGCGGCAAGCCGCACGATATCGCCGGTCGCCAGACCGCCTGCGGTGTTGGCATCGAAGGCCGGTTGCACACGCATCGCTTCGGGGCGGCGTACCACAGCCAGTCCGTGCGGATCGAGTGCCGAGGTGCCCCACCACGCGCTCGCGGCCACCCCGGCGCCCACCAGCATCAACGCGGCCCCCACCGACACGCGCAGCACTCCCCGATCGGCCACCGCGGTTCGAGACCATGCGACGATGAGCACGATCGTGCCCAGCACCCAGCACACGGTAGCCACGACCATCAGGGGATAGACCGGCACCATGGGCACTTCAGCAATGCCACCACGCGCCCCCGGTGGCAACAGCGCGAGCCGCTCCTGTACATCGGCCGTGATGGGCTCCAGTCGCGCCGCACGCTGCCACGCAATCACGGCACTGACGGTGTCACCAGCCGACCACGCCGCATTTCCCCAATTCATCAGCAGATCCACATCGCGTGGACGCTGACTCACCGCCTCGGCGAACCGTTCGGCGGCGGCACCATACCGTCGGGCTTCATACGCAGCGCTGGCTTCACGCACGAGCAATGGCACATCACCAGGCCCCGAGGTGGTGCCTCCCTGCGCGACGGTACGTTCGGCAGGAGTCGCGAGTCCCGTGGCCAACACCACCAGCATCAATCCAAGCCGTGAACCGTGTTGCGCCCCGCGTCGACGCCAGAGACGCGTGCGTCCCTGCGCGACCGCTTCCGCAGCCACCAGTTCCGCCACACGGGCAGCCTGTGCCCGCAGGTCATCAGGGCCTGGTTCGCGGCGATGTGTCGCGTCTCCAAATCCTTCCACGGCCAATGCATCCAGCACCGTCAGCACTTCGCGGGTGGATGATCGTGTCACGCCGCGGCGACGCAACACCCGCTCGACATCAGCCCGTACGACCAACGCCCCCGCCGGTACGTGCAATCGGGCCGCCAGTTGCTGCAACAGCGTACGCCGGAGATCACGCGCTATCGAGCCGGGCGAGCCATCGGCTTCCGACAGCGGACGCTGTGTAACCACACTTTCGGTTGGGGCTTCAGCCTGCCGCGCACGATGTCGACGGCGCCACCAAGCACCGAACGCAAGCAGCGCCGCGCCTCCCCATATCCCGAGCAGACTCAGTCGCCAGATCGTCGGCACGTCATAACCAGCGCGCCGTTCCTCCACTTGCCAACTGCGCAATGGCAGGCGCGACGTTTCGTCGGACTCTGTCCCTGCGGCCAATGTCCCATCGGCCACCTGCACATCGGCCGGTGTGGACTCCGCCCACTCATACGTGGCGCGGTAGGGATCGAAATAGCTGTAGCGAATGACGGGCAGCACCACGGCGCCGGGGCGCGTGGGCGTGAGAATGAAGTCGAATTCTTTGACGCCCCGCACCAACGCCCCGGACGAGTCGATGCGCACGCGCTCGCTGCCCGGCACCACGGATGCCCATGGCAATTCCACCATGGGGCGCGGCAGCAACTTCACGTTGCCCTCACCTTCCAGTCGAACGGTGAGCATGAGGGGATCGCCGACCCGCGCCGCGGTGGCATCGAAGCTGGTACGCGCTTCGAGCACACCCACCGCCCCCGAAAAATCCGCTGGGCGACCTTCTTCCGGCAGCGGCATCACGACCAGTTGTGCACTCTCCGCATGCACCACGCTGCGCTCTTCGCGACTGAAGTAGCTCGATGACTGCGACAGGAAATACGTGAGTTGCGGAGATGGTACGGTGAGCACGCCGGGGGCAATCCCAAACAGCGCCCGCTGGAACACATGGGCTTCATAACGTCGCCCGGAGTACTCGCGCGCAGGCACTCGTCTGGGGGTGCCCAGCTCATAGGCCAGCAAGCCGCGCAATTCCGGTGGACGGAATTCCGGATCACGACGCAAACGATTGCGTGCGTCTTCGCTGAGCAGCACCGCCACCTGATAGGTGACCTGTTGCCCCACGTACACCGATTCCGGGAACACGGCCGCATGAAAGTCGATGGCGCGTGCACTGTTCACCCGTACCCGATCGACAATGGCCGTCGGCGACGGTTGGGCATTGGCGGCAACGCTCGCGTCGAGCGAGAGAACGGTGCACACCGCCACGCTCACCGCGCGCCGGCTGATCCGGCGCATCAGAGACAACACCCGCCGCGTCACCAGTCCTTCCCGCCGGGCGGCGTTCGACTCTGCCGCTGCTTGCGTCCCTGCACATCGCGTTCTTCACGCGCCGCGCTGTTCAGCAGGGCCTCGGCTTGTTTCTGATCCAGTCCACCCTGTCCCTGCGGCTGCGGTTGCTCATTCTGATCGTTGTTGCCACCACCACCGCCACCACCCCCTCCGCCACCTTGCGGTGGTGTCTGGCGGAGTGCGAGCTCGTAGTTCCACTTGCCGTCCGGATAGTCCGATCGATCGGTGAGCAGTGCACGGTAGGCAGACCGCGCGTCGGCCAGTCGGCGCTCACCCTCCGGATTGCCAGGCGCTCGCCCCATGATCAACGCGGCCAGGCCGGCGTTGAACCGCGCGCGGAACCGCACCTCACCATCGGCGGCGCGGCGCACCATCTCGAGTCGTTCGGATGCTTCAGGGAGCGAGTCGACCGCGATGAGTGTCGTGCCCAGGTTGTATGCGGTGACCAGCGTCGTGTCGCCCCGCGCGATCAGCTCGCGGTAGGCCCGCAGCGCAGCCGGCACGTTGCCTTCGGCAAACAGGGCCGCGGGGTCAGGACTCTGCGCGCAGGAGCCCAGCAGCCCGGGTACCACCACCATCATGGCCAATGCCGCGACGGTGCTGGCGTTGGCGATTTCCGGACGACGGGACGTACCGCCACCGCGGCGTACCAAACGCCACGAGTCCCAGGCCAGCAAGGCCAATGCTGGCACCAGGAACCAGAGGAACCGTGGCACGTGATCTTCGCGCGTATCAATCGAGCGACGCGCTGTGCGCAACGACCGCAGTGCCGCACGGATGCGTGACGCCTTGTCCGAGGCTTCTGCGGCGATGAAGGTGCCATTGGCAGACTTGGCCGCCTGCTCGAGCAATTCGGGGGCGTAGCGCGTGACCACGACATTGCCGGCATCATCGCGCTTCTGCTGCACAATCGTGCCTTCTCGTACGGGGATGGTGGCTCCATCTCGCGTACCAAAGCCGACCGTCACCACGCTGATGCCCTTGCTGCCCGCTTCAGAGGCCGCCGACTCGATGTCTTCCGCGGAATCGAACGACTCTCCGTCGCTGAGCAACACCAGCGCCCGATCGGCACTGCCATCGCTGGCCAGCAACAGCTCACTGCCCTGGCGAATGGCGCGCGACAACGAGCTGCCGGCCTGACCGACCACGCCGGGGTCGAGGTTGTCGAGGAACAGTTCCAGCGCGCCATCGTCACCCGTGAGCGGGGTGAGGATGTAGCTCCGACCGGCGAAGGCGATCAACGCCACGCGATCTGCCGGTGACATGGCACGCAAGCGTCGCACTTCCTGCTTCACCCGTTCCAGGCGCGAGGGACGCTCGTCCTGCGCCAACATCGACAGCGACGCATCGATCGCGATGGCCATATCGATGCCACGGGAACTCATCGGTCCGCGCGCGAGCCCCCAACGTGGACCGGACAACGCAAGACCCAGCAGCGCGGCAATCAACATCAACCGCAGCGTGCGACGGGACGCCTCGGCGTCCTGAGAAACGACCAGACGCGTCAGGGCGGTCAGCGAGGCATAGCGCGCCAGTCGTGCGGTGCGCTGATCACGCCGTTGACGCCGCAACCACCACACCAGCAGCGGCAACAACAACGCCAGCAACAACAACCACGGCGCATCGAAAATCAGCGGCGGCAGGTTGGGCAGCGGGATCGTCATGGCAGAATGCCTCGCCGTGCCCGCAACACCAGTTCAAACACCAGCGCTGCCAACCCGATCAGCAGCGGCCACCGGAATCGTTCGGTATAGCGGATATAGGCACGGGCCTCCACGGCAGAGCGTTCGAGTCGATCGATCTGTTCGTAGATGCTCTGTAACGCCGCCGCATCCTTGGCGCGGAAGTAGCGACCACCGGTGCTGTTGGCGATCTCGGTGAGCAGAGCCTCATCGATCTTCACTGGTCGATTTTCATAACGCAGCCCGAACAATCCACGCCCTACTGGCACGGCCGCCATGCCATCGGTGCCCACACCGATCGTGTAGATGCGAATACCGAACGTGCCAGCGGCCTGCGCAGCAGTGCGGGGATCGATCGCGCCACGATTGTTCTCGCCATCGGTGAGCAGCACCATCACCCGGGAACGACCGGGCGAATTGCGCAGCCGGTTGGCGGCCGTGGCAATGGCCGTGCCGATGGCCGTGCCGTCCTCGAGCTGACCCACCTGCAGATTGTCGATAGCGGCCAACACCACGGGATAGTCGGTGGTCAGTGGCACCTGCGTGAGCGCTTCACCGGAGAAGGCCACGAGCCCGACCCGATCACTCTTCCGTCCCATCACGAAGCGCTTGACCTTGTCCTTGGCCACCTCCATGCGGTTCTGCGGCTGGAAGTCCTCGGCCAACATCGAGCTCGAGATATCGACGGTGAGCGCGATATCGATGCCATCGCTGGACACACGTTCCGCGCGGGCCCCCGAACGCGGTTGTGCCACGGCCACGATCAGTGCGGCCAGTGCCAGCGCACGCAACCATGGTAGCCATCGTACCCAGGCGATGCGTGGGCGCGGGCCCTTCGCGAGCAGGCCGGCACGAGAAAACGTGATCGTGCGTTGCGTCGCCTCGCGGCGCCACCACCACCACAGCCAGAGCGGAATGGCCAGCAGCAGGATCAGCACTTCGGGATGTGCGAAGCTCATGCCAAAGAGCGACACAAAGGTGGAGCGCGCGCTCCACCATTCCCCGGCCTGCAGGGCTTCGAGCCACGCCTGCATCAGCGGGCCCCCGACTTGGGACGCCGAGAATCGCGTCGTGCGCGGTCCTCGAGTTCCTGACGGGCATTCGCTTCCGCTGCGATCGCCGCTGCCGTTGCTGCCGCCTCTGCGGCCCGACGCTCGCGATCCACGCGTTCGAAGTGTTCCACGATCGCCCGCGCTTCACCGCCGATCTCCCGTGCGCGCGGCGGTGACACACGACGCGCAGCGAACTTGATGCCATCAGCGTCTGCCAGCAGTGAGATCAGTCGGTCTCGCGGCACCCGTGGATCATCGATGGCGGCGACCAACAACTCCGCGCTGGTCTGGGACAGCTCCACATCAGGCAGGCGTGCGGCGACGAACAGGCGCAGAATGTCCACCGCCAGCGCGACGTAGCGACCACTCTCACCGGCTTCGGCCAAAGCCAGACGGTCGAGTCGATCGAACTCGTGGATCGCGCGCGCATACGGATCGAGCGGCGGTGCTGCGGCGACCGCTAACTTGCGGCGACGCAAACGACGCCACAGCCACCACAGCAGACCCAACCCCGCAATGACCAGCAGCGCCGGCCACCACCGCTGCCACCAGGGAAGCACGCGCGGAAAAAGATCTCGCGCCGGCTTCGGCACATGCAATGTGGTGTCGCCCGGCAACACGCTCTTCACAAACACCCGCGCGTCGGACATCGGGACGCGCATGGTGACATCGCCATAGCGCACCACCGCATCGGGCAAATCGATGTGCAGTGTGCCGATGTCCCAGGCGCTCAGGGTGTATTCGGCGCGTTCGCGTCGACCGCCGAAATTCGTACCCTCATCGATGACCTTCACGGGCGCGCGCATCGCCACGGTGGCCGCGGTGTCCGTGATGGTGGGCCATTCGATGCGTGCATCGGTCGGCACCACCACCGTGACGATCAATGTGAAGGGATCACCGATCTCCACGGTATCGGGGCGCACCAGCTTTCCTGCCTGCACGCGTGATCCGGATGGCGTGCCCAACGTAGACGGCGGCACGGTCGGTTGCGCCGTCGCCGTGCGCCCACGCACACCGAGTGCAGCAGCCAACAATGCCACCACGACCACGCTCCGTTGCGCGCACATCACCAGATCACCGAACACGCGCAGGACGCGCCTGCGCTGGTCCAGGCTCCATCAAGGCCGCGTCGCCCAACGTGCCACGAGGACCGGTGCGGACCGCACCATGTGGTCGACGCGAACGTGCCCGAAAGAACGCGAGCAAGGCATCGACATAACCGAACTCTGTGTGCACCACGATTTCGTCGAGCCCCAGTCGGCCAAACAGCTTGCGTCTCGACTCGTCTTCCGCCGCCACGCGCGTGGCAAAGGCGCGCCGGACCTGCGGATGCGACGTGTCGATTTCCACGATCTCGCCGGATTCCGGATCTTCGAGTCGCGCCGGTCCGATGTCGGGCAACTCCCGCTCTGCCGGATCCTCCAACGTCACTGCGATCACATCGTGTCGCTGCGCGAGACGAGCCAGCGGGCGCTCCAGATCGTCGGCAAGAAAGTCCGACGCGAGGAAGATGACCGAGCGATGGGGGAGTAGCCGCATCATGCGATCGACCATCGCGGTCATCGAGGTGCCACGGCCGGCCGGCGTCACGGTGAGCAAGTCGCGAATGAGCCGCAGCGCATGCTTGCGTCCCTTCCGCGCCGGGAGCGCATGCTCCACACGGTCCGAGAACAGCATGAGCCCCACCCGATCATTGTTGCGCACCGCAGCCAGTGAGAGCACACCGGCCATCTCGATGGCCAGATCGTGCTTGAATCGCGCACGCGTCCCGAACCGCGAAGAGCCCGACAGGTCGATGGCCAGCATGACCGTGAGCTCACGCTCCTCCACATAGCGCTTGACGAAGGGTCGACCCATGCGCGCCGAGACGTTCCAGTCGATGGCGCGCACCTCATCGCCGGGCTGATATTCGCGCACTTCCGCGAACTCCATGCCCTGCCCCTTGAACAGCGAGCGATACTCGCCGGCAAATCGCGAGTCCACCAGTCGGCGCGTCCGCACCTCGATGCGACGCACCTGGCGCAGGACATCGGCGGGTGCGATCGCCGTGATGCTCACGGCGCGTTCACCACCGTCAGCAGGCGTTCCACGATCGTGTCGCTGGTGACACCTTCGGCATCGGCTTCGAAGGACGTGAGCACGCGGTGACGCAACACGTCCGGGGCAATGCTCTTCACATCGTCGGGCGTGACAAAGGCCCGGCCGCGCAGGAAAGCATGCGCACGCGCCGCCTGACCAAGCGCAATGGTGGCACGCGGGGACGCTCCGAATTCGATGAGCGGCTTGAGATCCGGCGCGCCGACTTCGGCCGGGAATCGGGTGGCGTGCACCAGCTCCACGATGTAATCCACAATGCGCTCATCCATGTACAACTCGGAGATGCGCCGACGGGCGTCCATCAGTTCTTCGGGTGATGCCACGGCGTTCACAGCAATGTTCTCGCCGCCCGCCATGCGCCGCAGAATCTCCTTCTCTTCCGCCCGGGTGGGATATCCCACGCGCAGCTTCATCATGAAACGATCGACCTGCGCTTCAGGCAGCGGATACGTGCCTTCCTGTTCGATCGGATTCTGCGTGGCCAGCACAAGAAACGGCTCGGTGAGCCGATAGGTGGTGCCGCCGATCGTGACCTGCTTTTCCTGCATGGCCTCGAGCAACGCCGCCTGCACCTTGGCCGGTGCACGATTGATTTCGTCGGCGAGGATGATGTTGGCGAAGATCGGCCCGTGTTTGACACGGAACTCGCCACTGGGCTGATCGAAGATCTGCGTGCCGATGACATCGGCGGGCAGCAGATCCGGAGTGAACTGGATACGCTGAAAACTCGTGCGCACCGTTTCGGCGAGCGTGCGCACGGTGAGCGTCTTGGCGAGCCCCGGTACGCCTTCGAGCAGCACATGGCCGCCCGTGAGAAGGCTGATCAGGAGCCGCTCCACCATGTATTCCTGGCCCACGATGCGGCGGGCCACTTCACGCAGCACACCCTGCACCAGGACCGCATCCTGCGATACGGCGACGCTCGTAGTCAACGCTGGATCCCGTGTCTGAAAGAAGCTGTCATTTGCGGCAGATACCCCGGGGCGATCGGTCTGCTCCACGGCGGGGACGAGCAGAGTGCTCCCTCCCCGGAAACAACCCGGAGAGGGACAACCCTGTGTGGCTACCCCTGACCGGTCAGCGCATCAAGTACGGTGCGCTCCGCACTGGTCAATGCCCGTGCCGCACCGGAAGGCAGTTCGCCAAGACGCACAGGACCGAAGCGTGTGCGCACCAACCGCTCCACCTCCAGCCCCAACGCGTCGCAGATGCGGCGTACTTCATGGGTACGCCCTTCTGTGATCGTCAGTTCGAAGGCCCAACGCCGCTCGCCGAGGGGATAGGCGGTCACTTCGGAAGGAACGACCAGGCCGTCGTCGAGCTTGACACCACGCCGTGCCTCACGAGCCGCCGTGACGGCATCACCGCGTACCGTGGCCACATAGGTGCGTTCCACTTCATGGCTGGGGTGGGTCAGTACGTGCGCCGCCGTACCGTCGGTGGTGAGCAGCAGAACTCCCTCGGTCATGAAATCGAGACGTCCCACGTACACGAGTCCCGGCGCGTCGTCCACGAGATCGAACACCGTGGCTCGTCCTTCCGGGTCCTTGCGGGTGGTCATGACCGCAGCCGGCTTGTGCAGCACGATCCAGCGATGCGCCGTGACCTGAGTGGCCACCGGCGTACCATCGAGCGTGATGCGATCACGGGCTGGATCCACCAACTGCCCAACAATCGCCGTGGTCCCGTTCACCTGCACACGGCCCTCGGCCACCGCCTTGTCGGCTTCGCGTCGGGAGACGGCGCCCACACGGGCCAAGGCGCGCTGCACACGCATCGGGCCTTCTTCACGTGCTTTGACGGTGCTGCCACTCCGTGAATACGGTGACGGCGCCTGACCGGGGCCCTTGCGCGGTCCCTTTCGACGGGGATCACCCTTGCCGGCACCCGCCTTCGGAGCGCCACCTGTAGTGGTGGCCTTCGGTGCCCCGGCTTTCGGTGCGCCAGGCTTCTGCGCACTCCGTTGCAGCCCGTCGCTCTTGGGCGCGCTGCTCCTCGGCGCTCCGGCCCGTGAAGAGGCGCCTTTGGCTGGAGGACCTCCTCGTGCCGGCCCCTTGGACGCCCCTTTGGCGGGGCCTCGCGCCGGCCCCTTGGCCGGTCCGCGGGCTGGGCCCTTGCCCGCCCCCCCTCTGGCTGACGACCCGCCCCGTCCGGCCGCGCCGCCGCTGCGACCACGCGGCGGCGTCACTCGGGCACGACCGCGGAGTTGCCCGCGCCGCGCAGGGCGATCGCGAGTTCATCGGCACGCGGCAGCTCCTCGAGATGCCGCAGGGCGAACTGCTCGAGGAATTGTGGCGTGGTGCCATACAGCAACGGTCGACCGATGCCCTCGCTGCGTCCGACGATGTCGATGAGCCCTCGTTCATGCAGGGACTTGAGCACCGAGCCCACCGCCACACCACGGATCTCTTCGATTTCCGCGCGGCCGATCGGCTGGCGATACGCCACGATCGCCAGTGTTTCGAGCGCGGCAGCGGAGAGCTTCTGCGGACGCACGGCCACCTGCGCACGCTCGATCGCCTCGGCGAATTCGGCCCGCGTCAGGATCTGCCATCCACCACCCTGTTCCACCAGCTCGACGCCATGCCCATCGACGTCGTAGTGCTCACGCAACTCGTCGACCGCCGCACTCACCGCCGCCGGACTGGCTTCGGCATCGAGGGCTGACAGGGCTTCGAGGGAAAGAGGCCGCGCCGCCGCAAACAGTGCGGCTTCAAGCAGCTTCGCTAACGGCGTCACGACGAATCTCCACAGAGGCGAAAGGCTGATGCTGCGCAAGATGCAGTTCGCCCAACTTCGCCATTTCGAGCAGGGCCAGCAGGACCGACAAAATCTGCCACGGCTCCGCGTCGGTACCGACGAGGTCGGACCAGCGGCAGTGGCGACGCATCGCAATGACCGAACGGATCGACGTCATGGCCCCGGCCACGTCGAGCGCGCGCGGGATGACTTCGTGCAGCGTCGGTTCCTTGCTCGTGCGCAACACGCGATCCACGGCACCGAGCAGATCGCCGAGTGCCAGCGCGAGGGGCGCATTGAGCGGCGTGATGTCCACCGACACCGGCACGAACCGGCGTGGGAACTGATGACGGCGCTCCTCGCCGCGACGCTCGAGCAGATCGACGATTTCGCGCATCTGCTGATACTCGAGCAGGCGACGTACGAGTTCGGCGCGCGGATCTTCCCACGCGTCTTCTCCGTCGGCGCGGGGCAACAGCATCTGCGCCTTGATGCGCAGCAGGCGGGCAGCCATCTCGAGATAGTCGGCTGCTTCGTCGAGCCCGAGCGAGCCGACCCGGGCCAGGAACTGCTCGGCGATGCGGGCGATGGGGATGTCGTAGATGTCGACCTGCTCATCGCGAATCAGCGACAGCAGCAGATCGAGCGGGCCGGTGAACTGGCTCAGCTCGACGACAAACGACGGCCCCTCGGCCTCGGCGGTGCGGAAGTTGGGAGCAATCACGCGAATTACGTGGCGAAGGGGTTGGGCAACAGATACGGAAAGTACACCCGCTCGGCCAGAATGCGCAGGAAGTACGCCGGCGAGAGCCAGGCGTCCACCAGCGGGCGGCCAAACGAAAGCACAGCGAAGAGCACCAGCAGTCCCACGGCACCAAGGCGCTGATACTGGAGCGACCACTTGGGCGGCAGGAGATACTTGAAGACGTGGGAACCGTCGAGCGGCGGGATCGGGATCAGGTTGAACGCCGCCAGGATCAGATTGATGAACACCCCGGCGATGAGCATCTGCTGCAGTACCCCAAGCGGGCGGATCAGACCCGGAATCTGCTGCCCGAGCACGCCCACGAGTATGACGAGCGGCACACAGGCGATCGCGATACCGACATTGGTGATCACACCGGCGAGGGACACGATGATGTCCCCACGACGGTAGTTGCGATAGTTGCGCGGGTTGACCGGCACGGGCTTGGCCCCGCCGAAGATCGGCCCCCCCAGAAACGCGAGCATCACCGGGAGGATGATGGTCATGAACGGGTCGATGTGCTTGATCGGGTTGAACGTGAGCCGCCCGAGCTGATAGGCGGTCATGTCCCCCTGTTTGAGCGCCGCGTACCCGTGTGCATACTCGTGGGCGACCATCGAGAAGAGCAGCACGGGAAACACGAGGGCGAGTTGCTGGGCGAAATCCACCGAGGCACCAGAGGGGGGTCCCGCCGGCGGGCGGCGGGGACGCGAATGCAAGCAAATCCGGATCGGAAGGTAGCCCGTGGCCGGAGGGGTGTCAAAACCGTCGCTGGTGGCGGAAAACGTACGCGCGTGCGGGAATCGCAGCTTGACCCCCGAGCCTGTGCTGGATATCTTCTTCGGTCTGTTCCGACACACATCCCACAGTACCGCGTAACTCAAGAAGCAGGACCAGGAGCTTTTCGTGCCGAATATCAAGTCTGCCAAGAAGGACCTTCGTCGGTCGCGTGCGGCTGCCGTCCGCAATCGCGCCCAGCGCTCGGCGCTTCGTACCGCCGTGAAGAAGGCCCGCGTGGCGACTGCTGCGGCGGCCGATCATCTCACTGCCGTCTCGCTGCTCGATCGCGCGGCACGCAAGGGCCTGATTCATCGCAACGCCGCGGCCCGTGTGAAGAGCCGCCTCGCCAAGCAGGCCGCAGCCAGCGCTGCCTGAGCCTGTTGGGCTGACCGAACAGACAGAAGGCCGGACTCACTACGAGTCCGGCCTTCTGTGTTTCTGGCGACCACTGCGGGTCAGAACGCCGCCAGCTCTCCCCCGCACCGCTCGCAGTACCACTCGGTGGGCAGGTTCATCGTGCCACACTCGGTGCAACGCAGGGTCTTCGGAGTCTCGCCCCCTGACGCGCGCGGGTTGCCTGACGCCTGATGGTTTGGCGCCTGATGGCTTGGTGCGGGAGGCAGCGGCGCGCCACCGGGGTCGATCACCGAGCGCAGGAACGCCAGATCATCGAACGGGTCGGAGGTATTCGACGGCGGAGTGGCGGTCGCGGTGAACGCATCCGGCTGCGCCGGTCCCTTGGCCTTCGTGGGCACATCGATCTCCACTTCGATGCCGTCCAGCGACTTCACGAAACCCGGATCCGCAGGCGCCGCATGGTCGGAGAACAGCGCCATGGCGTCGTCGAATTCCACCGGCGGAGCTCCGATGGGGTTCGGCGACGGCCGCGGCGGGATCTCCGAAACCAGGTTGATCACGGACTCCGGCAATGACCGTGACGGTAACCCATCGCGGACTTCGAAAAGCGCCGTCACGTCTTCGGCTTCGTCGTCGTGTGAAGCCACGACGGGCAGCGGTGTGGGTTCGGCGGCGCGTGCCTCGGTCTCCGCCGTGACCACACTGTCACTGCCAAGAGGCGTGGCGGTAGCCACCGATGCCAGATCACTGACCAGAGACACCGACACGAACTCGTTCACCGCCGGTGTCGCCGTCACTGGTGTCGCTGCAACCGGTGTGACGCTGGCCGGTGTGGGCACAACGGGTGCTGCCTCGGGTGCCGCCTCGAATGCCACCGTGACCGCCGCCGTGACCGCCGCCGCAGGCGTCGGCACATGCCCCGTTGGCGTGGGAGCGGCGTTGTCGACCACATCGCCACCTGGTGCGGTGTTCGATGCGAGGTCCGCAGCGGCGTCGGCGGCGATCGGCACGACCGGTGCCTCGACCATCGGATCGGGCTCCACGCGTGCACTGGCGAGCAGTGTCCGCACTTCGTCCACTTCGGTCAGCAGACCATCCCGCTCCTGCCCCAACTGCACGATGCGCTCCTCGACCTGCGCCCGCACCTCTTCCCAGCGGGTGTCGTCGAACTCGCCAACGGCGGTGCGCAGCATGGCCTCGACCCGTTCATCCTCGAGCGATGCGAGAGTGGTTTCGAGTTCCGACAGTCGATGGTCGAGCTCCGTGCTCAGGCTCGCCAGACCATCGACATGCGTGTGCAACTGGTTCATGACCTCGGCGCGACGGCCGCTGTAGTCACCAAACACGCGTTCGAATACACGCTGGGGCGTTTCCGCGCGGCGCGCCTCGAGGGCCGCCAGCCAATCGTCATAGCGCTGCCGTTCGGCGACGAGGACACGCACTTCTTCGATGGACACGACGTTCTGCTCCGTCATAGGGATCGGGAGGAAGGCTCAGAGGGAAGCTCACGCGAACGGCGAAGCGAGGCAAGCGCGGCGGCCTCACCGGCCGGGAGCCGCTGCTCTCCTCCCAGCAGGCGGGCCACTGCCACGATACGTGCGGCCTGCTCCACGCTCTCCATGCGCAGCAATGCGTCGGTGAGCGAGCGCCCCACTGCGGTCACACCATGATTGGCCAACAGAAACACCTCATGCGCGGCAAAAAACGGTTCCAGAACAGCGGCGAGTGCGGGGGTGCCCGGGCGTCCGTACGGTACCAGGGCCACCGGTCCCACAATCACCGGCACCTCCGGTAGTACATCGGCGGGCAGCGAAAGACCCGCCACGGCAAACCCCGTGGCCACCGGTGGATGGGCGTGCACGATGCCGCGCACATCCGGTCGCGCGGCGTAACACGCCACATGCATCCCCAACTCCGACGAGGCGCGGACCGGACTGTCACCCCGTGGTGTGTCGGTACCGTCACACATCCGGCCCATGCTCTCCGGCTCGTGATGCGGCGCGCCATCGGCGTGCACCCGCACCACCTGACCGGCATGGATGCGCGCCTTGTCCACGCCGGATGCCGTGATGAGTATCGTGCTATCCGACAGCCGCACGGAGAGGTTGCCCTCCGCACCTGCCAGCAATCCGCCGGCATGCAGACGACGACAGGCCAAGGCAAGAGCCTCGGCCTGTTCGACGATTTCTGCCAGCAGCCCCGTGACGGTGCTCACAGGGCGCGCATCATCTGGTTCACGCGAGCCGATACACCACGCGGCCGCCCACCACCGTGAGCAGCGCCTGGCCGGTGAGTTCATGTCCACCGTACGGCGTGTTGCGTCCCTTCGACTTGAACTGCTTCGGATCGACCGTCCACTTCTTGTTGGGGTCGAAGACCGACACATCACCCACCGCGCCGCGCGTGAGCGTGCCACCGGGCAGATGGAACACCTTGGCCGGCTTGCAGCTCATCGCGTCGATCATCTGCGACAGCGTCATCACGCCAGGATGCAGCAGGTATGTGCAATTGACGCCGAGTGCGGTCTCGAGGCCGACAATACCGTTCGGCGCATCGGCGAACTCGCGTTCCTTTTCGTCGTAGTGGTGCGGCGCGTGATCGGTCACCAGCAGATCGATGGTGCCGTCGGCCAATCCTGCCTGCAGTGCGTCGATGTCTTCCTGCGTGCGCAGCGGCGGATTCATCTTGGCATTGGTGTTGTACCCATCCACCGCCGCCTCGGTGAGCGAGATGTGGTGCGAGCACACCTCGGCGGTCACGTTGATCCCGCGCTCCTTGCCCCAGCGCACCAGTTCGACCGAGCCCTTGGTGGACAGGTGACACATGTGGATATGACCACCAGTGCGCTTGGCGAGCAGGATGTCACGAATGACATAGATCTCTTCGGCTTCGGCGGGGATGCCCTTGAGGCCGAGCTTTGCGCTCATGAGCCCTTCGTTCATCGACCCACCACGCGCCAGCGTCATGTCTTCGCAGTGCTCGGCCACCGGCACGTTGAACGCACGCGCGTATTCGAGCGCCGTGCGCATGAGATGCGCGCTTTCCACCGGACGGCCATCGTCGCTGAACGCGACCGCACCGGCCTGCACCATCTCGCCGAATTCCGCGAGGGTCTCACCCTTCTGACCGAGCGAAATCGCGCCGTACGGATAGACCCGCGCAAACCCGGCGGCCTCGCCCTGCCGCTTCACGAAACCCACCGTGGCCTGGTTGTCGGTCACCGGCTTGGTGTTGGGCATCGCACATACACCGGTGAATCCGCCGGCCACCGCGCTGTGTGCGCCTGTGGCAACGGTTTCCACATCTTCGCGGCCCGGCTCACGCAAATGGATGTGCACATCGATGAGGCCCGGAGCGACCACGAGGCCGCTCACGTCCACCACCTCGGCGCCATCGGGCGTACCGATGGTGCTGCCGGCGTGTTCGATCACGCCATTGCGCACCAGCACATCACCCACGACATCGAGGCTCTGCGACGGGTCGACGATGCGACCACCACGCAACAACAGATCACGTGTTCCGTTCGACATCACGCCACCCCCTTCTGCGCCGCATCGGCAAGTTCGGGCTTGCCGCCGGCAAGCAGATAGAGCACGGCCATGCGAACGGCCACGCCGTTGGTGACCTGATCGAGAATGACCGAGTGCGGGCCGTCGGCCACGTCACTGTCGATTTCCACGCCGCGATTCATCGGGCCAGGGTGCAGGATGAGAAGATCACGCGACGCATGTTCGAGTCGCGCACTGGTGACGCCGAAGACGCGGTTGTATTCGCGCAACGACGGGATGTAGCCGGCCTGCATGCGTTCGAGCTGCAGCCGGAGAATGTTGAGGGCATCGGCCCATTCGATGGCCGCTTCCACACGATCGAACACGGTGACACCCATCTCGCCGATGGCGTTGGGCAGCAGCGAGCGCGGACCGCACACGGCGACCTCCGCCCCCAGCTTCTTGAGCCCCCAGATATTCGAACGGGCCACCCGCGAATGCAGCACGTCACCCACGATGCAGATACGCTTGCCGGCCAGGTCACCCAGCCGGTCGCGCAGCGTGAGCATGTCGAGCAGTCCCTGCGTGGGATGTTCGTTGGTGCCATCACCCGCATTGATGACGTTCGACTCGATGCGTTCGGCCAGGAAGCGCGCCGCCCCCGATGCCGGGTGGCGGATCACCACCATGTCGATCTTCATCGCCTCGAGATTGCGCGCCGTGTCGACCAGGGTTTCGCCCTTCGACACACTGGAACCGGCGACCGCAACGTTGACCGTATCGGCACTCAGCCGCTTCTCGGCAAACTCGAACGAGATGCGCGTGCGGGTGGACGCTTCGAAGAACAGATTGACGATCGTGGCGCCACGCAGCGTGGGCACCTTTTTGATGGCCCGTTCGGAGATCTCACGGAACGGGATCGCAGTGTCGAGCACCAACCGGATCTGCTCGGCCGACAGCGGCGCGAGTCCCAGCAGGTCCTTGCCAAGGGGACCGGCCATCCGTTCAGCCCTCCTCTTCGCGCGCCGCGATCACCACTTCATCGCGCCCATCGAGTTCGGTGACAAAAACGTCGACGCGTTGATCCGGGGCGACTTCCACCTTGCGGCCCACGACATCGGCGTGGATGGGCAGCTCCCGTCCACCGCGGTCGACCAGGACCGCCAGCCCGATGCGCGCCGGGCGTCCGAAGTCGGCGAGTTCGTCGAGCGCCGCACGCACGGTGCGACCGGTGTACAGGACATCGTCGACAATCACGACCCGTTTGCCGTCGAGCGTCCACGGCAGCTTCGTGGCGCCGACGACCGGCCGAGGGCCGACGGTCTGCAGGTCATCACGATAGAGCGTGATGTCGAGCGCCCCACTGGCCACTTCCACCCCTTCCTGCGCCAGGATGATGCGCACGAGGCGGTCGGCGAGTTGCACTCCACGACGCTGGATTCCCACCAGTACGAGGTGGTCCGTTCCGGCATTGAGTTCGACGATCTGATCGGCCATGCGGCGCAGCGTGCGGTCGAGTGCACGCGCGTCGAGCACGACGGCTGGCTTCTTTGGCATGGCTGGCAATATAGGGACGTGAAAACAAAAAGGGCCCGCGATGACTCGCGGACCCGATGTGCTGGTGCGGTGTGCGGTCAGCCGCTCACCACTCCCGGTTGCTGGCCGGCGGCTCGGCGCCGGAGGGCTTGGGCGTGAACAGGCCGTGCAAGGGCGAGAGGTGCCGAGCGGCGGTACGAGCCGCGCGCAGACGGGCGCGGTCGACCGGAGGGACCATGCCACTGGCGGCATACATCGCGATATCGGCGGCCGCTCCCAGTGTGGCGGCGGCAAAGCCCTGCGACCATTCCGGCCCGTAGGGGTGGTTTTCGGCGCGTTCCTCGACGCCACGCCCAAACGCCAGGCACTTGTCGGCCGCTTCCCGCAGCGATCGGCTGGAGGCCAGATGGGCGACGACGACGTGATAGCCATCGCGGCGGCCCATGTGGAATGTCGCGGGCAAGGCCGCGTCTTCGACCGGGGGATGCACGACCCCGGTGGCGATCCCGGTGAGCATGACACACAGCTGGGAGAAATAGCTGCGGATCGGATCAACCGACGGCTCTTCGAGAATCCTGGACATGGCACCTGACGGGTCAGAGAACAGCGCGGACCACCCTCCGGCCATCCGCACCACACCGAAAGGCAAGCCCCGTGCCGCTACTGGATCGCTTTCACGGACACCCGTTTCCCTCTGAAAAAACCGCGTGGCCCCCGCACCACGCGATCAGTCGTTGCGGGAGCCCTACCACCGCTGAGGCGGCCGCGCCACATGGTTCCAAGGTGTCGCGGCCGCCAAACGTTCCACGATCCGTTGCGATCGGTGCCGATCAGCCGGCGTACAGATGCAGGTCCGTGCCCACGAAGTCCGCCAGGTCCTGCGTGGTCTGCCAATCCGGGTGACGCAGCGTGATGTACCCATCGGACAACAGTGTGCTCTTCCAATCGCGCCGCATGGAACCGATCGGCAGCAGGTCGATCGCGCAGATGGCATCACCACAGCGGGCCTTGATGCGATCCAGCCCCTCGATGCGATGAATGCGTCCCTGCCCGTGTGCCCGCTTCGTGATGCACGCCGCGTTGTACTTGCGCTCGATCTCGAGCGAAAACGTGCCCAGCAGCTCGGCCTCGGCCCAGCCATGAAACAGGTCCACATCACTCGCGAAGTTCATCAGGTCAACCGTGCGGGCACCGGGTGGACGCGCCGCGATTTCACCAAACACCACTTCCCCGTTGGCCTTGCGATACCACTCCATATGTGTGAAGCCGGTGTCGTACCCCAACACCTTGATGACCTGTTCACCAAGCGCCAGTCCACCGGCCACCCAGGGATCGTCCACGTGACGGAAGCTGAGCGTCTGCGGGGAAATCCACTCGTTCGTGCGCGCAATCAGCGGACGTGGGCGATAGTAGCCCACGTGGAAGTACTTGATGTCACCACCGGCGCAGATGGTGTCGTAGGTGAACTCTTCGCCATCGATGAACTCTTCCACATCGACCACCTCGATGTGCCCCAACTGCTTGATCGCCGCAGCCACTTCTTTTTCGTCGTCACACCGGAACGTGTCCTGCGAGCCCGCACCAGCGATGGGCTTGATGATGAGCGGATATCCCACCTGTTCCGCCGCGGCCCACACCTCGGCTGCATTGCTGGCCACCGCGTGGTGCGGCACACGCACGCCACCCGCCGACAGCGCCTGCTTCATCAGATCTTTGTTGCGGAAGCGAAGCGCCTGCTCGTAGGACTGTCCCGGCACCCCGAGCGCTTCCCGGATCTGGGCCGCCACTTCGACCCCAGGTTCCCACAGACAGCAGACACGATCGAGGGTGCGCGTGCCAAGCCAGCGCTTGATCTGGGCGATGGCGGCATCGGTGTTGGTGAAGAGGTCCGGTGCCTGCAGATAGTCGCTGAGATGCCGACGGGCCATCTCCGGCAATTCATGTGCAGGCCCGTTGGCCACCCCCAACACGGTCGCCCCATGTTCGGACAAGCCGCGCGTGAAGTGCGGCATCTCACCGGGATAGCCCGGCGTCAGCATCAGGACCGTCTTGGACATCGCTGGATGGGTTGAAAGAAGAGTGGTCACGCACATCGCCTCGTCGTGGACGATGCGCACGCGATCAAGCGAGTTGCACGCGAATGGTGGAGACAATGCGGACGAGCGCCTGCTCGACCACCGCCGTCTCCGGATGCCGAAGGATGATGAACCCTTCGCCTTCGTAACTGCCGGTGGGCGTCTGCCCCTGGTACGGCAATCGCACGTCGCAGATCAGATGCCCGAGTTCATGCTGGATGGTCTCGAGGCCGTGAATGTGCGCCACGCGACCTTCGCCCTGTCCGCGCAGGTAGGCGGCGCCGACGGCATAGCGGCGCTCCGGTGGGGTGAACGTGCCATGCACCATGAGCCGCACCCATGCCCCCACGAAGTCCATATCGTTGGCGCGAGACATCATCGTGGTCATGTTCGCGCCAGGCGGCCGCGCGGCGATCTCGCTGATGGCGAGTGTCCCGTCGGTGCGGCGAAACCACTCGCAGTGCGAGACACCGGTGGTCATGCCCAACGCCGTGAGAGCCTCGTCACCCACAGCCCGAATGTCGTCGTACTGGGCATCGTCCACTTCGCGTGGCAGCAACACCGTCCACTGGATCCACGGGTTCTCCAGCACCTCGAGTGGCGTGGGGGTGTAGCGGGTGAGTGAATGCCAGACAGCCCGGCCACCGATGGACACGGTCTCGAGGGAGTGTTCGGTACCCTGCAGGAACTCTTCACCAAGCATCGGATCTGCGGCCGAGGGCGCAAAGCGGGCCAGCATCGATTCGAGCTCGGCGTCATCGCGCACCCGCTCGGTGGATCGCGCACCGGCGCCGGCTGGTGGCTTCACCACGATGGGATAACCCACCTGCGCGACGAAGTGTCTGGCATCGAGAGCCGAGGTGATGAGCGCGTGTCGCGCCACCGGTACGCCCGCCGCTCGCAAGACATCCTTCATGCGGGCCTTGTCGCGGAACTGGTGGGCCGCATGGCTGGGCAGACCGGCAATGCCCAACCGCTCGCGCACCAGCGCCAGTGGCAACTGCGCCTGCTCGTACGCCCCGAAACAACGGGCGATGGCCCCATGCCGCGAACCCAGGGCGCGCACCGCCGCTTCGAGTTGTGTGACATCGGTGATGTCATCGATGCGCCAATGCCCCACCAACCGTTGCGCCAACGATGGCGCGAGCTGATCGAGTGATTGTTGGCTGACGACGGCCAATTCCACATGCGGAATGTTCAGCGTCGCCGCGATCATCTGTGTTGCGGCCGGCGAGAACAGGGGCGCCACAAAAATCACGAACATGGTCAGCGCTCGAGCTTGAAGCCTGGGTCGATCGCAGGGCGCTTGGGTGCCGTCGCGACGAACCAACCGGTGAGATACATCCACTTCGTCATGCGAGTGAGCTTGGCGTAGTCGATGCGCTCCGGCTTGTCACGCGGCGTGTGGTAGTCGGGATGCAGGTTGGTGCTGTACATGACCGCCGGAATATTGAGGCGGGCGTACGGCACATGGTCGCTGCGGAAATACCAGCCTTCCGGATGCGATGGCCGATCCCACAATGAATCAAGGATGAACTTGCCCGTGAGCACATTGGCCCGAAGGGCCATGGTCACCAGATCGGTGGAGTTGCGGTGCGGCGGTTGCACACCGAGCAACGTGGCCGTGTCCGGGTGGTTGCGTCCGATCATGTCACCATTGAGCACCGCCACGATGCGCTCGCGTGGCACCACCGGATGGGCGGCATGATACCGTGACCCCAGCAGACCACGCTCCTCGGCGCCGTGAAACACGAACAGGATGGAGCGCTTGCCCGGTTGCTTCACGAACGCACGTGCCGACGCCAGCAGAGCCACGCTCACCGAACCATTGTCGTCCGCGCCGGCCCACACCGAATCACCATCGACGTCGTAACGCACCCCGTCGTGATCCTGATGGGAGCTATACAACACGTATTCGTTGCGCAGCACCGGATCGGAACCCCGGATGACGCCGACGATATTCACCGATGGCGTTTCGAACCGCTCGAGACGCACGTGCGCCTCGAACGCCGGCGCCTGCTGCAATCGCACACCGGTGGCGCCGCGCACGAGGAACAACGGCGTGCCCGCCTGACTGGCCGGCACCGGCATCGGCGCACGCGTGGGTTGTGTGGCAAACCTCTGCGCAGCGCGGTCCACCTCGTAGCTGCCACGCGAGCGGATGGATGCCAGCCCGTCGAAGGCCTGGTCGGTCGTGGCATCGGCCACCATGATCACTGCCAAGGCACCACGCCGGGCCAGACGCTGCGTGGTGGCCTGAATGGCCGCATTGGCGTAGCGCACTTCGGCCGAATTGGTGGTCGTGCGCACACTCGACGCGCTGGGCGTCACGATGGGGGTGGCCACCACCTTGCCACGTACATCGATGGTGCTGTCGGCACTGTTGGCGAGCCACAGCACCGGCCCGTCCACATCCGCGCTGCTGCTGCCCAGCGGGAGAAAGTCCTTCCAGACTTCCAACGCCTGTCCGCCAAGTGACGCGTGCGTCGAGACCGTCGACACACGGGTGCGGATCATGTTCCACCACTGGAAGTAGCTGCCATCATCGCCGATCGGCCTCACGCCGATCTTCCGCATCTCATCGGCGATCCACATCGAGGCCCGCATTTCGTCGGGGGTGCCGGCCTCGCGCCCACGCATCCCGTCGCCAGCCAGCGTGTAGAGATCGCGCTTGAGATCGGCCTGACGAATGAGGGCCATGGCGGCCGGCACCTCACCAGCGCGAGCGCGCGCGGCCGACGTGGCCTGGGCGCCCAGCCCCGCCGGTGCGGCGACCAGCACCAGCGCCAGCAGCGCCGTCGCCACACCACCACGCCTGCCGTCAGTCCCGCAGGTACCCAGAGAAAAAGTCGTGATCATCGATCGGAGCGAGGATGTCAGGACGGGTACCCGATGGGACCACGTCCGCGTTCACTCCGATGTTGCAGCCAGTGCGTGCGTTACCGCAACGGGCAACGAGGTCGTCGGCCGGCCGATCAAGGCCGAGAGCTGACGGGAGTCGTCGAAGAGCGCCCCCTTGGCGGCTTCCACGTCCCACCCGGCGATGGCGTGGGCAAACCCTTCCGGCACCCCAAAGCTGGCCAGCGCTTTGGCGTAATCCGCGCTCGGCAGGTCGCGGTACGGCAGATCGCGTCCGGTCTGCTTGGCTACTTCCGCTGCGAGATCGGTCAACGTCACGGCGCTGTCGCCAGCCAGTTCGTAGACCCGTCCTTCATGTCCGGTAGACGTGAGCACGGCCACCGCGGCGTCGGCAAAATCGGCCCGCGTAGCCAGCGACAGCTTGCCCTGCCCCGCGCTACCGATGAACGCGCCGCCAGCCAGCGCTCCACCGATAGAGCCCGTGTAGTTCTCCGTGTACCAGCCATTGCGCAGCAACGTGAACGGGATACCGGAGGCCGCGAGTGCCTGCTCCGTCTGACGGTGTTCCTCGGCCAGGCTGATCGTGGACCGGTCGGCGTGCAGAAGGCTCGTGTATACGATATGACGTACCCCGGCCCGCTTGGCCGCATCGATGGCGTTCTGATGCTGCGTCGCCCGCTGGCCGATCTCGTTCGACGAGATAAGCAGCAGCGTATCGATGCCCTGGAATGCCTTCTCCAGGCTCGCGGAGTCGGTGTAGTCGCCCACCCGGACGGGAACGCCAAGGTCGGCCGCCTTGTCCGGATTCCGGACCACGGCGACGATATCGGTGGAAAGACCACGGGCGACGAGCTTTCCGACAATGAGGCGGCCAAGCTGGCCGGTGGCAGCAGTGATAGCGATGGACATGCCCTACTCCTGTTTCCAAGGTGAGGGCGATAGATTGTCACAGCACGAACTTTTCGTAAGTACGCACACAGAGGTAAGTGTCATGCACGGGGATGCCATCGTGACGCCGGAGACATTGTCGGCGAAGCTCGGGCGCGGGGATTTGCTGGCCGCGAACTGTCCATCGAGAGCGGTGCTCATGCACCTGACCAGTCGCTGGGGCGTGTTGGTGCTCATCGCGCTGCAGCACGGGACGATGCGGTTCAGCGCATTGCGTCGCCGAGTGGGAGGGGTGAGCGAACGGATGCTGGCGCAGACGCTGCAGGCGCTCGAGCACGACGGCATCGTGCATCGCGAAGCCTTTGATGTGGTGCCGCCGCACGTCGAGTATTCGCTCACGCCGCTTGGGGTGGAAGCTGCGGAGCATGTGCGTGTATTGGCCGATTGGATCGAGGTGCACTTGCCGGAGATCTCGGCGCATTGGCCGGCGGATGCAACACCGGATGCCACAACGGATATGGCAGCGGAAAGCACGAGAGACGCGGTGCTCGCGTGAGCGCGCGTATTCCGCGAGGGGTTTGGGCGCTGGGTTTTGTCTCGATGTTGATGGACATCTCTTCGGAGATGATCCATGCGCTGCTGCCCGTGTACATGGTGACCGTGCTGGGTACATCGGCTGTCGCGGTTGGCCTCATTGAAGGCGCGGCAGAAGCGATCGCCGCCGTCACCAAAGTGTTCTCTGGGGCACTCAGCGACTGGCTCGGACGACGCAAGCTGCTCGCGGTATTGGGCTACGGCCTGGCTGCCGCGACCAAGCCGATCTTCCCGTTGGCATCGTCGCTGAGCTGGTTGGTGGCTGCCCGATTCATCGATCGTGTGGGCAAAGGGATTCGTGGTGCGCCGCGTGATGCACTGGTTGCGGATATCACCCCACCAGAGATGCGTGGCGCCGCGTTCGGTTTGCGGCAGTCCCTCGATACGATCGGTGCATTCCTCGGGCCGTTGCTCGCTATCGGACTGATGTGGACCACGGCGAATCACTTTCGCACGGTATTCTGGGTAGCCGTCATTCCGGCGGTGGTGGCAGTGGTGGTGCTGCTCGTGGCGGTGCACGAACCCGCACGTTCGGCGGCGCAGCGCACAGCACGCATGCCGCTCCGGCGCGCGGAGATGCGGCAACTCGGGGCCGCGTACTGGCGCGTGGTGTTCATTGCCACCGCGTTCACGTTCGCGCGATTCAGCGAAGCATTTCTGATTCTGCGGGCGCAGTCGTTGGGCATGACCACTGCCCTCATTCCCATGGTACTGGTGGTGATGAGCCTCGCCTATTCGTTGTCGGCGTATCCCGTGGGGGTGCTGTCCGATCGCATGAACCGCACGACGTTGCTGATCGTGGGGCTGCTGCTCCTGATCGTGGCCGACGTGGTGCTGGCATTTGCAAGCACGTTCACGGCCTTGGGTATCGGTCTGGTGTTGTGGGGGCTGTACATGGGATTCACCCAGGGACTGCTCTCCACCCTTATCGCAGACGCGGCACCGGCGTCGCTGCGAGGCACCGCGTTCGGCGTATACAACCTGATCACGGGCGTGGTGCTGTTGGCGGCGAGTGCCTTGGCCGGGCTGCTGTGGGATCGGCATGGGCCCCAGGCCACGTTTCTGGCGGGTGCTCTGTTTGCGGCGCTCACCGTGGTGGGACTACTGGTCGTTCGAGATCGCGGGGCTGACGCTTCGGCTTCCGCCTGAATGTTCGACCTGTCTCCGCACGAGCGGCCGTTGCCACATCGTGCGGGGACCAATCACATGGGCCGACCGAACATGGAGCCGAGGTCTGATTCTGGCGGTTGCAGGCGAAAGTAGTCGATCCCGTCTTCCACAAAACACGCAATGCGATCGATGATCGCCGTGTGTTCGACGTTGGCGCGTGTGATGGGCGGCAGAAAGTACGAATACGGCCGATGCCATGGCGCCCCGTCGAATCGCGCATGAAACACCAGGGTCTCCGGAGCGACGTCGATCACCAACGTGCCACTCGCGTTCGTATCGGCCGGCAAGCCACTCGGCCGGAATCCAATGCGGATGGAATTTTCCGGCCGTTCATCGTGGAGACGCATGACATACGTGGGCGACGGTCGATGCGCCCCGAGGAAGTCCTGGACGGCGGGCAATGCCTGTTCTTTCAGCAGCCGGACCTGCGAGAGGGTCTGTTTCCGTCGCACCGCGCCTCCACGTCGTCGTCCCGAGTCGTCGGCTCAGGGGAGACATCCCCGCGCCGTGTCGCCGGGAAGGAATCGACTCTTGGCGGGGGTGTGGTGCCATTGTCCGAAAGGGGTAATTCTGGTTGGTCCATTTGAAACGGTTGGCCACCCAAGGTTGAAAGGGACCAGATCGGGAACCACTGTACAGCTCCACACTGCGCTGTGACACCCGCGAAGGTTCTGCCCTCTGTCGGATGAGGCACACATGATGTTCAGTATCATCACCGCCGTCGGGATTCTCGCGATCAGCGCTCAATTCGTTTCCAACGGGCTCCAATCTCCGTCGCTCGCTGAATCACGGAAAGTGTTGGGCGCCCCGTGCCTGACGGCCACGGACGAGGGCGTACGTGGCACGCTGAGTTGGTGGGAAGGTGTCATGTCGAGCACCAGGAATCTTGCGTATCGGCGAGCCACCAATTTGCCGCTGAAAGCCCAGCTTCCGGTGATTGTTTCTGATTCGGTCGTCTGCGCGAATCTCAAGCGGCGCGTGGATTCGATTGCGATCGCTGCAGATGCGAACTACGCCACATTGCATTTGCGTCGTTCGATTCTGGTCCTCTCACTGGACAGCGTTCTCATCGCTGCCGATCCACAACATCCGCAGGCCGGGCGGCAGATGCTGTATCACGTCTTCTCGCCTTCCGGCAAGTTTCTCTCGAAACATTACGCGTACTAGTTGCGCATGCTGATCCATTTGCGTCATCCGCCCAAGCACCGACTGCGACAATATGCGGGGGTGACAGCGAGCGCAGCCGATACTCGGCAGCTTCTGCTCCATCCCACGCAGCCAGCCCTCTACTTTCGTCAGGTAGGCGCCAGAATATGCGCTCATCTCTACTTGCTTCGACCATCGCTCTGAGTTTGGGCGCTGCTTTCGGTTCGGACCGCGCTTCGACGGCCGCCGCGACAACTCCTACCGCGTGCGAATTGGGTCAGGGCCTTGATCGCAGTGCACAGAGCTTTCTCCGCAGCGTACTGGCCGACACCGGACTCATTGGTACGAGCTATGCACCGACGCGTAGTGAAATTGGCATTGTTGGCATCAGCTACAGCCAAGTGGTGATCGTGCAAGATACGGTGATGTGTCGCCGGGCGATCAACGCTTGGCAGACCTTCTATGCAACGCTGAGTGCAGAGTTGGGCGCCAAGGCCGCCGCGATCAATAGCGGGATGCTATTCCGTATCACACCGAACCGGTTCATTCTGGCGATGCCGATGCTAAACCAATACTCGTTTCTCACATACATCGCGCTCGACTCGGCCTTCGTCGTCGTACGAAAGAACCTGTGAGACTAAGCTGCGTTTACGAAGTGCACCTGGTCAAGAGCTCCGTGCCGAGCACCGGTGTGTGACAAAACAGCCTAAGGGTGATCGAGCCATTGCGCTTGCCTATGCAGCAATGGCCTACGCCTTCCTGACTCGAGCGCGCTTCCTCGGCGATACGGATCCCTCTCGAACAGATCTTCTGGTGTTGCTGCAGCACATCACAAAGTGCCTCTATCGTGGCTGTTGGGAAGTTTGCGGCCGGTCAGTGATTCCGTAGCAACGGACACTCCCTATCAAAAACAAAGCGGGCAACGACCATGCTAAGTCGTTGCCCGCTGTACGGATGAGGCGAGATTCGAACTCGCGAGAGCCTTGCGACCCCACACGCTTTCCAGGCGTGCGCCTTAAACCACTCGGCCACCCATCCCAGGACTGCACCTTCATACAACAACGCGCCGCCGCGGTTCTGCCACGACGGCGCGTCAGATACCTGCGGTACCTATAGCGGACAGGGTGAGATTCGAACTCACGATACCGTTGCCGGTATGCCGGTTTTCGAGGGAAATTCGTGCCCGGCCCTGAAAGCTGCCCTTAGCGGTGTAACTCGTTAACCTGTCGCGAGATACAGCCACTACAACCGCAAGACATAAACTGACGCGCTACCTGTTCAGAGGGGCATATGGTGTCGCGCTGGTGACACCGCCCGCCCGGACAGACGCTCAGAATAAACAGGTTGGGGCACAAATGACAGTCCGTCGCGGGCACCAACCCTACAGGCTGTCCCCTCCATCGCCCGATGCCCCTTCTATAGACAGACCCGACCCGGTGCCCCGTCGCTCTGTTGATATCGGGACCGGTTCCAGAGCCATCGTGCTCAACCCGCGCACAATAGGATGATGGCCATCACCGACCCGTTAGCGGCCGGTCCTCCGTGTCAACGAAAAGACCCCTCGGAAATCAGCCCGAGGGGTCTTTGCCGTGCCAGCCGTGCCATGTAGCGCCATGCCATACGCTGCCTTGCCTGCCTAGCGAACAGGCACTGAATAGTAGCCGGTTTCCCTATGAAAGAGGGGGTTTCCGCATTCACGCGATAGCAGCCTGTGTACTGTGGTCGGCAAAGAAAAGCGGTGAGAGCTGGGGGGCAATTCAGGCGAGAGGTGGGAAGGGGTTATTCCAACCCGACGCGCAGGACAGACCTACGCTTTCAACAGGAACCGCTATCGTGCTTGAGCACCCTTCGTAACGACAGGGCGCTCCAACCCGACCAACCACGGACGCTGCATGCTGGAACAACTCGCCGCCGTTGTCGCAATCATCACGTTTGGGGCTGGAGCTATTCACTGGGTCTGGGGGCTTCGCGTTCAAGCACTTCCAGCCGACATGAAGGCTGCCCATCGAAAGTGCCGTGAGCTGGCACGTGACGCCGCTCGTATGGTGGCACCTTTGGTTACATCAGAAGACATGCTTCGCCAAACAGGTACGTTGCTGGAGCGAATTGACAAGCTCTTGGAGGTGGACCGGGGGGCACTGGATTCAGACATTGTGGAAGTTCTGACGGACCTACTTCAGAGCATCGAGGAACTGCGGAATGCTTTGGTCATCCAACCGCCTAGCTCTGTGTCGGTTCGGAATCGTTCAGCTCAAGTTCAGGCCCATGCCAAGCTGTTGGTTGAACTGTGTTCGCCAACTCCGCCCCGTCCTCCTCTGATTCGTAGATATGTCGCTGGGTTGCGGCGATCAGCCAGCGTGATCCGTTCGCGGTAAATTGGGGCATGCCCAAACTTCTCATTATTGCCGGTGCCGGTGCGTCGTATGACAGCGATCCGATGCGTGCGCCAATCATTACACAGACAATGCCACCGACAGCCGATCCCGGAGCGGGTCAGCGTATTCCGCTTGCCAATGATCTCTTTCATCCCCGCTTCAGGCCGTTGCAGAAGGACTACAAGCGCATGAAGCCCATCATTGATCCACTGGCGAGTTTCACGGGAGACACGACCATTGAGGATGTACTGTCGCGCCTGCAAGAGGGAGTAAAAGACAATCCCTATCGTGCGGCACAGCTCATGTCAGCTCGCTTCTACATCCGTAAGGTCATTGCAGACACGGAAAACAGTTGGTGCCGCACCGATCAAATCAATACGAACTGGATGACTCTTCTACATCGTCTGTCCGACCACATCGACATTGTTAAAGACCTAACGATTGTGACGCTCAACTATGATCGCCTGATTGAGGACGCCATATCAACCTTTGGCATCCCTCAGTATCGGCACATGAATGACTATCTGTCTTCCAAGAGGCCGAAGCTGTTGAAAGTCCATGGATCGGTGCATTGGTACAGCCCATTGCACAACGAAACCTTCACCACAAATCATACGAATGAAGAACGCTACATCGAGAACGCAGCTGAACTAGTCGAAGGCCAATTTCCTGTTCTCGCGTTCGATCCGGATCCTCATTTGCACTTCAACGGGCTCTACCACCTTCCGGCCATCGCAGTCCCAGTAAGACAGAAGCTGACCTTCATGTGTCCACCAGAACAGAAGGAGGCATTCATAACGGCAATTCAAGAAGCAACGCACCTCCTATCAATAGGATGGCGAGGGGCTGACGGTCACATCACGGATGCCATTCATTCGCACCTATCGACCGACGCACCTATGACAGTCATATGCAAGACCGTTGACGACTCGAAGGACGTTATTGAAAATATCACCGGCTATCGCGTATTTCAGCCGTCTCAGTACCGCACGCGCATGCCTAGAGGTGGGGGCTTTACCGCATTTCTTCGGAACGACTGGATTGAAGAGTTTCTGAATCAACTGAACGAGTGATGCCCTCTTCATAGTCAACAATGCGTTCCGGCTCTCGTCTCCAGCTCCACCGCTTTTCAATCCAAAGGCGCGTCAACCAGCTAGGCGAAGCAAGATTGACCGTAGTGCCGTAGACGATCAGGTATGCATCTAGCATAGGCTCTGACAGCACCCACAATCGCAACCCAACACATACCGTAAGCTTCCCCCGAACCCAGACAGTGTGAGCTAGACTTTGGTGGTGCATTTCAGGAGGAGCGATGCGCCGATCGAAGTTCAGTGAGAGTCAAATCGTCGAGATCCTGCAGGCGGTGGAGAGCGGATTGCCGGTGGCGGAGGTGCTTCGCCAACACGGCATCAGTCGGGCGACCTTCTTCACCTGGAAGCGAAAGTACGGTGGGTCGACCGTGGCGGAGTTGAAGCGGCGGCGCGAACTCGAGACCGAGAATGCGCAACTCAAGCGGATGTATGCGGAGCTCGCACTCGAGAACACGGCCATCAAGGATGTCCTCTCGCGCAAACTGTAGGGTCGCCCGCGCGAGGCCGGCGATGCGGCAGGTCGCGACGACGCTGGTCACGCAACACGGCCTCTCGGTCGTGCGCGCATGCCGCATCGCCGGCCTCGCGCGGGCGGCATACTACACGCCGCTGTCGGACCGGGTGGAGCGCGACGCGGAGGTCATCGCCGCGTTGACGACGCTCGCGGCAGCACGCCCGCGCTGGGGCTTCTGGAAGTGCTTCGATCGCCTGCGGCTCGATGGGCACGGGTGGAACTGGAAGCGCGTACATCGCGTGTATTGCGCGCTGCGGCTCAACCTGCCGCGGCGCACGAAGCGCCGGCTTCCACAGCGGGTGCAGCAGCCGCTCGACGCCCCACCGCAGCTCAATCACACCCGGGCGCTCGACTTCATGCACGATATGCTCTACGACGGGCGGCGCTTCCGCACGTTGAACGTGCTGGATGAAGGCAACCGCGAAGCCCTCGCTATAGAAGTCAGTACGTCGCTGCCCGGCACGCGCGTCGTCAGCGTGCTCGAGCAACTGCTCGCGATCCATGGCGCGCCATGCACCATCCGCTGTGACAACGGGCCTGAGCTCATCTCTCATGCGCTCACGACTTGGTGCGAACAACACGGAGTACGGCTGCAGCACATCCAACCCGGCAAACCCAATCAGAACGCGTACATCGAGCGTTTCAATCGCACGTATCGCCGCGAAGTCCTCGATGCGTACATCTTCGCCTCGCTCGCGCAGGTCCGCGCGGAGACGGAAACGTGGCTCATGACATACAACACGGAGCGCCCCCATGACAGCCTCGGTGGGGTCCCTCCGCTCATCTTTCTGCCGAGGCCAACCACACCGTCCGAGTCCAGTTTGCAACTGTCTGCTTGACGGGGAAGCTTACGTGGCAACGGATTTGATTTCAAGGGCAAACCATGTGCACCGCGTATGGATTGGTAGAACGAAAGAGCCCCACCGCTCAGACCATCGAGTGTGGGGCTTTGTGTTGCTACTCTTCAGACTGTCCCTCGCCCTGTTCTATCCTGTCCTCTATCTTCTCCAGCTCTGTCATCTCCCGACTGTAGAGACGAAACACGCGCCGACTGAGCGGGACGTAGAAGCGCGAGAACATGGTTAGTCTCGTCACTCTGAAAAGAGACATCGTTTCGTGAGCTTCCCCAAAATCATCCATCCCTTCAAGTAGTCGATATGCGTGATAGGTGGTTCCGCGAATCCAATACTTTGTCTGCCTGTCGACCGGAGGAGGCTCAAACGGGAGATTGTTCTTCGCTTCAAATGCAAGCGCCTTTGCACGATTTCGGAGTGCCCTTCCAGTCGCATCGACGAACCAAACCAACTCATTGATCTGTGTTATTAGTTCCCCTTCCAACAGACCTGCATGATCAGTGATTCGTTGGCACAATGGAATGGTGTAGGACAGATCAGCCGGAAGAGGGGTTTTGTCCCAAAGCGAAGTTTGATGTTCGATACCCGTCAACAGGATGCGCCGTACTTCGATCTTGACCGCATCGAGAATGGCAGTCCGGCGCGCTTCTCTCACTCTCCGTTCCTGCTCTCGCCGCTCGTTGATATCCAGCTTGAGTAGATCCAGACTGCTTTTGTCTGCCTGTTCTCGTTCGGCTTTGCGTTCTTTGAATTCTATGAGCTGTAGCTTTCGTGAATGTTTCTGCGCGCGATTGAACAATTTGATAGCGTTGTCATTGGCGGACACAGTAGCATCTTCGGTCGCTCGTCTGCTGATGTCCGCGGCCTTTCTAGTAGCCTTGTATGCAAGGATCGCTGACTTGCGAGTAGCGATTACGGCTTTGTAGGAAAGACAGGCGCTCACGATAGCAATAATCGCGCTGGACAGGCCAACCACTGCCGCAACGATTGAACTCAGATCCCATCCCTCCTTCTCGGCACTCTCCACATACACAATCGCTGCTGGAACCACGTGATCCATAAACGTGGGAAACCAGTCACGTAGCGGACCATAGACTTCAGGAAAGGGCATCATTGTTCGGTGGCTCCAGATTGGTCTCGTCCAAAAGGTTTGAATGATGCTGGAGCCCGGAGCAAAGAAATTTCTTCCGGCTCGAAGTTTGGCGGTGCCTCTCCAGCGTCCTGACACCACAGAAAGGCATATAGAGCGTCTTCGATCTTATAACCCGTCGGTCCAGCAGTGAGTCGTGTTTCAGGTTTGAAGCAAGACGGCAGCGTGAAATGCCCCAGCTTTCGTAGACAGTGAGTTAAGCTACTGCATGTAGCCGCTCGAAGTCGAGCGGACTGAGATAACCGAGTTTGGAGTGCCTCCGCGCAGGATTGTAAAACCGCTCAATGAAATGGAAGATGTCGGCGCGTGCGTCGTTCCGCGTGCGATAGTGCTGCCGATGCACGCGTTCGGTTTTGAGGGTCGCAAAGAAGCTTTCGGCGACGGCGTTGTCCCACACATTGCCCGCGCGACTCATGCTGCACGTGACGCCGATATCGCGCAGCAAGCGTTGGAAGTGTTCGCTCGTGTATTGCGAGCCGCGGTCGGAGTGGTGGACGAGCGCCGTCGTGCGTCCGCGACGCCAGACGGCCATCACGAGCGCATCCGCGACGAGCTGCGCGGTCATGGCGGCTTGCATCGACCACCCCACGACGCGTCGTGAAAACAGATCGAGCACAACCGCGACAAAGAGCCACCCTTCGCCGGTCCAGACATATGTGAAATCCGCGACCCATTTCTGATTCGGGGCCGTCGCGGTGAATTGCCGATCGAGGACATTCGGCGCGAGCGTGTGCACGACGTCCGTGCGCGCGTCGCGTGGCCGCTGTCGGCGCTTCGGCTGCGCACGCAGACCGGCATAGCGCATCAGGCGCGCGATGCGCTCTCGGCCACTCGTGAGGCCCGCGTCGCGCACATCGCGCCACACCCGGCGCACGCCATACGTGCGATCACTTGCCGCAAAACTCTGCCGCATTGCCATGAGCAGCGTGTCATCCACTTGCTCGCGGATAGACGGCGGACGCGTGCACCACGCGTAGAATCCGCTGCGCGACACGCCGAGAGCGTCGCAGAGAAGCTCGACCGACCACGTGCCTCGGTGTTTCGCAATGAAACCGAACTTCACGTCGATTCCCTCGCGAAGAACGCGGTGGCTTTTTTTAGGATGTCGCGCTCCGCCTTCAAGCGCGCCACTTCGCGTCGTAACCGTGCGATCTCCGCCTGTTCGGGCCTTTGCTGCCCGACGCCAGGGAACGGATGCTCGGCATCCTCGTCTACCGCGCGCAACCATGTGCGTAACAAATTCTCGTGAATCTCCAACTCGCGCGCCGCCTGCGCGATCGACACGCCGCGCTCCCGCACTAACCGCACCGCCTCGTGCTTAAACTCGGCGGTAAACCGCCGTCGTGTCCGCTTCATGCGCCACCTCCGTTTCCAATGTAAACACCTTAAGTAGGTGTCCACGGAACCCGGGGCATTTCAGCGCGTCGAGTTCGTACAGCAACCGATGACATGACGAGCACAACAAAAACAGTCGAAAATCTACCCCGGTATCACCACCGATATACTCTCCTGCTCCAGCCCGTTGCTTCATATCGGACTGCAATTGCTGAAAGCGCATATCCAATTCACCGACTGCGTGAAGAATCGTCGGCGCAAAGAGATCCGCGTAGTCTGTGATTCGCCTACACAGTGACGGTTCTTTGCTCCAGTTGATAGAAAACGATTCCGCTTGACTGATCACATGTCGCTTCTGAGAGGCGTTCATATAGAGCACTCGCAACTCAAGCACCAACGCAGACTGTATCACTTCCCTTCGCTTATTTTCTTGCTCCAGCTGATCTGCGCGCCGTCGCTGGTCAGCCCTTTCCTGCAACTTCGACGACCCCCAATAGGAACCGATTGCGCCCACAGCAGATCCTAACAGTGCTCCGAATAGGCCACTGTTCAAGTTCTTCAGATCAAAGCTTGTAAGCCATGCGAGTGTATCCACAGTGAAACCTCCAGTTCAAGAAAAGAGACAGCCCCTACACTCAGAACTCCGAGCGTAGGAGCTGTCTCTATTGTGCACTAGCCAATGATATGTTGAGCTGCCATCCATGCGCGGATACCCGAATAGATGTAGTGCTCGGGGTTGCTCCGCCAGTGGGGCCCAGGTCTAAACGACCATACAAACTTTCCCCTTTTGAATTGGTTTGATTTCAGGCAGAAAGTTTCTGAATTCGCTGTTCTAAAGCCTCTTTTTGCTTCTTTAGTTCTTCAAGTTCGTTTTTAGGACTTCTTCTCAAAACGCCTTCTGTTTCGAACCAAGCCCGCATCTTCTTTCGTGCAACACCAATGTCCCGTTGCCAGTCGCGATAGTCGTTGCCGTTGGTGCGGTAACCCCGCGACACAGAAGGACGGTGCCCCGCAAACGCTTGAATCTGACGTTCTGACAGTCCGGCCCATTCTTGCCACTTCATCCCGGATGCCCGGAGATCGTACAACTGATACTTCCCGCCGCATGCAAGCGTGAACTGTTTGCGCAACGTGTTCAAAGCGTAGTACGGCTGCTGCCCTTCCTTGCCCGGCGAGACACGACCAATGCGCCCCGTAGCGAGACACAACACGTTCTGAGCTGGACGCACTCCCGGCAATCGAGGAATGAACCGGCGAGCACTGCGCGTCTTGCCCCCTTTGATCTGCACTGAGTCATCACGCCAAACCAACTCAGTGGGCGTCTGCGGATTCTCTTGGCAGTATTCAGACGGACGCATAGCCAGACACGCCAAGTTCCACAAGTGCTGACTGAGGAATGAGAATCCAGCAGCATCAATTCGCTTCATGATTCGCCGTACTTCTTTCGGCTCGATGGTCACCCGGTCGCGCTTTCGGTCGTTGTGCATGCACGGGGACTTTTTGATCTGCGCGGACAGCCTCTCATTGCCGGTATTGCGCGCGAAGCAAGCCAACGCGGATCGGGCATGACGGTAGGGAAAGTTCTTGCCGTGCTTTTCGCAGTGTTCGAGGTACGCGGCCAGCACATCGGGAATCGCGTGGACCGTGGCTCCCTTCCCGCCAATCGTGATCAGGGCTTTCACAGCTTCCTTGTAGGTGCGGACGGTGCGGCGCTTCAACGGCCTGCGGTGCTTGTCGCGGGGCAAACCATTCACCCAGCTCAAGAGAGCATCAGACAAGCCCTCTGGCCGATCTAGGGGCAGCTCTGAGCGTTTCCCGGACATCGCTTCGTCGTAGAACTGACGTAGCGCCCGCGTCCCATGGTCCCGAACGGCGGTGAGAAAGTCCACGTCTCCGGCAGTCATGCGCCGCCAGAAGAACTCGTGAAGCTGTTCGTGCTCTTCGGGATCAGTGGTCCCGGTACGCACCTGAATGCGGCCAAAATCAATGCCGCGTACGATCCCAACCCGAATAGAGATCCGAGGGGAAGCCATATGTACTCCTTACATATCACGCCCGAGTGGTGACAGATCAACGAATTGCTGTCACCACGCACGGGCGGGACTTCATTTCCTAACTCCCGTCAACTGAATGACGGCCAACAAGTTAGGTAACGGACAGGGTGAGATTCGAACTCACGATACCGTTGCCGGTATGCCGGTTTTCGAGACCGGTGCCTTCAACCACTCGGCCACCTGTCCTCGAGAGAACGAACCCCAAAACGCGCCGTCGCGCGTCATGGTTGCGTCATCCTCCGGGAGCCGTGATAGCTAACCGCACGCCACCATCGGATCAAGTACCGACTCATGTCACGCCATCACCTCAGTTCCGTATTGACAGCATGAACACGTTTGCCTATGATGGCTTCCACTCATGTCTTCCATGTGCGTGTTCGTCCCCACCCAGTGCGTTTTGTCCACGGCCCTTCCGTCGACCAAACGAGCGTGTTACCAGTTGCTTTCGAGCGAATACAGGCATGCGGAGTTTGTGGGTGCGTGACGTCCAGGTCCCGATCAACTGATCGGCATGGAAGTCCTATCCGCCTCGGCATTGCTGGGGCGGTTTTTGTTTGTCGGATGCCTGGCATCCACCGACTCCCAGCACGTCCGAGGCATCACCGTCCTCGAGTCAGGGATGTCCGATGAGACACAGAGCTGGAGCCGTACTGCTACTCGGATTGGTGGGCCTGCTGCCCGCGCCCGTCGTAGCCCAGGACGGCCGCGTGGTACGTGGGAGGGTCACCGATGCAGGCACACAGGGGCCCCTACAGGCGGCACAAGTCCTCATCACCGGCACACGGCTTGGTAGCCTCACGGATGGTGACGGACGCTATGTGATTCGTGGGGTGGGGGGCACCAGCGTCGAAGTCCGGGTCGTCCGCCTGGGATACCAGCCGCAGACCCGCACCGTCACGCTCAGTGGCCCGGAAACCACGGTGGACGTGGCCCTCGAGGTTTCCGCCAAGGCACTCGATGCCGTGGTCACCACCGCCACCGGCGAACAGTCCCGCCGCTCGTACGGCAACGTCGTAGCCACCGTGCGCGCCGACTCGCTCGCCGAAAAGGCGGCGGCCACCAATGTGAACGAACTCCTGCAGGGACGCATCGCCGGCGTGCAGGTCCTGCAGGGCGCTGGCCAGACCGGCACCTCGTCGTCCATCCGCATCCGCGGCACGAGCTCCCTGTCGTTGTCGAATGAGCCGCTCATCATCATCGATGGCGTCCGCATCGACAACTCCCCGGTGCCGGGCAACTACTCCACCCAGCGCATCAACAACTTCAGCAGCATCAACCCCGAGGAGATCGAGTCGGTCGATGTGCTCAAGGGGCCGTCGGCTTCGGCTCTGTACGGCACCGCGGCAGCCAACGGCGTGCTCGTGATCAAGACCAAGCGGGGACGCACCGGCACGACGCGCTGGAACATCAGTGCCGAAACGGGTCAGGTGAGCCAGCCGGCCGAGTTCTTCGACAACTATCGGGCCTGGGGGCGGAATCTGGTTGGCGGCACGCCCGCTGCGGCGGCGGTGCTGTGCCGCGTATCCGACAAGTCGCTGGGGCGTTGCGTGCAGGACTCGCTCACGACGTTCAATCCGTTGTCCAATCCCGAAACGACACCGTTTGCGACGCAGCCGCGAGCGCAGCTCGGCATCAACGCCTCGGGTGGCAATGAGAACCTCCGCTACTTCTTCGGTGTGGAGCGTGTCGAAGAAACGGGGCCGTATCGCATGCCCGACGCAGAAATCGCGCGTCTCACCACCGTGCGTGGTACGCGCCCGACGGGCCGGCAGATCGAACCCAATCAACTGACCCAGACCTCGCTGCGCGGCAACTTCACCTTCCCGTTGGGCAAGAAGGCCGATCTCAGCTTGTCGACGGGTTACAGCGATCGCTCGCTGCTCAGCCCCTTCGACGGTGGCTTTTTTGCCGGCCTCTCGTTCCAGAGCTTCTTCGCGCCGGGATTCCGCACCGCCTACAACGGCAACTCTGCCCAGTTCATGGGGGACATCCTTTCGGTGGAGCAGTTCCGCCGAGATCAGCGCTTCACGGGCTCTTCGCAGTTGGAGTGGAAGCCATTCACCTGGCTGGCCAATCGCGCCGTGGTCGGACTCGATCAACTGGGCGGCTATTCCTACCGCTTCTCGCGCGCGAATGAAGGCACGGTCACTGGATGGGGGCCGCCGGGACAGACGGGCGGCAAGGATGCCACCCGCAGCGTCTTCTCGCGGTACTCCGTGGATCTGGGCAGCACGGCAAGCTTCACACTGAGCCCGTCGATCAGTTCGAAGACCAGCGTGGGCGCGCAGTGGTTCAAGGACACGCAGTATGAAACCGTCGTGCAGGGCTACACGCTGCCGCCGGGCGCGCAGACGCCGAACTCGGCGTCCATTCGCACCAGCAGCGAGTTCACGTCGGAAAACGCCACCTACGGCGCCTACGTGCAGCAGGACTTTGCGTGGAACGAGCGCCTGTTCCTCACGGGCAGTGTCCGCACCGACCAGAACAGCGCCTTTGGACGCAACGCGGGCAACACCGCCTATCCCCGTGCGGCCGTCTCTTACGTGATCTCGGACGAGTCGTGGTTCCCGGCTAGCACCCATCTCAACAACCTGCGCCTGCGTGCCGCGTGGGGACGGGCCGGCGTGCAACCCGGCACCATCGCCGCGCTGCAGTTCCTGAGTGCCAACACGGTGCCGCTTGGCGGCACAGAAGTTGGTGCGCTGCGCCTGGCCGCCATCGGTAACGCCGATCTGCGTCCCGAAGTGACCACCGAAATCGAAACCGGTTTTGATGTGGCGCTGCTGAACAACCGCATCAATGTGGAAGCCACCTACTTCCGGAAGCGCTCCACCGACGCGCTCTTCCAGAATCCGTTGCCACCGAGCTACGGCGCGGGTGCGAATCAGTGGCAGAACATCGCGGCCGTGCAGAACGCCGGCGCCGAACTGTCGTTCGATGTGCGTCTGCTCAACCGGGACTGGCTGACCTGGAACGCTCAGTTGAACGGATCACTGATCCGCAACAAGCTCGTGGACGCGGGCAACGCGCAGTTGGCTGTGACGCAGGGCAGCCGCAATGTGGTGGGCTATCCCACCTTCGGTCTGTGGGCACGACCGATCATCAGCTTCGCTGACGCCAACGGCGACGGGATCCTAACCGAACGGGAAATTGTCCTCGGTGACACGGCCGAATACCGTGGCCCGACGCTGCCCGTGCGCGAAGCCGGTTGGACGAACACGTTCGGCTTCCTCAAGAATCAATTGCAGGTCAGCACGCTGCTCGACTACCGCGGTGGACACTACAACCAGTGGGGCTTCGAGAATCAGCGATGCATCTCGGGCAACTGCCGTGCCGTGAACGATCCGTCGGCACCATTGGCCGATCAGGCGGCGGCCGTGACCACGACCAGTGCGCTGTTGGGCAACAGCGTCTGGGGCTACTTCGTGCAGAACGACTTCATTCGTTTCCGTGAACTTTCGGTGTCGTACACGTTGCCCACGTCATGGGCCGGACGCCTGAAGAGTTCCCGCGCCACCGTGGCCGTTGTGGGACGCAACATCGGTCTGCTGTGGACGCGTTACCCCGGTATCGATCCGGAGAGCAACGGCTCCGTGAACAACACCGGCGGTGGCAACAACGACTACTTCTCAGCGCCGCTGCTCCGCTACTGGACGCTGCGCGTCAACCTGGGCTTCTGACATGCGACGTCAACCAACTCTTTCTGCGCTCCGTGGCACGCGCTGGCTGATGCCGCGGCTTCGCTCGCGCCTTTCGCTCGGCCTGCTCCTGGCGGCCACTCTGGGCTGCGAGCGTGAACGCCTGCTCGGCGTTGAAACCCCCGACCAGATCCGCCCCGAAGATGCGGCGAGTCCGAATGGGGCTCTCGCCGTGCGCGCCGGTGCGCTGCGCGATTTCGCGCAGTTCTTCAGCGGCACCACCAACGTGGGTGTGAACATCTACGTCGGTTTGCTGAGCGATGAACTGATCAACGCCCGTCCCGGCGCCGATCACATCGATCAGCGGGCATTCAACGAGACCACGTTTCCCGCCGCGGCGTGGAACAAGTTCTCGGACAGCTACACTCAGACAGTCCGCGCCATCCGTTCGCTCAATGCGTACATCCCCGAAGGTGCCACACGGAGTCGCAATGTCGGGCAACTGCACGGCTTGCAGGCCATCACGCTGAACATCGGCGGTGAGTTGTTCTGCAGTGGCGTGCCGCTCGCCAGCGTCGATGATGCGGCGCCGGAAGCCGCGACACTGGTCACGACCGTGCAACTGTACCAGCGTGCGTTGGTCCAGGCCGACAGCGCGTTGCGTGTGTTGGGCACCGCCGAGGCGGATGTGCCGTTCCGTTATCTCGCGCGCATCGCCAAGGCCCGGGCACAGGTCAATCTCGGCCAGTTCGAAGCCGCCGCGGCGACGGTGGGCGCGGGAGGAGACGGGGCCGGTTCGATCGCGATTCCCACGCAGTGGCAGTATCAGGTGGAGTTTTCGCAGACCACGCTGGTGAATACCATCTTCGACTGGATGGTGAACACCGGCAATTTCGGTCCGTCGGATCGGGAAGGCGGCAACGGTCTCGACTACCGCAGCGCGGGTGATCCGCGCGTGCAGATCTCTGCCACCTCACGCCTCGGGCAGGACGGTTCCACGCAGGTCTTCACCATACTGGGATACGCCAACGGCGCTGCTCCGACCACCCTGGTGAGTGGTGTGACGGCACGCATGATCGAGGCGGAAGCTGCACTCCGCAGCGGCAACATCGAGGCGTGGCTTGGCCGTTTGAACGAAGCACGGGCCAACACCGCGGTGCGCACCCTGCGTGGCATCTCGACGGCGGCCAACGTGCTGCCACCGCTCACCGATCCGGGAACCGAGGCGAGTCGTGTAGCACTCACCTTCCGCGAACGGGCGTTCTGGTTCTATCTGACGGCGACGCGGGTTGGTGACCTGCGGCGTCTGCAGCGGCAGTACGGCTATGCGGCCAATGCCGTGTGGCCCACCGGTGCCTACTTCAAGGGCGGTACCTACGGCACCGACGTCACGCTCACGCCGTCGTTTGCCGAGCGGAACAACACGGCCTTCACAGGCTGCGCGGATCGCAATCCGTAAGTCGCAGACAGTGCCTGCGTATGCCGGTCCTCCATGGGGCCGGCATACGACGGTCGGCGGTCGACTAAATTCAGCGTTTCCGTTCGTCAGACCCTCCGCGCCCGTGCCGCCCCATGGCCATGACACTGCCCCTGCCCTTTGCCGCCCACCGCATTCTGGTGAGCGGTCAGGACCATGTCGCGATCAGCGATGCCATCCGCGCCCGACGTGCCGATCTCGATGTGCGCAATCGAGCACCGGCGGAGGTGACGAGCGAAGACCTCGAGTGGGCCGAATGTTATGTGGGATTCCGGCCACCTCGGCGCGCCGATACGATGGGCCAGGTGCGCTGGGTGCACAGCACCGGGGCGGGTGTGGATGCCTGGCTCAATTCTCCGGCGCTCGACCACAGCATTTTGCTCACGCGCTCAGCGGAATCATTCGGGCCGATGATCGCCGAATGGACCGTCGCCCGCGTGTTCGCCATTCAGCAGCAATTGCCATCGCTGGCGGTGGCGCAGCAGCAACGTGAATGGGCGCCGCGGGACATCGCGCCGGTGGCCGGTACGCGAGCACTGCTGCTGGGCACCGGAGACATCGGTCGAGCCATTGCCACATCATTGCGCGCTTTGGGCTGCCACGTGACCGGTCTCTCGCGCAGCGGCCTTTCCGATCATCCGGCCTTTCACGCGGTGCGCACCATCGACGCGCTGCCGGAGCTGGTGACCGATGCCGACTGGATCATCAGCAGCCTGCCGGACACACCGACCACACGCGGGATCATTTCGCGTGATGTGCTGTCACGCTGCCGCGGCGCCGGCCTGCTCAACGCCGGACGTGGTGCTGTGATCGAAGAACAGGCACTCCCCGAAGCACTCGAGCGCGGCTGGCTGCGTGCCGCCGCGCTCGATGTTTTTGTCCGTGAACCGCTGCCTCCCGATTCACCACTCTGGAACGACCCGCGAGTGATCGTGTCACCACACATCTCGGGACTCACCACCACCGCGGGTGCGGTGGCGGGGTTTCTCGAATGTGCCGAAGCCCTGGCGCGCGGTGAAATGCCGAAGTGGGTGGTGGATCGAACCCGAGGGTACTGAACAGCGACTCAGCAACGACTCAACGGCGCTGGTGCTTCGCAGTGCCGTTTACTTGGCGGTCGTGGTGTCCTTGGGCAAACGCGCGAGTTCGGCTTCGGAAGCCACCGAACCGAACGCGCCCCACTGGCCGGCGCCCACGATGCGACGCCACAGCGCCGTCGCCTCGGCCTGGCGTCCGTTGTACCAATGCCAGTTGGCCACACCGTATGCAGCCGAGGCATCGCTGACTGACAGTTCACCCTGCGGACCCACCGTGAGCACCGAGTCGGGCGGCAGGATACCCTTGTACAGCAGCATCAAGCGATGATAGGCGTGGTTTTCGATGATGTTCATGTCACGCGACATGGGCGCAATGACAGCCGCCGCCGCGGAGTCTTTGCCTTCACGACGCAGTGACATGTACAGCCAGTGCGTCATGGACACCTTGCGATCGTCGTTGTTGGCGGCGTTGACTTCACGCTGCGCGACTTCGGCCGCCTTGTCGAACTTGCCCTGCAGGTAATACGCGAGGGCGAGGTGATAGCCGATGTTCGAATGCAGCGTGCCAATGGGCGTGTTCTGCGCATTGGGCTGGCCATCGGGCTCCACTTCATCGGGCTTGCCCGCCACCAGCGCGGTGGCCTTTTCGAGATCCATCACCGCCGCGTCGAAGTCGCGCACCGAGATGTAGCGATGGCCGCGATGCCGATAGAGCCACGGGTTTTCCGGATAGAGCTCGATGCCGCGCGTGTACACCTCGATGGCTTCACGTGACTGACCGAGGTACCCCAGACGGCGGGCATACCAGATGATCGAATCGACGTCGGTGGGCGTGTGCTCATACGCCTTGCGGGCTTCGGCCAACTGGGCTTCGTACTTGGTGCGCGTTTCGGCCGACAGTGGCAGGGTGCGCAGGGTGTCGCCAATGAGCGAAATGGCCTGGAATGGCGGAGCCTGGGGCGCTGGCGGCGGCGCGGCCGCGCGATCGCATGCCGACAGGACCAACACGGCGGTCAGCGCCGTCGCGGACAACACACCTGAAGAGCGGGACATGGCGGGATCGGAAAGGTGGGGGAAAATCGCTACCTCTCCAGTTACCACTCCGAACTGCGGCTGTCCACCCTCACAGCGGCCCGTCCGGGAACACACACGACGCGCGGATAGTGCCGTTCAGCGTCGCTCGGCGAAAAACTGCTGCAGCAACGCTCTGTTCTCGGACTCCAGCACCCCACCCTGCACCGCCGGGCGGTGATTGAGACGGGCATGGCGCACGATGTCACCGACGCTGCCACACATGCCAGCCTTCTCATCCCATGCGCCGAAGGCCAGCGCACCAATGCGGGCCAGCACAATCGCGCCGGCGCACATCGCACACGGCTCGAGGGTCACCACCAGTGTGAACTCGCCCAGTCGGGCATCACCCGCGATACGGGCGGCCTCACGCAGTGCGAGGACCTCGGCGTGCGCCGTGGCGTCACCATCGCGGCGCATGCGGTTCTGCGCGCGAACGATGATCTCCCCAGTCTCGGTGCGCATCACCACCGCGCCGACGGGCACTTCGCCGGCTGCGGCTGCTTGCTCCGCCTCCTGCAAGGCCTGACGCATGGCGAATTCCACGGGAGGCGACACCGGCGTTGTGCTCATGAGTGGCTCACGTGGGGCTCTGCCACCCGTAATGTGTGATCAGATAGGTGCGGAGCGATTGCGCCAGCGCTTCAGCAAAGCGCACCCGATTCGCTTCGGTATCACGAACGCCCACGTTGGGCGCTTCGATCTGGATGGCATCGAGCGCACCGCCACTCAGAGAACCGTGCCGCCGGGTGTTGTAGCCACCCTCGAAGAACGGCTCACCGGTGCGTGGCGCCGGATCGGAGGTCGAGGGCACGGCAGCAAACCCCTTCGCATCGAGCAGTGTGCCCAGACTGCGTGGCCCACGCAGCAGTGCGGCGCCGCGGTCCGCCACCATGTGCGTATCACGCGCGAGGCGGGCGAGACTGCTTTGCTGCAGGGCAACGCTGGTGGTCAGGTCCGTGTCCGATGTTCGCAGCACCGCCCCGTCGAGCAGGTAGCCCAGTTCCAGACGGGCAATGGCATGTGCATGACCATGCAGGTCGATCACCAGCCCTCGACCGTGCTGACGCTGCACCGTGGCTTTCGCCGAATCGACAGCGGTATGCAGCCAATTCCACGGTGCGCGTAAAGTGCCCGAGCCTCCGGTGGCTTCATCCATATCGCGATTGGCATCGAACTTCACGCGATGCAGTCGATTCACCACCAGATGTGGCCGTCGGCCAGTCGCCGCGTGAAAGCGCTCGACGAGGAGCCTCGCCAACGCCTGTGTTTCGAGATCGTTCGACGTCTCACAGCCCGCACAGTTCCGATCGGGAAGTCCCGTGGGGCGCAGCGTGCCTCCATGCGGCGCGATGATCACCACAGGAGCGTCTCCAGGCGTGTACTCGATGTACCCGAGGGGGTCGACCTGCGCCGTGCCAACGACCATAGGCGCCACTGGCCCCGACGGGACCGTACTGCCCGATCCCCCAGGCCCGCCGCCAGTCGGACTGGTGACCCTGTCGGACGACGCGCCGCCACAGGCCAACACGCCTGCGGCGGCGCTCAGTGTCAATCCAACAGTCCAGCGGTGCCGCACCATCACGCCGACATGCCCGCTGGCATCACACGTGATCTCCAGCCGGTGCGTGCGAGAAGCTCAACCCTTCCCCGCCTTCGACCAGATCGGCATGGATGGTATCGCCGTCCTTGAATCGCCCTTCCAGCACGGCCAGTGCGAGCGGGTTCTGCAACAGACGCTGCACCGCCCGCTTGAGCGGACGCGCGCCGAAGATCGGGTCGTAGCCAGCATCGGCCAGATACTGCCTGGCCGCATCGGTGAGGGTCAGCGACAGCTTTCGGTCGCTCAGCAACTTGCGCAGATGCGCCAGTTGCAGGTCCACGATGTGATCCAGCTCGCCGCGACCAAGTGGATGGAACACCACCACATCATCGATACGATTCAGGAATTCCGGCTTGAACACGCCTCGCAGGGCGCCGAGGACTTCCTGTTCCACCCGACTCCACGCGCCGTCGTCGGTCTGTCCACGCTCGAGAATGAGCTGACTGCCCACATTCGACGTCATGATGATGACGGCGTTGCGGAAATCCACGGTGCGCCCCTGCGAATCGGTGAGGCGTCCATCATCGAGCAATTGGAGCAGGATGTTGAACACATCCGGATGCGCCTTCTCGATTTCATCGAACAGGATCACCGAATACGGCCGACGACGCACGGCTTCCGTGAGCTGCCCACCTTCTTCGTAGCCCACGTATCCCGGTGGTGCGCCGATGAGTCGTGCGACGGCGTGTTTCTCCATGTACTCCGACATGTCGATCCGCACCATCGCGTGTTCATCGTCGAACAGGAACTCCGCCAGCGCGCGCGCCGTTTCCGTCTTGCCCACACCCGTGGGTCCGAGGAAGATGAACGAGCCGATCGGGCGATTCGGATCCTGCAGCCCAGCGCGTGAGCGACGCACCGCGTTGGCCACGGCGCGCACCGCCTCGCGCTGTCCCACCACTCGCGTGGCCAGTACGTCTTCGAGCTTGGTGAGACGTTCGCGCTCCGATTCGAGCATCCGGGTCACGGGAATGCCCGTCCACCGCGCCACCACTTCGGCCACATCGTCGGCGCCCACTTCTTCCTTGAGGAACTGCGGTCGTCCGGCGTTGCTGGCCAGGCGCGCTTCGGCCTCCTTCATCTCGCGCTCGAGCTGCGGCACCCGCCCATACGTGATCTCGGCGGCCTTGTTGAGGTCACCCGACCGGGTGGCCTGCTCGGCTTCGAATCGCGTCTGCTCGATTTCCTGCTTGATACGGCCAACGGCGCCCAGCGTGTCCTTCTCCTGCTGCCACTGCGCGCGCATACCGGCGGCCTTCTCCTTCCGGTCGGCCAGTTCGCGTTCGAGGGTCTGCCGACGATCGATGGATGCGGCATCACTCTCTTTCTGCAGCGCCGCCTTTTCGATCTCGAGCTGCACAATGCGCCGCTCCACTTCATCGATTTCCTGCGGCACCGAATCGATCTCGATACGCAGCCGCGAAGCCGCTTCGTCGATCAGATCGATGGCCTTGTCGGGCAGGAACCGATCACCGATGTAGCGATTGGACAGCGTGGCTGCCGCGACCACCGCGCCATCGGTGATACGTACGCCATGGTGCGCCTCGTAGCGTTCCTTGAGACCGCGCAGGATGGCGATGGTGCTTTCGACGCTGGGTTCGCCCACAAACACCGGCTGGAAACGCCGCTCGAGGGCCGCGTCCTTTTCGACATGCAGACGGTATTCGTCGAGCGTGGTGGCGCCTACCACACGCAGTTCGCCACGCGCGAGCATGGGCTTGAGCATGTTGCCCGCGTCCATGCTGCCCTCGGCCTTCCCCGCTCCGACCAGTGTGTGCAATTCGTCGATGAAGACGATGTACAGCCCATCGGCGCTGATGATCTCCTTGAGCACCGACTTGAGCCGTTCCTCGAACTCACCGCGGAACTTGGCACCGGCGATGAGTGCGCCCAGGTCGAGCGAGACCAGCTTCTTGTTGCGCAGTCCTTCAGGGACGTCACCGCTGACGATGCGCTGGGCGAGCCCTTCGGCGATGGCGGTCTTGCCCACACCCGGTTCGCCGATAAGCACCGGATTGTTCTTGGTGCGGCGCGAGAGCACCTGGATGACGCGACGGATTTCTTCGTCGCGTCCGATGACCGGATCGAGTTTGCCTTTGCGCGCCGACTCGGTGAGATCGCGCGTGAACTTCTGCAGGGCCTGATACTGCTGCTCAGGGCTCTGGTCGGTGACCTTGTGCGCACCACGCACGAGCTTGAGGGCATCAAGCAGTGCCTGGCGATGCGCACCGGCGGCCGTGAGCACGCGCGTACTGTCGGTGCCCTTGGCATCGGACAGCGCCACCAGCAAATGCTCGGTGGACACGTATTCGTCGCCCAAGGTCTTCGCTTCGCGCTCAGCGGCGTCGACGACCTGAGTGAGCTCGCGACTGAATGTGGGCTGGGCGTCGGACTGTTTGGCGTAGCGTCCGGCTTCCAGTTCGGCCGCGGCACGTACGCTGGTGACGTTCACGCCCACGCGTTGCAGCACCGGAACCACGATGCCTTCGTCCTGCGCCAGCAACGCGAGGAGCAGATGCAGATCGTAGACGAGGGGGTTGCCGGCCTTGCGGGCCAGGGCCACAGCCTCGTTGAGCGCTTCCGCGCTCTTCACGGTCAGACGGTCAGGATTGATCATGATCGGAGATCAGGCAACGTCGATGCCAGCGCCGACGCGCCAATTGTGCAGAGGTAAGCAGGGATACAGCACCATGAATGGTACGTGTACGACAATTCTGCAGTGTCAGGAATACAAAATGGCGCGCCGGGTCCGCTCACCCAGCGCGCCATCTCGAAGTCTTGCGGGCCTCGTGATGCTCGAAGATTCCCGAACTCACTTCATGTTGACCATCTTGCCTACCAGCGGCACGCCATCCACCTCGAGGCGATACAGATACACGCCTGAGGCAGCCTCCCGTCTGGTTGCTTGGATTTTGCCATCCCAGTACGCCACATACTGGCCGCACGAAATGGACAGATTTTCCAGCGGTTGACCACCGGCCACTCCGTTGGATCCACCCTGCAGGACAGGTGTCGCGACATACCCTGAAATGACGTTGTAGATCTTCAGGGTCACACGATACTGCCGAGAAGAATTGGAACAGGTGGGCGCATCATCTCCCACACTGAACGGAATGCGAGTCTCAGGATTGAACGGATTCGGATAGTTCTGTCCGAGCGTTGCTCCATTGCGGCGAGCCTTGGGGTCTTGCTTCTGGGCTGCCGCGACTCGTGGCATGAACACGGTGAGAGCGAGCACGAGTCCCAGTGCTCCCCACATACGTTTCATGTTGCTTCTCCGACCGACGAATCAGGTTTTGAGTCGAAGTCTCCGTTGAAGTTCTCAAAGGACCTGCCCATCAGGCCCCTTGGTGAACCTAGGACGCTCAAGTACATGCGTCAAGCAACAATCCTGCCAGCGGAACGGGTCCCAAATCTGCCTCAAAAATCACAATTTTGTCTTATTCGTTTAATTAACAACGACTTACGGCACCACACTTAAAGTTCAATATCAGGAATATCCGTCCTCCCATGTGTGATATGCCCGCAGCGGGCGCCTATCCGGGAGGTGTTGGCTGAGGAATTCCCGCAAAAGGCGCTGATGGGCTCGGGCATCGTTGTCCGCTATGGTGGGCACCTGATTCTCCAACCAGAGACGCACCGTGTGAATTGCCTCCGGTGGTAACAGGCGACCGCCGGGCGACAGTCTGCCACATCGATCACACAGTGTCCCGCCGGCACGGTGATGGAACCGCGCCGATGCGGCCGGATCGAGTGGTGTGTGACACTCGGCGCATGCATCGAGCGAGGGGCGAAACCCCACTTCGGAGATCAGCATCCAGAGGACACCCAACGCCGTCGATGTGGCGTGCGCGTCATCAGCCGTCGCAAGACGATCCAGACCGTCGGCCAACAGCTCGTACACCATGGGTGCCGGCTCATCGTGAATCAGGCGCAGCGCCACCTCGGCGATCGCGCTGCCTGCCGAGAAACGCACCAGACTGAGGGCGAGCCCGGCGCGTGCACGCGTCACATCGAAGCTCACCAGCGTGTGCAGATCACGTCCGGGTTTTGTCTGCAGTTGCGCCTGCCCTTCGGCAAACAGATCGACGGCCGCACCAAATCGCTTGCGTGAAGAACGTGCGCCGCGCGCCAGCACCGACACCACGCCGCTCTCGCGCGTGACGAGTCGCAGAATCCGACTCGACTCCATGTAGTCCGCGACATGCAGCACAATCGCGTCGGTGGCGAGCACGCTCATGGGCGCGACCGGAGGCGTCCCCGGAGTGGCAACAGAGCCGGTGCTCCAACGGCCGGATCACGGGTCACCACCAGCGGCCATTCGTAGACGCTCTCCAGCACGTCGCCCCGCATCACCGCGTCTGCATCGCCAGCGGCCGCCACGCGACCATGATCGAGCAACACGATGTGTTCGGCAAAACGCGCCACGAGATTGAGCTGGTGACTGACCAGCAGCACCGTGCGCCCTTCACGCGCCAGGGCATCCACCAATTCGAACACCGCCATTTCGTGCGCGATGTCGAGGAAGGTGGTGGGTTCATCGAGCACGAGGATATCGGTGTCCTGGGCGAGTGCGCGGGCAATGCGGGCCCGTTGCCATTCTCCGCCCGACAGCGAATCGGTGCGACGTCCCGCGCACTCGTCGATGCCGGCCCGCTGCATGGCGCGGGCGACGGCCTCCCGATCCTCGGCCGAGGGCGCCCCAAATGCGCCACGATGCGGAAACCGACCCAGCCCCACGAACTCCTCCACCTCGAGCGGCATCACCGGTTCTTCGCGCTGTGGCACGACGGCCACGCGACGCGCCAGCGCGAGCGGATCGAGTCCGTCGACGCCGGTGTCATCGAGCGTGATGCGGCCCGCCTGCAGCACCACACGACGCAACAGCGCCCGCACGAGTGTGCTCTTGCCGCTCCCGTTGGGGCCGACCACTGCGGTGATGCGACCAGGCTCGGCATCGAACGACACACCATCGAGGGCCTGCCGATCACGACCGGGATACCGAACCTGCACGTCATGAAATCGCAGCGTCGATGCGACATGCCCGCTGGACGCGGCACTCACGTCATCACCTTGCGCAGACGCATGAGGAAAAACGGCACACCGATCAGCGCCGTGAGCGCCCCCAGTGGCAACTCCACCGGTGCGCGCAGGGTCCGCGCGGCGATATCGGCGACGATGAGCAGGACGGCCCCATACAGCGCAGACAGCAACAACATCGTGCGATGCTGCCTCGCACCGAGTGCGCGGGCGAGGTTGGGCACCACAAGCCCGATGAAACCAATCAGCCCAGCCGCCGCCACCGTGGCGGCTGCCAGCCACGACGCCACGAGGAATGTGCGCCGGGCTGCGCGCTCCACATTGACCCCCAACGCGGCGGCCGGTTCGGCCCCGAGAGCCAGCACATCGAGTTCGCGGGCCCGCCATATCAACAGAGCACCCAACGCCCCAATGGCGACGACGCTGCGGCCCACAGCCCCCCACGACGCATCGGCCGCCGAACCCATCATCCACCACAAAGCTCCGCGCAGCCGTTCGGGCGGCGCGCCGGCCAGCGCCACGAGAATGGTGGCATTGGCAAAGGCTCCCACCACCACACCAGACATCAGCAACAACCGGGTGTCGCCACTGCCACCCACGACACGCGCCAGCCCTGCCACCAGCACCGTGGCTGCGGCCGCGCCGGCGAAGGCACAGGCCGTGACCACCAGCGGTGCTGCCACCCCCAGTGCCATGGCCAACACCGCCCCCACGGCCGCTCCCCCCGACACACCCAGCAGGTAGGGCTCGGCCAGTGGATTGCGCAGTGTGCCCTGCAAGGCACCGCCACTCATCGAGAGCCCCGCGCCGACCAGCGCGGCCAGCAAGACGCGGGGCAATCGCAGATCACGCACAATCGCCACGGTCGACGGATGTCCCTGCCCCTGCACCGCGTTGAACACATCAGCGGTAGAAAGTGGGACAGCGCCCACCATCACGCCCACCACCGCGACGACGGCCAGGGCCAGTAGTCCGCCGCCCCACACCCACGAGTTGTGCCAGGCGCGTGTGTTCACCGCGTCACCGAAGAGAATCGGCCAGCGTCGGATGAAACAGTCGCGCCAGATGTGTAGCGGCCATGCCCAGTACCACCGACGGCCGTCCGGTCACGTCCTGATCGACCACCACAAAGTGTCCTTCGCGTACCGCCGGAACGGCGCGCCATGACGTCGCCTCTTTCAATGCGGCCACGCGGGTCGACCCTGTGATGACCAACGCAGGGGCACGCCGCGCGATCTCCTCGATACTCACCGACGGCGACGCCGTGGAGTCGTCATGAAAGACGTTGCGAGCCCCGGCGATGGTGAGCAGTTCGTCGAGATAACTGCCTCCGCCGATCACCATCGGGGGAGACTCCCACACCGGCCACACCACGGTGGGGCGTTCCGGTATGGTGGCCGTGAGTGCGCGCACCCGTTCGATCGTGCGGCGAACACTGTCGACCACCACGTCGGCGCGCGTCGTGGCGCCCAGCATGACACCAAGCCGTTGGGTGAGGGCATAAAAACCCGCGATACGATCGGCCCGCAGCGCCACGGTCTTCACCCCGGCGCGCGTGAGCGCTTCCGCCGCCGATCGATTGTCGGCGGTTGCATACAGGATGACCAGCGTGGGTTGCACCGACAGGACCGTCTCGATGCTCGGCCGGATGCCATCCCCCACCGGCATGATGCGCTCAACTTCCTTGGGGAATTCATCCCAGCGTGAGCGTCCGACCAGAGCACTGTCGGCACCGATGGCGAAGATGATTTCGGTCGCGGCCGGATTGAGTGACACCACACGAGCCGCGAAGCGGGCATCGGTGGGCAGCGGTGCACCAAAATCATCGGTGTCGGCAGGCGCGGCGGCGTGACTGGAATCGATGGCGGCCGGCTTGTCTGCGGCGGTCGTGCAGGCCGCCATGATTGCCAGCGCGCCGGCCAGCAGGGCCACGAGAGGATGCCGCATAACGATGACCTGCCTCAGTGACAAAAGTGCCTACTTCGACTCGCTACTGTCGAACGGTTGCCCCAACTCGGCGGCCAAGGCGGCGCGCAGCTCGGCACGACGCGTGGTGTACGCCTGCTGCACACTGGCCGACGGCTCCTGCTGACGCGCATACGTGGCGTCGAGCGCCGCGATCTCCTGCGCGAGACGATCCGCCAACGGTGCTTCGGACTCGCGGGGCCGCAAACTTGGCGTGATCGCCGCACCGGCACGCTTGCTGGCCGTACGCTGCATCGAACGCGACAGCACCAGCAGCATCATGAAACCGATCGCGGCCAGCAGCGCTGCGATGTACAGATTGCGCCCCGGCGTGCCGGTCGACGGCAGCTCGATGACAATGCGGGTATCCGGCTTGAGATCCTGCGCCAGCGAGCGCTTGAAGTTGCGTCCTTCGAGCGACACGGGCTCCACGGCGGTAAAGCCCTGGCCACTCACACTGCCCTGTGGTTCTTCGAGCAGGACCTCGAACACCACCGCGCCATCTTCCGAGGTCAGCGCCAGCGGAAAGCTGCTGTTGGGCAACTTGTAGGTGAACGCCACCTGCTTGATGCCCGGTGCAATCGGTGAGTACACAGACGCCCGGCCGTTCGATGCTACAAACGCATTGGGTGAGATGTCGCCATCATTGACGCGCACATCCATCGCTGTGGCGGGGATGCTCACCGACCATGTCGGACGCAGTGTCGTGGTATCCACCGACACCAGCGCCTTGAGGCTGTCGTTGGACAATTCGAACACTTCGACGATCGTGCGACGATCCGTGCTGTCCGGACGACTCACAATCAGATGCCGTCCCTTCACCGTGAGCGGGAAGGTGCGTGACGTGGTGTCGAACACCGTGATCTCGGCGGCATCGTCGCGCGCGTTCGCGCTGCGCAGTGGCGCCGTGAAGTAGGCGATGCCGTCCCAGGTGCTGGAGGCGAAATACACCGCGTCGCCTGCGCCACGTGGCACATAGCGAAACCGGTAGCGGCCCGCCGCGTCGGAGCGCGTCGAGTCGATCGCGCCAGCGGTGTCACTGCCGACACGATGCAGCGTGACCCAGACATTGGCTGCCGGCCCCATGCCCGTCGAATCCCCTTGCTCGCCCATGGGGCGTCGCACCCGCCCTTCCACGGTGCGCGGTGCCTGGGCAGCAGCGGACGCAGGCGTTCCTGTCCTGGCGGCAGACGGAGCGACCTGGGCTCCTCCCGAGTGCAAGGGCGCCGTGAGCGACAGCGCAACGGCAACAAACGTGGTCAGGCGGGAGACAGGACGCATGGAGAACGAAGAGAGAACAGGGACAATCACGGCATGAAACGGCCAAAGTCTTCCGGCTGGAGTCGCTCGAGATAGGCCTTGAGCGCGTCTGCCGTCAGCTCCTGCGGCACCGGTGGGGCCTCAGGGAACGACGGCAGGTCGACATCGTCGTCTTCGTCGACCTCGGTCAGTAACGTGTCGGCGACATACACCGGTGAGGACAACCGCAACGCCACGGCGATGCTGTCCGACGGACGGGCATCGATCTTCACCAGCCCACTCGGTGTCTCGATGTGCAGCTCGGCGAAGTAGGTGCTGGCCTTCACATGCGTGATGTTCACACGACGGAGCGTGCCACCCATGCCCGTGATCAGTGCCTTGCACAGATCATGCGTGAGCGGCCGCTCATGTGTGAAATGATTCATCTGCATCAGGATGGACTCGGCCTCGGGGCGCCCGATCCAGATGGGCACCATGCGCTGACCGTCCTGCTCGCGCAGGACGACGACATACGCATTGGAGGTGCTGTCGAGTCCCAGCCGAGCCACGGTGACTTCCACCATCGAGGGCTCCGTCATGGACGCCTCCGCGTTGCGGAAAGAAGAGAGCAGCAGGCGGCGTGCACCCCGCGTACTGACGCGACGTGCACGCCGTACCTCATGCCCTGTACCGGATCATCGGATGGCCTTCTTCAGCGCCGTCACACGATCGGTGCGTTCCCACGTGAACGTGGTGCGCGCGCTGCGGCCACGACCGATGGTTTCCGGCTTGCGGCCGAAGTGACCATACGCGGCGGTGGCCTGATAGATCGGCTTGCGCAGGTCGAGCGCCGTGCTGATGCCACGCGGCGTCAGGTCGAACACCTCCTGCACCGCCGCTTCGATCGCCCGATCGGGCACCGCCCCAGTGCCAAACGTCTGTACGTACACCGAGACCGGCTCGGCGACGCCAATGGCGTAGGCCACCTGCACTTCGCATCGCTTGGCCAGCTTGGCCGCCACGATGTTCTTGGCCACCCACCGCGCCGCGTAACACGCCGAACGGTCGACCTTGGAGGGATCCTTGCCGCTGAACGCGCCGCCGCCATGCCGGCCCATGCCGCCGTAGGTATCCACGATGATCTTGCGGCCAGTGAGCCCCGCATCACCCTGCGGACCACCGATGACAAAGCGGCCCGTGGGATTGATGTGGGTCTTGAGCTTGCGACCGATCATCTCTTCCGGCAGCACCGCGTGGATCACGTCATCGAGGATGGCGCGACGCAGCTTGGTGTTGCTCACCCGCTCGTCGTGCTGTGTGGAGATCACCACCGTGTCGATGGCCACCGGAAGGTTGTCCTCGTACACCACACTCACCTGCGCCTTGCCGTCGGGGCGCAGCCACGGCAGCGTGCCGTCCTTGCGCAGTTCCGACAGGCGATACGTGAGCGCATGCGCGAGCTGGATGGGCATCGGCATGAGCTCCGGCGTTTCGTCGGTGGCGTAGCCGAACATCATGCCCTGGTCACCCGCGCCGCCGGTATCCACGCCCTGCGCAATATCGGGCGACTGACGGTCGATCGTGCTCATCACCGCGCACGTCTTGGAGTCGAACCCGAACGACGCGTCGTTGTAGCCGATCCCGTCGATGGTCCGGCGCACGATCTCGGGCAGGTGCACGTAGGCCGTCGTCGTGATTTCTCCGGCAATCACCGCGAGACCCGTGGTGACCAACGTCTCACAGGCGACACGGGCCTTCTGGTCCTCGGTCAGGAGGGCATCCAGGACGGCATCGGAGATCTGATCTGCGATCTTGTCCGGGTGCCCCTCGGTGACGGACTCCGATGTGAAGAGATGACGATCGGCCACGCGACGCTCTGATGTGAAAGTGAAAACAGGGCCATCCGTTGCAGGCGGACGGCCAAACAGGAACGGTATTAGCGCTCAAGCTCAGCGCGCAACCGACGACGCAGCAGGATCTCGGCTTCGCGCGCAGTTCCGGCTTGCATAGCGGCCCGAGCAGCGTCCTCGGCGGCTCCGGCCCGAACGCCGCGGATGATCCGCTTGACGTCCGCCACCGCCCGGGGGGCCACACTCAACTGCCGGATGCCGAGCCCCATCAGGGCAAAGACCGCCAGCGGCTGAGACGCCATTTCCCCGCACACGCACACGTCGATGCCATTGGCCTCGCCCGTGGATTGGACCTGCGCCATCAGCCGCAGGACCGCTGGGTGGAAGGGAGTGAACCGTGGAGCCAGGTTCGCATTGCCACGGTCGACCGCGAGGGTGTACTGCACCAGATCGTTGGACCCGATGCTGAAGAAGTCCACGTCTCGCACCAGTGTGTCACAGGCGATAGCGGCCGCCGGCGTTTCGACCATCACCCCAAGCGGCACGTCATCGCGGAACGGCACCCGCCGCGCAGACAGTTCGGCCACCGCTTCGGCAATGAGCTGACGCGTCTCACGCACTTCGTCGACCGTGACCACCAGCGGCAGCATGATACGCAGATCACCATGCACGGCCGCGCGCAGCAAGGCCCGCAACTGCACCTTGAAGAGATCACTCTCGTCGAGGCACATCCGGATGGCGCGCCACCCGAGAAACGGATTGGGTTCGGTCGGGAAGCCGCCGACGGGCAATTTGTCGCCGCCGATGTCGAACGTGCGAATCACGACCGGCCGATTACCGAATGCCAACAACACGCGCTTGTAGCTGCGGTACTGTTCTTCCTCGTCGGGCATGCTGGCACGCCCCACGACGAGGAATTCGGTACGCATGAGTCCCACCCCTTCAGCGCCGCTGCCGGCCGCCAGTTCGGCTTCTTCCGGAATGTCGACATTGGCCCGCACCACGACACGCACGTCGTCTCGCGTGATGGGCTCACTGAGCGCCAGCTCGCGCAACACCGGGGCCTGCCCTTCGGCGGCTGTGATACGCGCCCGGGCCTCCTCGATTTCGACGTCGGTGGGCTTGGTGACCAGCGTGCCGTCGGTACCATCGAGGATGGCCGTTTCACCGCCCTGCAGCGCGGCCAGCGCATTGCGCAGCCCGACGACCGCCGGCAGGCCCAACGACCGTGCGAGGATGGCCACATGCGCGGTGGCGGTGCCGGCTTCCGTGGCAATCGCCGCGATGCACTCGCGATCGAGCTGCAGCGTGAGTGACGGCGTCAGGTCGTGCGTGACGAGGATGGCATTGGCGCCACGCGGCACGTCGACGGGATCGTGATCCGGCAGGTGCAGCAGGATGGACAGCACGCGGATGTGCACATCCACCAGGTCGCCGACCTTTTCGCGCAACATGGGTGCGCTGTGGCGTGCAAAGTGTTGCCGCCACTCCAGCAGGACGAGATCAAACGCCTTCTCGGCCCCCAAGTTCTGGCGCACCAGCACGATGGCGCTGTTGATCAGCTCCTTGTCATCGAGAATGGAGAGCTGCACATCAAAAATGCCGGCCTCCTCTGGACCGGCCTGTACTTCGGCGCGCGCGCGCAGCGTACGCAGACGCTCGCGCGCCTGCTCGATCGCTTCGTGCAAGCGCGCGATTTCGGCCTCGATCTCGCTGTCATCGATCAGACGATGGCGGACTTCCGGCACCTCCCAGCGCAGCAAGTGCACCGGACCCACGACGATTCCCGGCGACGCCGGAATGCCGCGGAGGACGGAATCCACTAGGCCTCTCCGAACCGCGAGGCGACCAGCGTCGTCAACGCCTCGAGCGCGTCGTCGGCATCGGGGCCGGTGGCGCGCAGCGTGATCGTGGCACCGAACTCCGCAGCGAGCATCATGACGCCCATGATGCTCTTGCCGTTCACTTCGAGATCGTCACGGCAGATCGTGATGTCAGCCTTGAAGCGCGAGGCTGCCTTGACCACTTCTGCTGCGGGACGGGCATGCAGCCCGTGCTTGTTGACGATTTGGACGGAGCGTTCAGCCATCAATGACCACCGAGTAGAGGACAAAAGCCGCGAGCAGCCACAAGACGACGCGCCACCCTTCAGCGCGGCCCTGCACACGCACGAGGAACACGGCAAGCAGCGGCGTGGCCGCAGCGACACCCATCGGGATGGGGGTCAGCGGTGGTTCGCCACCGATGGCACGATGCACGGCCAACGGTAATGCCAATCCTCCCAACACTGCCGACACCCGACCAATGTAGCGCGGACCGTGCTGCAGCACCGGGTGCCCCAGTGCCGACGCCACCCGCAGGCCGTGTTTCCAGCCGGCACGCAGCGCCCAATCGCGCAACCCGAAATGGCCCAGGTTGTACAGTATCAGGAATCCCGCCATCACTCCAAGCGGGGACCAGCCAAAGCCGAACAGCAGGATGGCCACCAGGGAGCAGGCGGGTAGCCACGCCGCCCACACGAGGCGATCGCCGACACTGCCGAGGGGACCGCACAGTGCGCTGCGGAAGCGTTCGATCTTGGCCGGCGGGGTCTGTTCAAGCTCCGCCCGTGCGAGTGCTCCGACCGCGAGCCCCGCCAGATAGGGGTGGCTGTTGAAGTAGACGGACTGCCGGGCGAGCGCTCCCCGGTACGCCTCGCCGTCAATGCCGCCAGGCAAACGCCGCAGTGCCGGTTCGATGCAGAACCCCATCCCGTTGCCGACCAGCAGCTCGTAGTTCCACGATCCCTGGATGGCGAGCAGACGCAGGTACATCGACATGTGCAGCGGCACATCGAGCGGCGGCGGATCCGCCACCGCAGTGGCGGCGCCACTGGCACCCGGATCGGTAAACCCGTCAGGCGCCAAGGATCACCACCAGCGTGCCCACGGCCAGCGAGAGGAGAAACAGTCGTCGCGTACCGGAGATGGCATGAAAGTCCTTCCACACCGCCGCTGCGGCCACGGCCGCCACGCAGGTGATGACCACGGCGCGTGAAAGGTCGTCCCGCAGCGCCCAGCGAGCGTGCACGATGTCGACCACCGGTGCTGCTGCCAACAACATCACCAGGCCCACCAGGGCCCCGCGCAGCAGGTCGGCCGTCATTCCGAACACCTGCAGACCGATGACGGTGCTGCGGCTCCCGGCGGCGAGTTGCGGCAGGCGAGGGCGCGCCACGTGGGCGATGAGTTGCCGATGCTTGACCATGCTGATGCCGCCCAGCCACGAAGCCAGGATGCCCACCAGCACGGCCATGGCGAACGGTCCCACGGCGGGCATTCCCGTGGGGGTGACATGACTCGCCGCCAACGCGCCCGCCACCACGGAGGCACTGCCCCACTCCGGATAACGTGATGCGCCCACCGGCAGGGATTCCAGTGCCAGGCACTCGAGCGCCGCGCCACAGGTGAGGCCTGCCAACGGTTGCCCGAGAAACGCCCCCCCCAGCGTCGCGCCAACAATCGGGCGCGAGATCATGGCCTGCGGAAAACTCACCACGTCGAGCCCCACCACTCCGGCCAGCAGCACCAGGGGCAGCAATTCGGCAAACGACGCGGGAAGTCCGCCGGGCATGAGCACGCTTATACGCCGACCGTGGAGTGCAGCAGTTCTTCCAGCGGAACCGGGCGGGCCGACGGCACGTCCTGCGCCGTGACTTCGACACCCTGCGCCGCGATATCACGCAGCGCCTGCTCTTCGGAGGGCGTGAGGTACACGTACCGGAGGCGCCCGGTACGGCCAGGCACATGATGCACGCCACCCACATTGACCGTGCGAATGCGCCCGGTGGCGCTCGTGACCAGTCGCAGCATCGTGCCGATATCCCCCACGAGCACAATGCCCGGCTCGGCGTGTTGCTCGAACTGTGCGAGTTTCGCGGTCGCGTCCTCGACGGTGGCGAAGTGCACCGTCATCTCGGGCGGGACGCCCATGCGATAGAGCTCCTGCTCCCACTCGCTGCCCGCGACATCATCGTCGACCAGCACGATGAAGCGCAGTTCGAGGGGTTGTCCCCATCCCACCACCACCTGCCCGTGGATGAGGCGATCGTCAATGCGGTAAAGCGCGATGGGCATGCAGGCGAGCGTACTGAAAGCGAGCGGAGGGACTGCGGGAGAGATGCACAACAAACTACTACCATCCGCGCTCACCGATCATGCGCCGATGCCGTACTGACACGCCTCAGGCGCCGTAGACCACCATGGACGCCTTGCCACGATCGAGCGCACCCTGCACCGCCGTGACCGTATCCGCGTCGTCCTGCATGGCAAAGTCGAGCAGCAGCGAGAGATTCACGCCGGTCACGAGCAGCACGCCCGGACGTTCCCGAATCATGCGCCGGACTGCCATGGTACAACTGCCGGCCGGCAGGTCTGTAAATACGACCTTGGCACCACTGTCATCGATGGCCTGAGCCAACGCGCCCTGGATGTCGTCGAGACACAGCCCGCTGTTGGAAATCGGCAGAAACGCCGCTCCCCGTCCCGTGATCTGTTCGATCGCGGAAATCACGCCGGTGGCGAAGGTGCCGTGTCCGGCCACCACCGCACGAATGGGCATCGCGGCAGGCGCAGCGTCGGTGCTCATCGAAATGTGCTCACTACTCGTCATCCTCCTGCAGGTATCGCTGGACATCCGACTTGCGACGCATGCGGTCGATCAACTGTTCGTTGAATGCCGTCGCCGTATCGTATCCGCGATAATATCGCAGGAGATGGTTCATCGCGATGACCTCGGCGATCACCGTGATGTTTTTGCCGGGATTGAGATGCACCGTGATTTTCGGGATCTCCACGCCCAGGATGTCGATGGTCTGCACGTCCAGTCCGGTGCGGTCGACATGGGCATTGCCATCCCACTCTTCGAGCACGACCACCACTTCGAGGCGCTTCTGCTGACGCACCGCGTGAATGCCGAAGATGGCGGGAATGTCGAGCAGCCCGACTCCGCGAATCTCCATGAAGTGCCGTTGCAGCTCATGTCCACGACCAATGAGCACGTCGTTGCCGCGTCGTGAAACGAAAACCAGGTCGTCGGCCACCAGCCGATGTCCACGCTCCACGAGGTCGAGCACACATTCAGACTTGCCGATGCCGCTCTTGCCCGTGAAGAACAGGCCCACGCCATACACGTCGGCCAGTGAACCGTGCAACGTGGTCGTGGGCGCAAACTGGTCCGACAGAAACGGCTTGATCAGACGGTAGAACTCGGCCGTCTTGAGCTGCGAGCGCAGCACCGTCACACCGGCTTCCTCGGCCAGACGCATCAGCGGCGTGGGCGGCTCGAGGCCCTTCGTGATGAAGGCGCAGGGCAGCGGGAAACCAAAGAACTGTTCGAGGTTGGCAGTGCGCTGCACCTCGCCCAACGACTGCAAATAGGTGATCTCGGTTTCGCCGAGCACCTGAATGCGCTGATACGGGAAGCGATTGATGTACCCCGCAAGCACGAGCCCCGGGCTGGACGCCTCGGGGCTCGTGATCTCACGATCGAGACCGGTGGATGGGCCCAGCAGTTCGAGCTCGAGGGTGTCCTTCATGCGCTCGAACAGGGTGCCGACCGTGAGACGACGATTCACTCGGAGAGATCTCCGGAGCGGCGTTCAACGCGAGGTGCTCGCCTGGTTCGGCGGGCGCGGGAGACCTGACTTTCCAGTCGCTGCACGGCAGCGGACAGGGCGGGTGCGAAGGCGCGGGCGTCGGCGTGAGCAAAAAGCTCTCCCTGACTGCCAGCGCGCAGGACGATCTCGACTCGTCGGGTTGGACCGTCACCCACGAATCGAACGATCGCGTTGGCCACGCGTTTCAATCGCGAGGCAATGCGTTCCACAGCGGCCTGTGCCTGAGCGCGAAGGGTATCGGACACTTCGGCGTGATGCGCGTGCAGGATGATCTCCATCAGCGACCTCACTCGTTTCCCACCACGACTTCTCTGAGGTGGGTTTCGGTCTGATCGGCGGCATTCGCCCAGGTGAACCCTTCGGCGAATTGCCGCGCGGCGGCCCCCAGGTGTTCGACGAGCGCTCGCTCGCCGCTGAGGCGTCGCATGGATGCAGCCATGGCAGCCACGTCCCCGTGTGGTACAAGGAAACCGGTCTCACCGTCGCGGACCGATTCGCGGATTCCCGGAGAATTCGATGCAATCACCGGAGTCCCGCTCGCTGCTGCCTCCAGATTCGTGATGCCCCAGCCCTCCTTTGGTGATGCGAAGACGGTGGCCCATGCCCGACGTAGCAGAGCGCACTTATCAGTCTCGTCAATACGTCCTAAAAACCGTACCCGCGAGCCTACTCCAAGGGTTCCTGCCAACCGCTCCAATTCGGCCCGATATTCCCCGGCACCCGCCACGTCGAGTGTGGCGTTCGGCACCTCACAGGCCGCAAAGGCGCGGATCACCAGATCCACGCCCTTATACTTCTTCAGACGACCGAGATACGCAAAGGTTGGATGAGCCGCACGCTGGGTGGGGTCGGGCGTGTAATGCTGGCTGTCGATGCCGGGGAAAATCACCCGTATACTGTCGCGCGGAATGCCGCGGCGCACCAGATCGTCCTTGGTGCTCTCGCTGATGGCCTCGAACGCATGGCCGGCATAAAACCAGGGCAGCGGTTTCTCGGCCAACCACACCGCCGTGGCCAATGGCGCGGCCAGTTCCTGGAATGCGGTGCCCCCGAACAGATGGGGTACGAGCCCCACCAGCTTGGGCGCACGCCAGGTGGGTGTGAACACGGGCACCTTGTTGATGTCCTCGACGAGCACATCAAAACCGCGCTGCTCCAACTGGGTGTGCCAGTAGCGACGCGCCAGGAACGGGAAGGATTGGCGCGTCCCCACCCGGTGCACTTCGATGCCGTCCAGCGTGGCGCGCGGTGGACAGCCGGGCCATCCGCCACAGAGCAGCACCACCTCATGCCCCGCCTGTGCCAGCCGCCCGAAGATCTCGTGCAGATGGATCTCGGCGCCGCCGGCCTGCGGATTGTCGCGGCATTGCCAGTTCACGACTGCAATCCGCAGACGGTTGCCCGCCTGCGGTGACCGCTCTGTTCGCGCGGTCACAACCGTCCGAGCCGACGGGCGTAGGCGTCGAGCACCCCGTTCACGAAGCGTGCCGAGCGCTCCGTGCCATACCGCTCGGCCAGGTGCACCGCTTCCTGCAGGACCACTTTCACGGGCGTTTCTTCACGGGCCAGTTCCGCAGCCGCCAGACGCAAGACACTGCGTTCGATCGCGCCAAGCCGTTCGAGGCGCCAGTTGGCCGTCACTTCCACGAGCGCCGCGTCGAGCACCGCACCGCGATCCGCCACCGTGGCGATCAGGCGTGATGCAAACAACCGCTCCGCCGGATCGATGGCGAGATCGTCGAATACCGTGGTGGCAATGCGCTTCACCTGGGTCAGATCGCGCAGGTCGGCAGCGTACAGTGCCTGCAGCGCGCGCGCCCGGCCGCGTGTTTCCATGCGCTCTTCACGCGTGACTTTTCGTCCACGTGTGCGACGCCCCTGCTTGGGTGCGAGCGGTTCCTGCATCGGCGCATCCCAGAACGCCTCGTCACGAAGATTCGACATCACTCGCCATCCTCGTCGTAGTCGTTGGCCGGTAGTGCGCGATCGAACAGATCCAGGACTTCCAGCGCGGCCAGGGCCGCATCGGCGCCCTTGTTGCCGTGTACACCACCGGCGCGGGCTTCGGCCTGCTCCAGCGTGTCGGTGGTGAGCAATCCCAGCGTCACGGGCACATCGAAGTCCCGCGACGCTTCCATGAGCCCCCGCGCCGTTTCGCCGGCCACGATGTCGAAATGCGGTGTGTCGCCACGGATGACCGCACCCACCGCGACCGCCGCGTCATAGCGCTCACTGCTCAAGGCGCGGCGTACGGCCACGGGCAGTTCCCATGCGCCCGGCACCCACAACACGTCGATGTTGTCGAATGCCACACCTTTTCCGACGAGGGCCGATACCGCGCCCTCGGCGAGCGGCACCGTCACGCCTTCGTTGAAGCGGCTGGCGACGACTACGATGCGGCGACCTTCACCGCGCGGTTCTCCACTGAACTCAGCCACGTCGATCTCAGATGGCGAAGAGGTGTCCAAGCTTGGTGCGCTTGGTTTCAAGATAGGAAGCGTTCTCATCAGTCGACGGGGCTTCGATACGGACACGATCGGTGAGCACGAGACCGTAGCCGTCGAGCCCCACGAGCTTGCGGGGGTTGTTGGTCATAACGCGAATGGAACGCACACTCAAGTCGAGCAGAATCTGCGCACCGATGCCGTAGTTGCGCAGGTCCGCCTTGAAGCCCAGTTGCTCATTGGCTTCCACGGTGTCGGCGCCACGGTCCTGCAGTTCGTACGCTTTGAGCTTGTTGATCAGGCCGATGCCACGACCTTCCTGATCGAGATACACAATCACACCACGGCCTTCCGCCTGAATCATGGCCATGGCGGTGTCGAGCTGCCAGCCACAATCGCAGCGGCGCGAGTGGAACACATCACCGGTGAGGCACTTCGAATGCATGCGCACGAGCACGCCTTCACCCTGCGAGACATCGCCGTAGGCAATCGCGATGTGCTCGCGCTGATCCACATCGTTCTTGTAGCCGTAGATGCGCCACTCCCCGTATTCGGTGGGCAGGCGCGCTTCGGCGACACGATGCACGAGGCGCTCGTTCTTGAGGCGATAGGCCACCAACTGCGCGATCGTGATGAACGTGAGACCGTGCTGCTTGCAGAACTGCTCGAGCTGCGGACGACGCGAAGTGGTGCCATCCTTGTTGAGCACTTCACAAATGACACCGGCGGGACGACACCCTGCGAGGCGCGCCAGATCCACTGCGGCCTCGGTGTGCCCCACCCGCTGCAGCACGCCGCCATCGCGGGCGCGCAGCGGATGAATGTGCCCGGGCACGCGCAGGTCGGCGCGGGTGGAGTCGGGGTCGGCGGCCACACGAATGGTGGCGGCGCGATCAGCAGCACTGATGCCGGTGGTCACCCCATACTTGGCCGCGGCATCGATGGAGACCGTGAACGCCGTGCCCATCGACTCGGTGTTCTTCTCCACCTGCATCTCGAGACCGAGTCGATTGGCCCACTCGTTGGTCATGGCCAGACAGATCATGCCTTTGGCTTCGAGCATGAAGTTGACCATCTCGGGCGTGACCAGTTCCGCGGCGCAGACGAGATCGCCCTCGTTTTCGCGATCTTCGTCGTCAGCCACGACGATGAACTTCCCAGCCGCGATATCGGCGAGCGCCTGCTCGACCGTCCCGAATACGGGATCGACAGCCGGCCGCTCCGCGTCGCGCGGGACTCCGGCGTTCTGCTCTGAATTGGGCATCAGGACTCTGTAGTGGGCGCGCCCAGGCGCGCAGAGATATGGGCAGCGGAATGCGCGGATGCATGCGCAGCGCCGTGCGCGGCCGTGTAGGCCGTCATCAGTCGTTCGACGTGCTTGGCCAGGACATCGGCTTCGATATGCACGCGGTCCCCCGCCTGCAAGGTGCCGAGCGTGGTGTGCTGCTTGGTGAACTCGATGATCGATAGCTGTACGCCAGTCTCGAGCATCTCGTTCACGGTGAGACTGACCCCATTCACCGTGATGGAGCCTTTGTCCACAGTGAGGGGACGAAGCGCGGGCGGCAGCTCCACGTCGACCAACCACGCGTCGCCGGCCATGGCCGTGCGCAACACGAGCCCCAGGTCGTCGACGTGGCCGAGCACCATGTGCCCGCCAAGACGATCCCCCATGCGCATGGCGCGCTCGAGGTTCACGCGTTGCCCTGCGGTCCACTCACCAATGACGGTGCGTCCCAGGGTGGTCTCGATGGCCGCCACCGTGAACCAGCTCCCGTGGGCATCATCGGCACCATGTTCGCGAACGGTTAGGCACGCGCCATTCACCGCGACACTTTCGCCATCGGTCAGTTCCGGGTAGGCGCAGCGGATGCGCAACTCCCGTCCAGCCGGTGTGTCGGCGACGTGCTCGATGAGCCCGACGTCATCCACGAGCCCCGTGAACATCCGTTCTTCAGTCTCCGAAAACAGCGTAACGGGTCATCAGGTCGTCGCCGAACACGCGGCGTTCGAGCACCCGCAGGCGCGGCGCAGTATCTGCCACCGCAGCGGGAAACGTGGCAAACGCCGACACGGCGCCTGCCCCCAGAATGACCGGAGCCTGAAAGATAATCAGGTGATGGACGAGTCCGGCGTGCAACAGGGCGGAACCCAGTTCAGCCCCCCCCTCCACCAGCAGATGGCGCACCCCTTCGGCCCAGAGCGTCCGCAGGGCGTCGGCCAGCCCGGCGGCCTCCAGCACCTGCACACCGGCATCGGCCAGGGCATTGGCCGCCACGGGCCGGGGCGCATGGGTGATGACGCTGACCGGGATCTCTCCGGCCGTGCGCACCAGGGCACTGTCGAGAGGCAGGCGGCCCTGCCGATCGAAGACGATCCGGCGCGGAGCCACCCGCGGGGCCTCCACGAGGCGGACGGTCAGGGCCGGATCGTCGGCCAAGGCGGTGCCGATGCCGACGGCCACCGCGTCCGCGTCAGCCCGGAGAGCGTGCACGGCGGCGTGGGCAGCCGGCCCGGTGAGCCAGCCGCGCTGACGCGAGGCGTCGACAATGGCGCCGTCGATGGACACAGCCAGCTTGAGGGTCACGAATGGGCGATCCGTGCCCCGGGCGGCATGGAAAAAGGGCGCGTTCTGCACCAGCGCTTCGTGCTCGCACACCCCGACCGTGACACGGATACCGGCAGCCTCGAGCCGCTCAATGCCCCCCGCGGCCTTGGGGTTGGGATCGCGTGTGGCGCACACCACGCGCGCCACTCCGGCCGCGATGAGGGCTTCGGTGCACGGTGGTGTTTTGCCATGATGGTTGCACGGCTCGAGACTCACATAGGCCGTTGCCCCGCGCGCCGCGTTGGCGGCCACCGCGTGTGCGGCCGCCAGGGCATGCACCTCCGCGTGTGGCCCACCGTATTGCTGATGCCACCCTTCGCCCACCACCTGCCCGTCACGCACCAGGACAGCGCCCACCTTGGGGTTGGGCGCCACCTGACCGGCGCCCCGCTCTGCCAACGCGATGGCCCGACGCATGAAGCGCACGTCATCGACGGTATGTGTCGACGCGTGCGCTTCCTGGTCGTCCCCGGCGCGGTGATTGCGCGGCGACGCGCTCATGGCGTGTGACGCATCAGAATCGCACCGTCAGCCCCATCGAGGCATACCGGTAGGCTTCATTGGCACGCCGACCGCCAAATTGGTTCACCGTCTGTTCGATGGTCCCCGCGCTGGACCAGCCATACTCGCCCACGACACGCACGGCTGAAATACCAAACGAGGCATTCAGAAACGCCGTGTTGCGCTTCGAGCGCGTGCGCACATCGCTGAGGTTGACCGCACTGCGCAGCGTGGCCGAGCCCACCGATTCGTTGACCACACCGTCCATGCTGGAGGTGCCGTCGATTTCGTCACGTCCGATACCCGCCGCGAGGCCCACGATCGCGATGCGCTTGCTGGCCACCAGCCGCCACGTGTTCGACGTGATGGCGATGTTCTTCACGTTGAGCGTGTCGTTGCCGGGCGTGTAGCCGATGTTCTCGGTCGGCAGCTTGCGGCGCATGTAACTGATGCTGACCCCCGGCACCACCGACGACTCCTGCAGTGCCCCCACACGAACGCCGTAGGACACGGCGAAGTTCGATCCGGTGGGCTTGAGGCGGAACGTGCCTTCGGACGCCTCCGGCACAAACGTCACCCCAAGCAGCGCATCGATGCCGCCCACGTTGGTGAGTCCGGCCGGAACGCCCGAGAACAGCCCCACGGCCACATCGGCGCTGGGGACCGGCACGTACGTGCGCTTGGCACCGAAGTCACCGGGTTGTGCTCCAATGGCCGTGGAAATCGGCACGGAATTGCGGGGCAGATACCCTTCCACCGCCGACACGCGCACACTGAGTGCACGCTTGCCCCAGCCACCCATCGTGCCGCCTTCACCGAGCACGGGGTTCCCCGCGGACAGTGCCACACCAACCTGCGGCACGATGAACGCGAACAGGTCGCGTCCCTTCTGACAGGGGTCCGCGGCCGAGCCATTGAACGTGGCCATGGTGCACTGGCCCGTCGTCGTCTGCGCTCCGGCCTCCGACGCCAACATGCCTACCGCGGCAAGCTGCAGTGTGGCGACGGCGAGGAACCCCTGTCGGCGGCGCATCACGCACCCAACCCGCGCAACTGCACTTCGCCGCTGCCCTTTTCGACGCTGCCCAGTTCCCAGGCGTCGATGCTGCACGCGGCGGCACGCGAAATCAGTGCCGACACATTCTCTCTGGCCGTGATCACCACCATGCCCACTCCCATGTTGAAGGCGCGGAACATCTCCATTGGACTCACCTGCCCCGCTTCGGCCAATACCCGGAAGACAGAGGGGATGGTCCACGTGGACGTATCCACCACGGCATCGAGGGTGTGAGGCAGCGCACGATTGAGGTTGCCCGGCAAGCCGCCGCCCGTGATGTGCGCCATCGCGTGAATGGAGCCCAGCAGAGGCTGGAGGCACGTCAGGTACGAACGATGCACCTTGAGCATGACATCGGCCACGCTCGCGCCGTCGGCATCGGGGAACAGGTCGTGCACACCGAGATTGAGGCGATCGCTGATGATGCGACGCGCCAGCGAATACCCATTGGTGTGCAGGCCATCACTGGCCAGCGCCACCAGCACGTCACCTTCTTCCACGCGTACGCTCGAGAGCACCTGATCTTCTTCCACGATCCCCGTGATGAAACCGGCGAGATCGTAGTCCGGCGGCGTGTACACCCCGGGCATTTCCGCGGTCTCGCCACCGATCAGCGCACACAGATTCTCCCGGCAACCGGCCGCCACACCCGCCACCACTCCTTCCACCACGGCCGGCTCGAGTTTGCCAAACGCCACGTAGTCGAGGAAGTACAGCGGCACCGCCCCTTGCACGAGGATGTCGTTGGTGCAGTGATTCACCAGACAATGTCCGATGGTGTCGTGCCGATCCGCCTCGATGGCGATCTTGATCTTCGTGCCCACGCCGTCAGCACTCGCGACAAGCAGCGGGGCCCGATAGCGATCGGGCACACGGAACATGCCGCCGAAACCACCAAACGCTCCGCGCGATCCGGCGGTCATGGTGGACTGTACGAGCTTGGCCAGCCGGTTCTTGGCATCATCAGCCGCGTCGATATCGACGCCGGCGGAACGGTAGTCGAGGGGCTTATTGCGGAAAGGCGTCATGCATCGAGCTCCGAATCGAAGGCCACGAGTTGGCGGAATTCCTGAACACGTGCGTCGATATCTGCACGCGTGATTTCAAGCAGCCGTGTATTGGAGAACTTCTCCACTGCAAACGATCCCATGGCCGAACCGACCACCACCGCGCGGCGCATCGCCCGCTCGCTGATGTCACCCGTGGCCGCGAGATAGCCCATGAAACCACCGGCAAACGAATCACCGGCGCCCGTAGGATCGAACACACTCTCGAGTGGATAGGCGGGCGCAAAGAACACGCTCTCGCGATTGAACATGAACGCACCGTGCTCACCCTTCTTGATCAGCACGTGCTTCGGTCCCTTGTCGAGAATCCAACGCGCAGCCTGCACCAGGTTCGTGTGCTCGGTGAGCTGGCGCGCTTCGCCGTCGTTGAGCGTGATCAGGTCGACATGCTTGAGCAATTCGATCAGCTCCGGGCGACGCGACTCGATCCAGAAATTCATCGTGTCGCAGGCCACCAGTCGCGGCTTCTCCACCTGCTCCAGCACCTGCAACTGCAGACGCGGATCGATGTTGGCGAGAAACACGAACGGCGCGCGGCGGAACTGCTCCGGGATATTCGGGCGGAAGTGCGAAAACACCCCGAGGTGTGTCTCGAGCGTTTCGGCCGAGTTGAGGTCGTGACGGTACCGTCCACGCCAACGGAAGCTGGTGCCTTCCACCTTTTCGAGGCCGGCGAGGTCGACGCCACGCTCGGCGAGCGGTGCGAGCTTCTCCACCGGATAGTCGTCACCGACCACACCGACGAGCTGCACGGGCGCAAAGTGCGACGCCGACGAAGAGAAGAATGTGCCGGAACCACCCAGCACCTCATCGGCCTTGCCAAACGGCGTTTCCACCGAATCGAGTGCCACCGATCCGACGACCAGCACCGGGTTGGCAGCGGAAGACGAGTTCACAGACGAAGTCACATGCGCTCCGGCGCCGTCAGTCCGAGGATGCGCAGACCGGCGGCAATGCCGAGCTGCGTGGCACGCGCGAGCACGAGACGCGCGCGCGTGATGGCCTCGGGTTCTCCGAGGACGTGATGTTTGTGATACCAGGTGTGTGCGGCACGTGCCGTCTCGAGCAACCAGCCCGCAATGCGGTGTGGCTCGAGATTGTCGGCGGCGCCCTTCACGATGGCCGGGAAGTCCAGCAACTGCTTGATCAACTCCTGCTCGGCCGGCTCACTCAGGACTCCGAGGTCCACGCCCTCGGCCGTGACACCGGTGGCATCGATTTCGCCGACCCGGAAGATGCCGCACATACGCGCATGCGCCATCTGCACGTAGTACACGGGGTTCTCTTCCGACTGACTGCGTGCGAGATCCACGTCGAACACGAGCTGGGAATCGCCCTTGCGCATCAGATAGAAGTAGCGGACCGCATCACGCCCCACTTCGTCGATCAGGTCACGCACGGTCACGTATGAGCCGGCGCGCTTGGAGATCTTCACCTCTTCGCCACCCTTCATGACCGTGACCATCTGATGCAGCACGTAGTCGGGATACCCCTGCGGGATGCCGATCCCCAATGCCTGCAATCCGGCCCGCACACGTGTGGTGGTGCTGTGATGATCGGCACCCTGCACGTTGATCGCACGGTGATAGCCGCGTTCCCACTTGGTCACGTGGTACGCCACATCGGGAACGAAGTAGGTGTAGTCACCTCCCTTCGCCTCGCTCTTCTTCATCACACGGTCTTTGTCGTCGCCGAAGGCCGTCGTGCGGAGAAACAACGCGCCGTTGTCCTCGAACGTGTAGCCGGACTGCTTCAGCGCCTCGACGGTCTTGTCGACCCGACCGTCGGTGTACAGCGAGCTCTCGAGATAGTACGTGTCGAACTTGACGCCGAATGCCTGCAGATCGAGGTCCTGTTCATGACGCAACGCGGCCACGGCAAATTCGCGCATCGCCTCGAGATCCTTGCCCTCGGCGTCGACCGCGTGCTGCGCGACGTAGCGCTCGGCGATCTCGCGGATGTACTCCCCGTGGTAACCACCTTCCGGAATCTCGAGCTCCGCGCCACCGATCTCCCGCACACGCGCCTGCGTGCTCTTGGCGAGGTTCGCGATCTGCGCACCGGCATCGTTGTAGTAGAACTCCCGATCGACGTTCCAGCCGGTCCATTCGAGCAGCGTGCTGATCGCATCGCCGAGCGCCGCTTGACGACCATGCCCGACATGCAGCGGACCAGTCGGATTCGCGGAGACAAACTCCACGACCACCCGCTCTCCCTGCCCGATGTTGTGGCGTCCCCACTGTTCCGGCGCGGCCAGAATCTGCAGCAGACCACGGGCCTGGAATCCGGGATCGAGGCGGAAGTTGATGAAGCCCGGGCCGGCGATTTCCGCCGCACTGATGCCCACACGCGCCGTATCGAGCGCCGCAATGAGCGCTTCCGCCAGATCGCGCGGCTTCTTGCCGAGCGGCTTGGCGAGGGTCATGGCGAGGTTCGTGGCCCAGTCGCCGAACGACGGATCGCGCGGACGTTCGAGCACCGGCGCCACATCGTCGGGCGCGCCCAGGGAGCGCGCGGCACGCACGAGTTCCGCGCGCAGTGCGTCAGCGTGGCTCATGGGCTCTGACTGCTCATTCGCGGCGGCGCTCACTCGGACTTGCTGCTGGAGGACGAGGAGCTCCCCGATGTGCCGCCGGATGCGCCACCCGATGATCCACCGGACGATGCACCTGACGCACTCCCGCCCGACGGGGCCGAGTCACTCTTCGGTGCACTCGAATCGCCACCGGCAGGACGCTGGTCCTTCTTGCCGTCCTTGCCGTAGTCGGTGATGTAGAACCCCGACCCCTTGAACAGGAGACCGGCGCCACCGGAAATGATCCGCGTGGCCACCCCATCGCCGTTGGGCGACGGAATCGTTTCGGGGACCTCGGAGATCTTGAAAATGCGCTCGATGATCGTCCCGTCCGGACAACGGAACTCGTAGGTCGGCATGGCGACAACTGGGGCAAAAGGGAGCTAAGTCGAACAGCCCCAAAAGTTAGCCGCGCTGCAGAGGGGGTACAATTGGTACGGGGCTACAGTGTCACCACCAACGTCGCCGCCCCCGGCGTATAGATGACGGTGTAGCGCTTGAGATCATCCGTGAGCTGCGAGCCGTCGGGCAGGTTGTTCCCATCGCGGTCAAACAGCGCGCCGTGATTCGGGCAGCGGAAGCTCGCGCCGTTCACCACCAGGATCGTGGTGCCGGCATGTGGGCAGACCATGGAGAAAGCCGAGAAGCTGTTGGCGCTGGTCCGGACAATGGCCACCGGTCCACCGCCGACGTTGCCGACACTGCCCGCCACCCCACCGACATTGGCCAGCGCCGGCCACGCCGCGATGGTCACCTGCAGGCCGGGCGGGTTCACGGTGAGCGTGACGGTGATGGTGCGGTTGGTCAGCCCGGACGCCGCGACAATGACCGTGGCGGTATACGTGCCAACGGCCAGCCCCGTGATGATGGGGCGAAGTGTGAGCGTGGCGGGCGCCGTGGTGGAACTCAACGACGTCGTGAGCCAGCCAATGGCTCCCGGGGCGTAGTTCACCGATGTGGTGATACCGAGGACCGAACCGCCACCGCCGTTGTTGCATTCCACCGTCTGCGCGGCGGGTGTGGTGCCCTGGGCCACGGTGAAGGAGAGGGCGCTGGCGGAGAGGAGCAGCGACGCGGGCGAAGACGGGTCCTGCACCAGCATCGTGACCGCAACCGTTTGGGCGCCGGTCGAGACATTGGGCGCCGATACCGTGACTGTGGCGGAGTAGGTGCCGGCCGGGATGGTGCCACGCGCGGCGGTCAGGGTGAGCGTGGCCGGTGTCGAGGCCTGGTCGATCGCCACATTGAGCCACCCGCTGCGCTGGTTGGGTGCATACGCCAGCGACACCTGCAGGCCGCTGACCGAGCCGCCGCCGTCATTGCGGACCGCGATCGTTTGAGGCGCCATCGTGCCACCACTGATCGAGGTGACAAAGACCGCCGAGGAGGAGGAGAGCGCCAGCGCCGGGGGGGTGGGCACGCCACCTATAGTGAGCGTCCCATCGGCATTCGTGCGGACGGCAACGGGAGCCAGGCTGGCGGTTTCCTGTCCACCGGTCCATTCCCCATCCAGCGCAAAACGGGCGCCGTGGTTGGGGCACACGAACTCGGCAGATCGGACGTCGACAATGGTGCCCTTGTGTGGGCAGACGAGAGACAGCGCCCGGTACTGCGTGGTGGAAAGGCGCTCCACCAGAATGGGCGAAGACGGCCCCGACGAAACCACCACCCGCCCGCCGACCTGCTGCAGCGCGGTCACCGGGCGTGGATCGAAGGTGAATGGCGTGGAGGGGAATGGAGGAATGACCGACGGACCGGAGATCACCCCGTCGCCACAGGCCGTGGTGACCAGCGCCCCCAGCGAGAGTACCGACGCGGAGGCAAGAAACTGTCGACGGTCGAAGCCGGCGGCAGAGGCCGCACATGAGACGCAGGAGGTACTCTCGGACGGCATGGGTCGGATGCGAAGGAAGGGACGGTCGACGGTCATGCGATGAGCTCCGTCCCAATCCTAATGATTCTCGCCCGGTCGCGATGGTGGGCCAGATCACGGATGCCATCCGTATGAATCGGAGCCGGCGGTGCGTTATGCAGCAGCGCCCATTGGGTGCGGTTGGCGCGTCAGTGGCCGGTCGAGGCCGGCAAAACCAATCGGTGACATTTAGGGATGAAATGTTACCAGCAGTGAGATTGTCACGATTGAGCCGTGATGGAGTTCGGACGGCATACAGGACCCGAACATGGGTAGTCCCCTATCGACGCTGGTCGTCCCATCCATTCGCGTGACGCCACCTGTCCCTGTGCTGTTCCCCGTTTACCTTTGCGTCATCCTCGACGGGTCTGTCACTGTTCAGTTACAGGGACCTCCCGCATCGCCTGTGATGGACATTCCATCTGCTTGCGACAGAACGTCGAGCGATCCGCCGCAGTACTCCCCTCCATCGGAGACCCTATGGGTAGGTTCTTCAAGTTCGTGGCCGCGGCTGCCATGGTCGCCCTCCTGCCGTTCCGTGCGGACGCGCAGACCCGTGATATCACGGGTAAGGTGACAATGATTGGCACCGGCCAACCCCTTCCAGATGTCACTGTCAGCATCGTCGGCCAGCAGGTCGGTGTGCGCACCAACGAACGCGGGGAATACCGCATCCGGGTGCCGGCCGGTGAAGCATCACTCATGGCGCGTACGCTGGGCTACAAGCGCGCCACGGTCCGAGTCGCCCCGACGGCGACCACGGCCAACTTCGAGCTCGACAAGGACGTGCTGCAGCTCGAAGGTGTGACGGTTACGGGTGCCGCGACGACGGTTGATCGTCGTGTGGCTGCCACCGCGGTGGCTTCGGTCAGCGCGACGGAACTCAATCGCGTGCCGGCCCGCTCGGTCGAAAGCAACCTGGCTGGTAAGGTTGCCGGTGCCCGCGTGTTCGAAAACAGCGGCGCGCCGGGCGGTGGTGCCCAGGTGCAGATCCGCGGCGCCACGTCGGTGCTGGCGCAGGGTGATCCGCTCTACGTCGTCGACGGCGTCATCATCTCGAATGCTGGCTACTCGTCGGGTGCCAGCTCCGTGTCCCGTGCTTCAGGCACGACCGGCTCGAGCCAGGACCAGGTCGTCAATCGTCTCGCCGACCTGAACTCCAACGACATCGAGAGCATCGAAGTCCTGAAGTCGGCGGCGGCAACGGCCATCTACGGCTCGCGCGCCACCAACGGCGTGGTCGTGATCACGACCAAGAAGGGCCAGGCCGGCGCCACGCGCTGGAACCTGACGCAGCGCGTCGGCACCCAGCAGATGGTGCGTTCGCTCGGCCAGCGTGAATACCGCGACCTCGACCACGTGCTGCCGTTCGTCGGCGGCCCGATCGGTGAAGCGGCGGCTCGCGCGGCTTGCACCCCGCAGTGCACCAACTACGACTGGCAGGGGCAGCTCTACGGCCGCACCGACCCGTCGTGGGAAACGCTGCTGTCGGCGGCGGGCGGCTCGGGTAACACCCGCTTCTTCGCCTCGCTCAACGACCGTCAGGAATCGGGCATCATGATCAACACCGGCGCGCGTCGTACCGGTGGCCGCATCAACCTCGATCAGACGATCGGCAGCAAGCTCACGGCCAGCATGGGTGTGGACGTGACGCGCAACTTCCTGCAGCGCGGTATCGGCAACAACGCGAACTCGGGCACCAGCCCGACGTACGAATTGGGCTACACGCCGGCCATCATCGACCTGCAGAAGCGTGGCGCCGACGGCCGTTTGCCGCTCATGCCGTTCCACGGCGGCGGTTTCAACACGGCCAACCCGTTCGAAGTCATGGAAGCCGTGCAGGGTGACGAAACGGTGTTCCGTCAGGCCGGCAACCTCCGCGTCGGTTACGCCGCGGTGGCCACGGCCCGCCACAGCGTGCAGCTTTCCATGCTGGCCGGTGTCGATCGCTTCCAGCAGGAAGGCGTCGTGTACTCGCCGAACTACCTCCAGTTCGAGCCGGCCGACGGTCTCCGCGGCACGGCGGGGCAAAACAACATCTCCAGCCTCCAGACCAACGCGGGCGTGAACGCCGTATGGACCTGGACGCCGGGCACGTCGCTGATCACGTCGTTCACCACGTCCGTTGGCGGTACGTATGAGCGTCAGAAGGTGGATCAGTATCGCATCCGCGGCCGCAACTTGCTGCCCGCATCGCGTGTGGCCGCCTCGGCGACCGACGTGGCCATCGTAGACGACCGCGCGGAGTTCCGCGACCAGTCGCTGTACGTCAACGAACAGGCGTTGTTCCTCGACGAAAAGCTGGCCCTGAACGTCGGCGTGCGTGCCGACCGTTCGAGCGCGAATGGTGACCGCGAGAAGTACTACCTGTTCCCGAAGTACTCGGGCTCGTACCGCTTCGTGAAGCCGTTCACGGACAAGCTGGATGAAGTCAAGTTCCGTGGCGCCTGGGGTCAGTCGGGCAACCGTCCGCGCTATGGCGATCGTGACGTGATCTACGCCAACGGTGGTACGATGGCTGGCCAGGGCTCGCTCGTATCGGCCGCGCTGCTGGGCAACGCAGCGATCAAGCCGGAAGTCATGAACGAACTGGAATTCGGTGTGGACGCGACGCTGCTCGGTGGACGCATCGGCGTCGAAGCGACGCGCTACCAGCGTAAGATCACCGACCTGCTCCTCACGTTCCCGCTGCCGCCGTCGTCGGGTCTGGGCAACCAGATCATCAACGGTGGTCAGTTGTCCGTGCTGGGTTCGGAAGGTGTCCTCTCGCTCGTGCCGCTGCGTCGCGGCAGCTTCGAATGGACCAGCCGTATCATCTACAACACGAACAAGCAGTACACGAACAACATCCCGGTGCCGGCCTTCAACGCGCCGAACTCGTTCGGTGCCGCCTACGGCCGTAACCGCATCGCGGCGAACACGATCTCGACGCTGATCTGGTCGAACGCGCCGCTCCGTTGGAACCAGGCCACGCAGGCGTACGTTGCGGTTGACACCATCACGGGCAACGCGAACCCGATCCACACCACCACGTTCAACAACGACTTCACGTGGAAGCGCCTCACGATGTCGGTGCTGCTCGACTGGCGTGCGGGTGGTGATGTGTCGAACATGACGAACAACCTGTGGGATGAAGGTGGCAACGCCCGTGATTACGACGATGGCGCGCCGACGCAGATCATCACGCCGCGTGGCTCGGGCAATCCGGGCGATGCGAGCTATGTGCCGGGCTCACGCCTGTGCGGCAACCAGACGCTGGGTGCCTGCCGTTACGCCACGTTCAACGCTGGCGACACGCGCGTGTACATCCAGAACGGTTCGTACGTGAAGGTTCGTGAAATCACGCTGAACTACCAGGCGCCGGATTCGTGGGCGCAGAAGGTGAAGGCCAAGTCGCTGCGTATGAACCTCAGCGGCCGTAACCTGTTCATGTTCACGGATTACTGGGGCTTTGATCCGGAGTTCAACAACTTCGGCAATCAGAACTTCAACCGGTTCATCGACCTCGCGCCGTACCCGTCGAGCCGCCAGTTCTTCTTCAGCGTCGACCTGGGGTTCTGATTCCATGACGACAACAAACCATTCCGGCGTCTCACGGATGACTTCGAAGACCACGCGCACCATCGGTGCGCTGTCCCTCGCGTCGCTCTCGCTGGCTGCCTGCAGCAAGGACACGCTCAACATCACCAACCCGAACTTCCCGACGGTGGCGGGTGCCAGCGCCGATCCTCAGGCGTTGCAGTTGCAGGCGACTGGCCTGCTGCGCCAGAACCGCGGCAACACCGGCACGTACATCGGCGACCTGGGTCGTTTCGGACGTGAGTCGTACAACTACACGCCAGCAGAAGGCCGCAATACGTCGGCCTACCTGATCGGCTTGTCGGGCCAGAACAAGCTCGATCCGGCTGGCTTTGCCATCGGTAGCTGGGCGGGCCCCTACGGCAACCTGCGCGACGTGTTCAACTTCAAGAACACGGTTGCCGCCTCGTCGCTCACGGAACCCCAGAAGCGGGCCGCGCTTGGCTTTGCCAAGACCATGGAAGGGATCGAGTTGTTGTATGTCATCGCGACACGCGACACACTCGGCGCTGTGCTCCAGATCAACCAGAATGCGACGGAAATCGCGCCGTTCGTCTCGCGTGATTCCACGTACAAGTACATTCTGGCCAAGCTGGACGAAGCACAGGCGGATCTCGTGGCTGCCGGCACGACGGCGTTCCCGTTCACCTTCCACGGTGGTTACGCCGGTTTCAACACGCCGGCCACGTACATCCGCTTCAACCGTGCCTTCGCGGCACGAGCGGCGGCGTACTATGCCACGTCGGGCGGTGGGGCAGCAGCGTGGGCCCGTGCTCGCACAGCACTGGATGCCTCGTTCATCAACACGTCGGCCACGACGGCGGCGCAGTACAATGTGGGTGTGTTCCATCCGTACGCGGCGGCGCCAGACGTGAACAATCCGTTCAACGTGTCGACCAACACCACCCTGTACGCCCACATGTCGATCGATGCCGACGCGCCCCTCAAGGCCGACGGTACCAAGGACAACCGTTTCCTCGCTAAGATCGGCACCCGTCCGCAGGGTGTTGCTCCGCAGGGACTCGGTATCCCGTCGACACTTGGTTTCAACATGTACCCGACCATCTCGTCCAGCATTCCACTGATTCGGAACGAAGAGTTGATCCTGCTTCGTGCCGAAATCCTGCTGGCAACGGGTGACAAGGCGGGTGCGATCACGATGATCAACAACATCCGTGTGAACTCGGGCGGCCTCGCGCCAACCACGCTCACGGCCTCGTCGTCGGATGCCGACGTCCTCACCGAAATCCTGCTGCAGAAGCGCTATTCGCTGCTGTACGAGGGACACCGGTGGGTGGATATGCGCCGCTACGGCCGTCTGAACCAGCTTCCGCTGGACATCACGACGGGTGTGAACGCGCACTTCGTGGCGCGTGTGCAGCCGATCCCGCAGACCGAATGCCTGCAGCGCGTCGGCAAGACCGGAGCCTTGGCTGGTCCGGGCTGCTGATCACCGCAGCGAGTTGAGGTTGGATACACAAACGCCCCCCGGAGAAATCCGGGGGGCGTTTGTGTTCGGTGCGTATCGAGACGGAGTAGCAGGTTCGCAGCACATCGATCAGCTCGTGGCCCCGCCCTGCCTGTCGTTCAGTTGGTTCAGTTGTAGCCGTCGCGAGTCCAGAACGCGACCGCACCACAGCGACGATCGGGTCCGCCGAACTGTGGCGGCATAGTCGCCGCGCCGGAATAGACCTCGATCCCAGCGATCTGCTTGGGCGGGGGCAGCAGATCGAGATTGAAGTTCTTCGGCAGGATGATGCCGTCCAGCAGTACCTGCATGGCGCAATTGGCGCCAACGCCATCGCTCATGCCGGCCCCCTCACGACGGGAATAGACTTGCGTCCCACCCCAGAGCTGCGTGGTCACCTGAGACACTTCCACGCCGCGCATGTAGCGCAGGAAATCGGCGGTGGCCAGCGAACCGCGGCGCTCGATCTCTTCCTGGGTCACGAACTGTCCGACCCCCTGCTGACGCCGCTGCTCGAACTCCCGCATACGCATCGTGACCCGAGTGCCACGGATACGCATGGTGTCGAGCATGTTGTTCGAACGCTCGAGCACATAGCTCAGGCGCAACGTATCGCGCGCCGGCACCTCGATCATGCCGGAGGTCGGCGCAAAGCCGATGCGACGCACAATGAGCAGGTACTGCCCTGGTGGCACCTGCAACATGCGAAAGCGGCCATTCTCGGAGGTCACGACCCGTGCGCCGGTGCCGACCACCGTCACATCCGCCGAGTTGAGCGGCCGGAGCAACGAGTCGGTCACCACGCCATCGAGTACGGAGAAGCGGGACTCGTCTGACGTCACCTGCTTCACCGCTTCCTGACGGGCGCGGTCGCGAATGGTGGTCTTGGACTGGGCGCCCGCCACGGCAGGAGCGAGCAACGGCAGGAGCACGCCGACGGCGGCCGCGAGGCGCCGAGAGGACAGAGAAATCTTCATGATGAAATCTACACGAATGAGGGGACGTGGTTTCAGGTGTTTCGCCTGACCTCGCCCCCTCTCAGCCCGTCACGCAGGGCCCACCCTACTTGGCCAGATCCCCACAGGCCACAATGATGCTCATGGCCGCTGCGGAATCGTGAATATTCACGTAGTAGGTGGTGGTATCCGCCGGCGTCGCGGCCACCGTGGCCTTTGCCTCACCATGCCCCTTGGCGTCGACAATGATGGGCGAGTAGGCCCGCCCGCCACCAAAGACCCCACCGCTCTTGGCGCAACTGCCGGTGTGGATATGCCACGGACGCGTAGCCCCCGGTGTGTCGCCGTCGATGGTGACCTGCACATCGACCCCCTTGCCGTCGGCGGTGGGCTTCACGGTGGCCGAACCGGTCACCTTGCGGCCATCCTTGCCGGCGAGCTTGGCGGTCCAGTCAGCGACCGGCACACGGGTCGCGGCGATACTGGTGAGAAAGACGGCCGGGACCAGCAGTCCGGCGAGACGAAAAGAAGAGCGCATGGTGGCTCCGGTTAGGCGGGAAAAAGGCAGAACAACATGGGAAATCTATTGCCGTTCCACGATCCGGTCGATCAGGAAACTCGACTGCTCCAGCGCTTCCGAGGTGAAATCGCCGAAGAATGCCCGCACGTCCTGAAAGAGTGACGTGAACGCGGCCTGGTCACCGTCGGCGATCACGCGGGCAAGCTCCTGCACCGCCGCACCAAACGCCGCGGTCACATCACCGGTGCGCGGATTCCGCATCTCGATCGAGCCGTACAGCGCCGGGTCCTGCGCAAAATGCCGCGCCGCCACGTACAGCTCGAGCAGGTACGCCGGTGAGGTGAATGGCATGGTCTCCGCCAGCGGCACGCCGATGCGGGCCAGCGTGAGCCCCAGCACCTGCGTCTGGAAGTGGGTGAGCACCTGCACCACCGACATCGCGCGGTCGTGCTGCTCCGGCGTGGTCTCGGTCACTACGAGCCCCCGCGCGGCCAGCGTACGTGAGACCCAGTCGGCCCACGTATCCCCGCGGCCGCGACACACCACCACGCGCTGCCCCTGCACCGTGTGCACGCTGGGGCCGAACATGGGATGCGTGCCCACCACACTCGCCGTGGTCGATTCGAGCATGGCCCGCATAGGCGCTTCCTTGATGCTCGTCACGTCCATCAGCAACGATTCGGCACGCACATGCGGGCCGACCTCGCGAATCACGCGCTCCGTCAGTTCGATGGGCACACTGATCACCGTGACATCCGCGGCAGCGGCCGCCTCGGCGCCGCGCAATACCGTATCGGTGTCCACGATCAGCAGTTGATGGCCCACATCGGCAAAGAGTCGCGCGACAAGCCGCCCGATCTTGCCGTGCCCACCGATGATCGCCACGGTACGGGGTGCCTGATCGAGTGGCACTTCGGCACGCAGCGCGGCTTGCTGATCGCGGCTCGATCTCAGCAACAGCCGGAAGATCGATTCCACTTCCCCCGCGGGCAGGCCGAGTTCGGCCGCGTGCTCGTGCCGATCGCGCAGCACCTGCTGCTCGCGCTGCGGATCGCGAATGCGCAGGCCGTGCTGTCGTTTCCACGACGCCACTTCCGCCACCAGCGCTTTGCGACGGGCAATGATCTGCAGCAGGTCACGATCGAGGGCATCGATCATGGCCCGTACGACAGGCAACGGCCGCGGATGCGCCGCGGCCGTGCTGTCGTTCGCTGTCTGCTCGTGTCCCGACGCGGATGAATCGCGCGCGGGGTCGTGGTCGGGAGCGATACTCAGTTGCTCATCTTCCAGAAGGTGATGCCGCTGGCCTGCTGACCCACATCCACCGTGCCGACCTTGGCGCGGGCCTGGAGATCGATCACGTCGACCTTGCCGGGCTGCGCGCCCTGTCCTTCGCTGCTCACGAACGCATAGCGCGAATCGGGTGACAGCGTGACGCCGTGTGCCAGGCGATTGGACGTCGGCACCACCCCAACGCTGGCGCCAGTGGCGAGATCATAGATCTCGACGGCGTTGCCCTGCTTGAGCGTGGCCACCATCAGTGCGCCATCCGCGGTCACGGCCAGATTGTAGACGCCACGACCGGTCTTGATGCGACGCGTGAGTGTCCACTCCTTCGTGTCGACTTCGAGAATTTCATCGGCCTTGTTGCAGGCCACGAAGATCTTGTCGCCTTTGGCCGACGGCTGCGCCCAGGTGGGCGAACACGACGCGGGCGTGCTCATGTCGTGTTTTTCCATGCCCATGCCGGCACGTCCCACCTGCGCCGGATCGATCACCGGGCCGGCCGGCTTGACCGCAGGCGCCGCACCACCTGCGGCATGCGCGCTGTGGTCCATGGCGCCGTGATTCATGCCCGCCATCGTGCCGGCCGTGAGTGGCAACGGGCCTTCCTTGCCCTTCGCCAAACTGAAACGACGCGACACTTCGAATGCACGTGTGTCCACTTCCACGAGCTGATCATCCATCATGCAGGTGGAATACTGGTGATTTCCGTCGAGCGACACGCGGCTGCCATGTGGCATCGTGCAGGTGACGATGCGTGCGACTTCCGTGCCGTTCGGCGTGTACACCACCGAAACACTCGACGGAATCATGTCGCCGTGCAGATTGAAATTCACCGAGAGGGCATACAACCCATCGGGCGTGACGTCGATGGACGCCGGAAAGTTGCCGAGCGAGACACCCGGGCCGACGAGTGTATCGGGCCCGAGTTCGTACTTCCAATACTTGCCATCGGGTGTGCCATGACCGGTGGTCATGTACAGGTACTTGCCGTCTGCCGAGATCTGGAGACCGTGTGGTCCTTCCATTTCGGCTGCGAGTTCCCCGATCGGAATTGCCTTCTCAACGGCGGCACCGGTGGGACCGAACCGCACGCGATAGATGTGATCAGCCGACTCGGCGCCGACATACACCCAGTAGTTCTTCGTCGGGGCCGCAGGAGCACGCACCGCAGCCGGCTGGGCCTGCGCCGCGAGGTCGGTGGCCAGTACACCCATCGTGGAAAAACACGCGACACCAGCAACGAAGACCCGTGCGGAGCGCGTTAACCCAGGTGTACGCGAAAGCAACTTGCGGGTGCAGATATCGGAAGGCATGATGGCAGTCTGGGACAACGCTCGACTGATCTTTCCCACTGGAGACAACAGCATGAACTTAGCGCGCAACCTGCGGTTCGTCACACTGGCCACCGCTGTGGTACTCGCGGCGCCGGCAATGGTGCCGACCCTGCTTGGCGCTCAGCAGCAGGCAGCGGCGAGTGCCGCCGTGGCCCGTCTGGTCGCCAATCCCGCCAAGGTGACCATCCGCGCTGGTGAGTCACAGGCGCTCACTGTCACTGCATACGATGCAGCCGGCAACGTCGTTGCAGACGGCCAGGTGCGTGTGGTGGGACCGCGTCAGGCATTTGCCGTGAGCAACGGGCAGATCCGCGCGTTCCGTGCCGGATCGTACACGGCCAGCGCGACGGCGATGGGCGCCAACGGTCCGATCACGCTCGACATTCCAGTCATCGTGAGTTGGCCGGCGCTGTCGAAGCTGACCATCACTGCAGATTCCGGTCGCCTCTACACCGGCATTTCCATTGGGCACAAAGTGGCCGGCGCACACGCCGACGGCAGCCCGCGGCACGGTCTGGTGGCTACGTGGCGCAGCAGCAATCCGACCGTGGCATCGGTGGATCGTTTTGGCACCGTGACGGGCCTCAAGGCCGGTACCGCGGTCATCACCGCCGAATCGGAGGGGGTGACGGCCACGAAGAATTACACGGTGGCCACGAACCCGGTGACGCGCATCGCGCTCGACATCAAGGAAGACGTGATCCTGACCGGTCAGGTCGTGCACCTCAATGCCACGGCGCGCAACGCCGCTGGTGCGGTGGTGAAGGATGCACCGATCACGTGGAGCTACACGTACATCCCGGACGATACCACGGCGGCACCGGGTGGTCCTGGCATCGTCGACTGGGGTCGCTTCACGCCGAACTACCCGGGTCGTTTCACGCTGCTCGCCACGTCGGGCAATGTCACCGCGCGCAAGGTGCTCGAAGCCAAGCCGCGTGATGTGGTGCGTCGCATCACCGTCACCGGCCGCGGCGAAGTGAACACTACCGCCACGTCGGACTTGTGGCCGTACGCCGGCAAGGATGGTCGTGACTATTGCCTCGTGGGTACCTGGGGCGGCGATGGCTATGCGCTCGTGTTCGACATCACGAACATGGACAACATCGTCAAGACCGACTCCATCAAGATCGACGCTCGCACGATCAACGACGTGACCGTGTCACCCGATGGCCGCTACGGCGTACTGGCCCGTGAAGGTGCGTCGAATCGCGTGAACGGGGTGGTCATTCTCGATCTGGCCAACCCGGCGCATCCCAAGATCGCCAGCTCCTTCGATCAGGAACTCACGGGCGGCGTGCACAACATGTTCGCCACGAATGACTACCTCTTCGCCATCTCCGGTGGCCAGAAGTATGTCATCATCGATGTGAAGGACATTACGAAGCCGAAATACGTGAGCGAATACCAGCACCCGAATGCCCGTATCCACGATCTGTGGGTGCACGATGGCATCGCGTACTCGGCCCAGGGCGGAGCCGGCGCGGTGATGGTGGACGTGGGCAACGGCAAGTGGGGCGGGACGATCGAGAAGCCGAAACTGATCAACGTGTTCGCGATCAATTCCGGTCACGAGATTTACCCGTACTTCCAGAAGTCGACGGGCCGTGTGTACCTGTTCCTCGGCGACGAGGAGATGAATCGTGCCGGTCGTGTGTGGGAAGGCACCAACTACCGTTCGACGCTGGGCACACCGGGTGGTGTGGCGCAGACATCCGGTGGGTACGTGCACATCGTGGACGCCACAGACCCGATGAACCCGCGCAAGGTGGGTCGCTATCACCTCGAAGACTACGGCGCTCATGACATCATCGTCGAGGACGACGTGCTCTATCAGGCGTACTACGATGGCGGCGTGCGCATCGTGGACGTGAGCGGTGAACTGATGGGGAACCTCGCCGACCAGCGTCGCGAAATTGCGGTGTTCAAACCGATGGATCCGAAGGCCTTCACGGCCAACGCCTCGTTCGTGATGAACGCCATGCCGTGGAAGGGTCGCGTGCTCTTCACGGATTTCAACTCCGGCTTGTGGGCGGCAAAGCTGGAGCCCAAAACGAATCCGGTCACTCCCTGATCAAGGTGGATGAACAAAGCGCCCCGCATGCATTGCATGCGGGGCGCTTTGTTTCCGGGGGGCTCGGGCGGGTGAGCTCGATGACTCCCGCTTCCATCTCCTCGCCTCACCCATCCACAAGCTACATGCTGGGCTGATATCGGCCCCAGACCTTCTCGAGCGTGTCGGCGATTTCACCCACCGATGCACGCGCCCGCACCGCGTCGATGATGAGCGGCATGAGCTCTGCACGCGGTCCGCTGTGGCCGGTGTCGTATTGCGGCGCCACCTCAGCCAGGCGCTGCAATGCCGTTTCCACCGCGTTGGCATCACGCTGCGCGCGCACGGCAGCGAGGCGCGAGACCTGGTCACGCTCGAGGGCCGAGAAGTCCGGTGCGGGAATGATCGGCGGATCCTGTCCGTCGCCAAACTTGTTCACGCCCACCACCACATTCTCGCCCGCTTCCACGCGCAGTTGATACTCATAGGCGCTGCGGCCGATCTCTTCCTGGAAGAATCCGGCACGAATGGCCTCGGCGGCGCCGCCCATCTCGTCCACACGGGCGAGCAATTCCACGGCCCGCTTTTCGATTTCGTCGGTGAGCTGCTCCACGTACCAACTGCCGGCGAGCGGATCCACCGTCTGCGCCACACCACTTTCGTAGCCCACGATCTGCTGCGTGCGCAACGCCAGTGTGGCCGCTTCGGCAGTGGGCAGCGCCAGTGCTTCGTCGTAACCGTTGGTGTGCAGCGACTGCGTGCCACCCAGCGTGGCAGCGAGAGCCTGCACCGTCACACGTACGATGTTGTTGAGCGGCTGCTGTGCCTGCAGCGTCACGCCACCCGTCTGTGTGTGGAAGCGCATGCGGCAGCTCTGATCGTTGCCACCAAAGCGCTCACGCAGCAAACGCGCCCACAGACGGCGTGCGGCTCGGAACTTGGCCACTTCTTCGAACAGGTCGTTGTGTGCCGCGAAGAAAAACGACAGGCGCGGCGCGAATACGTCGACGGGCAGGCCGGCGTTCACGGCCTGCTGCACATACTCGAGTGCATCGGCAAACGTGAAGGCCACCTCCTGTACGGCCGTCGCACCCGCCTCGCGGATGTGGTAACCACTGATGGAGATCGGATTCCACTGCGGCACTTCGGCCGCGCAGAACCGGAACATCTCCGCCGTCAGCGCGAGCGAAGGCGCGGGCGGATAGATGTAGGTACCACGCGCGATGTATTCCTTGAGGATGTCGTTCTGTACCGTGCCCGACACCTTGTCACGCGAAATTCCACGCTCCTCGGCCACCACGATGTACATCGCCAGCAGCGTGGATGCCGTGGAGTTGATGGTCATACTCGACGACACCTTGTCGAGCGGAATGCCATCGAGCAGCACATGCATGTCCTCGACGGTGTCGATGGCCACGCCCACACGGCCCACCTCACCCAACGCACGCGGTGAGCTCGAATCGATGCCCATCTGCGTGGGCAGGTCGAACGCCACCGACAGGCCTGTCTGGCCAGCGTCGAGCAGCAATTTGAACCGCTCATTGGTGGCCTTGGCGGTGCCGAAGCCCGCATACTGGCGCATGGTCCACAGGCGCCCGCGATACATCGAGGGCTGCACGCCGCGGGTGAACGGGAATTTGCCCGGATCGCCCAGATCCTGGGCGTAGTCGGTGGTCACATCGGTGGGGCGTACCACAGCCGCCACCGGAATTCCGGAGGGTGAGAGTCGCTCGCTCATGCGTGCCAATCTAGTGGGGAGGCAAGCAAAACCGCCGCCTCGTTGCCAAGGCGGCGGTTGCAGACCTGCGGGAAATCAGACCGTCGGAACGGGCGCCGGTGCAACCGGACGGTGGGCACTGCGCCGCTCGGGGATGCCAGGAGCCACGAACTTGGGCAGCGGGAACTCGCTCACCAGGTCCACCTCGTCCTTGCTGCCGAGATACAGCGGCGTGCGCTGGTGCAGTTCGGTGGGCTGGACGTCGAGGATGCTGCCGTATCCGTCACAGGCCGCGCCGCCCGCCTGTTCGGCGATGAACGCCAACGGGTTGGCCTCGTACAACAGACGCAGCTTCCCATTGGGTGACTTGTTGTTGGCCGGATAACAGAAGACACCACCGCCAAGCAAGTTGCGATGGAAGTCGGCAACGAGCGAACCCACGTAGCGCACATTGAGCGCCTTACGCTCGCCATCGAGCCCGCGATAGCGACGCATCAGCGCACGCGTGGGTTCCGGCCAATCCTGTTCATAGGCGTCGTTCACCGACAGGTAACGCGCCTGTGCCGGGATGCGGATGTTCGGGTGCGACAGCAGGAACTCACCGATCGACGGATCGAGTGTGAAGCCGTGCGCGCCCTGCCCCGTGGTGTACACCATCATCGTGCTCGAGCCGTACAGGATGTACCCTGCCGCCACCTGGCGACGACCCGGCTGCAGCAAGTCTTCCATCTCGCCGTGCGAGCCCCTCGTGATCTTGCGGAACACGGAGAAGATCGTGCCCACGGGTACGTTCACGTCGATGTTGGAGGAACCATCGAGCGGGTCGAACAACAACACGTACTTCCCGGGGCGGAAGCCTTCGGGGATGTGGATGATGTCCTCTTCTTCCTCGGACGCCATCGCGCACAGGCGACCACCGTGATCAAAAGCCTTCACGACAATTTCGTTGGCGATCACGTCGAGCTTCTGCTGCACCTCGCCCTGCACATTCGTATCGCTGGTGGCGCCAAGAATGTCCGCGAGTCCGGCGCTGCGCACCTTGTTGGCGATCATCTTGCCTACGAGCGCCATGTCGTAGAGGATGCCGGAGAGCTCACCCGTGGCATCCGGGAACATGCGCTCCTGTTCGATGATGAATCGCTCGATGGTGACGACCGACGTCGCGGTGTGCTTGACCACAGCAGAACTCCACGGTGAATGCTCGGAGGGATCGTCTCACACACATGAGACGAACAGGTCGGCGCAGTGGCGGTCGCCAACCGGGAGGGTACGCCAGTAAGCTGGCCCGAGGCAGCAAGCTCCGGCAAGAGCAGCCGGCAACCGTGCTACCCAAGAGCATCGGAAAGCGGTCTCCGGTATCCGACTTCAGTGACCCACGACGGGCCACCGCTCTCCCCGACTCTCCACTTCCAGCCGGCGACCGTCTGATCGCACGATGATCGAACCCTCGAGGTCGGTTCGAATGAGCGGGATTCGGTGTTTCAGAAACAACTCCACCGTTTCCGGTGCAGGATGCCCGTATCGATTGCCGGTGCCCAACGACACCACCGCCAGTCGTGGTGAGACCGCCTCGAGGAAATGCGGGGTGGAACTCGTGCGACTACCGTGATGTCCCACCTTGAGCACATCGACCCGTAGGGCCGCATCTCCCCACCGCTGTCGCACCCACGTTTCTTCTTCCTGTTCGGCGTCGCCGGTGAGCAGGAATCGATGTTGGCCATACTCCACCCGCACCATCACCGATGTTTCGTTGGCGTCGGTTTGGCGAGTGGTCCACATCGAGTCCGGTGCGAGCACCGTGAATCGCACACCGTCAAGCGTGAGAGTCTCTCCCGGTCGTGCACGTTGCCATCGGGTACCGACATCGGCCACGGCCGCCAGCGCGTCGCGGTACCCCTGGCTGGTGGTGATGAACGCGGGTTCCCACCACAGACGCGGTGCGAGAGCGCGCACAACCGTCGCGGCGCCACCCGAATGGTCATCGTGTGCATGCGACAGCACGAACAACGCCACATCACCACCACGCCGCCGCACATAGGGCACCACAACACGCCGGCCCGCATCACCACCCTGCCACCGCGGACCGGCGTCGACCAGCACCCAGCGTCCACGTGGAGTGCGCAACGCCACGGCGTCGCCCTGCCCCACGTCCAGCACGTGCATCTCGAACTCACCGGACCCACCGCGCAGCAGCGAGGTCCAGAATGCCACCACGAGCGCGGCGACCGCGCCGATCCACCATCGCATGCCACGCGCTGCTGCCGCGCCGCGCACCACACATGCCGCCGCCACGCCACTACCCAACACCGTGAGCAGTGATGGAGCCACTGGCAGCACCGCACCCGGCACATTGGCGGCTGCACCGGCCAGCGCGTCGAGCAATGCCATCAGCGGTTGCGTGGCGTCGGCCACGAATGCGCCCGCACCGGGAATGGGGGCCACCAGCAGGGCGAGAAACAGCGCCGGCTGCAGCAGTGTGATGATGGCACCACCGGGCAGGTTGGAGAGCGGCGCGATGAGACTGATGCGCCCGAATGTCCAGGCGATGATGGGCGCGGTGACCAGCGTGGCCACGATGCCGGTGAAGATCTCCTGCACGAACCAGCCGGTGACACCCCGACGTGTCCCCAGCCAGGACATCAGTGCGGCGGCCCCCGGACCGGCGTGTCGATGCCGTTGCGCATGGGCGCGCCATCGTCGTCGCAGACCGCGCGCCGCCACCAGCGCAGCCATGCCCCCGACACTCAATTGCCAACCCAAGTCCACCACCACCAGTGGATCCAGCGTCGGGATGACGGCCCCGAGAGCCAACGCGGTCCATTCATGCACCGGACGCTGCATCTGTGTGGCGATGGCCATCACGCCGAGCATCACGCCACTGCGTACTGCTGGTGCGGGAAACCCGAGCAGTGCCACATACCACGTGACCAGCACCAGCGAGGCGGGAGCCAGCATCGTGTGCGGAATGCGCAGCAGGCCTCCCACCGCCAGAATCGCCGATGCGATGATCGCGACATGCATGCCCGACACCGACAGCATGTGCACCAACCCCGCATCTGCATACAGATCGCGAATCTCCGGCGCGATGCCATCCTGGTCGGCGATCAGCAACGCGCGCACCAGTGGCGCACGCAAGCGAAAGAGGGTGTCGATGGTCTCACCGATCGCCGCGCGCCATGCGACCAGACGATCGACCTGCAGGGGCGGCCCCAACACGGCCTGATCGACCCGCACGCCGCGCATCGTTGGCAAGGTGGTTCCTGTGAAGGACGTCAGGGAACCAGCGCGTGCAATCACCGCATCGGCGTTGGAGGCCGTACCACGGAACCAGCCAATGACCCGACATCGAGGCGCAGATCGCCGCTCACGCACTTCGCCGCGTACCGTGCTGCGTGGCGAGGGCGTGTCATGCAACAACACCCACCGCTCACCCGGCCGCGAGAGCAGCGCCTTGCAGGCCTCCCGCTCCTGCAATGCCGACGATGCGACCAGCAGTCCAGCCGGTACCAGGCCCACGGCGGCGAATCGCGATGCACCGGCGGGGGGCACCGCCCAGCCTCCGCCGATACGCAGCAAGGTCGCAACCACACCCACTGCGACCACCACCCACCACATCATGGAGAGCGGCACACCACCGCTGGCGCCGAGGTAGAGCCCAACGAGCCACCACCAGACGGCGTGAATGAGCAAAGGCATGGCGACACCCTACTGCGGTGTCATCATGCCTCTGTCATCGATTCTTTGCCCCCGCACCCATCAGAACGCGCAGGCTCAACGGCGGCGCGCCGATGACGCTCGACCGACCGGACTACACCGCCATCGGCAGCGGCTTGCGCTCACGACGTCCGGCGGCCGCATCCGCGACCGGTGTGCCGGTGAAGGTGGCGCCGGTCGTACCGGTCAACTGCACCCGGAGATAGTCACCAATCTTGCCCGCATCGGCTGGCACCATCACGGTCTTGAAGTCGCGCGAACGTGCCTGCCACAGTTCGCCATCGCGCGCGAGCTTCTCGATCAGCACTTCCACCGTGTCGCCCAGGCGCTTGAGATTGTTCTCGCGCGAGATGCCACGGACCGTCTTCACGAGCCGATCAAATCGCGCCGCCATCACATCATCCGGGATGGTCCAATCGGCCGGCATGCGGGTGGCCGGCGTGCCTTCGCGTGGCGAGAACTTGAACATGAAGGCATCGTCGAAGCGCACTTCCTGGCACAGCGACAGCGTGTCCTCGAACTCCGCATCGGTCTCCCCCGGAAAGCCCACGATGATATCGGTGGTGAGCGACAATCCGGGAATGGCGGCACGCATGCGGGCCACACAGTCGAGATACTCCTCGCGCGAATAACGACGCAGCATGCGCTTGAGCATGCTGGTGGAGCCACTCTGCATCGGCAGGTGAATGTGCTCGCACACCGTGGCCACCGACGCCATCGCGTCGATCACCCGGTCGCTGAAGTCATTCGGATGCGGGCTGGTGTAGCGCACACGACGAATGCCATCGACCGCGCCCACCGCACGCAGCAGGTCGGCAAAATCGTGTGTGCCGTCGGTGTAGGAGTTCACCGTCTGGCCCAGCAACACCACTTCGCTGAGCCCCTGCTCCACCACCTGCTGCACTTCGCGCACCACGTCGTCCAATTTGCGGCTGCGCTCGGGGCCCCGCGTAAACGGCACGATGCAGTAGGTGCAGCGATAGTCACAGCCACGCTGCACGGGAATCCAGGCCTTCACGCCTTCGAACCGACGCGCCACCACATCCTCGTAGTGCTCTTCGAGGTCGAAGTCGGTGGCGGTGAACTTCTCGCCACGTCGCGCGCCATCGAGCAGCGCAGGCAACGCGCGATAGCCATCGGGGCCCACCACCAACGAGACATGACGGGCCTGCTCGAGCACGCGCGGTCCAAGGCGCTGCGCCATGCAGCCCGTGACACCGACGATGGTGTCGGGCTTCATGTATCGACGCAGTTCGCCGAGACGGCCGATCACGCGCGTCTCGGCGTTTTCACGAATCGCGCAGGTATTGACGAGGATGACATCCGCGCCGTCTGGAGCGTCCACAGGCTCGTATCCATGAGCCACCAGCTTGCCGTACATCAATTCCGAATCGGCCACATTCATCTGGCAGCCGTACGTCTCGATGTACACCGTGGGTTTTTTCGTCATTACACCTCCTGCCTGCTCGACCTCGGACATCACCACCTCAGGGACGGATCTGCACGCCAAAACCCAGCAACCATGCCGATTCCTTGGCACCGCTGTTGGCGAGCGCCCGATTGGCGCGCTGCAGCGAGAAGTCAATCGTGGCCGCGTCACGGGCGATCGGCAGGGCAAACCCCGTCGAATACCGCGTCTCCTTCACCCGTTCAGCCGACACGCTGAACGGCAACTCGTTGCGCGCATAACCGGCGCGCAGGAAGATCGGCGCACCGCGGAACTGCGGCCCCTGCACTTCCACACCAGCGCGCACGTTGTTGGCGTCCTGAGCGGTGGTCAGGTTCGACCCCAACGATGCCATGCTGGACCACTTCACCTGTTCGATCCCCAGCGCAAACGTGGCGCCGGTGATGCCGTCGTACCGAAGGGCCGCACCGATGCGATCAGGCACTTCGGCCGTGGTACGCACCGAATCCCGGATGCGGGACTTGAGGCTGTTGCCGGTCCGATACGAACCGATGGCCGACAAGCCCTTCACGAGACGCACTTCGCCGCCCACCGACAACGCGGTGCCGAAGTAGTTCACGCGCGAGGAATCGACCACACTGCCGAAGGTGAGCGTATCGGCGAACGTCCGTTCGCGCACCGCCACGTTCTCACCAGTGATGAGATGGCCGCCCACGCCGATCTTGAAGCGAGAGTTGATCTGCCACCCCACGGCCGCCCGCATATCGCCGATGGCACCACGAATATCGAGTCGATCGTTGGTCGGCACCGACACGCCCTCGATCATCGCCGAACCGGTCGTGATCATGCTGTAGGAGCGATCGAGAAAGCTCGATGCGCTCAGCCCCAGCGCGAGGCCGCCGCGGAACGGGAAGAGCACGGCGATCAGCGGGACCCGCTGAATGGTCGTGCTTTCGTTCACGCCATTCAAACTGAGTTTGCGATACTCGGGCTCGGTCTGCGCACTGAGCACCAGACGTGGCAAGCCACCGAGGGCGCCGGGATTGAGCGGCGAGAGCGCGTCGAATTCACCAAACGCGCCGGCCGTTCCGGCCGCCCGCGTGCTGAGACCACCCACGGGATATCCAAAACCGAGACTGCCCAGCGAGCCCTGCGCCGCCAACGGCGCGGACGCCCCGACGAGCAGTCCGGCGACCGCCATCGCCGTTCGCGATGTACCGGCGATCCGTCCCACGCGGTGTGAGAGTACGCGATGCATGAATGAGGACCTCATGGCAGGGCGAACTCCGAACGCGGGAGATAGGTGATACGAAGACGGGGACGCAGCGACGCCTGTGCGGTCTCGCTGCTGAAGAACCGCAATTCCGAAGGCTGCGCGCCCTCACGATTGATCCGGAACGCCAGCGCGCGCGGCACGTTGGTGGGCAACGCCCCCCAGGTACGGGCCAGCGTGAGCACGTTGATGGTCTTCAGTCCGCTGTCACTCGGCACCATACGCGTGGTGTCGATGGAGGCAAAAATGCCATCGGCCGACAGATCGAGAATGCGCCGCATGTCCACCACACCACTGGTGGTGGTCGGCACCATGGCCACGATCGCCACAGAATCGGACGCGTTGGCAAACGTGCTGCGCCGCTGGGTCAGCAACAATTCGGCGCGCACGATGGTGCTGGAATCGGTGATGCGGGGCGGTACGGCAAAACGCAGGTACGACCGATAGGCCGGATACCCGCCGACGACGAGCGCATCAGGCCCTGCGGCCGGTGAGCCCTTGTCGACGATCGTGTAGACCTGGTACGCCAGATTCTGGTCGGTGGTCGCATTGGCCAGCGACGTGCCCGTCGGAACGATGAGCGGCGCGTAGGTCGTGTCGGTGGCGGCGTCGTACCGCAGCGTCGGCGCACCGGAGCTGAACGTGAAAGCCACCAGCCGCAGTTGGCCAGCTCCCCCCGACAGTCGCAGTCCCACACGCAACGGCTTCTTGTCGGCGATCTTCTGCTGCACCAGGGTGCGGCTGAGCGGCACCCGGAGCGTGTCGCTGGTCAGACTCGGGATCACCGTGATCGAACCGATGCGCCGGTCGCTGCGAAACAATGAGGACACCACTGCCGTGACCGAATCACTGGCCGTTGTGTCCACATCGAAGACTTCGAGCGTGACCGGCACCGTTCCGCGACGTCCGGTGGTGTCCAGAGGCAGGGTCAGGTAGACCGAATCGATCGTAGTGACCGAATCGAGCGTGCCCGTGCCGTTCGGATAGAACGAAGTCGCGAGCACATCGAAGCGCAGCACACCGCGAGTCACGACGGTGTCAGGACGGTTGGCCAGCAGCATCAGCGAGGACAGCCCCAGTGTGGGGAATCCACTGACGGACGTATCCAACACCACGGCCTCGAAGGTCGTGTCGCGGAACTGCTGAGATTGCGACGGACACAGCGCCGGACAGGCCGCACCACCGTCGAGCGATTCACCACACGCCGCCGCCGACAACACCGCGGCGCAGAGGGTGAGCAACAACATGGGGCCGCGCCAGCGCGGGGCCTTCCAACGACCGCCCTCAAACATTCTCGAGCGAAGCAGGCGTGAACGGTGCTGGCAACAACTCCGCCAGCGACCAACGAGCCGTGCGTCCATCGGGCGCGACGGCAAAGACTTCCAGCGCTGGGGCGAATTCCACCAGTGCCTGACGACAGATGCCGCAGGGCGGCGTCGGATCCTGCTGTTGCGAGGTGATCACGACACGCACAAACCGCCGCGCGCCGGAGGCGATGGCCGTACCAAGCGCCACACGTTCAGCACAGGTGCCTGCCGGATACGAGGCGTTTTCCACGTTGCATCCCGTAAACACCTGACCGTCTTCGGTTTCGAGCGCCGCTCCCACCGGGAAGCGGGAGTATGGTGCCCAGGCATGCGCGCGCGCCGCATCGGCAGCGGCCCGCAGATGCGCATGCGCGGGCGGCAACACCATGTCGTGTGAAGGGGTCGACGACAATGACGTCACGCGTGCAGCAGTTCGGGCAGGAACGACGTGCCCCGTCCGCGCCAATCGAGTCCGAACCAGTGCGCCACCGACGCACCGAGATCGGAGAACGTGTCGCGAACGCCCAGAGAGCCACCACGCACACGTGCCCCTGCCACCAACAACGGCACACGCTCGCGCGCATGGTCCGTCGACGGTGTCGTGGGATCGTTTCCGTGGTCAGCCGTAATGAACAGCAGGTCGTCCTCCTTCAGGGCAGCAAGCAACGAAGGGAGCGCACGATCGAACGCCTCGAGCGCCCCCCGGAAACCCGGCACATCGTTGCGATGGCCGAATAGCTGGTCGAAATCTACCAGATTGGCGAAGCAGAACCCACGTGGCGCCGTTTCCAGCCACGATTGGATGGCCTGGATGCCTTCGGCGTTGTCGGTGGTGTGTTGCGCGGCGATACCCCGCCCGGCGAAGAGATCGTCAACCTTGCCGATCCCGTGGCGCGGAATGCCCGCGTGCTGCAACACGTCAAGCAGTGTCTCCCCCGGTGGCGCGATCGAAAAATCCCGCCGATTGGGGGTGCGCCGCCACTGACCACGCTCTCCCACGAAGGGACGAGCAATCACGCGGGAGACATCGTGCGGCGCCACGAGCTGCGCGCGGGCAATCTCACACGCCCGATACAGCTCCTCCAGCGGGATCCAGTCCTCGTGGGCGGCCACCTGAAACACCGAGTCGGCGGACGTATACACGATCCACGCACCGGTCCGCCGCTGCTCCTCGGCATAGTCGGCGATCACCGCGGTGCCGCTGGCCACCGAATTGGCGACGACCCCACGCCCGGTGGCTTTGGCAAAGGCTTCGATGACCGCGGGCGGGAATCCCTGGGGGTAGGTCGGAAACGGGGCGGCCAGGTGCAACCCGGCGATCTCCCAGTGCCCGGTGGTGGAGTCCTTTCCGGCCGACCGGGGCAGCATGACGCCGTGGCCACCGATCGGATGCTCGACCGGCGGCAGCCCCGGCACGACCGTCGCGTTGGCGATGCCAAGTCGTTGCAGGTTCGGCGTTTCCATACCACCGGCCACACGAGCGACGTTGCCGAGTGTGTCACTGCCGAGGTCGCCGTAGGCGGCCGTATCCGGAGCCTCCCCACAGCCCACCCCGTCGAGCACAATCACCAGTGCACGTCGTTCTGCGTTCAACTCGACTCTCCGTTTACAGAATGCAAGATGTCGTGGTGGATTGCTGGAACACGCAAACACAGGCCTACCAGTAGCTCGTACGGCGACACACCGGCTCGCCCAGCCACGGCTTCCGCGGTCAGCACCTGCGATCCGTCCGCGCCCAGCATCGTGGCCACGTCTCCGGGAGCACAACGGACCGCCGACACGTCCACCATGGTCATGTCCATCGTCACCCGGCCCACCACGGGACAGCGTGTGCCGTGGATAAGTACCTCGCCGACGTTGGAAAGATGCCGTCGATATCCATCGGCATATCCGGCAGACAGCGTGGCGATGCGATGGGTTCCCTCGGCGGTCCAGGTGGCCCCGTAACTCACCGACTCACCGGGGAGCACATCCCGCACGTCGACCACCCGGGCCCGGAGATGGGCCACCTGCCGAAGCCCGAGTTCTGCCGAGAACATGCCGGCGTAGAGCGCGATCCCGGGCCGGGCCAGTTGTCCTGGAGACCCGGTTGTACGGCTGGCGATGCCACCACTGTTGTCGCGGTGCTCGAGGATCCCGGCCGGCAGCACGTCACGCAGCACGGTCAACGCATCGGCAAACCGGGCATCCTGCTCGTCGCGGGACGGCAGAGACTCGTCGGCCGAGTGGAAGTGTGTGAAGACCCCTTCCGGCGGCACGGCCAGCACGGCGTCGCGCAGGCGGGCCACGGTGTCCCAACGTGCTCCCGCGCGCGCCATGCCGGTATCGATGGACAGGTGATACGGCGCCACGGCATCACACGCGACCCCATGCGCGACCCCATGCGCGACCCCACGCGCTGCACTCAGGGCTTGCCATGCGACCAAGTCCTCGGCGCGATGCAACGCCGGGCGGACGGACAGGGCCAAGGCGCGTGGCAGTTCTCGCGCCAAGAGCGGAGTCGCACACAGGATGCGGCCTTCACAGCCGGCATCACGCAGTGCTTCCGCTTCGTCGAGCGAGGCGATGCCCACGCCCCATGGCGCGTCAGCGCCAGCCGTGCCCGTGGAGGTGGGTGCATGAACTGAGCCCTCGGCAAAGGGCACCCCCAGCGCGCGACACACACCGATCGCCCCGAGACCATAGCTGTCCGCCTTCACCATCGGCAGCAGTGGCACGCGGGCATGCTGACGCAACACGGCCAGATTGTGCCGCAGCGCGCTGCCATCCACGTCGAGCCACGCTCGGTCCTGACGAGTCATGCCCAATGGTAAACGGGCTGGCAGAGGGGGGCCACTCTCGGGCGGCGTCCGCGCCACGCTGCCCGCGCCACGACGGTGGTGCCCACCTGCGGTACTGCTGCACGACGGCGCGGTCGGCTAGTGTACGTACGGCATCCGCGGCCCCGATGGGGTGCACATTTCCCTCTTGTTCCGACTCCCGTGAGCGACGATCACGCCTCTTCGTCCGACACCACGGCCGCCACACCGGCGCCCCGTTCTCTCGACGACGCGCTGGCACTGATGCGCGATCTGCGCGCACGCTGCGAGTGGGATCGGGTACAGACCCACGCGTCACTGCGGCCGTACCTCATCGAAGAAGCGCACGAGGTGGACGACGCGATCGCGCAAGGCGACGATGCCGTGTTGCGTGATGAATTGGGTGACCTGTTCCTGCAGGTGCTCTTTCACAGCGTCGTCGCCGAAGAGCGTGGTGCGTTCGGGATGCAGGATGTGGCCGGTGCGCTCATCGCCAAGATGCACGCGCGTCACCCACACTTGTATGGCGACGGCGTGAAGCGTTCGTGGGAATCGATGAAGGCCGCGAAAGCCAAACGATCCACCCTCGAAGACGGACTGCCGGCCGGATTGCCATCATTACATCGTGCGCACCGGCTGCAGGATCGCGCTGCCGGGGTGGGCTTCGACTGGCCCGACGCGCTCGGCCCGCTGGCCAAGGTGCGCGAAGAGGTCGAAGAAGTCGCGAGCCTCATCGATCCGGCCACGGGCGCGGTGACCAACCAGGACGCGCTGGAAGCGGAACTGGGTGACCTGCTCTTCGCGGTGGTGAATCTGTGCCGCAAAACCGGCGTGCACGGAGCCCTGGCGCTCGATCGCACCAATGCGAAGTTCGTGCGTCGCTACGCCACCATGGAGCGCCTCGCCCAGGCCGATGGCAAGACGCTCAGTACCCTCACGCTCGACGAGCAGGACCACTACTGGGACGCGGTCAAGGCCGAAGAGCGCGCGGGCTGACCCCGAAGAACATCAGGGGGTGAGACGACCCATCATGCGCGGGAAGGGAATGCACTCGCGGATGTGTTCGATGCCGCAGATCCACGCAATGGTGCGCTCGAGTCCAAGTCCGAAGCCCGAGTGCGTGAACGTCCCGTAGCGACGCAGGTCGAGGTACCAACCATAGGCTTCGACCGGCAGTCCTTCGTGCGTGAGACGGGCGAGAATCTTCTCGTAGTCGTCTTCACGCTGTGAACCGCCAATGATCTCACCACGGCCTTCCGGCGCCAACAGATCCGCGCAACGCACCGTGCGCGGATCGGCCGGGTTCTCCTTCATGTAGAACGCCTTGGCTTCCTTCGGATAGTTCACCACGAAGACGGGACGCTGGTGTTCGTCCACGATGAGCGCTTCGTCGGGTGCGCCGAGATCGTCGCCCCATTTGATGTCACTGCCCTTGCTCTGGGCAAAGGCCACCGCGTCGGTGTAGTCGAGACGCAGAAACGGCTGCGACACACAATCCAGCTTGCTGGTATCGCGTTCGAGCACCTTCAGCTCTTCCTGACGACGCTCCAGCACGCGCTCCACGAGGTAGCGGACAAACTCCTCCTGGAGATCCATGTTGTCGTCCTGATCGTACCACGCCATCTCGGGTTCGATCATCCAGAACTCGGTGAGATGACGACGCGTCTTGCTCTTCTCGGCGCGGAACGTGGGTCCGAACGTGTAGATGCGTCCCATGGCAGCGGCGAGTGCTTCGCCATAGAGCTGGCCCGTTTGCGCCAGGTACGCCGTGCCTTCGTCGAAGTACTCGGTACCGAACAATCCCGCGCGTTCGCCGATGGCCGCCGTGAGAATGGGCGTGTCACATCGCACAAAATCCCGCGCGTAGAAAAAGTCGTGCACGGCCTGCTCGAGCTCATGCCGGACGCGCATGATGGCCACCTGCCGAGGACTGCGCAGCCAGAACGTGCGGTTGTCGAGCAGGAAGTCGACACCGTGTTCCTTGGGCTGGATGGGATAGTCCAGCGGGCTCGCGCCAATGAGCTCGAGTTGCTGAACGCCCATCTCGAATCCCCCGGGGGCTCGCGCATCGGCCCGCACTTCGCCGGTCAGCGCCACGCTGCTTTCCTGGGTCAGGTGACCAAACGCCTCCCAGGCCGCCTCAGGCACTTCGGCCTTGACCACCACCGCCTGCATGATGCCCGTGCCGTCGCGCACCACCGCGAAGCCCAGCTTGCCCTTGGATCGCAGGTGCGTGATCCAGGCGCGAACAGTGACGGTCTGGCCGACATGGTGCTGCAGGTCGGCAATGCGGGTGGAGTCGAGTCGCATGAGGCGTGGGTGGGAGGACGAAGAGGTGGCAAGCTACGGACGGCACCGAGACAGTTCAACACGACTTTACGCAGCAAAGGACTTGCCACAACACCTTTCCAGACCGAAATTGTCTCCATGTCCTCTGTTTCCTCGCTCGGCAATCGGGCGGCCGACGACCTGGCCTACGTGCGGCAGGTGCTCGACCGAGCCGAAAATTTTTCGGCCGTGCCGGGGCTGGGGGGCGTTGGCATGGGCATGGTGGCCATCGGGGCCGCGGTGCTCGCCCACGGTCAGGGCACGATCGACCGATGGCTGCTGACGTGGGTGGCAGCGGCCGTGGCCGCTTGTGCGGTAGGCGCGTTGACCGTGGTGCGCAAAGCGCGGCGCCACGGACTGCCGCTCGATGGCGGGGCAGCCCGGCGCTTCAGTCGTGGGTTGATGCCCCCCCTGCTACTTGGCGTGGTGCTGACGGTCACCGCGTGGCGCGCTGACAGTTGGTCCATGCTCGTGCCGATCTGGCTCGGGTGTTACGGCGTTGGTGTCCTGGCGGCGGGAGCGGTATCCACCGCTCGTGTGGTGCCGCGATTCGGCATGTCGCTGCTGGTCTGCTCGGCCATCGCCGCGGCCCTCCCGCAGTCGTGGCATGATGGGATGATGGCAATCGGTTTTGGCGCAGGGCACCTGATCACCGGCGAGATCGTGCGTCGCCGGTACGGAGGTTGAGGAGCACATGGGCGCTCGTGCCAATCGCAAGCTGGCCCGCCTGTCCGACGTCGATGCGTCCGTGCCGCGTTCCACTCCGGAACCAAAGCGCGCGCCGACGCTGGAGGCGATCGATGGAGAGATGGTAGGACAGATCCCTGCCCTCGATGGGCTCATTCACGAACGTGCGCGTCTGGCGATCGTCACGGCATTGGCGAGCGGCGAGTCACGCACGCACACCGAGCTCCGTGATCTGTTGCAGCTCACCGACGGCAATCTGAGTGTGCATGCGCGCAAGCTCGAGGATGCCGGCTATCTGGTGTGCACCAAGGAATTTGCCGGACGTACGCCGCGTACCTCCTATCGGCTCACCGCCGAAGGGCGGCAGGCGTTTGACCGCTACCTGGCCCACCTCGAGCAACTCGTCACCACCATGCGCCGCCTCTGAGTGGGGCGGGCTGAGTCACGCGCCAGCGCGCTCCAGCACGTGCCTCAGCTTCGCACCAGCACGTTGCGCACCCGGGTGACCAGCGCCTCGGGCGTGAACGGTTTGCCGATGAAGGCATGTTCTTCGTCGTCGGGCAACTCTTCGCCCGCCTGATAGCCGGACATGAACAGCACGGGCAACTGCCATCCCCGCTCGGTGATGGCTTCGGCCAATTCCCGGCCTCCCATGCGCGGCATGACGACGTCGGTGAGCACGAGCGCCGGCGCCAGCCCCGCGGAGAGTTGCTCCAGCGCATCCGTGCCGTCCTGCGCGACACGCACCTGATAGCCCTTCCGGCGCAGGATTTCCGAGACCAGTCGACGCAGCCCCGCTTCGTCTTCCACCACCAGAATCACTTCGCCATCGGCACGCGCGGCGATGAGTGCCGGTTCGGTGACCGCCTCGAATGTGTGGGCCAACCGCGGCAGGGCGATCGTGACGGTCGTGCCACGCCCCACGCCGCTGTCACAATAGACATGCCCACCAGCCTGCGTCACGATGCCATGCACCGTGCTCAGTCCGAGGCCGGTGCCATCGCCAAGTTGTTTGGTCGTGAAGAACGGTTCCCACATGCGGGCCACGACATCTGGGGGCATACCCATGCCGTCGTCCTGCACCGAGAGCAGCACCCACTGCCCCACGGGCAAACCGGGCCACGGGGCATCGCTGCTGGTCTCGATGTCGAGCGCTCGCGTGGTGACCCGAATGACACCGCCGTTGGGCAGCGCATCACGTGCATTGACGACCAGATTCACCACCACCTGCGCCAACTGACCACTGTCCGCCATGACAGGCAATGGCTGTTCACAGGCCTCGGTGACCAGCGTAACCTGCTCGCCGATGAGTCGACGCAGCATGCGCTGAATGTCGTGCACGGTGCCATTCATGTTCACGCGCGACGGCGTGACCGTCTGACGGCGACTGAAGGTGAGCAACTGCGCCGTGAGCAACGAGGCGCGATCGGCCGCCTTCAGAATCTCGGTGAGATCCTGGCGTAATTCGGTCAGTCGATCGGACTCTGCCGACCCAGCGAAGGCGTTCTGCAGTGCGCTCACCTGCTGCTCGGAGAGCTGGGTGAACCCGACGATGGCCGTGAGCAGATTGTTGAAGTCGTGCGCAATGCCACCGGCCAACGTGCCCACCGCTTCCATCTTCTGCGAATGCAGCAGCCGTTCTTCGAGCTGCAGGCGTTCTTCGCCCTTGCGGCGCAGTTCGTCGTTGGCCCGCGCCAGATCGTGCGTGCGATCGTCGACGGCATCACGCAGCACTTCCTGCCGCCCGATCACGCCAAACGCGAGCGAGGTGAGCAGCAGCGTGATCAGCACCGACGCCGCCCGTGTCGGACGCAGGTCGTCGGCGACGGCAGCGCCCCACCCTCCCACCGGCGACGCCAGGACAGTCCAATCCCCGTCACCGATGCGAACGGGCGTCATGGTGGGTTCGGTCACATCACCCAAGTCTCCGCGCAGTGCCTGCCCTCGGCGGTCGAGCAACACGGTGCGCACCGATTTGGGTACGGCGGCGCCATCCGCTTCTTCGAACAGCGGATCGAGATCCAGCACCATCGTGACGAGATCGGGAAACCCGGCGCGCACATTGGAGACCCGTTGCCGCAGGATGAGTCCCACACCACCCTGCAGCAGCGCGGACGGCCCACTGATCACCATGTGGTCCGAATCCATCGCCCGTCGCACATCCCCACGAATCTCGGGACGCGGATCGCTCAACAGGTCGTATCCGAGCAAGCGCGCCGAATCGGCCATGGGAAACGTGGCGACGATTCGTCCGGCGCGGTTGAGTTGCAGCGCGCGAAGGCCCGGCGCAGCGGCGCGCAATCCTTCCGCGATCGTGGGAAACGCCGCGTGCATCGACGACACCGACGGCTGCGCATCGACAAAGGCGACCAGACCGGCCAGCCGACCGACATGCCGATTGAAAACACCTTCAATGGCACCGGCATACGGCGCGACATACGCGCGCACGCGTTCGCGCTCGCGCTCCATGAGCGATTCGCCGTACCACCGATCGAAAGCGACGCCCACGAGCAACGCGCCGACAAAGGTCAGCAGCGCCGCAACAATTGATCGCGTGCGTAATCTGGACGGCCCCGGCACAACCCCTCGATCGCAATGCGCCTACTTGCTACTCCGAGAGCGAGCGACGTCGCACGACTCCACCGGTATCCAGAACGTCCCCGAACGCCAATCCGCCGGGCATTTTCTGATCTCGATCCGAGTCGGGTAATCTCGCTCACACCTCAGCCGTCCGCCATGTGCGGACTCAGAGCAAGGACGATTGGCCGAAAAAAAGGTCTTACCTCAGCCGACCCGGAACAGATCGAGCGCACGGGCATAGCCCACCGTCAGCAGGTGCCGAAGGCCCGCATGCGCCGGCTGCGCCAATTCGGGGTCCTGCGCCAGCAGGCGATCGGCCACCTCACGGGCCGTATCGTGCAGGGCCTCGTCCCGCAGGAGGTCCGCCACCCGAAACGCGGGATCCCCGTGCTGGCGGGCGCCAAACAGGTCTCCCATGCCACGCAGACGCAGATCGGCCCGGGCGATCTCGAAGCCGTCTTCGGTGCCGGCAAACAGCTCGAGCCGTTCCGCCGCCTCCCCCCCCACATCCCCCAGCAGGATGCAGTAGGACCGGGCCTGCCCGCGACCCACGCGGCCCCGTAGCTGGTGCAACTGCGAGAGTCCGAAGCGCTCGGGGTGTTCGATGATCATGACGCTGGCGTTGGGCACATCGATCCCCACTTCGATGACCGTCGTGGATACCAACGCATCGATCTCCCCATCGCGGAACCGCCGCATGATGGCATCACGTTCCTCGCCGGGAATACGGCCATGCAGCAGGGCGACCTGGCGGCCAGCCAGCGGTCCGGCGACCAGCGTGTCGAACATCGTCGTGGCGTTCTTGAGGTCGATCTTTTCGCTGGTCTCGATCAGCGGATAGACGACATACAACTGATGCCCCGCATCGAGCTCACTGGCGGCAAATGCAAAGACCTTGTCCCGTGCCGATTCCCGCCGCACCACGGTCGTGATCGGCTGTCGCCCCGGTGGTCGTTCGTCGAGGACACTCACATCGAGATCCCCGTGCAGCGTCAACGCGAGTGAACGTGGGATGGGGGTGGCCGTCATGAGCAGGACGTCGGTGGCCGTCCCTTTGTCTCCGAGCACGGCGCGCTGTTCCACACCAAAGCGGTGCTGCTCGTCGATGATGCTGAGGCCAAGATTGGCGAATGCCACGTCCGATTGCAGCAACGCATGCGTGCCCACCACGAGCGCGGGGGCCGGGTCGGCAATGCGAGCCAGCGCCGCGCGACGATCGGCCGCTGACAGGCGTCCGGTGAGCAAGACCGGTGCAATCCCAAGCGGCGCGAGCAGCGCGGTCATGCCACGCGCGTGCTGTTCGGCGAGCAATTCGGTGGGGGCCATCAGGGCCACCTGGGCCCCGTTTTCCATGGCGATGAGCGCGGCGAAGAGCGCGACCACGGTCTTGCCCGCGCCGACATCTCCCTGCAACAAGCGGTGCATGCGCCACGGGCTGCCCATGTCGGTGGCGATCTCACGGACGGCCCGCACCTGCGCCGCCGTGAGCGCATAGGGCAACTGCTCACGCAACTGCGTGGTCAATGTGCGCCGGCTGCGCAGCGCACGTCCGGGGCGCGCCTGACGAGCCACCTGGTGCGCGCGGCGATGCAGCACCTGTACACACAACAACTCTTCGAAGGCCAGGCGCGCCCGTCCCCGTTCGGCTTCGGCCACCGAGGCGGGTCGATGCACCATGCGGAGGGCTTCCGGCAACGCCGGGACATCGGCTTCCTGCAGCACATCTGCGGGAAGCGGTTCCTGCACCAGTGGCAGCAGCGCATCGAGATGCTGTTGCACCAGCGAGCGCAGCATACGCACCGAGAGGCCTTCGGTGCTCGGATAGATCGCCAGCACACGTCCGCCACCGGTGCCCTCTTCATCGGGACCGAGGTTCACGTACTCGCGCGGCTGTAACCGTCTCCCGTGGAAAAAGCGCACGGGGCCGGTGCACAACAGCCAATCTCCCTTGTTGATCGTGCGATCGAGGAACGGCTGGCCCGGCCAGGCGATCTCGATCAGCCCGGAGCTGTCCTGGATGACTGCCTGAAAAACCCGCAGGCCTTTGCGCGTGGGTAGCACGCCCTTGGCGATGACCTGCCCAAGGACGCTGACATCGGCCCCAATCGCCGCATCATTGATGGGCGTGATCGTGGAGGCGTCTTCATACCGGTGTGGCACATGGCGCAGCAGATCGCCGGCCACTGTGATGCCGAGCCGAGCAAGCATGAGCGCCCGCGCAGGGCCCACACCCTTGAGATAGGTGACCGGCGTGTCGAACGTGAGTCGCGGAGGACGCCGCGACGGCACACGGCGTTCCCTGTCACGGTCAAACGGATCGGCCATCTACCTGATGAGTATGTGCCGCAGGTGCCGGAGTGTGGTCAGGCCTCGACCAGTTCCTTCGCGTACACGTCGGCGTCAAACGGCTCGAGATCACCGACCTGTTCCCCCACCCCCACGTACTTGATGGGGACATTGAGGGCTTCATGCACCGCCACCACGATACCTCCCTTGGCGGTGCCATCGAGCTTGGTCACCACCACGCCGGTGACGGGCACGGCACTGGAGAACGTGCGTGCCTGCGACAGCGCATTCTGCCCGATGGTCCCGTCGAGGACCAGCAGGATTTCGTGAGGGGCTTCCGGCATCCGCTTGCCGATGACCCGATGCATCTTGCGCAGCTCCGTCATCAGGTCGTCACTCGTATGCAGACGCCCCGCCGTGTCCACGATGATCAGATCCATGTTGCGGGCAATCCCCGCGTCCACGGCGTCGTAGGCCACCGACGCGGGATCTGATCCCGGCTTCCCGCCCACGAATTCCGCCCCCGAACGCTCGGCCCATACGCGCAACTGATCGATGGCGCCGGCGCGGAACGTGTCGGCCGCGCCAACCAGCACCCGCTTGCCCTGCGCACGGTACTGCGCGGCCAGCTTGCCGATGAACGTGGTTTTCCCTGCACCGTTCACACCGATCACCAACAGCACCGTCGGGCCCGATGCGGCCATGGCCATCGCCGGATCCGCATTGCCGGTCCGCAACGCATTGGCCACGCCGTCGGCGAGAGCCTGACGGAACTCCGCCTCGGTCTTCACCTCACCGCGCTTGTGTCGTCGCTCCACTTCGGCCACCAGCGCGAGCGAGGTGGGCACACCAAAGTCGGACTCGATGAGCAGTGTTTCCAGCGCCTCGAGCGAACCTTCATCAACACCCTTGAACAGCACCGACACGTCGGTGCGCACGATGTCCTTGACGCGCTGCCACAGCGAGCGCTTGGGAACATCATCTTTTCGTCTGAATAGTCGCGACATGCGGAGAAGCCGTAGTGAGATTCGGGGAGGCGCTATCGCTGGCCAGCAGCCCGGCGCCCCAGCCATTCGCCGCACAGGAGCAGCAGCGCGAGCAGAAAGGGCCATCCGGCATCGACCAATCGCGGCGCCGTGGAGCTGGACGCGCTGCGGGTCGCATTGCCGGCCATCACGGTCGGTGCACGGGGCACCCATTCACGCGCCGCGTTCACCACCAGTACGCTGCTGCCACCGGCCGTACGCACGTCATACACCCCGGCCGGCAATGGGATCGACGTCACATCGAAGCTGCGAGACGGGAATGTGAGCGTGAGTGAGTCGGCGGGCGTGTTGGCCGCCTGGGCCGCTCCACGCCGGGTGATGGCGACCGCCACCAGCGTGTCCGCGCCACCGCGACGCCACAGCACCGGCTCACCAGCGCGGGTCAGTCCTGCCACCGGGCGCGCGGCACGCACATCACCGCGACCCGCCGACACCCAATCGAAGATCGCGCCCCACAGCGCAGTGAAGGCTTCACGCGGACGACCACCACGCAGTGACCAGCCTGCGTACCCAGAACCGGAAATGATCACCGCCCGCGTGCCACGCTCTTCGCGCGCGGCGATGGCCGCCACGGCGTCGCCACGCTTGCCCAGTCGCGCCGTCAGCACGGCGGCGGACGTGGTCGCCCCCGTTGGCACGGCAGGTCCAGCCAGTGTGATGGGGGGCAGCGAATCAAACGGCAGCGCTGTCAGGGCCGACATGAGCGGTGACGCCGGCGCCGAGGCAGCGTACCACTCCGGCGTGCGGGTCAGTTCACCGGCTCGTGCGACGGCGGTCGGCGGTGCAGGAATCCACAATGCGCGGGCCACCGCCGTGCCGCGGGCACCCAGCCAGCTCGTGTCGCCGTGCAGCACCAACATGCCAGCCGCCGAAGCACGATCCCGCACCTCCGCTTCACTGATCGGCGCCAGCGAACCTTCCACACGCCACACGTTTGGTGCCACCCGCAGGTAGGCACGGGTGGGAACATCCAGCGATCCGCGCAGCACCGTCAGCGCTTCACGTACGTCGATATCCGGCGCGGTGGACAGAAACACCGCCGTCGGTCGATCACCAACATCGATGGCCACCGTGAGTGTGTCATTGCGCGGCTCCGCATCGGCCGCCACTCGCACCACCGATTGCAACAACGCAATGCGCGAACCACGTGGCATCGCGACCATCGTGGTCACGCGTGTACTGGCGAACGGTGCAAGCGCCGGCACCGGTATCGACGCCACCTCGGTGCCGTCCAGCAGTACGGCCAGCGTGCCATCCGGCGTGGCCACCCCACCAGCCACCAAGGTGGCCGCCACGGGGACGGTATCGGCGGCCGTTGCGGAGGAGGGCGCGGTGAGATCGGCCACGGCCACATCGCGACGTGGCGCGCCGCTGTTCATGGTGACCACACGCGAACCGGCCGGCGACTCCGCGAGCACGTCGGCGTCATCGAGTTCGCCATCGGTCACCAGCACCAGTGACCGGCCCATCGACGCCGCGCGATCGACCGCCGAACGTGCGCGCGAGGCGACGTCAGACGGAAACCAGCGCGACAGATCATCCCGTGTTCCCTCGCGCAGCGAGTCACCGATGAACACCAGTGGCGCATCCGCACCAACGGCGGGCAACACACTGTCGATGAGTCGCGTGCGCCATGCCCGCACGGCGGTGCTTTCATCGCCCGCCGCACGACGCCACGAGGCGGAAGCGTCGACAGCCAGCAGGGCCGGCAATGGCTTGGCACGACCGGATGGCGCGCCAACGAGTAACGCGGCCACGATGGTCACGGCAAGCGCACGCAGCGCGGCAAGCCCCCAGCGTCCGGTGCGCGGCGAAACCCCAGCCTGTCCACGCCCATAGGCGAGCCAGGCGGCCAGTAGGCCCAACGCGATGGCGACGATCCAGCGAATCACGCAGGTAAGCTCACGAGAAGAGCGGTCAGAAAAAAGGGGACGGGGCGGGAGTCTACCTGCGCTCCCGCCCCGTCATGCTTGTACGTGTACCCTAGCAGGCAACGTTCAGTCGCCGGTGCCGCGCACTCCCTCACCACGCATGGCCAGCGTGGGCTGTCCGGCATCGAGTTGGGCGAACAGGCGCGCCTTGAGTGCCACAAACTCGGCACGCTGCGCAGCGGCCAACGGCTCGCCGGTGACATTGCGCAGTGCCACGCGCGGGTCACGGTGTTTGCCACCAACCAGGACTTCGAAATGCAGGTGCGGTGCCGTCGCGAGTCCGGTCGCACCAACGAACCCAATGGTTCGTGAGATCGCCACCGATGTGCCGGCCTTGATCCCGCTCGCAAACCCCTTGAGGTGTCCATAGCGCGTCACGTACCCGTTGGTATGACGGATCTCGATGACACGCCCATACCCGCCCTTCCAGCCAGCAAAAATCACACGACCATCACCGAGCGCGCGCACCGGCGTGCCCGCCGCCGCGGCATAGTCGGTGCCCTGGTGAGCACGTGTGACGCCGAGGATGGGATGACGCCGAAGGCCGAACACACTGGAGATGCGCCGGAAGGCCAAAGGGGCCCGCAGGAACGCGGCGCGCATGGACTTGCCCTCGCCATCGTAGTACGACGCGCGCGTGCCCTGCGCGAAGCGCATGGTTTCCACCGAGCGTCCGTCCACCGTGAGGCGGGCGGCGATGATGTTGCCCGGGCGCACCATGCCATTGGGGGCGACCTGCCGTTCGACGAGCACCCGCACGGAATCGCCCTTCTGCAGGTCGCGGCTCAGATCGACGCGATACTCGAGGATATCGGCCAGTGCATAGGCCAGCTCGGTCCGCACCCGCTCGGGGAAAGCATCAGCGCCGGCCGCAATGGCGCCCGTGAGGGTGGACGTGACCACCCCACCCACGACCACCGTGTCGGTGCTCCAGGGGAGCAATTCTTCCTTTTCGGTCCAGTCGCTGGTGCCGACATTCGACCGGGTCAGGCGAACAATCCGATCGATCGCGAGCTGGAAGATGATCTCCGACGTACCAGAGTCAGGTTCGACTCGCGCCGTGATCTGGGTTCCGGCGCGAATGCGACGGGAATCAATTGCCGAAGCCGCCCGCAGTGCGTCAGCAGCTTCCAGTGGTGACACGCCCGCGCGCTGCAACGCCACCGACAGCGCTTCGCCCTTTCGCAGCGTGTCCACGGTGGTGCGCCAACGGGAAGACACACGAGGCCCGGCCGTCAGGACTTCGGCGGCAGGGCGCTCTTCGACCGGTCGACCCAGCGCGATAACCGCCGCTCCGATCCCCAGACATCCAGCGGCAACGAGCAGCGTTCGCGTGACGGTCAATCCATCTGTCTCCGTATGAACGTCGGAATTTCCATGTCGTCGAGTTCAGCACTCGACGACGAGGCCGGCGGTTGGACGCGGGGAGGACGCGGAGCTGCCCCCTCCCACGCTGGCCTCGCCGGTGGCGCCGGGGGCCGGACCGCAGGACGTTCGCGGGACGGAAACGGGAGCACCGACGGCGCCTTGGGAGCAGCCGCAGCTTGGGAAAATGCAGCCGGCGTTACACCAGCGGAAGGGGCAAAACCACCTTGGGACGAGGTGTGGCCCGCGGTGTGACCTCCCTGCACGTACCGATCGAATCCGGTCGCAATGACCGTGACCCGGATCTCCCCCATCATGGCCGGCTCGTGGACGGCGCCGAAGATGATTTCGGCGTCATCGCCCACCGCGTCGTGCACGATGTCATTGATCTGGTGCACTTCGCCCAACGTGAGGTCTTCGCCGCCGGTGATGTTGACCAGCACGCCGGTGGCTCCGGAGATGGACACGTTGTCGAGCAGCGGCGAGGCGATGGCCTGCTGGGCGGCTTCACTGGCCCGGTTTTCGCCGCGACCGATGCCGGTGCCCATGAGCGCCGAACCGCCGTTCTGCATGACCGTGCGCACGTCGGCAAAGTCGACATTCACCATGCCGGTTTCGCTGATCAGCACCGAGATGCCCTGCGTGGCATGCAGCAGCACTTCGTCGGCCTTCTTGAGGGCTTCGTGGAAGGGGATGCCCTTGCCCACGACGGCGAGCAGGCGCTCGTTCGGCACGATGATCATCGTGTCGACGTTCTTGCGCATCTCGTTGATGCCCTCTTCGGCCTGACGCATCCGCTTGCGCCCTTCGAAGAGGAACGGGCGGGTGACGATACCCACGGTGAGCGCACCGGCCTCACGCGCCAACTGGCACACCACTGGCGCCGCACCAGTACCCGTGCCGCCGCCCATACCGCAGGTGACGAACACGAGGTCGGCGTTGCCGAGCACGCGCTTGGTATCTTCGCGATTCTCTTCGATGGCCTGGCGTCCGATCTCGGGGCGAGCACCGGCGCCGAGCCCGCGCGTCAGCTTCTTGCCGATCTGGATCTTGACGTCGGCCTTGGAGTTCATGAGCGCCTGCGCGTCGGTGTTCACCGAGATGAACTCGACACCCTCGAGGTGTTCCTCGATCATGCGGTTCACGGCGTTGCCGCCGCCGCCACCCACGCCCACCACTTTCATGCGGGCGTTCTGGGAAGCGCTCTCTTCGAACTCGAAGGTCATCCGGGGGAGCTCCATACGGGGCTTTTGCGGCACAGGGTGAATGACGCAGCACCCCCGCGGGGGGCACTGGCGATCGAGCTGCAGCGAGCACCGCCGACGTTGGCGGTCCGCGCGCCCGATCGATTACAAATTGTGGACGAAACCGGAACTGATGCCGTGACTCCCCTAGAATACACTTCCGGAGAAATCGCGCAACCCATGGATTTCTTTACACTTGTGGAACTTTGTGACACACAGCCGAGCCCATCAGATGGGTGTCACGTTATCCACATTTTTGCGCCGATGCGTCAGGATGTGAGGTAGCAGACGGAAGGCCTTGGCAGGGGGGCAGTTGCAGTCCTCTTGCACGGCGCCCTCTCCATCTCCCCCCTGATTCCTCTAGAAACCGATGACGCCGGGGAGCCGGAATTGGCCGCGGTGGAGACTGCGGGGGAGCGTCGCCGGAAAGACTCGCCGCCGGGCTTCATCGGTTTCTAGAGGATGACAGGAGGGAGTTGGAGAGGTTGCAGGGGGCAGGACAGCCAGCATGCTCATTTTCCGGGCGCCACGGGCTTGGCGACGAGGGTGTTCACCAGTTCGAAGCGGCTGGCGTCCGTGAGATAGGCGGATGTATGGCCCATCAGAGGGGCGCCCGGGTCGCCGGCACTCGCTTCCACCACGAACTGGGTGCGCGGCACGCCACAGACCAGAAAATGGCCGCCGGTCGTGGTGATCGACTGCAGTTCGTGCGCCGACGCAGAAAGACGGTCACCCGATGCGGTCGATGGCAATCGCACGGCGTCGACCCACTTTGCCTTGACGGTCGCCCCGACGAGGGGTTTGCCAAGGGAGTCCGTCACCGTGCCCCAGATCGCGGCCTGCCGCATTCGTTGCGGCTCGGCGCCACAGAGATGCCGGAGCAATGCGTCGCCGGTGGGCGTGCGGACACTATCGGCCATGGTGTCGTGCCGGGTGGCGATGCCGCTGGCGAGGTTCCAGGCAGCGGTATCCCCGGCGGCGGCAAATGGCCAATGCAGCGTGAGGTCGTAGCGGCCCTGCGGCACGGAGAACATGACGCGCCCGAGACTGTCGATCGGCGCAGCGATGTCTGTCCCTCTCACGCGGACGCTTGCCGCCGCCATCCATGGTGCCGGTCGTTCGAACTGCACACGGAGCGTTGGCAATGCGGCCCGATAGTGCTGGACCTGGCCGGCCTCCACGGCGAGTACCACCCCACCCTCCTCCTGCATCTCAGTGACCGCCCGCTCTTCAAGCGCGAACGTCGTGCGACGCAGATTGTCGCTGCTGCGTCGTGCGCGGTCGCCGATCCGAGGCATGCGCAACGTCCACTGTGACACGAACCAGCTCCCGTCCGGCAGTTGCGCGAACTGCACACTGCCTCGCGCCTGCTCGGGCGTGACAAACGCAGGCAGTCCGGTATAACGAAACTGCACGCTGTCCAAGCGGGCGGTGCGACGATCGACCCAGAAGCTCCCGGCGATATCGACGACACGCTCACGTGGCGTTGCCGGCTCGAATCGCACGATCAATCGTTCGCGATTGCCATCCGGTCGGTCGATCAATTCAAAACAATGTGTGCGCAAGAACGCCGGTGACACCAACGTGCTGGCCGTGGGTCCATAGAACGTGCTGCCGGTGGCGTCTTCACGCAGATAGCCCTGCATGGCCAGACTGTCGGGATCCCAGGCCCGGTAGCTGGTGAGCGACACGCCACGGGTGCGCTGTTGCGTGATGCCGCGAACGAGCCGGCCTTCCGCGTCGAGGCGACGCACAAATCCATATCGATCGAACTGCCGCGTCGTCGCCGTGGGCGCATCGGTGCTCGCATCGGTCACGCCGAGCGCTGCACTGATCTGCTCCCACACCACCGCCAACGTGGCGCCCTGCGCCTTGGTCAGATCACACTGTTGGCGCTCCCGCACCAACACCTGCGGCAACGCGACGGGTGTGCCACGCCATTGCACGGTCGTTGGTGGCGTGGTGCCGTCGACGCGCACTTCGCCGCCATCGAATGGCGCGTAGCCCACGCGCAGCACTCGCAATCGATAGACACCCGATGGCACCGACAGCACAAACCGTCCCGTCGATGACAGGGCCACACGTGCGCGCTCTTTCTGTTGCGCGTCGAGTACCACCAGAACCGCGGCAGTGATCGGGGTGCCACCATCCGCGCTGATCACCACGCCCGTCAATGTCTGCGCGTGTGCGACACGCGGAAGTCCTACCACACCCAGCAACACACCGCAGACAAGCAGAGAGGCCCGCAAGATTGTACGCATGTCGGAAATTATACCTCGGCATTGCATCGATAGTGATCCACTATGCATGGGGTTCCTTGCACAGTCATGGCCGACACCCGCAGCATTGCCCATTGCATACACCTCAACCCCTTCTGCCATGACACGTCTGACTCGCTCGTTCGCGGCCTTGCTGGTCTCGTCTGTCGCACTGTCGGCGTCCGCTGCCGCACAGAGCGGCACGGTATCCGTGGGCGCCACACAATCGCTCTATCTCGCCGGCGGCAACGCCTACAGTGCCGTGCCCGGTTGCGGCGCTCCGGGATGTGTCCCACCTGACGGGGGTGGCATTGCACCGGTGAGCATTGCGCTCACGCCAGGCACCGGAAGAGTGCTCACGTTTTCCTCGGTGCTTGGCACGATGTCTTTCTGCCCGGGCAACACCTGTGTCACATCCAACCCGGATGGCCCGGCGCCGCCACTGATCTCCACAGGACTGAACAGCAGTGGAGCCATCTCCGGAATCAGTGCAGGCACGGCAGGATTTCTCGGTGGCGTCTTTCTCGGTGCCGGCCTGCCCGCCAGTGCGCCAGCTTCACTCGACTTCAATACCATCGGCACGGAGTTTCTCAGCCTGAATCCAGTGCTGGGACAGCTCTTCTTCATTGGGGACGGCTCGACGGCGGCGAGTGTGACACAGCAGTTCTTTGTGCCCGATGGCGCCACCACACTCTATCTCGGCATCGCCGATGGGTTCTCGTTCTGGGGAGACCCGGGCGCCTATGATGACAACGAGGGGGCGTACCGCGCGTCCTACACGGTGCAGAGCACGGTGCCAGAGCCTTCCACGTTCCTGCTGATGGCGGTCGGCGCTGTCGCGGTGTTTGCGCTCCGGCGTCGGCGTGCTTGAACAGGCTGGGGGGCTTTCTGTGTAGGTGCGAGACCGCTAACAGCTTTGCCGCGGATGACACGGAAACGCGCGGAAACTACACGGATACTGACAAGTCCAGTGCGTATTCTGACAACGGTGCAAACAATTTCTTGATTGTTGTTTGACCCGTGTGTTTCCGCGCGTTTCCGTGTCATCCGCGGCAAAGCGGTTCGTAGTTTCCATATCAATACAAAGCGCGCCCCGGAACCAGTCCGGGGCGCGCTGTGTGTTCAGCAGAGGATTCGCCGCTTACGGCACGATGGGCTGCGCCGGCTTCGGTTCCTTCGGTGCGCCAGCATCGTTCCAGTTGATGATGCTGTTGAAGATCATGCCGAACTCGCCGTGGTTCTGCCAACGGTAGATCGGATTGTTCGCAAACATGATCACACGGCCCTTGCCCTTGAGCGCGTTGGGCACGTCCACCGCAAACGGGCGCGACTTGAGCGAGTCGGCACCGGTCATCAAGCCGGAGATCACCGACTTCTCACCGCCCACGTAGCGGGCCAGCACGTTGCTCTCGTCGGCGATACCGACCTTGAACGGCGTGCCACCCACATACTTCACCGGAATCGTGGTCTTGCCAAAACCGTAAAAGACCGGGTGCTCCGGGCGCGTGACTTCGGCTTCCACCAGCGGACGCTGCGCCGTCAGCCCCGGCACCGGCGTCTTGTCCACCGTACCCGCCCAACCGAACTCGATCGGCAGACGCGCCGATTCACCAACAGCGATCAGCGTGCCGCCAGCTTCGAGGAACGCCGCGAAGGCATCGACACCCTTCTGACCGAAGCCGCCGGTGATGTCGGGCGTGGAACCGTACACGCCGAGGAACTTGTACTTGGCGCTGTTCTGATAGGGCACCGGCCGTGCCGCCGGCGCCTGCATCACCGTCTGACGTGACAGGTTCTGCTCGGCCACCAGGATCACGTCGAAATCACGACGCAGGTTGCCCTGCACCACACGTTCCTTGTAAATGAGCTCGAACGGGATCTTGAACTCGTCGAACGTGAGACGGTACCAGCCCAGCGTCTGCGTGCCCGTCCACTGCGTGTAGATGGCGATACGCGGCACATCCGCATCGTGCGTCGCCACCGACGGCGCGCTCGGCAGCATCGTGGCCGTCAAGCCAAGCGAGTCCACGAGACGACGCACCGTCGATGCATGCTTCGCATCGATGATGAACGAACCGGCCGGATACGTCGTGTCACCCGCCGCAAAGCTGCGCTCGGCCACCTTCATCGGCACGTTCCGCGCCAGGTAGCGGAACGACACCATGTTGTTGGAACCAAGGTGCGCCACAGCAATCGTGGAGCCCGAGGCGCCCTTCACCGTGCCCTTGAGCACCACCTTCTCCACCGGTGTCACCGGCGCATCGAGAATGGACTTCTCGGCGACCGACACCACATCCACGCCCATCGCAAAGCCCATCGACCAACCGCTGTCGTCGTACGTGTTCAGGCGCGCGTCCGGGTAGTCCTGCTTTTCCAGCAGGTTCTTCGCCAGACGACCGTACGGCTGGTTGCGCTTGATGATGTACGAACCGGCAGCATACGTGACGTTGCCAACCTTCACCGGCTGCGTGGCCTGTCCGATCTCGATGCGCTGGATGCGGAGCAGGTTCACCATTTCCGCCACGCGCGTCATGTCCTTCTGCAGAGGCAAGATGAAGCCGTAGGGCGCCTTGTTGCTGCCCTCGTCGATGCTGTTCTTCGTCTTGATGTAGAAGTTTTCGAGCACCGTCTGCGGGAACATGCTGGCCAACTGCAGCGCCGAGATCACGCCCGACTGCATGTAGTTCGCGTTGGCGCGGCGCGTGAAGGTGGCGAGATCGTTGAAGCCGATCGGATTGCCACGATACCACTCACGATCCTGTCCGCCGCCACGGCCCGTGGGAATGGTGGCCGGACGCCCACCAAAACCACCGCCCGGCGTCGCCGTGCTCACGTCCTGACCGGCGCGCGCCTTGGCCATGGCCGTGCTGTCGAGGTCACGACCCGACTGCGTCTCATACATCTTCATGAGACCGTTGTGGTTGTACGCCACCGAGCCGAGGTAGCCCGGCGACCAGCCGTCCATGAAAGCGTGGGTGTACACACCCGGCATGCCCCACTTCGTCATCTGCGCCATTTCCCAGTTGCCGAACCACGGCAGCTCGGCGAAGAGGATGGGATCGAGGTTGGGGTTCTGCGGCGGACCACCGGTGTACGTGTACATCAGCGGCATCGCTTCATGCAGATCGTGCATGATCGGCGGATAGGCCGTGAAGTACCAATCGATGATCGCGCGCATCTGCATCAGCTTGATGTTGATGTCGCGATTGTTGTCGTGGTACACGTACTTGCCCCAGTACGGCACGGCACCGCCGGCGCCCTGCCCCTGCGCGGGCGGAGCCGCCGGGCGACGCGTGGTGTCGTTCGGTGCGGATGCACTGGGGGCCTGCACGGCCGCGTTGGCCTGCTGCGCTTCGAGGCCACGGAAGAACCAGTCCACGTTGCGATCACGCCCATCGGCATCGGCCGCCGGCGTGATGGACACGTAGAGCTGGTCGCGGACCTGATTGAGGATCGGCGAGCTTTCAACGGCCAGGCGATACGCCAGCTCCATCAGCGTTTCCGACGGACCGGTTTCGCCGGAGTGCAGACCACCCATGAGGTGGTAGTGCGGCTTGGTCTGTGAGAGCAGCGTCTTGACCTGCGCTTCGTTCATGCCACGCGGATCGGCGATCTTCGCGAGATTCTTCCGATTCTGATCGAGCTTGGCGAGGTTCGCCTCGGAGGAGATCCAGATGACGACCAGTTCACGGCCTTCATCGGACTTGCCGATGGTTTCGATCTTCACGCGCGGCGACGCGGCTGCCAGGGCACGGTAGTACTTGAGCTGGTCGGCGTAGTACGTCAGTGTGCGCGGCGCACCGACATGATAGCCCAACACATCGCGGGGGGTGGGCACGCCCGGCACCACCGGCAGGTGGTCAACGAGTGGGCTGCCATGCTTCGGGGTGGCGAGCCACTCGAGATAGTTCTTCGCGTACGTCGAATCCTGCTTCTGATTCGGGTCGCGGGTGTCGAGGGAGGACTGCTGCGCCGACAACTGTCCCGGGAGCAACACCGGGGCGAAGGCGAGCGTTGCCAGAAGGCGTCGCGCGGTTCGTCGCATGGGACGACAATGAGAGAGCCGGGGACCAACGTGCATCACTGAGCAACTCCGAAGGATCGGGGCCGAAAACCAGGGAAACGGCAAACTAGTAAGCATACGCAGCATGGGGATGAGCCGTTCGGCAAGGTGCCGCCAGCGACCGGCCCCGTGGAGGCTTCGCGGCCGCGCGCCAGCCCATGGAGGATCGCCTGACGCGTTTGACCGTTTCCGGACAATTCCGCCTCCCCGAATGCGCTTTGTGCGGTGCTAATTGATGGAAACCCGTACAGCGCGGCACGCCACATCGGCCAAACCGCGCCATTTCCCGCGGAGCATTCATGCTCGTCCCTCGCACCCAGCCCACCCGCTCTCCGGCCGCCGATTTCACCGTGCTTGCCACCCTCGTGGTGGGCCTGCTCGTGTGGCTGGTGCTGGCCTGCTTCGGCGTGGCCCGGGCGCAGCGGGAAGCGACGGCGCGACTGCAGCGCGAGGTCGCACAACTGGTCGCCACCCAGGTGAGTGCGCAACTCGAGGCCATGCCATCGCGCCATGTCGTCGGTGCCCCTGAAGCAGTGCTGGACAGCGTGGTCGACGCCGAAGGCCTGCGCGTCGCCTTACGCGACGTACTCGCCGCCGCCCCCGATCTCGCACGACTGGCCGACAGTACGGGGCTCGCCGTCGATCTGGTGCGCTCGCATCCCGTGTTGGCCCCGGCCCTCGTGGAGACCCGCACGCAGGCGCAGGGATCCACGGCCCTGATCACCGTGCGGGCCCGCAACGATGCGCGTATCCCGCCGGTGCTGCTGGCCGTGGTGGTGGCCCTGCTGTCGGTCACCACCGCTCTCACCGGGGTGTTGCTGTGGCGCCTGCTCCGTGAACAGGCCGCGGCGCATCAACGATCGGCGTTTGCGTCGACGGTATCACACGAATTGCGCACGCCGCTCGCCCAGATCCTGTTGTTCGCGGAAACGCTGCAGTTGGGCCGCGCACGTACCACGGGTGATCGGGAGCTGGCCCTCGGGGCCATCGTGCAGGAGACGCGTCGCCTGATGCGTCTGGTGGACAACGTGCTGCGCTTCACCCGTCTCGAGCAGGGTGCTCCCCACCTGCGACAGGAACCCGTGCGGGTGAGTGACCTGGTGGCTGAAACGGCCGCCCAGTTCGCGCCCCTGGCCCGGACATCGCAGGTGTCCATCGTGGTGGTGCCCGATGATGCCGCCGTGGCGCTGGCCGATGCCGACGCCGTTCGGCAGGTGCTGCTCAATCTCCTCGACAACGCCGTCAAACACGGCCCGCCGTCGCAGCGGGTGACGGCCCGCGTGGAAGCACACGGGGCGCAAGTCCGATTGATCGTCGAAGACGAGGGGCCCGGCATCGCCCCCGACGATCGCGACCGCATCTGGCACGCCTTCGAGCGCGGCTCGGCGGATCATCAGGGCAGAACGCCGGCCGGTTCCGGCGGCGCAGGCCTGGGATTGATGATCGTGCGCGCACTGACCGAAGCGATGGGCGGTGACGTGCGCTGTGAGCCGGTGCGGCCGGTTGGTCCAGGAGCGCGGTTCATTGTGGGCTTGCCCGCGCTGCACCAGGAGCCCGGGTGATGACCACCGAATCCGTATCGGCATCATTCGGCGTCTCCATTCTGGTCGTGGAAGACAACGCCCTGTTGGCCGCGGGCGTGCGCAGCAATCTGGAATTCGAAGGGTATCAGGTGACGGTGGCGGCCACGGGTCGCGAGGGGCTGCGTCTCGCGAAGTCGCGCGCGCACGCGTTGATCGTGCTCGATCTGATGCTGCCCGACATCGACGGGTTTCGCGTGCTGCGGGAGTTGCGCGAGCACGGCGTGGAAACGCCGGTGTTGATTCTGACGGCGATGGGCGATGAGACCGACAAGGTACGCGGATTCCGGTTTGGCGCAGACGACTATGTCACCAAGCCGTTCGGCCTGATGGAGTTTCTCGCGCGGGTGCAAGCGTTGCTGCGCCGGAGTCGCACCGCCAAGCCTGCCCACGACGTGCCAACGGTGCAGGCCGATAACACGCGACGTTTTGGCAATGTGGCGATCGACCTGAGCACACGGAGTGTGACCCTGGAAGGGTCCGCCGTGATGCTGCGCCCGCGCGAGTACGATCTGCTGGTGGCCCTGGTGCGCCGCGACGGTGCGATTGCATCGCGCGAAGAACTGTTGCGTGAAGTGTGGGGTTACGATGACTCGGTGGTGAGTCGCACGGTGGACACGCATATGGCCGAGTTGCGGCGCAAGCTGGAAACGGATCCTTCGGAACCACGCTGGCTGCTCACGGTTAGAAAGACCGGATACCGGATGGCGATGAGCTGACCGCTCCCACGAGGTGTGGAGGCGCGGAGCGACATCGCCGCCTCTCTCTGGAGCATGTCGTGCGCGGATTCCCGATGACGCTACGGTGCGTCCAGCAGTTGGCGCTGCTGGCCGTGATCGGCCTGACGACGAGTTGTGACCGCACGACGGAGCCCGAGTTCACCAACTCGTTGCCGGTGACGGTGCGCATCAGAGATATCGAGGTGGTGCAAACCACATCGGCCTTCACGGTGGCAATCGGCAACCCGGGTCTTGAGCCGATTGTCGCCGACGGGTGTCCCATCATGCAAGAGCTGCGAGGCTTCGGGTGGGTGACCCTCAAAGCGAACTTCCAGTGCCGACCGGGCGCCTTTCTCGAGAGGCTGCCCGGTCAATGGACGTGGGACGTTGCTCTGGTGAATCCGGGATTTGATCTCCGGGTGTACCGGGTGCGTTTCAACATCTGGGACAGCCGGGGCGTTCTGCTTCCACTCGAGATGCGGACGAGCGACGCCTTCCTCGTCACGCGCTGAGGGCCTCTTGCCGCGTCACGGATTGTGCGGTGGCCCCTCCGTGCGCTGCATCCGCCGCGCCCCTGCGGCGCGTTGACGACTGTAGGCGAAGTACACCACAAACCCCAGGGCCAGCCAGGCAAAGAGTCGAGCCCACGTCTCGAGCGGCAGGCTCACCATCTGGAGCACACAGGTCGCGGCGGCTCCGAGTGGTACCCAGGGCACCCACGGCGTACGGAACGGGCGCGGCACATCGGGTGCGGTGCGTCGCAGCACGATCACTCCGAGCGACACCAGGGTGAACGCCAGCAGCGTGCCGATGCTGGTGAGTTCCCCGAGTTTGTTGATGGGCGTGAGGCCGGCGACCAGCGCCACCACACAGGCGGTGAGTGAGGTGCTGATGTGCGGCGTACGAAACGTGGGATGCACACGGGCGAACAGTGATGGCAGTAGCGCATCGCGGCTCATGCTGTAAAAAATGCGCGTTTGGCCCAGCATGTTCACCAGCATCGTGCTGAAGAGGCCGAACAGCGCACTGATCTTGATGAAAGGACTCAGCCAGCGCACGCCCGTGGCATCGATGCCTACGGCGAGTGGATCGGCCACATTGAGCTTGCTGTACGGCACGATGCCCGTCAGCACGATGGCCACACCGATGTACAGCACCGTACAAATCGCGAGCGATCCCAGCATACCAAGTGGCATATCACGCTGCGGATTCTTGGCCTCTTGTGCCGCTGTGGACACCGAGTCGAATCCGATGTACGCGAAGAACATCACGCCCGCGCCACGCAGCACACCGCTCCATCCAAATTCACCAAAGGCCCCGGTATTGGCCGGAATGAACGGGGTGAGGTTGGCCCGCTGCACGTAGCCGATCCCGACACCGATGAACACCACCAGCACCGTGCACTTGAGCAACACGAGCGCGGTGTTCACGCGCGCCGATTGCTGCACACCGCGAATGAGCAGCGCCGCGACCGCCACCACGATCAGCGCCGCGGGCGCATTGAACAAGGCTACGGCGGTACCACCCATACCGTCCGGCACGATGGTACCGGGTGGCGCCGTCAACGCGGCGGGAAAGGGGATGCCCACATCGCGCGCGAGACTCACGAAATAGCCGGACCACCCCACGGCCACCGTCGCTGTGGCCAGTGCATACTCGAGCACAAGATCCCAGCCGATCACCCAGGCGAAGATCTCACCCACGGTCGCGTACGCGTACGTGTAGGCGCTGCCCGCCACTGGCACCATGGCCGCAAACTCGGCGTAACACAGGCCGGCCAACGCACAGGCCACCGCAGACAGGATCATGGAGAGCACCAGCGCCGGACCGGCGTGCTGCGATGCCGCTGTACCGGTGAGCACAAAGATGCCGGTGCCAATCACCGATCCAATGCCCAATGCCGTGAGTGCGAGCGGACCGAGCGAGCGACGCAACAGGCCACGCTCGGCCTCTGCGGTGAGCTCGGCGAGGGACTTCCGATGGAGGAGGGACACGAGACGCCTCGGGTGGGAGAGCGTGCCCGGAACCGATGCGTCACGGGCGCTCCTGCATGGTTTGCAGAAAGCGCCCGTGGGAACAGCGAAATCGCGTGTGTGTCCTGTCAGAGACACCGCCGCAACATCAGGGAATGGTCAGAAGAAATCCTGGAACCAGGTCTTCACCTTGTTGGCAAACTTGTCGACACCGCCGCCGCTCAATCCGGTGCGCCGCGTGACGATGCCACCGCTTTGCGCCAGACGATGCGCGCCATACAACGCGAGGCCGGTGACGGTGGCGAAGCGCGGCTCGGACACCGATTCCGACAGGCCATCGAGCTTCACGCCCGGCACACCGACACGCACACCGAGCCCGAACACATCGGCCGCCAGCTCACTGATGCCCTCGAGGGAGGCACCACCACCGGTGAGTACCAGTCCGCCATTCAGCTTGCCGTTGAAACCGGCGTTCTGGATCTCCCGCTGCACCTTGTCGAAGATCTCGTCCATGCGCTGGTGAATGATGTGCGTCATCAGCTCGCGCGAGAGATGACGTTCACCATGAGATCCTGACGCGGGCATCGCGATCACCTGCTCCGGATCGACCAGCGGCTCGTAGGCGCAGCCGTACACTTCCTTGAGCTGTTCGGCGTCGTTCTGCGTGATGCCCAACCCCTGCACGAGATCGCTGGTGACGTTGTTCCCGCCAAACGCGATGGTGCCGAGATGACGAATCTTGCCTTCGTGAAAAATCGCCAGGTCGGTGGTGCCGGCACCGAGTTCCACGAGCACCACACCGAGCTCTTTCTCTTCGTCGGTCAGCACGGAGAGCGCGCTGGCCAGCGACTCCAGCACCAGTTCCCGCGTCTTGTAGCCGGCGCGTTCGATGGCCTTGCGCAGGTTCATCGCCGGTGAGCTGCCGATGGTGACCAGATACATCTCGGTTTCGAGACGCGTGCCGATCATGCCCACGGGATCACGAATGCCATCGGCCTTGTCGACACGATACTCCTGCGGGATGGCGTGCAGCAGTTCGCGATCCTGCGGGATGGCCATGGCGCGTGCCACGTCGTTCACGCGATCGACATCGGCCCGTGTGATTTCATCACCACTGATGGCGACGACCCCCGAGGAGCCCACGGCGCGCACATGTTCGCCGGCAATGCCCACATACATCGCGTCGGGGGCCACACCCGACACCCGTACGGCTTCTTCCACGGCGGCGCGGATGGAACGCGTCGCCTCTTCGATGTCGGACACCACACCGCGACGCAGCCCCATCGTGCGGGTGTGGCCGAGCCCCAGCACCTTGAGGCGCGGAGCCCGCGGCAGATCGCCATGCACCGCCGCCACGAGGGCGGTGGTGTACGCGGTGCCAATATCGAGTGCAACGACGACGGGTTCGGAAATCATGGCTGTCTGGCGATCACCTGGTCACGGAAACGCAGATCGAGTTCCACCGCGCGCAGGCCGTTCCGCGCGAGATCCGTCTCCACAGGTAATATGTCCTTGAGGCGGGCTACGGTCACGTCGGGAGTTGTCCGAACCGTGATATCTCCCAACACAAACTGGAGTTCGCTCTGCCCTGCCCGTGCTGCGGACGTCACCCGGGCATACAGCGTCGGCTCCGACTGGCGGAGACCGTCGAGAATGTGCATCAGGGTGCTGTCGGCACTGCTGGCGATGGGCACATCGAGTGCGACACGTGCGGGATCGATGGGCAAGGCATGACCGCTGCCGTCCGTGGGCTGCAATCGTCCACGCACCTGCACCAGGGCCACCGGTTCCCGTTCGGTCACCCGCACCACGAGCGTGGCCGGCAAACGCCTGGTGACCTCGGCCGCCGTCACCAGGGCGTGCGTCGCGACCCGCTGAGACAGTGGCTCGAGTGGCTGCCAGACCGATTGCAGCGTATCCACGTCGAGGATGGCCATCAATTCGGCGGCCCGTGTGTAGCGCACCCCCTCGAATTCCACGCGGCGCACGTGAAAAAAGTCGAGCTGCGCCAACGCACGGGGCCCCCACCACGGCGAACCGACGACGGCAGACACGGCCAACAACAGGGCCAGCGCGCGCAGCCAACGCAGCCACGTCGGGCGCTCCGCAGTGCGCTCGGCGGACCGATCGGCAGAACGGTCGGCGGAAGAACGATCGGATGAACGATCCGACGAAGCAGAGCCCGCAGCAGGCATCAGCGCGATTCGCTGCTCCGTCCCGTGCTCCGCAGCGCGTCGAGCAGCGCCGGCCCGGCCTTGGTGATGTCGCCGGCGCCCATCGTGAGCACCACATCCCCTTCGGCAACACCCTGCAGGAGTGCCGGCACCACATCCGTGCGCGGCCCTTGCCACCGTACCACATCACCAGGGATGCGATCGGCAACCAGCGAGGACGTCACCCCAGGCTCCGGTGTTTCCCGCGCCCCATAGATGTCGCAGAGATAGAGCACATCGGTTTCCCGAAGCGCATCGGCAAACTCCTGTTGCAGATCGCGCGTGCGGGAGTACAGATGCGGCTGGAACGCGAGCACAATGCGTCGGCCGGGGAAGGCATGACGCGCCGCCGCCAATGTGGCACGCACCTCGGTCGGATGGTGGGCGTAGTCATCGACGACTTCCACACCTGCGGCGGAGCCGAGTCGCTGAAAGCGCCGCTGCACACCGCGGAAACCGGCCAGTCCCGGAGCCATCTGCGCCACGGTGCATCCGAGGGCGAGTCCGGAGCCAATGGCCGCGAGCGCGTTGCGCACATTGTGCAGCCCCGGTACCGCCAGCGAGATCTCCCCGAGACGTTCGCCGTCGAATACCACCATGAAACGCGATCCAGCGGCGTCGAGCACCAGATCGGCGGCCAGCAGACGGGCATCGACTGCACGTGGTGCCGGAAGGGTGCCGGGCACGGTGGCCGAATACGCGATGATTTCGCGGCTGCTGGCCACCCGGAGTGACATCGCGCCTTCGTCATCGGCGCAGCGCACCAGAGTCTTGGCCTTCGACACGTAGACTTCGAAGGTGCGGGTGATGTCGTCCAGATCCCGATAGATGTCGAGATGGTCCGCTTCGACATTCAGCACCACGGCCACGGTCGGATCGAGCGCGAGGAACGAACGATCATACTCGTCCGCTTCCACCACGTAGGTATCTCCACCCAGCCGGAGATTGCCCTCCCAGCTCTCCACACGCCCACCGACCACACCAGTGGGATGACGACCGGCACTGGCCAGGGCCTCGGTGGTCATCACCGTGGTGGTCGTCTTGCCGTGCGTGCCCGACACGCCAATGAGCGTGCCACCACTCACCGCATCGGCCAGTGCTTCCGCGCGACGGATGATGGGAATGCCTGCCGCGCGTGCTGCCGCCATTTCCGGATGTGTAGCGGGAATGGCCGATGAGTACACGAGGGCACGGGCACGCGAAACCAGCGTATCGTCATGCGGTGAAACCGTCACGCCGAGTGCGTCGAGATCGGGGGCGCCGGTAGGGTTGGCATCGGTACCCTGCACCGCCACGCCCCGTCGCACGAGCAGTTCCGCCAGTGCACTCATGCCGGCGCCGGCGATGCCGACAAAATGCACCGGCCGGGGGTCGTCGGTGGCGAGTACGACACGGCGCGACGCGGGGGTGCCGATATCGTGGGCATCGCCGTCCGGCGCAGTCGCACCGGTCGTTTCACTCGGGAGTCCAGTCTCGTGGCCAGTCATGACGGGAAATATGGCGAATCGGCCGCGGTGGCGATGTTCAACTGTGTCAGAATCGACTGCGCAATGGCGTGCGCCGCATCGGGACGGGCGCGGGCATACATGGCCGCGCGCATCTTCGCGAGGCGCGTGGGATCGGCCAGCAAGGCACGCACCTCACTATCCAGGCGCGCGGCTGTCAGTTCCCGCTGCGGCAGATGGATGGCACCACCCGATTCCGCCGTGGCACGGGCGTTGTAGGTCTGATGATCCTGTGCGGCCGTTGGCAGTGGCACCAGCAGTGCGGGAATGCCCCACGCACACAACTCGGCGATCGACATGGCGCCGGCGCGTGCCACGGCGATGTCTGCGGCGGCATAGGCGTCGGCAATCGGGGCGAGATACGGACGCACCTTCACACGCGCGCTCTCGCGGTCCACCCAGGCAGCGGCCTGTTGACGTCCCGTCGACCAGAGCAGGCAGACGTTGTCGGGCAACCCGAGATCGATCCACGCCGCGACGGTTTCGTTGACCGCGCGCGCTCCCTGACTGCCTCCGGTCACGAGCACGACAAGCGCGTCTTCGGGCAATCCCCACTGTGCACGCGCCGCCCCCCGTGCCGGAGGAGGAACGGGCGGTGGTTCGATGGGACAACCCAGTGGCAACACCGCAGCGCCGCTCCCGATCTTCAGCCGCTGTGCCGCTTCCGGGAAACCGAGATAGATCGCACGGGCACCACCGGCAAAGGCGCGTGTGGTCAGCCCCGGATGACTATCCGGTTCGTGCAACATGGTCGGGACGCCATGCATACGACCCCAGGCCAGAGCCACCCCTGCCGCATAGCCGCCGGTACCAATCACGGCCCGAGGCGCGCGTTCACGCGCAAGCGACGAAATGGCGCGCCATGCACTGACGGCACCAACCACGGTACGCCAGTTGTTCCACGGCGTGCGACGATACAGGGGATGCAGTTCCAGCAAGGTGTGCGGAAACTCGGTGCCGGGCAGTATGTCGCGTTCGATGCCCCGACGCGCACCGATGAAATACGGCTCCACCTGCGGGGCCAGGCGCACGACGGCACGGGCGATGGCGAGGCCGGGATAGAGGTGTCCGCCCGTTCCCCCACCAGCAAAAAAGATGCGCTCGCGGACCATCACCACCGCACGGTCACGACGGCACACTCACCAACGGATCCGTGGCGGTCGTGCCGAAAACCCGTTCCCGCATGCTGCCGATGTTCACCAGAATGCCCGTCATGGCCAGCGTGAGCACCAGATTCGACCGGCCATACGAGACAAAGGGCAGCGTGAGGCCGGTGTTGGGGAGCAGGCGAATCACCACGCCGAGGTGGATGAATGCGGTGAAGACGGTGGTGAAGGTGAGGCCGATGGCCAGCAGCGTGCAGTATGGAGATCGCGCTTGTCGGGCGATGCGAAAACCCAACCAGCCATAGAGCGCAAAGGCCAGTGTCAGACCGGCGATGCCAATGAAACCAAACTCTTCGCCGACGATGGATCCGATGAAGTCGTTGTACGCGAGCGGCAACCAACCACGCTGCTGATTGCCCTGGCCCAGACCGACGCCCACCAATCCCCCCGCACCAACCGCGACCAACGACTGATACTGCTGATCGTTGACCGGCGACGCATTCGCTCGGCCGGGTGCATTGCCTTCCCCAAAGAAGGCATCGACGCGGGCTTTCACGTACGGACTCTGCGATGCCTGGTACCCGACCAGCAGCAGACCGACCACACCAAACAGCAGGAAGTGCGAGACGCGCGCCCCGCCCACAAACAACAGCACCGCCATCAGCAGACAGAACATCATCGCCACCGACAGATCAGGCTCGAGTGCGGCCAATACACTGAGCGTGCCGATCACCAGCGCAAACGGCATCAACCCTTTGCCCAATCGTCGCACCATGGCGCCCTTCTTCACCAGCAACATCGGCGTCCACACCAGGATGGCGAACTTGGCCAGCTCCGATGGCTGAATGGAGCCTCCAAACAGGTACCGCCGTGATCCGTACACGCGTGTGGAAATACTCTCGGTGCCGGGCAAGATGATCACCAGCATGAGCAGGATGCTGATGCCCATGATCGGCCACGCGTATTGTCGCCATACGTCGGCGTCCATCTTCGCAAAGATGGCAAAGGCCACCACACCGGCCACCACGCCCGTCGCCTGGCGCAACACAAAAAAATGCCCAGGACTACCGGCCGACAGCGCCTGCAGTGCACTCGCGCTGTACAACACCGCCAACCCGAACGACATGAGGATGGCGGTGACGAGCAACAACGCACGGGCTTCGAGCCCCATGCGCCAGCGCTCACGCACGCCCGCCTGAATGGCTGGTGCGGTCACGCGTCCTGCTCCGCGAGGCGCGCGAATTCCCGTCCCCGCTCCTCGTAGTTGTTGAACATGTCGTAGCTCGAACAAGCGGGCGACAACAGCACCGCATCCCCCGCGCTCGCTTCGGCGTGTGCACGTGTCATCACTGCGGCGAACGACCGTTCATGCACCTGCACGACGGGCACGACACCGGCCAGCGGCGCCGTGAGATCAGCCACGATGGTATCGGCCGCTTCCCCGTAGGCAATCACCACCTTGGCGATGCGCCGCAGTTCGGGCAACAGGGCCGTGTACGGCTCACCTTTGTGTCGACCACCCAGCAGGACAACCGTGGGGCGTGTCATGCCGGCGAGCGCCACGAGTGTGGACGCCACATTGGTGGCCTTCGAATCGTTGATCCACACCACGTCATGCCGATGCACCACCGTCTCAAGACGGTGCGGCGGCGCACGGAACGTGGCCACGGCATCGGCCAGCGCGGCACGAGCCGTGCCCGTGCGGAACGATGCGTCGGCCACCATCACCGACAACACGGCCGCCAGCACGTTGGCCACGTTGTGATCACCGGCGAGCGGCACACGATCGCGGGCCATCAAGGGCGCGCCCAGGACGTGCAACATGCCGGACTCGTGGTGGTACGACGCGTCCATGCCGTCGGTCTGCTTCGTGGAGAACCAGTACCACTGCCCCTCGATACCCTGCACCAGCTCCCGTACGGCGTCGCTGTCGGCCGTGGCCACCCAGCGCGACTGTGACACCGCGTTGAGAAAGAGCCGCTGCTTGTCGCCGTAGTATTCGGCCACACTGGTATAACGATCGAGATGGTCGGGGCTCAGCGTCGTGAGGACCCCGACGTCCGGATAGATGCCCGGTGTGTCATGCAACTGAAACGATGACATCTCCAGGGCCGCCCAGGCGGGTGGTGTCTCCTGCAATGCCAATGCCGACACCGGCGTACCGATATTTCCAACGTCAGCCGCATCAACGCCCAGTGCCCGCAGCAGATGGCCGATGAGCGCCGTCGTGGTGGTCTTGCCGTTGGTGCCGGTGACGGCGATGTAGCGGAGCGCGGGCTGCAGGCGCAGCGCAATCTCGACTTCACCCACCACCGGCACTCCGGCCTCGTGGGCGGCACGCAGTGGCGGGGCCGAAGGCGGTACACCGGGGCTGGCCACCACGACCTGCGATCGGGCAATGCGGGCGAGATCGTGATGCCCCACATCGACGGCCACCCCAACGGCCCGCAGGGTTTCGGCAGCCCGTTCCGTCGCATCCCCCTTTGATACATCCGATGCGTACACGGCCAGTCCGGCGCGACGGAGCAGCAACGCCGCCGCCGCACCACTGCGCCCCAGACCGATCACGGCAAACTCCCCGTGGGCTTCAGCCAGTCGGCGCGCCACCACCTGCGCCACTTGCTGGGCCACCTGCTGCGCTGCGCGCTGTGCCGCGCCACGGGTTTCCGTGTGTGCCGTCTCCTGCGAGGGATGCATGAACAATCAGCGCAGCTTGAGGGTGCTGAGCGCCAGGATCGCGCACAGGATGCCGATGATCCAGAACCGCACCACCACCTGCGTCTCCGGCCAGCCCATCATCTCGAAGTGGTGATGGAGAGGGGCTCGCCTGAAGACTCGGTGTTTCTGCGCATACTCTCGGCCATACCGACGAAGCCGATACTTGAAAACCGTGCGCTGCAGAATGACCGACACCGTTTCAGCAAAAAACACCGCGCCGACAAACAGCAGCAGGAACTCACTCTTGAGCAGAATGGCAATGGCGCCCACGGCCCCACCGAGGGCCAGTGACCCCGTATCGCCCATGAACACCTGAGCCGGGTGCGCGTTGTACCACAGGAACCCGATGCAGGCGCCAACGACTGCCGCGCAGAACACCGTGAGTTCACCAGCGCCGCGGAGATAGAACACCTGCAGATACGCGCTGGTATCGACACGCCCCAACACGTACGCAAAGAGCCCCAGTGTCAGCACGGCAATGGCAACCAGTCCCGACGACAGCCCATCGAGGCCGTCGGTGAGATTCACCGCGTTGCTCACCCCGGTGAGAATGAACGTCACCCACGGGATGTACAGCCACGCCGCCCACGCAACGGCAGGCACCACCAGCACATACTTGAAGAAGGGGAGCGTGGTGCTCGCTCCCGGCAACGTGGAGATGGGCGACAGCAGCAGGTAGGCCCCGAGGCCCAGACCACACAGGACCTGTCCAGCCAGCTTGTAGCGCTCCACCAGCCCTTCGTTCTTCTTGCCTTCGCGTTTCTGCTTGAGCTTGAGGTAGTCATCCAGAAAGCCGATGACACCCATCCAGGCCGTGACGGCCATCGCGAGCAGCACATACCGATTGCTCAATCGCGACCACAGTAACACGGGCGCAAACGTGGCGGCGAGGATGATCAATCCGCCCATCGTGGGCGTGGTGCCCTTGCCGGCATGCGTGTCGGGAGTGCCTTCACGCACCACCTGGTGCACGGCCATGGCACGCAGGCGGCGGATGATGGCCGGTCCGAGGATGAAACTGACCAGCAGCGCTGTCACGAACGCGGCCGCAGCGCGAAACGTGATGTAGTTCAGGAGATTGAACAGGCGCACATCGCGCGCCAGCGGCTGCAACAGAAAATAGAGCACTAGGTCGTGGCCCAGGTGGTGAGCTGGGGGAGAAGTCGCTCGAGGCGCACGCCGCGCGACGCCTTGAGCAGGATGACAGCATTGCGGTTCACACGTGGTGCAGCAGCAGTCCAGGCACTTTCGGGCTCATCGGCGACAATCACGCGACCGCTGGCCGCATTGATCGCGTCCGGTGCCACACGACGGAACGCATCACCGAACGCGCCCACGCCGACAATCACGTCGGCCGACGAAACGAGCGCGGCCCGGGCGATGTCATCGTGCTGCACGTCGGCCTGTGCACCAAGCTCCCGCATCGTGCCCAGAAAGGCTACCCGCTGACGTCCTTCGCCTACCCGATCGAGCAGCGCGAGGGCCGCGCGCATCGACGGCGGGTTGGCGTTGTAGGCGTCGTTGATGACCGTGGTCTGGCCGATCGTTTCCCACACCCCACGCATATTGGGAACGGGCATCGCCGCCATGCCCGCCGCGGCGCTCTCGAGAGGTACGCCGCAGGCCCGCGCGGCCGCCACAGCCAGCATGGCGTTGGCCGCCTGATGGGCGCCGCGCAACGGCAGGGTGAAATGCACCCCGTCAACATCGAACCAGGGGCGACCTTCGTCATCCAGTCCCCACTGCTCCGGCGCGACATCGGCGTCGGTAAGGCCCGCCGTCACAACGGCCTCGGCCCGCTCTGAGGCCATCGGGGAGACTTCCGGATGCGCCACCGGAATGATGGCAAGACGAACACCAGGGAACACATCGCACTCTTCCCGCAGCACACCGGCCAGATCGCCGAGTCCTTCGAGATGTTCTTCGCCGATGCTGGTGAGCACGGCCACATCGGGAGCAGACATCGCGCGCAATGTGGCCACTTCGCCGGGGGCATTGGTTCCCAGTTCCACCACAGCGATATCGGCATGAGGAGGAATCGCCAACAACGTGAGCGGCACGCCGATCAAATTGTTGAGATTGCCCGTGGTCGCATGGACCTCGAACGTGCCCGACAGGGCGGCCTTGAGCAGCTCCTTGGTGCTGGTCTTGCCGTTGGAGCCGGCCACCGCGATCACATGGCGTCCCCAGACGGTACGCCACGTGTGCGCCAATTGCCCCAGCGCGATCAGCGTATCGGGCACCACATAAGTGGGGACGCCAAGTCCGACCGCGCGCGTGGCGTCGCTGACCACAAACGCGGCGGCGCCGGCGTCTTTCGCCGTGGCGAGAAAGTCGTGGGCATCAAAACGATCTCCGCGGAGCGCCACAAACACATCCCCGCGCGCAATGCGCCGCGTGTCGGTGGAAATTCCAGCCAATGGCTGTGGCATCGACGGGCCGGTGCCCAGCGCGGCCGCCACCCGTTCGAATGTCCAGTATGCGTGCGCCTCCGCCGGCGCGATCGCCGGCACCGCGGCAAACGCGGTCCCGGCCATCGTGAATGCACTCATGAATCGTCTCCGCCCTGCGTCATGGCATCCCACAATTCCTGCACGATGATCCGCTCATCGAACGGATAGGAGGTGGTGCCACGAATCTGATAGGTCTCGTGTCCCTTGCCGGCCAACACCACGACATCGTGTGCCGACGCCATGCGCAGCGCCGCCGCGATGGCATCCCGTCGGTCCACGATGCGCTGATGATCGCGGCGTGTCATGCCCGCCTCAATGTCATCGAGAATTCGCTCGGGATCTTCGGTGCGGGGATTGTCGCTCGTGACGATGGTCACGTCGGCCAATCGTTCGGCAATGCTCCCCATGACCGGGCGCTTGCCACGATCGCGATCACCGCCACATCCGAACACCACGATCAGGCGACTGGGCGCGCCATCAGGGCGCATGGTGAATGGGCGCACCGCCAGCAGTGCGCGTTCGAGCGCATCCGGCGTGTGGGCATAGTCGCGCAACACCGTGGGTTCGGTGCGCAGGCGTTCCAGACGCCCCGGCACCTGGGGGGACTGCGACAATCCGTCCGCGACATCCTGCGGCGTGATGCCCATCGCCAGTGCGCCTGCGGCAGCCCCGAGTGCGTTGGCGACATTGAAATCGCCGATCAACGGCAGCGTGACCTGATGCTGCGTCGTCCCCTGCGCGGTGCGCACACGCAGCTCGAAACGACTGCCGGTGGCATCGTACACGACATCGTGCGCCGTGACATCGGCATCCTGCAGAGCGCTGAACGTGGTGCGACGTGGTGCCGAGGCCTGGCTTCCGGACACGTCCATCTCGGCGACCGTGTGCTGCCAGGTCACGTCGTCGATATTGAAACATGCCACGCCATCGGGTGCGAGCAGCGACAACAACTCCAGCTTCGCATCACGATAGGCCTCCATCGTGCCATGATAGTCGAGATGGTCACGGGTGAGGTTGGTGAACACGGCGGCCGCGAAGTGCACACCATCCACTCGATGCTGATGCAGCGCGTGTGAGCTCGTTTCCATGGCCACGCGCGTCACACCACGGTCCGCGAGGACGCGCAGGACACGTTGCAGTTCCACCGGCCCCGGGGTGGTGAGCCCTCCACCACCCGGCATCTCCTCACCGGCACTGCCGATCAGCACCCCCAGCGTACCGATGGATGCCGCACGTTGACCGGCCACATCGAGCAGATGACGCAGCAGTCCCACCGTGGTGGTTTTGCCGTTGGTGCCGGTGACGGCGGTAAATTGTATGGCACGCGCCGGCCAATGATGAAACGCGGCGGCGGCAAGTGCCGCACTGCGCCGGCCATCGTGCACTACGATGGCCGGCATGTCGATCACGCGCGCGGCCGCCTCATCTTCGACAATCGCCAGCGTCGCGCCGGCATCCTTGGCCTTGGGCAACCAGGCATGGCCATCCTGCATCGCACCTTTCACGGCCAGGAACGCACTGCCACTCGTCACACGACGGCTGTCGTCCACCAGGTCGACGATCGATACCGGAAGTGCGCCATTCACGGCACGCAGTTGCCCCGCGTCGCGCAGCGCATCGAGGATGCGAGCGACAGGCACCGGCGCGTCGGTGGACTGGTCGGATTCAGAGGTCGGTGTGGCGTGCATATCAGTGGCGATCCGTTGCGCCGGCACTGCGCGACGACGGGCGAGACGTGGAAGACCCGGCACGTGGCTTGGCCTTGCCAGCGGTGCTCTGTCGCGTGGCTTTCGTGGCGCCCCGCGCCGAGGACCTGCCAGAGGATTTTGCCGGCGTCTTGGCGGAGGGTTTCTTGGACGGCTTCGCCGCCGATTTTGCGGGCGACTTCGTCGATGGCTTGGCAGCAGATCGAGACGTCGGCCCAGCGGTCGATGGTTTTGCGGCAGACGTGCTTCCAGCTTCTGCACCGGCAGCGGGCGCCGACGTAGCGGCCCGCGGCGCGGCGGCCACAGCGAAGCGCGGTACTTCGAGCAACACGGTGGCGCCGCTCCGCAATGCGGTGCCCGTAGCAGGACGTGTGCGCACATCGGTGTCCCGCGCATCACCATAGCGCGCATCACCTCCACTCGTCACACTCACCTGGAACCCCGCAGCATACAGCACACGCACCGCCTCGCGTGCGTCGAGACCATACACCGATGGTACGAGCTGCAATTCGGCGTTGTCGCTGACGCGCCGTGCGTTCGCTCTCTGCGCATCGAAGGGCAAGTCCACCACCACGCGAGCTGGCCCCGGCAAGGGTTCCGCCTTTGGCGGTGGGGGAGCCTTGAGCGAATCCCGTCGGGCCGAATCCCGCGCCGCAATACGCAACGCTTCGGGAGACAACGGCTTGACCGGAGCCACCGGAATCGGACGTGCCACACGGGCCAGTGCCCCACGATCGAGCGACGCATCCCGTGTGGCGAGTGCATTCTGCAGGATCATGTTGGCCATGGCGCCCGACACAATGCCACCGAAGTACGTACCTTCGGGGTCGATCAGCCGCGCCACGATCACATACTGCGGATCTTCGGCCGGGAACATGCCGGCAAAACTCGCGTTGTATCGGCCAGGCACATAACCCTGCCCCGGTATCAGACGACGCGCGGTGCCGGATTTGCCGGCCACATCGAAGGTGGCCAAGTTCGCGGCGCGTGCCGTACCGCTGTCCACCACGCTCTTCAACATCGTGCGCATCAATGCGGCGGTTGCCGGCGTCACCACCTGCCGGATCGCGCGCTTGCGATGCTGAAACACCACGCGGCCTTCGCTGTCCCGCACCTCACGCACCAGCACCGGCTGCAGCAGTTCTCCATCATTGGCCAACGCAGCATAGGCGGTGGCGATCTGCACGGGCGTGGCCATCATCTCATAGCCGATCGCCACCGATGCCGGTGTCATCTTGCCCCACTCTTTTGGCAGCGACAGACGCCCACGCGACTCAGCGGGATATGGCACACCCGTGTAGTTGCCAAATCCAAAGTCCCGAAGGGCCTGATACTCCTGCTGCTCATTGAAGCGCATCGCCAGCTTGGCGGTGCCGATGTTGCTCGAAAACCGAATGATGTCGCGCACCGACATGCTGGCGGCCTTGTGCTCATCGCTCAGCGTGCGCCCAGCCACCGACCAGGTGCCATTTTCGGTGTTGAGCATCTCGTCGGGTTGCGCCCGACCAGCATCGAGCAGCCGCGATACCACGAAGGGCTTCATGACTGAGCCCGGTTCGTACGGCTCCGCCAGCGGCGTGCTGGTGAGTGCCGCCTTGCCGTCGCGCACACCGGCCAACGCGAGAATGGCCCCGTCGCGTGGATCGAGGATGACCACATCACCACCCGATGCACCGGTGCGCTTGCGCGCATCCGTGAGCGCCTGTTCGGCAATCTCCTGCAACGACTGGTTGATGGTCAGCGTGACCGTGTGACCGGGCCGCGCTTCCACCGGCGTGAGCATGGGCGAACCAATGCGTCCCCCGCGTCCATCGAGAACCACGGGCGTATGACCGGCTTCACCACGCAGGAACGGATCGAGCTCCATCTCGATGCCACCAACCGGCGCACCGTCTGGATTGAGTGCCCCCACGATCCCACGCAGCCCTTCTGGTGTCGCATTCACGCGCGTGAGCACGGAAACCGTTTTCACACCCGGCAATCCCTTGAATCGATCGAGATCGGCCGGGAGAAACCGGTACGGCAACTCCACCCATCGGGCCTTGGGGTTGTTGAACACCCGACGCATGTTCGCGTCAGAGACCCGCAACTCACGCAACCCGCGTCGCACAATCGCGCGGGTATCCACGGTGCGTGTCTTGCCGTCTTTTCCTTTCCGCTTGACCGACGTCAGGTTGTGCGGCTCGATGACGAGCTTCATCTGCTCGCGCGTCTCGACAAGCACATTGCCGGTCGCTTCCAGAATGGCACCGCGCGGCGGCGCCACGGCCAGATCCTTCACATGCTGCCGCTCGGCAATACGCTGCCACGATTCCCGCTCCACCAACTGGATCTGCGCCGCGCGCGCGACAATCGCGGCGGCGAACAGCACCAGGGTCACATGCACAAATGCCGAACGGCCCCGACTCACCGGCAGCGGCGTCTGCTCCGCCGTGACGGGGTCGCCCACCGGTTGTGCGGTGCCCGCCGTTCGTGGATCGGCGTCGAGCGGATAGTGTGTCACGGTGTACCGGAGTCCGTCGGCGTGGCGCTCCGCGCACCTTCCGCTAGGAACCGGGTTTGCGCTTCGGTGGCCACGTGCATACCGAGACGCCGTTCCGCCTCCTGCACGACCTGACGGCGCCCCATGGCACGACGCAATTCGTTCTCGAGCGTGATGCGCTCAGAGCGCAACGCGCGCCGCTCGGCCTCCATGCGCTGCATGTCCCGCGCCGTGCCAACGCCCACACTGCGGCGCCACACTACGATGGCCGTCACGGCGACAAAAAGCCCCAGGCTGATCGCCACGATCGAACGCCCCTTGAGGGTGCTCTTCGTTCGACGCGCGCGCGCCATCACCGGAGCGGACCGATCGAGCGCGTCATGCCGATCGCCATGCGCGCAACCGCGCACTGCGGGCCCGGGTGTTCTGATCGATTTCCTGCTCGGTGGCACTCACCGGTTTGCGCGTGATGGTATCGCCGAGCGGACGACCGCGGCAGGTGCAGACAAACTGGCGCGGCGGGCACACACAACTCGCACTCCAGTCGCGGAAGGCGTTCTTCACCAGCCGATCTTCGCCCGAGTGATACGAGATGATGGCCAACACGCCGCCCGGCGTCAGACGATCCCGAAGGGCCGGCAGCGCACGCTCCAGACCGGAGAGTTCGTCGTTCACCGCAATGCGCACCGCCTGAAAGATGCGCGCAAAATCAGGCGCGCCACTGCGCGGTCCCAACACAGCGCGAATGGCATCGACGAGGTCATCGGCCGTGGCGAATGGGCGCCGTTCCCGTCGACGCACGATCTCCCGCGCCATCCGTGCTGCGCGTGGCTCGTCCGCGTACGCGCGCAGCAACGCCGAGAGATCCACCTCGTCGATGGTGTTCAACAACTCGCCGGCATCCAGATCCGCGTCTGTGCCCATGCGCATGTCGAGTGGCGCGCCTTCGCGAAACGTGAACCCGCGCGACGCATCATCGAACTGGTGTGAAGACACGCCGAGATCGAGCAGGATGCCATCGAAACGATCGTCGGTGGAGAAGCCCGCTTCTTCGAGTGCCGCGTAGTTGGCGAGCACGGCCCGAAACTGACCGGATCGCTCGTACTCCCCGAGCCGTTCACGCGCGGCGGCCAGCGCCCGCGGATCACGATCCACACCGGTCACGCGCACACCGCGCTCGAGGAAAGCGGCCGTGTGCCCACCGCCGCCGAGCGTGCAATCGAGCACGGTGGTGGCATTCGCGAGCATCGTCTCGATCTCGCTGAGCAGGACGGGCACATGATACGTGCCGGTGCGGCCCGAGGGGGCTGAGCGAACCGGGGTCACGCGCTGACGGGAAACACGTTGGGACGCCACATAGACGAAAGATGCAACGGACCGCGCGCAAAAGGGGCGCGTCGGTGGGGGGTCATGTTAGCGGAAACGATGGAGCAGCGTCAAGCGACGGCTTCGAACGCAAAATGTGCACTACCCGAATACAGAAACGGATGTGATCCGCCCGTCGAAACCCGGAGCATCAGAAAGAAAAACGGGCCCGCCGTCAGAAGACGGCGGGCCCGTTTCAGTCCAACAGTGCGATTACTTGCAGAACGCCTTGACCATCTGGTCGGCGGCCGGGTCGAGCTGCATCAGCGCGCCCATCAGTTGGCGAACGGCATCCGGAGCCGTCGCACCGCCCTTCGGCAGCAGGATCTGCGCTTCGACGAACATGTCCTTGGCGTCCTTCGCCGGCTGGCAGGACTTCTCGGTCTGCGCAGCACCGAGCTTGGCCTGTCCGAACTGCACGTACGTGGCACCGAGGAGGAACTGCGCCTGCCCCTTGAGTGCTCCCGTCGTCGCTTCATCCGCGTACTTCAGGATGTCGACAGCCGCCTGGAAATCTTCCGGGGTCTTGCTGGCAGCCGCCTTGCGATAGCTGTCGTTGGCCGACTGCATGAGCAACACGCGCAGGTTGCTGGCCGTGTCTCCAGCGGCGATGGCCGTCCGGATGGCGGGCAGCACTTCGTCGGCCTTTCCAAGGTCCTTGAGGAGCTGGATACGGAACACCGACGCGTTCTCCACCGGCACCTTCGCGGCGATCGCACGATCGAGCGCTTCAAGCGCCGGCTGCAACTGCCCCGCAGCACGCAGCGAGAAGATCTGCTCGTACATCAGCGCCGGCTGGTTCGGGAACTTCTGCAGGCCCTTCGCCGCCGTCTCGGCCGCCTTCTGCGCCTGGCTGTCCGCCGCATAGGCACGCGCGGTACGGATGAAGTAGGTCGTGTCAGCGAAGGACGTATCGAGCTTCACCAGCTCATCGCCCTGCGTGAACGCTTCCTTGAAGTCACGCTGGCCGAGCAGGATGAACCACCGGGCGCGGAGCAGCTCCGGGTCGCCCGGGTTGCTGGCAACGGCTTCGTCGATGATCGGACGAGCAATGGCCGGGTTGGCCATCGACGTGAGTGCATCGACCACGTCCTTCTGGAGGCGCGGGTTCTTCGGGTCCGTGGCCAGCAGGCGGGTCAGCGTCACCACCGACGAGTCCTGCTGGTTCAGATCACGATACGCCTGCGCGAGGATGGCGAGGCCCTGCTTGCTCTTCGGGTCGATGTTCACGATCTCGCGGGAGACCTCGAGCATCTGCGCCGGCGGTGCCTTCTGCGAGATGAGCACCTGCGCCCAGCAGGTACGGGCCAGCGTCGCCTTCGGGTAGGCCGCGATGCCTTCCTTGGCGGCAGCGATCGCCTGATCGTACTGACCCTGGCGGCCGAGGTTGGAGCACTTCTGCTCGAACTCGAGCTGCTTGCGGGCTTCCTTCAGCTCGCGGGAAATTTCCTTGGTCGCGTCGCCGACGCTCTTCGCTTCGTACGTGCCCAACGGCTGCACCAGCGAGTTGTCACGCGACAGGACGAGCTGGCCTTCGACCTTCACACCCGTCGCCGTCTTCGTGACGGTGCCGGCGAGGTACTCATCGGCGCGGAGGATGGTGGCCAGTGCCTTCTGGTCATGCGGCTCGAGCGCGTCGGCCACCGGGAAGCCCGAGGCTTCGAGGGTGGCGACGATGTCCTGCTTCGGCAGGACATACACCTGCTTGAACGGGAAATCGCTGGTCATGCGCGAGCGCAGTGCGTCCGCGGCCTGCACCCCCAGGCCCTTCTCGCCGGAACGGAACACCGCGACCATCACGCGCTTGGCGTTCGGATCGGGGACGCGATTGTACTGCGCCGACGCCATCGAAGGCACGAGCGAGCCACCGAGGGCCAAACTGATCCCTGCCAACGCCTGGAAATGCCGTGACATCAATGTCGTAACCTCCGCACCGTGAACCGTGGGACCCGGGGCTCCCGGGCTTTGACAACCCGCAGGCCGTGCGCAAGCCGTGGGGTCTGGGGGGAAACCGAAACTGCGACATCCGACCCGCGGTGGCAAGCAACGCACGCGACCACGGTCCGGACGGGATGGGCGAAGAGGGATTCGAACCCCCGACCCCCTGTGTGTAAGACAGGTGCTCTAACCAGCTGAGCTATTCGCCCGCAGCTACGCCCTGTCCGAACCGTCCGTTGAACAAAGTACAACGGTCCGAAGGCGCCGTTCCTGCTTGTGCGAGAAATTAACCGGAATGTCACGTTCGGCCGGGGGATGGTCCCCCGTCGCGTCCGTCCAACGCCGGTTTCTGCGCTTTATCCCTTGAGGATGGCCAGCGGGACAAGCACCACATACCCCAGGACCAGCAGCAGCGGGGCGATGGTTTCACCACCACGCCACAGATCCAGATAGCCCAACAGCAGCGCGGCCGCAGCCGCTCCCCAGAACAGCAGGGCGCGGGATCGGGGATTTTGTGTCTCGGTCATGTCGCAGGATACCGAGCTTCGGGGTGGGGCGGCAAGGGTGCCTCCGCATCATCGGGGGCACGGTCACCCGCCATCTCGTCTGGTCCCTCGCCGAGCTCGCCGTGGACCGCTTCCGGGTATTCTTCCCCGGCCACTTCGCCTCCGGCCGTCTGCTCCGCCCAGGGTGTCGCCTCGGCCAGGGCCGCCGCGTCGATCAGGGCCTGCAGGGCACTGGCACGTGCCGCAGCCTCCTGCTGGGCATCCGCCAGACGCATGGCGTCGAGACGTCGACGGTCCCGTCGACGTTTGCTCACGAACAGCGGCACCAGCAGCACCGCGAAGAGCCCTACCGCTGCCGACACGTTGGTGACCACCGCCAGCGCCCCATACCGGCGCCGGGTCTGCTGCTGCCAGTGTTTCTCGAAGGCCTCGCCCGTGATGCCGTACGCCTCACGCACCGCCTTTTCGAACGACCCGGTGGCCTTCCAGTAGACGAAAAAATTGTCGAGACCGCGGGCTCCACCCAGTGTGGTCAGTTCGCTCACGATGCGATGGGCCATCGCATAGCTCCACGACGCCTCCATACCACCCCGACGAAAGCCGTCTTCCAGCGCTTCCAGCGACGGCAGCGTGCGCCACACCATCCCCATCGACGTTTCGAACACCTGCTCTCGTGTGAACTCGCCGGCCGCGACGCTGGCATACCCTTCATCGAACCAACGTGACGGCAGCCGGTCCATGTGTTCATGCAGGGCCAGGTGGGCCAGCTCATGGCGCAGCACCACCAGTGGATCGCCGGCATCGGTACTGGCCGCACTGCCCTGCATCACCAGCCGTTGTTCGTCAGGGAAAGCGATGGCAGCGCCCCATTCGGGCGCATAGGGCCCCACCCACGCGCGGAACCGGGCGATGTCGGGCGCGATTGCGATGAGTACATGAGCGCGCGGGCGTGGCAGGCCGGGAAAGGTGTCCCGTGCCAACGCGGCGGCCAGCAGCGATCGTGCGAGCCGCTCATCCCGCTGCTCGGAGACCACCGTGAACCGCCCTTCATCGAGCCGCACGCCGGTGGAGGGTACCGACTGCGCGGAAGCACTTCGAGACGGCCCCTGCGCATACAGCGGTGCCGACGATACCGATGCACCCGTCGATAGCACGCCCAGCGTTGCCGCCACTACAGCGCACCACCGCGCGGCACGCGTGATCAGAGCTCGCGTGCGGGTGCTCCACCCTCGGTGATCGATGCCAGCAACTCCGCGCAGCGCTTCCCCCATGGACTGAACTTGTTCGCTTCGGCGCCACTTTTCCACGCAGCCATCGCTTCGGAGCGACGATCACTGAACCAGTAGGTGCGCCCAAGTTCGTACCAGCCCTGCAGCAGATTGGGTCCGCGTTCGAGTGCCGCCCGGTGAAAGCGCTCGGCATCGTCGTACATCTCACGATCGAAGTACACCATGCCCAGATAGAGGTGCGCATACAGCGTGGCCTTCCGGTCGCTGTCGGCCCGCACGACCGTCGCGAGCTGCTCGATGGCTTCGGCGTGCTGCCCCTGCCGCCAACGCACGTAGCCCAGATTGGCGCGAGCCATGGCATGCGACGCATCGCGCCCCAGCACGGCCCGCAGTGACGTCAGCGCCGCGTCCAGATGGCCTTGCAGCATCTGCGTCCACCCCAGCAGCGTCTCGGCTTCATTGCTGCCCGGCGCCAGCTCCAGTGCACGACGCAAGGCGGTTTCGGCGTTGTCGAGATCGCCCAGCGACAGCCGCGACCATCCCTTCTCGATGAAGGTGGACGCCCCCAGATGATCGATCCGCCCGGAGACCGTGGGAGCGGCGGATCGTGCGGGCGTCGATGCGCTGTGCTGGCGCTCCACGGCCTTCCACTGTTCGGCCAGCCCCTTCACGGCATCCTTGAGCGCCTGCGCTTCTTTCACCGCCGTGTCGGCATCCCGGAACAGGCCGATGATCTCCTGTTTGAGGCGCTCCCGCTCTGCGGCATCGACCGTGGGTGCCGGCGTGGCTGGCGTCTGCAGTGCCTGGAGCACCTGCGCGAGTGCGTCGAGACGCTCGGCGATCTGCGCATGTCCGGCATTCATGTGCGAGCCCGTGCTGCTGCCGTGCGCGACAGGATGCGCACGGCATCCACCACCAGCACATCATGCCCCTGCCGTTCAAAATGCGCCTGCACACCTTCCACGGAGGCGTCGCGGGCTTCGGCATCCATCGGCAGCACGTGCGCGGTTTCGATGGCGTGTACTTCGTGTACCGTGTCGACCGGGACCGCCCAGCGTCGCCCGCCGTCGCGCACGATCAGCACCCGCCGCTGGTCCCCTTCACCGAACCGCACGGCGCGTCCCAGTGGTTTGGCCAGATCGGCATACGGCAGTTGGCGACCGTCATAGAGCATCACAGGAAGGCTGCTGAAGGGGCGCACCACACGTTCCACGGATTCTACCGCGATAGCCATGCGATCGCCGCCCAGAGAAATCACCACGAAGGTGCTGCGTTCCACGGCCGGTCGAGCCCGACGCCGCGCCAGCCGCGACGCACCGCCGCTGCCGGCGATGTCACGCACCGACCGGAAACGCGCGCTACTCATGGGCGCGGCACGGACAGCGCCGGTATCGGGTCGGCGGCGCCACGGTTTCGCCGCGTGGCGACATGCGCGGTGATCATGGCCGCGAGCTCGTGCAACGGCACCACAGCGTCCGCTCCCGCCATCCGACGCGCCGCCTCCGGCATACCGGGGACCACACAGGTAGTGCTGTCCTGCACCAGCCCCAGTCCGCCAGCCAGGCGAATTGCCTGCAGACCTTCGGCAGCATCACGTCCCATGCCCGTCATCACCACCCCTACGCTGGCGGCGCCAAAGCAGTGTGCGGTACTGAGGAACAGATGGTCGGCCGCAGGACGGACTCCCCACAACGGAGGCGTTTCATCGAGGCGCAACTGAGGCGCCGCGGGTGTGCCGACGATACGCAGATGCAGACCACCGGGCGCCACATACACCTGCCCGGCGCGCAACGGCTCACCGTCCACCGCTTCATGCACCGGCAATCGGGAACGCGCACTCAGACGCTTGGCAAAACTGGCCGTGAATCCCGCAGGCATGTGTTGCACCACGAGCACCGCGACATCTCTCCAGGGCGGCAACTGCGGAATGACATCGGCCAGCGCCGCCGGCCCGCCGGTGGAGGCAGCCATCACTACGACAGCGGTGGGTGGATGTGACAATCGTTCGTCCGCTGCACGCACCCCCAACGTGGAAGCCCGGGGAAACACATCGACGGATTCGCGCTGCCGGTGGGAGGTACGGGAGACCAGTTGCGCATGCGTCACGACCGCCGCAGCGCGCAGGGCCTCGAGCAATTGATCGCGCACCAATTCGAGGTCGAGACTGATGGCCCCCGATGGCTTGCGCACGAACTCCACCGCCCCCCGCTCGAGAGCACGCAGCGTGGCTTCCACACCGCCATCGCTGCCCCCGGCGCTCAGCATCACCACCGGCCGTGGCATATCCTGCATGATGGCATCCAGCGCAGCGAGGCCATCGAGGCCGGGCATGTCCACATCGAGCGTGACAAGATCCGGATCGAGCGTGGCGATCTGACGTAGCGCATCGTGTCCATCCTTCGCGGTGCCGATGACGTCGAATTCTCCGCTCGACACCACCACATCCGACACCAATCGGCGCATGAACGCGCTGTCGTCCACCACCAGCACACGGCGCCGCACGGGAAGCGAGTCAGAGGACAAGGTCAGGCCCCAGCACGGTGCGAATCGCCAGACGACCCGTCCGCACCTCGAAACGCACCGAGCGCCCACGTTCCCCGCCCACGGCTTCTCCGACGATCGGAATACCGTGATGGGCGCAGGCCAACCGACACGCCTGCACATTGCGCGCACCGATACTCATTGCGCCCTGTCGCAAGAGGGGGGCGAACATCGACGCACCGCCGACCAGCCGCGCCTGCACCTCTCCCGTCGACCCTTCCGCACGCATCTGCTGCAACATGGCCGGCACCGCCGACGACGCGATCTTGCCAGCGGCGTGCACGCCACTCGTGTGCGCCGCATGGGGTAACAGCACGTGCGCCAGTGCCCCTACGCGGGATTCGGCATCGTGCAGCACGATGGCGACGCAGGAGCCGAGCCCCACGGTCACCAGCGTCAGATCGCCGACGCCTATGGCAAAGTCGGCAGAGCCCACGGCAATCTGACTCATGCGCGACGCGTCAGGACGGTGACCACCGCATGACACCCCGTTCCACGTTCACACGTGGCGGGCGTCATCAGACGGCAGCTCCGACCTGAGCGACGTCGCCCAGTATGTCGTCACGATCTACATCCAACACGTCTGCACGCGGTGGCAGTGCAGCCAGGTTGGCATGGACAATCCGGTTCTCGGGATCGAGCGCGAGCGCCTGCTCCCAGGCAGCCCGAGCGTCGTCGAGTGCACCGCGCCGGTAGTGCACATTCCCCAGCTTGAGGTACACATCGGGGCCATGATTCGGTGCCAGACGCACGACACGTGTCAGCGCGTCGAACGCTTCGTCGTAGCGTTGGCCCCGATACAGGTAGTCCCCGAGATTCTTGTGCAAGTGCGCGGAATTGGCGTCTTCGAGCAGCGCATGCTCCGCCGTGCGCGCGGCCGCTTCGTAGCTCCCACGACGCTCCTGCACGACGGCGAGGTTATTGTGCAGCGGCGCGGCATGCGGATGCGCAGTCAACCCTTCTTCGAGCAGGGCCTGGGCGCGCGCACTCTCTCCGCCGATGGCGGCGGCGAGGCCAGCCAGATGGAACCACGCGGCCGATGGCTGTCGGGCTCCCCACTGTGCACGTGCACGCGCCAACTGCACCTCGGCCTCGGCCATGTCCCCATCGGTAAGCGCAAACTGCGCTGCGGTCAGGGCAATACGCGGATCCGGCTGAGCGCCCGCGCGGCGGGTCGCTTCGTCGAGATGACGCTTCGCCTGTCCGATATCGCCCAGCCGCGCGGTGCAAAAAGCGAGATTGTGAAACACCGCAGCCGGCGCCTCGGGCTGTTCGGCAGCCCGCGCAAAGGCCTCCGCGGCCTCGCGCCACTCTTCGCGCCGCGTGTGCACGAGACCCAGATGGAAACGGGCGATGCCATCGGCGTCACGCAATTCCAGCACGCGACGGAATTCGCGCTCCGCTTCGAACAACAGGCCGGTGCGATAGAACGCGATGCCAAGATTCCGGTATTCCGCGACGCGGCTCTCCGGTGGTGGCTGACGCCGCGCCGCGCTACGACCGACGCGCTGGACATAGCCGGCGGTGAGCAAGCCGTAGATCGCCTTCCCGACCTCGAACTCACCAAGCCCCGAGCGTTCGATGAGGCTGGACACATCATGGGTGCCATTCAGCAGGGGCAGGAGACGCTCCTGCGCTTCGCTCAACGGCACCTCGCGCTGTGCCACCAACAGTCCGTCCACCTCGAAGATCAGATCGAGGCTTGGAATCTTCTTTTGAATCAGCGCCCATTCGTCCACACGCCGCGCGCCTTCCAGCAACAACGAGTCGGCACCGACTGAAAACAGCGGCGTTTCTTCGATGGGATGATCGTCGGGCTCGAAGGTGAAAGTGCCATGGGTCCACCCGAACAGGTGATACACGGCTTCTTCGACCTGCGTATGGTACTCGGCCAGAATGGTCACGCGCGCGATCGTACCCAGCGCCAGCAGCGCATGCGCGAGTTCGCGATCGTCGTTGGACGCCACCGTGGCGAGCACCCGCGTGAGGTCGTCCGCCGCGAGCACACCGAGTCGCACGAGACGATCCCCGAGACGGTCGCGACGATTCACGAGCGATGCGTGCACAATACGCCCACTCGCGAAGTGGATGGTGCCGAAGCTGCCTTCGCGCGCAATACTCAGGCAGCCGGTCTTCTGACCCAGCGCCAGCAATTGCAGCACGTCAGCGAGGCTCGCCTCGCTCAAGTTGCCACGGATGGCCATTCAGCGCGTCTCCATCATCGGTATTCCTCGATGAGTCGGCTGCCCAAATCCGGCCACTCCCACATCGTCTTCTCCCGATCCTCGTAGAACCGATCGAGTTCACCAGGCGCGCGCGCCACCAGTTGCTCCACGCGCACCCGCTCCCGCGCCGGCAGCGCCACGACCAGTCCACCTTCAAAGCGCGAACGGAGACGGTCGGCAAACCCATTGAGATCGCGCGGGATCCGATCGCTGGTGAGCACGACCTGGCTGCCGCGGTTGACGAGATGATTGAACAGATGGAACAGTTCGTCCTGGGTGCGCTCCTTGCCCACCAACTCCTGGATATCGTCGAGGATGAACACATCGGCCGCGCGATACCGCGCACGCCAGCGCTCCACACCACCTTCCTGCATGGCGGCCACGAACTCTTCCACGAACGTGCCCGCAGACAGACAGGCGACAGCGCGCCGGCCGTCTGCCTGTTTCATCGCATTGCCGATGGCATGCACCGTATGCGACTTGCCACTTCCACTGGGTCCATGCAGCAACAACGGATTGTATCGGCGACCGGGCTCTTCGAGCACGGCGTCCACCGCACGCAGCGCCAGTTGGTTACCGGTGCTGATCTGGAGCGACTCACGCGTAAAGACCGGCGACGGCGCAGGCAGCGGCAACGCGGCCGCGATGGCCTCCTGCACCAGCGCCTGCGCGGCGGGAATCGCTTCGGGATTTCGAAAGGCGGCGTGCCCACGCAGCGACGCATCGAGGCTGCCGGCGTGATGTTCGAGTTGCCGCAGTCGCTCCACCGCCACTCCATAGGCGTTGAGCAGACCGTCGACATCCGGCGCCGTCGGTAGCGCGACGGCCCGCTCGAGCACACGCACGACGTAGCCCATCTGACGCCAGTGCGCGATGGCGTCGCCAAGCTTCACCCGCCACGGCTCGACGCGCGATTCCACCTCATTGAGCACGTCCGCGAGAAACCCCTCGTAATCGGTGCCCGCAGGAATGATGGCCTCGATGCGCCCCGGCAACGGCGAAGAGCGCGTGCCCACGGCCAGCGATCCCCCCGGGGTGGTGGCGGGCGCTGTGCTCCGCTCGCCCACGATGGCGCGCACATCGTCGGCCTTCACGGGCTGCCCTTCGAGCTGCTGATACGCCGACAGTTTGTTCAGGGCCCCTTTCAATTCCCGCACATTGGCGAAGGGCAGCCGGGCCACTTCATCGAGTACACCGCTCGCAAAATCCGTGCGTCGCTCCACGGCGACGTTGCGCAGGATGGCTAGGCGCATCTCGAAGTCCGGCGAGCCTACGTCCACCACCAATCCACCGGACAAGCGCGACAACAGGCGCTGATCGACATCGGGAATGTCGGCTGGCTGCCGGTCGCTGGTGAACACCAACTGCTGACCGGCGCGCATGAGCACATTGAGCAATCGCAGCAACTCACTCTGCGTCTCGCGCTGACCTGTGAGGAACTGGACATCGTCGAGGATCAGCAGATCGGCCTGCTGATAGTGCTCGAGAAACCGCTGGGGCTGTCCACTCGCGATGGATTGATGCAGATGTTCCGCCACCTCTTCACCGGAGGAGAACAGCACGCGCAAATCCGGCTGGTTCTCCTGTGCCCGATTGGCGATCGCCGCCACGAGGTGCGTTTTCCCGCGCCCGGATTCGCCATACACGAACAGCGGATTGTAGGCCTGACCGGGCGCATCGGCCACCGCACGCGCGGCCGATGCGGCGAGCCGATTGGAGCCCCCCACCACAAACGTGTCGAAGCGCAACTTCCGATCCAGGGCGGACGTCATGCCGCCGCTCCGGAGGTCGTCACCACCGCGTTGATTGCCGGCACATGCAGCGGCGTGCGCATGGCCGCCGCGGCGCGCTGGCCTGCGGCCGTGCCATCATCCGCTCCCAGGCGTCGCAGCACACGCATGCCGAGCGACCGCAGCGTGTCGAATACACCCACACCGGTCAGGGCATCGGCGGCGAACTCCGGCACCGCGCGGAAATTGAGTGCCACCGACAGCTCTGCCACACTGGCGGCCAGCGACGAGGGCAGATCCTGCTTGTTGTACTGCATCACGATCGGGAGCGCGCGGGCATCCACGCCATGTTCGGCAAGATTCGCGTGCATGTCCTGCAGACTCTCGATGTTGTCTTCCCAGCGATGGCTCTGGCTGTCGGCCACAAACGCCACGCCATCGGCGCCCTGCAGCACCAACTGACGAATGGCCCGATAGTATGGCTGTCCGGGTACCGTGTAGAGCTGAAACCGCACGCGGTACGCCCCCACGGTGCCGAGGTCGACGGGGAGGTAGTCGAAGAACAGCGTGCGGTCGCGACGGGTAGCGAGGGACGTGAGCGAGCCCACCTGCTCATGCGGCAATGCCGAATGCAGGTATGTCAGATTGGTCGTCTTGCCGGACCGACCAGGTCCGTAGTAGACCAGTTTGCAGGTGATCAGCCGGGTGGCGTGATCGACAATGGGCATGCGCCCGCTCCTCTTCGCGTGGCGAGAGACTGACGCGTGAGACGACGGTCGCGCTACGGCTGCAGCAGCGCGTGCAGTCGAGTGGCGAGTGAGATCACTTCGCGCACCCGATTCACATCGGCCACGGGCACCGTAGCATCGAGCGCATCGGCCCAATGCGAGATCGCGGACGCCAGGTCACCCCGACGGGCACAGTCGTCCCCGAGCCGCTGCAACAGAGGACCGTCCCGCCCTTCTGCCACACCGACCAGTTCTCTCTGATCCAAGGACGGCTCAGGAAGCGGTGGGGCAACGCGCGGCGGCGGCCAGGGTGTGGATCGCCGTGGCAAGCCATTGTCCGTGAACACCCCCCACTGCACCGGATCGAACACGGTGTCGTCTTGGTCCTCGCCAAAGTGCGCTTCGGCGTCCTCCGGGTCGGCCCCGGGGATCCACAGATCGTTGGCGCCCGCTATGACCGGGCTCACCGGCGGTGTGGGATTGCGCCGCGGAACCGGTGCGGCCTCGCGCAAGACCAGCAGTCCCGCCACGATGAGGTCGTGGACCAGCTCCGCGGTCTCCGTCAACTCCCGGTCCATCACCTCCGCGATGGCGACCAGATCCCGCTCACCATCGATGTGGGTCAGGATCTCCCACTGCTGCGAGGACAGGCGAAGCAGAGGCAACTGCTCGGGTTCGATGTCGATGAACGTCGGCACCACGCGGGCATGCGACACGCGGCCCTCGATACGGGACCAGACCTCGGCTTGCCGCGCACTATCCATGAGCAGCGGCTCCACGGCCACCCGGATCGACGATTGCGCGCTCGGCACCTCGCCCGAGGCGAACCGGAAACTGCCGTCGCGCCAACGCAGCCCCTCATGCACCACTTCGCGGATGTCGTTCGTTGTCACCGCCCGACTGGTTCCGGTCGTGGCGTCATCGATGACGGCCTCCACGATCTGCCCCTGCAAAAAACCGAGGCGGATCCGACGGCCGAGCAGCGGGGCGTCACAGTACAGTGTGCCACTCTTACGACCACCGGACAGCAACTGCAACACGTCGGTCAGTCCGAGATCGCGAAGGCGTCCTTCGATTCCCATGGATGCACTCGCCCCGGTCAGGCCACTTGCCAGGTCAGCACGGCCTGCGCGCTGCTGTCCGCCGCGAGCGCGTCAGGTGCTACACCATCAGCAGGCGACTCGGTGTGCGCACGGAGCGCCGTGGTTGCACGGGCTTCTTCCGTCAACGCAAAACCGCGCGCCTGTTCGAGAGCGGCCTGCGCCCGTTCGCGCCATACGCCGCCTTCGACATCGTTGGCCACACGTGTCCATCTGGCCAGCGCGTCCCGCATGCGGGCCTGTCGCGCCAGGAGCACGCCATCGAACCACAATGCGGCACTCCGCGATGGATCGTGCCGGAGCAAGCGATCCACCACCACGCGCGCATCGTCGTCCCGTTCTTCCGCCACGAGCACACCGGCGAGTAGTTCGAGGGCGATCAGATCGGTGGGCACGTCGGCCAGGCATGTCACGAGCACCAGACGCGCCTCATCGAGACGTGCCGCGTCCCGATGCAAACGGGCCAGTTCCAGTCGGGCCTCCCGCCAGCCCGGCGCCACGGCAAGAGCGGCCACAATTTCCAACCGCGCGGCGAGCAAATCGCCTTGCTCGCGCAGCAAACGCGCGATCGCCACCCGTGGCGTGGGACGCATCGGGTCGCGGGAGAGTGCGCGACGATAGAATCCCAGCGCCAGCGTTCGATCGGCGATCTGCAACGACACATCACCGGCGAAATGCAGCAACGCCGGGCTCATCACGTCCTGCTTGAGCAACCGCAGCAGCGTGTGGCGGGACGCGTGCCGATCGGCATCGGCCGTCTCGCCCGATCCATCGCCCAGACTCGCCGCCGTGAGCGCGAGCACCTCGGAATCGTCCGGAGTCTGCGTGCTCAGTGTGTCCAGTAGTGGACGCGCCGTGGCCGCGCGCTGCAGCAGACACCGCGAGCGCGCCTCGCCGATTGCCGCCCGACGCCAGACCGCTGCGGCATCACGGTCTTCCAGACCGTGCACCAACTCGCGGCTGCGCTGATAGCGTTCCACGGCCTCCCCGTGCAGCGTGCGTTCGGCAAAGGCGTCGGCCGTATCACACTCGGTGCGTGCGCGCTCCAGTGTCGTCTGCGCGACGGCAAGCGCCGGCTGCTCCGGCAACAGTCCGCTGACCTGCATCTCGTCCACCGACACACCGACCAGCGGTACACCACCCGACAAGCGCAGCAAGTCCACCCGACCCACGGCATCGGGGCATTCCCACTGCAACTCGATGCCCACGGTCAGCCGGGCATCGGCACGCACGGGGGAGATCACCAGCGCCTGTTCCGTCTCACGGGCCGCGCCGTCCTGGTCGCCAAGACGATCGAGCACATCGGCCAACGCAAAGCGGGCTTCCGCATGGCGTGCGTGCAACTCGATGGCCTTCACAAAGGCTTCGCGTGCGTCGATCAACCGCTCCAGTGAGACAAACACGAGGCCGATGGCGTGCCAGGCCTCCGCATCACGCGGATGAAACTCCACCAGCTCTCGAAGCAAATCGAGCGCCGCCAGTCCTTCCCCGTTCCACGACAGCAGACACGCCAGATTGCGACGTGCGCGCACAAACGTCGGATCGAGTTCCGCGGATCGTGTCAGCGCCTCTCGTGCCGCATTGGTGTCGCCACGATCGGCCAGGGCCACGCCGAGGTTGTTGTATGCCAGCGCATCGCGGGGATCGATGCGCAGCGCCCGTCGGTAGCTATCCGCCGCCGAGGCCACATTTCCGCCCTGATGCAATGCCACCCCATGCTCGTTCCACCAGCGGGCACTCTCCTGCTCGGCAAGCAGGTGTTCATAGCGCGCCTGCGCACCGGCAGAATTGCCATCGATCAGGTCGAGTTCAGCCAGCGCGTGCTGTACCAGCCGCTCGTCTTCGCCGTGAACGATCGCCCGCTCGAACTCGGCGCGCGCCTCACGGAAGTATCCCCGTTGCCGAAACGCCAACCCGAGTCCGTACCGTGCGAGCGCTCCATCGGGATCGACCACCATCACCGATGAGGCGTTCAGCAAGGCCGTAGACCCACTGTCGATGGAGAGATCACTCTGCACGGTCTCCAGTGCCGGGTTGAGCTCCGCAGCCCGCCGTGTGGCTTGCATCGCGCGCTCGTGATGTCCCATATCGCCCAGCAGGAACCCGCGCAGCAGATGTGCGTCGGCATGTCGCGGTGAGTCCGCGAGCAGTTGGTCGAGCAGCTCCAGTGCCTGCTCATTCTGTCCGCGCTGATACAGGACCTCGGCCAGATGCAGCCGGGCATCGGACACCGCACCGGCGTTCACCGCGCGTTCAAACCAGCGCTGGGCGCGACGCAAATCACCCGCCCGTTGTTCGATCAGCCCCCGCTCGAAGAGTGCCTCGCCATCGTCAGGATCTTCGGCGATGAGGGCGTCGAGCTGGCGCACGGCGTCGGGGATGCGTCCGATGACCCGCGTCAGGTGTGCCTGCTCGCGCAGCGCCTCGCGGTCGTCCGGGTCGGCGGCGATCCGCTGCTGAAGACCGGCCAGACGATCATCGCACGCGCCAGGACTGGCAGCCGCCAGTTCGAGATTGCGCGCCGCGGTGCGCATACGCGGATCGAGAGCGAGCGCACGCAGGAAAGCCTCGACGGCCTCGGCGTGCAGACCACGTGTGTGGTACAGCACCCCCAGATTGTTGAACGCGCCGGGATCCTGCTGGTCGACGCGATCGAGCATCGCACGCAGCAATTCCACGTCACGCCCAGCCGGTGGGCGGGCAACGGGATGCGAAGAAGCGTTCGTCGCAGTGCCGTGTGGGACCGTGTGGGTCATCGGCGGGCTCCGCCGCCTCAGGCGAGGCGCAGCGCGCGCAGCATCACCTGCAATGATGCCGGATCCGGGAGCAGCAAGAAGAAGCCGCGCAACGTCTGCTGCATCTCCCTGAGCAGGAATTCGCTCTCCACACACAACACGGCATCGGGATCCGCGGAGAACTCACTGAATGCGCTGGTGAGCACCGCCGTAGCCATGTCCACGACCATGGTCGGTGGCGACGGCAGCAGCAGCATGCCCAGGAAATCACTGAGCGCATTCATGTAGGCACCGCTCAGGATGTTCCCGGCTTCCTTGATGGCCGACGTCTCGAGTTCGCTGAACGCCACCGACGAACCGACCGGGCGTCGCAACATCAATTCGGCGAGACGCATCACCGTGGGCTTCGGGAACACCAGCAGGGTGCGCCCGGAGAGATCACCCAGCATGTGCATCATCACGGCGGCGACCGGCTCTTCGTCAGCCGCAAATTGGGTGGGCAACTCTTCGATGCTCGCAATGCTGATAGCAGGCACCTTGATCATGATGGTGCTGCCGGTCATCTGCGACAACGCCGTGGCCGCGTGACCCGCGCCGATATTGGCCGTTTCACGCAGCGCGTCCAACTGAATGGTCTTCAGTGACCGGATGGCGTTCATGTTGCTCCCACTGCTGTTTCGTTCCGTTGAGCTGCCCGAACCCGCGTACCCGGCGAGGCTATACGATGCTCGCCACATCGACGATGAGCGCCGGCGTGCCGTCACCCAGCACCGTGGCTCCGCTGAACCACGGCGCGGCCCCCTGCACCACGTCGAGCGGCTTCACCACGATGTCCTGCTGTGCGACCAACGCATCGACCAGAAGCGCCGCGCGTCGACCACCGGCTTCGACCAACGCGACGTGCCGCTCCCGGTCTTCGCCCCTCCGGGAAATGGACGACTGATCGAGCCCGAAGTACTCATCCAACGCCACCAGTGGAACGATCTCGTCGCGCACGGTGATGGCCCGGGCTCCGGCACTGCGGTGGCCAGCCGCCGCCAACGCATGCGGCGCCACTTCCAGGGCGTCGTGATACGCCAAGGCTTCCTCCACATTGACGGCGGGAATGGCGAAGGTCTCACCCTGCACTTCCACCAGCAGCGCACGTGTGATGGCCAGCGTGGCGGGCAGGCGCAGGGTGAACACGGTGCCCTCCCCTTCCAGCGTTTCCAGCTCCACTTGCCCGCCGAGAGCGCGCACGCGGGTGCTCACCACATCCACGCCCACGCCACGACCGGAGAGGTTCGTGACCGCATGCGCGGTGGAGAACCCGGCCCGCGAAACCAGCGGCAAGAGCGCTTCATCGGTCAGCGTGGTTTCCGACATGGACACCAGCCCCTGATGCTGCGCCCTGCGCAACACGGCCAGTCGATCGATCCCCCGTCCATCGTCCTGCACCTGGATCACGATGGTGCCCCGATCGCGGGCGGCACGCAGAATGAGTTCACCCGCTGGCGCCTTGCCCGCAGCGCGACGTGTTTCACTATCCTCCACGCCGTGATCGAGTGCGTTGCGCAGCAGATGCAGAATCGGATCGCCGATGGCATCGAGCAACGCACGATCGAGTTCGATCTCGCGGCCCTCCATCAGGAAATTCACGTCCTTGCCGAGTTCGTGTGCGACATCGCGCACCAGACGCGGGAAGCGATCGAACACCTGGGACACCGGTTGCAGGCGCGTTTGCAGCACCTCTTCCTGCATAACACTGACCAGCCGCGCCGCGTCGCGGGCGGCGGCAATCACCTGCCGATCCGGTTGCTCCATCGCCTCGATGGCCCGGAGCAGGCGATCGCGAGAGATCACCAGTTCACCAACCAGATCGAGCAGTGTGTCGAGACGACGAGCGTCGAGTCGCACCGTGCGCACCGGTGCCGCGGTGCTTGCCACCTCGGCCACGTGCGCACGCACCTGCACCCGCGCCACATCGCCCGCACTGCGCGCCGCATCCACCAGCGCGTCATCGCCAGCGTCGCTCGTCAACAGCACACTGAAGACGCCGTCGAACGCATCGTCCTGCCAGCGCTCCTGCGGCGGCGTCGCCTGTCCCACCTGACCGAGGGCACCCAACTTCGCGGCCACGATCATGGCCCGGACGCCCTTGAGCGGGCAGTCGTCGCTCAGGCGGATCTCCACCACGCGAGCGGCCACCGACGGGGTGAGGCCGCGCGATGGCGTGGCCGATGTCGCGGTGACGGATGCCGCGGTCACCGGTGCCGGCGCGCCGGAGACCGAGGCGCGAAGCCCGTCTGGTGATGTGGCACGCAATGCCGCCACCAGTGCCGTCACACGCTCTTCATCGCCGGTATCCTCACGGCCAAGGGCGGCGCGATCGATGGAGACACGCAACGCGCTGGTGCCATCGAACAACAGGGTCATGGCATCGACGCTGACCGGCTCTGCGCCACTGCGCAGCGGCTCACATCGCGACTCGAGTGCATGCGCCAACCGTTCAACGACGGCATAACCCATCGCGGCAGCCATGCCTTTGATGGTGTGCATGCCACGAAACAGCGTGGCGACATGTGCGCTGACATCGGGTGACGCAGGCGCGCGCTCCAACGCAAGTAACGCGACATCGAGTTCATCGAGATGTTCGCGCGACTCCGACTGAAAGAGCGCGGCATAGCGCGCCGCGCCCGTCGCGGACGCGTCCATCATGGGGCCGGGTGACGCTCGCGCCGGACGACGCGCGTCAGGCGGCGAGCACGCGGTTCACCGCTTCCAGCACACGACTCGGCTGGAACGGCTTCACCACAAAATCTTTGGCACCGGCCTGAATGGCCTCCACGACCAGGGCCTGCTGTCCCATCGCGCTGCACATCAGGATCTTCGCGGTGGGATCGTGTTTCGTGATTTCGCGAACGGCATCGATACCACCCATGTCCGGCATGACGATGTCCATCGTCACGAGGTCGGGGCGCAAATGCTTGTACTTCTCCACGGCCTGAATGCCGGTTTCGGCTTCACCGACGACTTCGTATCCTGCCTGGGTGAGGATGTCCCCCACCATCGTGCGCATGAAGATCGCGTCGTCGCAGATCAGTACTGTCTGGCTCACCGTTCCCTCTCCTCGACTGAATGCATGTGCCGCGCGCACAGGGCCACGGCGTCCAGCGGCATCACGTCAGGAAGGTCCAGCGCAGCCCCGGCTCCTGGAGCCTTGGCCTCGTCGTCCATCACCCGCACGTCATGCACCGCATCAACGGCCAACCCGAGCATTCGGGTACCGTACGAGAGCAGGACGATTGACCCGGGCGTGACGGCACGTACTCCCGTGCGGAGGGCCTGCAGGTCCAGGACGGTGACAATTGCCCCCCGGACATTGACGATCCCGGCCTGGATCGAGGGGGCACCGGGTACCGGGCGCAGGCCGACCGGGCGCACCACCTCACGCACCTGAGCGATGGGAATGCCCAGAATGTCACCACCCGAACGTACGACGAGCCATTGGGCGTCTGGCTCGTCGTCGAACGGGGAGGGCTCAGTCGGTGTCGTAGAAATGGAAGGTCTCGAGCGGGTCCTGTTGCGTCGCCAACTCCGGCATGCTCCCCAAGGCGGCCAGCGACGTGCGCAGGTCCGCCGGCAGCGGGGAGCGCAGGTCGATCAGGTCACCACTGATCGGATGACGGAACCGAAGCCAGGCCGCGTGCAGGAAATGACGACGGGGTGGCAGCAGCGCCAGACGGCGCCCGCCACCGCCCCCATAGGTGTCGTCACCAACCACCGGATGTCCCGTCGACGCGAGGTGCACACGAATCTGATGGGTGCGCCCGGTGTGCAGGTGCGCCCGCAGCAGGTCCACCGAGTCGAAACGGGCCAGGCGGGTGAAGTCCGTACGCGAGGCCTTACCGGATTGGACGATCGCCATGCGGGTCCGGTCTCGCGGATCGCGGGCAATCGGCTTCTCCACCGTGATCCGTTCCTCGGCCAGATGCCCCCAGCACACCGCCGCATAGCGCCGCGTCACCTGCCGGGCGGCGAGTGCGCTGCTCAAGGTGCGATGGGCCGCGTCACTCTTGGCCACGACCAACAGTCCCGAGGTGTCCTTGTCGAGGCGGTGTACCAGCCCGGCGCGATCTTCACCGCCCCCTTCCGCCAACGGCTCGCCGCGGCCGAGCAGTGCATTCACCAGCGTGCCCGTCCAGTTGCCGGGCGCCGGATGCACCACCATGCCAGCGGCCTTGTCCACCACGAGCAGGTGCTCGTCTTCGTACACCACATCCAGCGGGATCTGCTCAGCGACGATATCGCGCCCCGGTGGTGGCGGGATGGTCACACGGACCACATCACCCGTCTCGCCCTTGTATGACGCTTTTTCCCGCGCGCCATTCACCAGCACGTTGCCGTTGGCGATGAGCGTGGCCGCCTGCGTGCGCGAGACCGAGGCATGATCGGCCACCAGCAGATCGAGACGGCCGCCCGCGGTATAGCCGACGGTGAATTCAGAAACCGACGCCGATTCTCCCGTCATGCCGCATCACGCGCCGCGGCCTGCTGAAGCTTGTCTTGCTCCCACAGCGCGAGGATCAGGCACACCGCGCCAATCGTGACCGCAGAATCGGCCACATTGAACGTCCAGAACCGCGTGTTGCCGATACCGATGTCGATGAAATCGACAACACCTTCGCGCATGCGGATACGATCGACCAGGTTGCCGATCGCCCCACCCACCACAATGGGCACACCGATCGCCGCCAGTTTCGAGAGGCGCGTGAGCTCGGCCGTCGCCTTCAGCAGCACCGACACGATGACCACCGCGAGCGTGGCGAAGATCCAACGCGATCCCGGTCCCAGGTGCATGCCAAAGGCCGCGCCGGGATTGTAGGCGAGCGTGAAGCGTACCACGTCCCCGATGATGCGATGGGGGATGTGCCGGGGCGTGAGGTGTTCGACGGCCAGTGACTTGGTGATGAAATCGATCACCACCACCACGAGCACGATGACCCAGAACGTCATCGTGGCGGCAGCCGGGGGCGCGTCGGAAAGCGTGGCCGTTGCAGCGGCCGCGCGAGGGTTGGGCTTCATGGGCAACTACGCAAAGGACAGCCGCGAACGGCCTTACGAGATGTCGGCGGAACGGGACGATGTTGCGAGTGTGGCCTGATCGGCCGCTGCTCGCGCCACTTCATCCCGTTCTTCACGCCACAACACGATGGCGAGCAGGAATGCTCCGCTGCTCACCGCGATATCGGCCACGTTGAATGTGGGCCAGCGATGCAGCCCGATGCCGATATCGATGAAATCCACCACACCAAGTTCGGACCGAATACGATCGATGACATTGCCCACGGCGCCCGCCGCCACCAGCGCAATCGCGAGCAGGCGGCGGACATCTCCCTCCGCCGACTGCCGCAACAGGCGCCACAGCACCACCAACGCCACGCCCGTGAGCACCATGAACAACCAGCGCGAGTACTCGCCGAGATGCAGCCCGAAGGCCGCTCCGGGGTTGTAGACCAGCGCAAAGCGGAACCACTCCCCAATGACGGAGATTGGCGCGCCGGACGGTGCCAGCACGGACACAGCGACGGCTTTGGTGATCAGGTCCAGGATCAGGACGACCAGAAAAACCGGGACGGCGATGAGCAGCTTCACGTCAGCTCTTTTTGGCGTCTTCCTCACGCTGCTTGCACGCGATGCAATAGCGTGCATTCGGCAGCGCATCGAGACGCTCGAACGCGATGTCTTCACCACACTGGTGACACTTGCCGAACGTGGCTGGTGCCTTGTAGAGGCGACGCAGCGCCTGGTCGAGGTGCCACAGGAAACGACCTTCCTTCGACGCAAAGAGGAACGCTTTTTCCCGTTCCATGGCATCGGTCCCCTGATCGGCCATATGGAACGAATAGGCGCTCGAGTCATCGTTCTCGGCGTCGGCATTCGGGCCAAAGGCTTCGCCGTGATGGCCGAGTTCCTTGAGGACACGCTTCCGTTCATCGAGCAGACGCTTCTCGAAGTACTGGAGCTGCTTCTTCGGCATCGGCTTGGGCTTCTTCACGTCCTTCGTCGACGTCGTCTTCGATTCAGCCATCACGATCCTTCCTTGGTGAGCGCCAACCGGACCGGACGTCCATCGACATCCACGGTCAGCGATGCAGTCCACGTGCTGTCGTTCCCATCCGTGCGGAACGGCGATCCAGCTTCGTCGCCGAGCAACAACCGCACGGCGAGCACTTCCTGGGCGATGTGATCGCGATGTGCGGCCACGGCCCCCTGCAACTCTTCATCACCAGCCACCGCCACCGTGATCCGGTCACTGACGGCCAGTTGAGCTTCCTTCCGGAGACGCTGTACCCGGCTCACCACCTCGCGCGCCAACCCCTCCGCACGAAGCGCCGGCGTGATCGTGGCATCCAGCGCCACGCCATAGCCGGCATGTTCCTGCACCACCGCATCGCCCGACGCGCGCCGGATGATCGCCACATCGTCTGGAGCGATCAAGCGCGCCGCGCCGGCCACGTCGATGGATACCGATTCGCCTGCCGCCAATTGCCGCAGCAGGTCAGCCGGCATGGTCCCCACCGCCTCAGCGACCAGCGGCGTTTCCTTGCCGAACTTCTTGCCCAACGTCCGGAAGTTGGCCTTCGCCTCCAGGGACACGAGCGCATCCGTGGACGTGACGAATTCCACCTGCTTCACATTGAGCTCGGCCGCCAACAACCCGGCCAACGCCGACACGGCATCGGCGTCGCCCGGCACGACACACTGCAACGACGGAAGTGGTTGACGCACCTTCACATCCGCCACATCACGCGCCGCATGCGCCAACCCCGTCAGCGTCCGCAGATCCTGCATCGCCGCCTCGAGGGTCTCGTCCACCGGCGTGGGAGACTCCCGCGTGTAACTCGCGAGGTGCACAGAGGTTCCCGTCAGCGCCCGGTGCAGCGCGTCCGTCATGAACGGCGCAAAGGGTGCCAGCAACCGGCAGGTCACCGTCAGCACCTCGTGCAGTGTGGCGAAGGCCGCGCGATTGTCCGCGCCTTCCACATCGTAGAAGCGGGCCCGTGACTGCCGCACGTACCACTTCGACACATCGTCGTCCATGAACTGCATGACCCGACGCGCGGCCAACGTGGCGTCGTAATTGTTCAGATGCTGATTGGCCTCCTGCTCCACCCGCGACAAACGCGACAGAATCCAGCGATCGAGCGCCGGACGGTCCGCGATCTGCGGATCTGCAGCACTGGGCGTCCACCCGAAGTTGGCGTACTGCGCGAAGATGCCGTTGTAGACATTGCGCACCGTGAGCAGGAACCGACCCGCCGTTTCGCGGATGGCGTTCTCATCGAAACGCCGCGGCACCCACACCTGACTCGAGCCTACCAGGAAGAGACGCACCGCGTCCGCCCCGTGACGTTCCAGCACCTCCCACGGGTTGACCACATTGCCACGGCTCTTCGACATCTTCTGTCCGGACGCATCGAGCACGAGGTCGTTCACGACCACGTTGCGATACGGCGCCGCCATATCATCGCCGTTGTTCGGCAAGGCGTCGCCCAGCGTGGTGGCAATGGCCAGCAGCGAGTAGAACCAGCCACGCGTCTGGTCGACACCTTCGCAGATGTAGTCGGCCGGATACTGCGCTTGGACCTTGTCGGCGTTTTCGAACGGATAGTGCCACTGCGCAAACGGCATCGCCCCGGAGTCGAACCAGGTGTCGATCACTTCCGGTACACGACGCATCGTGCCCTTGCCACTCGGCGCGGGCCATGTGTACTGGTCGATGTGCGGCTTGTGCGGATCGAAGTCGTCCGGCAGTGCGCGCCCGATGCGCTGCGCGAGATCGGCATAGCTGCCGATCACATCCACTTCGGTTGGATCTTCGTCGTTGATCCACACCGGCAACGGCGTGCCCCAGTAGCGGTCACGCGAGATGGCCCAGTCGACATTGTTCGACAGCCACTCACCGAACCGACCCGATCCCACTTCAGGGGGATTCCAGTTCACCCGTCCGTTGCGCGCCAGCAACTGATCGCGCACCGCCGTGGTGCGCACGAACCATGAGCCACGCGCGTAATACAGCAACGGTGTGCCGCAGCGCCAGCAGTGTGGATACGAGTGCACGAACGTGCTCGCCTTCCACAACACATCGCGTTCCTTGAGCACTTCGAGGATGCGGGCATCGGCCTTCTTCACGAACACACCGGCCACTTCCGGCACGCCGTCGACAAACTCGCCGCGGGCATTTACCGGTTGCAGGAATGCGAGCCCGTTGCGCTGGCCGGCGGCGTAGTCGTCGGCGCCAAACGCTGGCGCCATGTGCACCACGCCCGAACCATCGTCGGCCGACACGAAGTCTTCGCCCACGATGATCTCGTGTTCACCCTCATCGGGGAACGGCACCCAATCCAACGGACGACGATAGCGACGACCCATCAAGTCACGACCGGTCATCGTGCCGACCACGTCCCAACGGTCCGTCCAGTCGGCACCCAACACACCCGCCGCACGCGCTTCGGCGAGGATGATCGTCCACTCGGCGCCGGTCTTCTTGCGCAACTCCACGTACGACAGATCGGGATGCACTGCCAGCGCCGTGTTGGACACGAGCGTCCAGGGCGTGGTGGTCCACACCAGCACGCGGCGACGCATCGCCGGCGCGTTGCCGTGTTCATCCAGCAGATCCAGCGCGATGTACACGCTCGGATCTTCGACGTCTTCGTACCCCTGTGCGACTTCGTGACTCGACAGCGCGGTGCCGCAGCGTGCGCAATACGGCAGGATCTTGTGGCCGCGCGTCAGCAACTGCTTGTCGTGCAACGTGCGCAACGCCCACCACGCACTCTCCACAAAATTGTGTGAGTACGTGACATAAGGATCGCCGTAGTCGAGCCAGTAGGCGGTGCGCTGCGACAGCTTCTCCCACTCGCCGCGGTACTTCCACACACTCTCACGGCAACGGCGATTGAATTCCGCCACGCCCACCTGCTCAATGAGCTGCTTGCCGCCGAGCTTGGCGATCTCGGAAGGATCGACGCCCTGCCGCGCCGCTTCTTCGCGCTGCAGTTCCTTCTCCACCTCGATTTCGACGGGGAGCCCGTGCGTATCCCAGCCGGCTTTGCGCGGCACGAAGTGCCCCTGCATGGCCCGGTGCCGGCAGAACAGATCCTTGATCGTCCGCGAAAAGACGTGGTGAATACCCGGACGCCCGTTGGCCGTGGGCGGTCCCTCGAAAAACACAAACGGCTTCCCGTTTGCGCGCGCATCCTGCGTCTGCTCGAAGAGCTGCTCGGATTCCCACGTGGCGAGCAGTTCGGTTTCGAGCGCGTCGGCGCTGGTCTCGGGAAGCAACGGGAACAGTACGGCGTCCTGCGGCACGGTCATGTACGCTGGCGATCGAAAGGGGTCAGAACTTCACAACGGAATCAGAACGAGAGCTCGAAGGCGGCAACTCACAGCCTGCCCAGCACCCCGGCAACAACGGCGGACAGTTTGGGCTCCGCACCACGCGCCACGGCGATGATGTCGTCGAGGTGCGCCGGCTGCAGTGCGTCCGGCAGGCAGTTGTCGGTGATAATCGACAGGCCAAGCACCCGCATGCCGCCGTGCACCGCGACGATGACTTCCGGCACGGTGGACATGCCCACCACGTCGGCCCCGATGCCGCGCAGAAAGCGATACTCGGCGCGCGTTTCGAGATTGGGCCCCTGCACCGCCACATACACGCCTTCACGCAACGTCACCCCATTGGCGAGAGCGACTTCACGGGCCAGGGTGCGCAACCGCGCGTCATACGGCTCCGACATGTCCGGAAAGCGCGGGCCGAGGGTGTCATCGTTCGGACCGATCAGCGGATTGTCGCCCAGCAGATTGATGTGATCGGCAATGAGCATGAGATCGCCCGGCACCCACAGCGGGTGCATGCCACCGCACGCATTGCTCACGATCAACGTCTCCGCGCCCAGCGCACGCAACACGCGCACAGGGAACGTGACCTGCTGCAACGAATACCCTTCGTAGCGATGAAATCGGCCCTGCATCGCAACGACGGTCTTTCCGCTCAGTGTACCGCACAACAAGCGCCCGCGATGGGACTCCACCGTGGACAACGGAAAGTTCGGCAGGTCGTGATAGTCGATGACCTGCTCCACCTGAATCTCATTGGCCAGCGCCCCGAGCCCCGTGCCCAGGATGATCGCGGCATCGACGGTACGCGGAAAACGTTTGCGCACGGCCTGCGCACAGGCTTCCACCCGTTCACGGGCGTGCAACCCCAGCGCGGGATGCGACAACGACACCGCGGTGTGTTCCTGTGTGTATTGCAACTGCGGGCGTGCGCCCGGTGTCATCGTCACGAACCTTCCTCCACGGCATCCAGCCACGACGGCGTCGGCGCCACCGGACGGGGCGGCAATTCACGCACATCGCGGGCCACTGACGGCTCCGCACGCTGCGCCACACCGGCGCGCGGCGTCGCAAAATCCGGCACCGGTTCCGACTCTGCGGCGTTGAGGTCGGTTAGCTGGCGTTCGAGATGGTGACGCAACTGCGCCAGATAGCTCCGGCGCGTGCGCCACAACGCCTGCAACTCTTCCTCGGCCCGACGGACCTCGTCCCGCACGGTCTGCAACTGCCGCTCCGCATCCTGCTGGGCCTCGCGTACAATGAGCTGTGCTTCACGCTCGGCCTGCTCGCGGATATCGCCACGCAGTTGCTGCGCACTGACCAGCGCTTCGTTCAAGGCCTTGTCGCGATCCCGGAACGACTTGAGCTGCTCGTGGAAATTGCGAGCCTTCGTGTCGAGCTCCTGATTGGCGCGCGTCAGGCGCTCGAGTTCTTCGGCGACCTGCTCGCGAAACTGGTCGACACGCGCACGATCATAGCCCCGCAATGCGTTGCCGAAGTCGTAGCGCCGCACATCGACTGCCGTGAGGTGAAACCCCTGGAAGTGCTCGTCGGTCATCCCGGATCCCGTCAGGTGCGACTGCCGAAGAGGACGGTGCCCAGACGCACATGCGTGGCCCCTTCCTCGACCGCAATCTCATAGTCGCCAGACATCCCCATACTCAGCCACTCGGCCGGATGTCCCGCCTGTTGCAGTGCCACGCGCGCCGTGCGCGCACCCGCAAACACCGTACGCAGCGTTGCTTCCGCCGCTTCGAACGGTGCCATGGTCATCACGCCACGCACTCGCAGCGTCCCCAGCGCGTGCAGGCGATCAGCCAACGCAGGTACATCCGCGAGCGCCACGCCCCCCTTGCTGTCCTCGCCGCTGACATTCACCTGCAGGAGCACATCGAGCGAGCGAGCCGCCTTGACGGCCTCGTCGTGCAGGGCGGCAGCCAGCCGCTCACTGTCCATGCTGTGCACCAGGTCGAAACGCAGGGCGCTGCGGGCCTTGTTGCGCTGCAGGTGTCCGATCAGGTGCCAACGGACGGGTACGGCAACCTGGGCCATCTTGCCCTCGGCTTCCTGCACCTTGTTCTCACCCACATCGAGCACACCGGCCGCATAGGCTGCCTCAACCGCGTCGGGCCCATGGGTCTTGGTCACCGCCACCAGCGTGACCTCCTGTCCATGGCCACCACGTGAGCGGGCGGCGGCGATGCGTGACCGCACCTCCGAGACCGTTTCCCGCACATGGTCCACCGCGACCGGCATATGGCCCGAAATTGGCATAGCACATAAGGTTAGAACCCGCCGCACCACGACACAAGTAACGGATCGGCCAGCCGCTCTATGGTATTGCAGCGCAGCAGTTCCTGAGCCGTTCCAAGGGCCGGATCGGCTCCCACCGGCAGCGTCGTCAGTGCCGATGGTGGGGTGCGGTCCCGGCTTTCCCGCATGGCCGACAGATCGAGACCGGTACTGCGGGCCGCCAGCGCGCGCGACGGAGCATAGACCAGCCCTTCGAGGGCCCAGCCCACCGCACCGTCCAGTTCGACCCGTTCGTGGCGGCCCAGCAGCGTGCTCACCCGAACGGGACGCCGAGCCAGTTCGGCGTGGATCATCACCGACCGCAGGGCGCCGGCAAGACCGGGCCAGCGCACCACCGCCTGCTCCGCCAACAACCCCTCCCGCACCAACCGGGCTCGGTACCACTCTGCGCCCAGCAGGGGCACGGTCACCACGGTGACATCCTCACGTACCCCTTCCACCTGCTGCAGATACCACAGTGGGAAGGTGTCGTTGTCACCACCAGCCAGCAGCACCCCCCGTTCGGGCACCGCGTCCAGCAGCAGACGCGCGTACACCCGTGGCAGCGACGCCGCCGGTTCATGCGTTCGGTCGACGAGCGTACGATTCACGACGAGTGGAATAACGGCCGCGAAATACGGCACCACCGCAATCGGTGGCGGCAACCGACGCGCCAGCGTCGCGCTGACTGCGGTCAGACCCGCCCCGGCCAGCATCCCCCACGCCCAGAATCCCAGCGCGAAGAAATAGTCGCGTTCACGGGCCTCATGGAGCGCGTTCGCCGGCACCAGCGATCCGCCAAACGTGGGCCCGAGGCGCATGTTCAGCCACAGTGCCACCCCGAAAGACGCCGAAAGCACCAGGAGCAGCATGGCGCGTCCGACCCGGGCTTCGTGCTTCCACAGCGCGCGCAATCCGAGCAGTCCCACCCACACGAACAGCAAAGTGAGTGCGGTGCGAGGCCACGAGGGCACCGGCCTGGGCTCGATCCCAAACGCCACCTGCCAGTCTGCCCATTGCAGCACATTGCCCAGTTGGAGCCACAGTGGGGCATTGCGAGGCCAGAGTCCTGGCACCTCGTACTGCTCGCGCCGAAGTACTGCCAGCAGGGCGTCGAATGTGATCGGATTGCCGGAATTCAGCGCCGGCCCTTGAGCCGCCATCAACGGCAGCACGGCCACGGTGGAAAACCCGAGTAGCGCCAACATCCCCCACCCAACAACCTGGCGTGCGTTGGGGCGCGGCCCCCGCCAGGCAAAGGCCACTGCGGCCGGCAGCGCGACCAGCATGCTCAAGTGAAGAGGCACCGCCAGTCCGACGATGAAGGCCATCAAGCCACGCAGTCGGGCGCGTTGCGGTTCATCGATATCACCACGCCCCGCGCGCTCTCCGACGCACAGCAACAACACACTGGCGAGCAGCGAGACGGCGTACACCTCCGTTTCGGTGGCGTTGTTCCACACGGTGTAGAACGTGCCCGCAATGACGGCCGACACGACCGCGCCGCGGGCTCCGATCCACCGTGAGGCCATCCAGGCCCCGACACCGCCGGTCAGCGCCGCGGCCAGTACCGAAAGCAACGTGACCGCCCGCGCGGGATTCACCGACTGAAACGCCAGCACCGCCACCCGGCCGAGCAGTACCCAGAGCGGTGTACCGGGCGGATGCGGAATCCCCAGCGTATGGGCAGCGGCAGTCAGTTCGCTGGCATCCCAGAAGGTGAGGTCCGGTGCGGCCGTGGCGAGGTACGCCGTGAGGAGCACCATCGTCGTGACGCCGGCCGCCACTACCGCAGAAGGCAGTTTCACCCCGCGCCGACGCACCGGTGTCCGCGACGCCGTGGGGCTCAACCAGTCCCCTTGGGCATGCGCCACTCGCCCGTGCGATCACCCAGACGCTCGGAGACACGCACCGGGTTGCCCAACACCAGATCGCGGATCTGCATCGGAGTCAGCCCGGAGCGCAATTCACCACCCTCTGCCACCGAAATCGTGGCCGTCTCCTCCGACACCACAATCACCAGCGCATCGGTTTCTTCGGCCAGCCCCAATGCGGCACGATGACGCGTGCCCATCGAACGCGAGCTCACACTGCCCTGCGACAACGGCAGGATGCACCCGGCGCCCACGATCTGATGGCCGCGCACGATCACGGCACCATCATGCAGCGGCGAATAGGGTGTGAAAATGGTAGCCAACAGGTCTGTGGTGAGTCGCGCTTCGAGCGACGAGCCGCTCTCCAGGTATTCGTCGAGCGACACCTCACGCTCGATGGCAATGATGGCGCCCACGCCACTGCGGGACAGGCGTTCCACCGCATCCGCAATCTCGTCTTCGCGAGATCCCAGGGACTCTTCGCGTCGCAACAGCTTGGTCACCGGCACTTGCCCGATGTGGGCCAACGCCGCACGCAGCTCTGGCTGAAAAATGATGAGCAGCGCAAAAACGCCATACGTGAACAACAGTCCGAGCAGCTCACGGATCATGGTGAGCCGCAGCCAGTTGGCCAGTCCATACACGGTCAGCAGTACCACCACGCCGCCCAGCACCTGCAGCGCGCGACGTCCTTCCACGAAAGCGAGCAGCCGATAGAACACCAGCGCGACGATCCCGATTTCGAGACCGTCGCGCCAGGTGACCGAGAGCGCAAAGCTCAGCGGGTCCGTCACGCCACTCCAGTGGCGCGTCCCACGGCCGCCTTACGCAGGGGCAACCTCAGGACCACCAAGCAACGGCGGCGACACAGGACGCGCCGGTGAGGTGGCGGTGCTGCCGGCGATCGCCGACGGCGCGGTCAACACGGGCTCTTCGGCGCGCGGCGGCAGGCTCCGGCCATCCTTGAGAATCAGGATGTCGTCGCGCGACAGCGTTTCGCGTTCGAGCAGGGCGTGTGCCACCGAGTCGAGCAGCACCCGGTGTTCGGTCAACACGGAGACGGCACGGGCGTGGGCTTCGAACGCCACCCGCTTCACTTCCGCATCGACCATCTGCGCCGTCTGCTCGGAGACTTCACGGCGCGACTGGATCTCGCGGCCGAGGAAGAGCTCCTGCTCGTTGTCACCAACCAGGATCGGACCGATGGTGTCGGACAATCCCCACTGCGTGACATAACGGCGCGCAATGCTCGTGGCCTGCTGGATGTCGCTGGCTGCACCGGTGGTCACGCGGTTGTGGCCAAACACGATCTCTTCGGCCGCACGCCCACCATACGCCATCACCAACCGCGCCTCGAGCTGCTCACGCGTGACAGACACGCGATCGTCTTCGGGCAGCGTGAACGCGATGCCCAGAGCACGACCACGCGGCACGATGGTCACCTTGTGCAGCGGATCGTTGCCCTTGACGATCATCGCACACACCGCGTGCCCCGCTTCGTGGAATGCCGTCAGGCGACGCTCTTCGTCCTTCATGACCAGCGACTTGCGCTCGGCGCCCAGCATGACACGATCCTTCGCTTCTTCCAGATCGTTCATGAAGATCTTTTCGTGATTCTTGCGCGCCGCGAGCAGTGCGCCTTCGTTCACGAGGTTGGCCAGATCGGCACCCGACATGCCCGGCGTGCCACGCGCGAGCGCGGTGACACTCACGTCATCGGCGATCGGCTTGTTGCGCAGGTGCACCTTGAGGATGCCTTCGCGGCCACGCAGGTCCGGCGCATCGACCACGATCTGACGATCGAAACGACCCGGGCGCAGCAGTGCGGGATCGAGCACGTCAGGACGGTTGGTCGCCGCGATGAGGATCACGCCGTCGTTCGACTCGAAGCCGTCCATCTCCACGAGGAGCTGGTTCAGCGTCTGCTCGCGCTCATCGTGTCCACCACCAAGACCGGCGCCACGATGACGGCCGACGGCATCGATTTCGTCGATGAAGATGATGCACGGCGCATGGGCCTTGCCCTGTTCGAACAGGTCGCGCACGCGTGACGCGCCGACGCCGACGAACATCTCGACAAAATCCGAGCCCGACATGCTGAAGAACGGACGGCCCGCTTCGCCGGCCACAGCCTTGGCGAGCAGCGTCTTGCCGGTACCCGGCGGGCCCACCAACAGCGCGCCCTTCGGCAGACGACCGCCGAGACGGGTGAACTTCTGCGGGTCCTTGAGGAACTCGATGATTTCCTGCAGTTCGATCTTGGCTTCGTCAGCGCCCGCCACATCGGCGAACGTCAGCTTGGGCGTATCGCCGCTGAGCAGCTTCGCCTTGCTCTTGCCGAACGAGAATGCCTTGTTGCCGCCGGCCTGCATCTGACGGAACAGGAAAATCCAGAAGCCGATGAGCAGCAGATACGGCAGCATCGTGATCAGGAAGCTGCCGGCGTTGAAACGCGGCTCCTGCGATGCGGTGCGCACACCACGTGCATACAGCCGGTCCTGTTCGTCCGCCAACGACCCCGCCACCATGCGCACCGTGAAGCGCTTCGCTTCCTGGTTCTGCACGCGGACGGGCTGGTTGAACTGGCCGATCAGCACGTTGTCCGACTGGAACGTGGCCTGCTTGATGTTGCCCGCCTCGAGCTGCTGGCGGTAATCGGAATAGCCGATCTCCGGAGCCTGTGCCTCGCGGCCATTCCCGTACGACAGGAAGGCCACCGGAATCAGGATCACGAGAATCCAGAACGAGAGCGTCTTGGACCACCGCCCCCAGTTGTTGGGCTTCTTCGGCGCGGGCGTCATGTTTGGTGCCATGGAGTGTCCGCCTTACTGCAGACTGGCGACATACGGGAGATGCCGGAAATTCTCGGCATGATCGAGCCCGTAGCCGACCAGAAATTCATGCGGCGCGTCGAACCCGACGAACCGCGTGGGATGACGAAGCTCATGGGCGATGTGCTTGTGCAGCAGGGCACAGATCTCCAACGAGCGAGGATTGCGTTCGCGCAACAACTCGACCAGCCGGTTGAGCGTGCGACCGGAGTCGACGATGTCTTCCACCAGCAGGATGTGCTTCCCTTCCAACTCCGTTTCCGGATCGTACAACAGCCGCACCACGCCTGAGGACTCCATCGCATCGCCGTAGGACGACGCGACCAGGAAGTCCACCTGCAAGGGGCGGTTGACGTGACGTACCAGGTCGCTCAGGAAGATGAAGCTGCCCTTGAGCAATCCGAGTACGAGCAGGTCCCCGTCGGGATAGGCCGCCGTGATGTCCGCGCCCAGCTCTTGCACACGCGTCGCGATCGCGCCGGCATCAAACACGACGCGCTTCATGGCCCGACCATCGAGACGGGGATCCGGTTGGATCTCCTGCGGTTCAGTCAAACTCGCGCTCACACCGATACCAGATCAACTCCGATCGACCGGACCGGGACGGCGCCGCGAGACCGCGGCAAACTCCTGGAACCCATGCCACCTCATCGTCGACCAGCACCACCGGCCACTGCGATCGATCGGGTACGGGAATCCGGGATTCCGTAAAATACCGTGTCACACGTCGCCCTGCTGCTGCCCCGGCACTCCGAATGCGGTCGCCTTCCCTCCACGGGCGGACGACGACTGATGTGCCTGCGGGCAACCCCATGTGCCATGCATCAAAGGCGGCAGGCGCTGCTGCGAGTCGCCGGAATCGCCACTGCCCCAGCCGCCTCGGCAAGGTCGTTGACTCTCCGCTCCACTCCACCGCTTCGCTTGCCGCCGCACGGGACCGCACGACGAATCGTTCTCCTACGCCTGCCGGCGCCCTGATCCCCCGATCTGCCCCCACGTCACTCGCCACCTGTTCGGCCGCGCGACGCGTCCGCATGATCGCGGCTCCACCGGCAACGGTGATATACGCACCACGACGTCGGCTGCTGGTAAACCGAACGGCAGCGCGGGTTCCGTGCGCATCGAGGGTGACCCCGGCCCGGGCACTCAGGGCGGCCCAGAGCACCGCCTGCCCTTCCGGCGTGGTCTGCTCGAGCACTTCCACCGGCAGACTGGCCGAACGCCCCGCGTGCTCCACCACCAGACCGGCCTGATCGAGGTACTGTTCCACCTCACGCCGCCACCGCGCCGCCCGTTCGCCGATCAGCAGCATCGCATCGCGAAACCCCGGCGACGCCGCCTCGCAGGCGGGGAGCAGTTCATGGCGGACCCGAGCACGCAGGAAGTACCGCGACGCGTTCATGGGATCTTCCAGGAACGGCAGCCCTTCGCTGGCCAGCCAGCGGGTCAGCTCTTCCCGGGACACACCCAACCACGGTCGCACCACTGGCGACGGCGCCGCCAACGCGGCCAGTCCACGAGCACCACTGCCACGCAGCAAGCGCATGACCACGGTTTCGGCCTGATCATCGCGCGTATGTGCGGTGGCCACCCGGGCATGAAAACCGCGCGCCACACGCTGCAGGAAACTCCAGCGCGCATCGCGCCAGGCGGCCTCGTTGACGCCCGGCCGCCGGGCCCGTTCACGAATCACGGTGAGGCCCAGTCGACGGCCGTGCGCGGCCACCAGCGAGGCCGCATCCGTCGCATAACTGCCGGTGCCATGATCGAAGGTGGCGACGGCCGCGATGCGGTCGGGAGCCCAACGCTCCATCGCAAACAGGAGCGCCATGGAGTCGCTCCCGCCGGACACCGCAAGCACCAGCGGTTCCCGCACCGCGGCGAGGGCCACCTCGATCGACGCGCGCAACAGATCTTCGGCCGGAATCCCCTCGGGAATTCCATCAGCCGGCATGTCCGGATCGGGATCCTCTCGAACAAGCGCCATTCCCGGACTGATGCGTTGGCGCGTCCGCTTCGTCAACTGCATACGCAGGATCTTCGCGGATATCCGTCGGATCTGCCCAGGATGGATTGGGTGTCGTGTCCGGTGCTTCCCTTGGACCGGCGCGTCGACTACTCTTGAACCGCATCGGAAGCGTCTCGGGCGAACGCACGCTCGCTGGTCGCCCACCTTACGTCACCGGAGAACGATCGTGGAATCACACGGCACGCTGGGATCTGTTTGGGCATCCCTCGGCATGACCGCCTACTGGATGGCGCTGATCTGGATCAACATCCTGCTCGGCCTGTTCCTGACGCCGTTGTTCATGATCCCGATGACCTGGTTGCAGGATGCCGCGCGGAAGCGCTAAGCCTCCGGCGATTGTCTGGCGTTGTGCAAACGGGCGCTCACCTTCGTGGTGAGCGCCCGTTTTTTTGTGTTGTCGCGCCGGTGTTTGGGGTGTCCTGGCCAACGGCGGGTGAGGTGGGCCTCACCCGCCATTGGGGCATCAAGCGGTACGTGGCATCCGCGCCAGTTCACTGGCCGTGATGACCACACTGTCGCCGAGCGAGGTACGCCGGCCCGTCAGGTCGCTCAGGTCACTGCCGTGGTAGGCCTCCTCGCCGTGTTCGCTCAGGTCGATCCCCTGCACTTCCGACTCGACCGACACCCGCAAGGACATCAGCATGGCCAGGACCTTGAGGATCACGACGCTGGCCACGCCCACGAACACGATGGTGGCCACGACCGCCAGCAGTTGGATTCCCACAAGGGCCGCATTGCCGGCAAGCAGGCCATCAGCGCCGTTGGGGTTGACCTCCTTCGACGCGAACACACCCGTGAGTACGGCGCCCATGATGCCAGCCACACCGTGGCACGCGAACACATCCAAGGTGTCGTCGAGGCGGGTTTTCGGACGGTAGTGCAGCGCAAAGAACGAGCAGGGTGCGGCCAGCGCGCCGATGGCGAGGCCCGCCAATGGCGACACAAAACCTGCCGCGGGGGTGATCGCCACCAACCCGACCACGGCGCCGGTAGCGCCGCCGACGGCCGTCGCTCTGCCGCCTCGCGCGATTTCGAGCGTCACCCAGGTGACGAGCGCGGCAGCGGCCGCCGCATGGGTGCTCATGAGCGCATTGGCCGCAATGCCATCGGCCGCCAGCGCCGAACCGGCATTGAACCCGAACCAGCCGAACCACAGCATGCCGGCCCCCAGGAGCGCAAAGGGCACGTTGTGGGGCACGGTGGGCACCCGCTTGAAGTCACGACGCGGCCCCAGCACCACGGCCAGCACCACCGCCGTCACGCCGGCACTGATATGCACCACGGTGCCGCCGGCAAAATCGAGCGCCCCCAACGATCGCAGCCAGCCGCCGTCGCCCCACACCCAATGCGCGAGGGGATCGTAGATGAACGTGGTCCAGATGACCCCGAATACGAGGTAACTGGAGAACCGCATCCGATCGATCACCGCGCCCGAAAAGAGGGCCACGGTGATGCCCGCGAACATGCCCTGAAAGGCGGTGAAGAGGAGCTGCGGCAGGGCCGCGGCATAGGTGGGATTGGGCACCGCGGTCACACCACGCAGCCCGACCCAATCGAGCCCACCAATCCAGTTGGAGCCCGGTCCGAATGCCAGACTGTACCCGAACAACACCCACTGCACGGTCACCACGCCAAGCGCGGCCAGACTCATGAGCATGGTGTTCAGCGCACTTTTGCTGCGCACCAAGCCGCCATAGAAGAAGGCGAGCCCAGGCACCATGAACGCGACCAGCGCGGTGCTCACCAGCACCCACGCGGTATCGCCGGCCGAGATGGCAGGTGCCAAGGTGGCGGGTGCCGCGACCTCAGCCGCCACGACCTCCTGAGCCGCCAGCAACGTCGACAAGGCAAAGGACATCAGAGGGCCTCCAGCTTGGGGACCCGCATCTCGAGCTGCGTCTGGCGCATGACCTCGTCGGCATTGATGGCGGTGAGGGCATCATTGTCATGCTCCCCCGTCCGAATGCGGACCGTGCGCTCGAGCGGCATGACGAAGATCTTGCCGTCACCGACATCTCCCGTGCGGGCGCCTTCGCAGATCGCCTGAATGGTGCGCTCGACATACTCCTCCGAGCAGGCCATTTCGATCCGCACCTTTTCGTGGAATTCGAGTACGACCGACTCTCCCCGGTAGTGCTGCACCACATCCCGCTCACCACCATGCCCGCTGACACGGGAGAGGGTCATTCCGGTCACACCGACCTGGAACAGGGCTCGTTTGACATCTGCCAACTTCTCGGGGCGTATCACCGCGACGATGAGTTTCATGGTAGCGCGTGGGAATCGATGTGCGTCCTGCGATATCTGCCTTTCGAGCACAAACTGACAGACATTCGATCATTTTTGCACCATTCATCGCGATTTTCTGGTGACTTTTGTGCGCTTTTTGCGCCAGATGCAGAACAGCAGTCTATCTGAAGCGCTGCAACCGTTCATATACCGAAAATAACAGGGACAGAATCGTGACTATTTCTCAACAACAGATCGTGCCCGTCCTCGTTGGCCCTGAATACGAAGACCTCGAGGTCTGGTATCCGAAGCTCCGGCTCGAAGAGGCGGGATACGCCGCGCCGTTGATCGGCACCGGTGAAACCAGCTATCGTGGAAAACACGGTTACCCCTGCACCGTGGATGGCCATGTGAAAGACCTGGCCCCGGAAACGCTCGCGGGTTTGGTGGCACCGGGGGGCTGGGCTCCGGACAAACTGCGTCGCGACCCCGCCGTGCTGGCGCTGGTGAAGGCCGTGCACGACGGGGGTGGTGTGATCGCCAGCATCTGTCACGGTCCCTGGATCCTGATCTCGGCCGGCATTGTCCGCGGTCGTCGACTCACCGGGTCGCTGGGCATCAAGGACGACCTGATCAATGCCGGAGCCATCTGGGTCGATGCACCGGCCGTGATCGACGGGCCCATCGTCAGCGCCCGGGTCCCGAAAGACCTGCCGGCCTTCATGCAGGCCGTACTCGCCTCGCTCTCACAACCAACCTGAGGCGACTCCGCATCCCGGTGTCGGGGATACTCCGACACCGGTCAAAGGACGCACCACGCAAATTAAATGGAGTATTAGATACCTTTATTGACGTCTGCCTGGATCACACGATGGCTGTTGTGCTGCAGTCCCCAGCTCCTGAAAACACCGAGCGCATGGCGAACCGTTCGGCGCTCCCGCAGGCCGGGGGGCCCGTGGCCGCACCACCGCTCGCACTGCCCGCCCTGCACTTTGCTGCCGCGCTGTTGTGGTTGGCCGTCGCGACCGCACTGCTGCCGGCCGCCATGGCGCCGCTCGTCCGCGGGCTGGTCTTTGATCCGGCGGTCCTCGCGATGGTGCATGCCATCATGCTGGGCACCATGGGAACCGCGATCTTCGGAACTCTGCTGCAATTCGTACCCGCGGGACTCGGCGTGCCGCTGCGGAGCGTGCGACTGGGATACTGGGGGTTTGTATTGCAGCAGGTGGGGGTGGCTGCGCTGCTGGCGGGATTCTGGTGGTGGCGTGGATCGCTGCAAGGCATTGGGTGGCTCTTCATGTTTGCCGCCGTTGGCGCGCACTCACGCAACACGCTGCGCGCGCGTCGACACAGTGTGAACGGGCGCATGGTCGGCACCTATGTCACCATCGCACACTCCGCCCTTGGTGTCGGGCTCTTCATCGCCGCGGCCCGTATCGGAGAAACGATGGGCTGGTGGCACGTCGATCGCCTGTATCTGCTGGCGGCGCATGCGGTGATGGGGGCCGTGGGTTTTGGCACCCTCTCGGCCATCGGTGTGGGCAGTCGCATGCTCCCCACGTTTCTGGCGGCTCCAGGCGACGATCGCCGCTGGCTGGTGGCGCATCTGTGGATCACCACGACCGGATTGATTCTGTTCGCGGTCGGCGCGGTCTTCACGCAGACGGTGGTGATGCGTGTCGGTGCCATCGCACTGCTCGTGGGCGGCGCGCTCACCGCCACACTGCTCGGCCGTTGGTTCTTCCGGCGCCAGCGCGCGCTGGACCCGGCGCTGTGGTACGTGGCGTCCGCGTCAACGGCATTGGTCGCATCGGTTGGCATGGCCGTTGTCGTGTTCGTGACCGACGCCCATGCGCTGCAGCATTGGGCGGCGCTATTGGTCGCCTTGTTCTTTGGATGGCTCACCACATTGGTGGTGGGGGTGACGGGCAAAATCCTGCCCCACGTGACGTTCGTGCGCCTCGCGCCACAGCGACCACATTTGCGCGCGCTCGGCACGCCCACCGCGCTGCTGCATCCCGGCCTGTTGTATGCCGGCGTGACGGGGTTCTCCGCCGGGTGGGTGCTGCTGGCCACTGGTGTGTGGGCGCAGCAGGCGTTGATCACCAACATCGGCATCGCCACGTGGAGCCTGGGCACCTTGGCCACGCTGCTCAACTACACCCGCTTGTTCGTCAACTGCCTCCCGACGACAACGCCGGTACCGCCCGCATCAGGGTCGTGAGTTTCCGCCCCGGCTTGAGCGCATCGGCCAGCGTGTAACCGTCGAGCACCGCCAGAAACGCCGACAGCGCTTCGTCCAGCATGCGCGCCAGCACGCAGGCCGGTGCAATCGGACAGGTGTTCGACTCGGGCTCGAAACACTCGACGAGCGCGAGATTGTCCTCGGTCTCGCGTACCAGCGCGCCGAGGGTGATGTGCTGCGGTGATCTGACGAGGCGCACGCCCCCGTTGCGGCCGCGCACGGTCTCGACGTAGCCGAGTTCAGCAAGCCGTTGCACGATCTTCACGAGATGCTCGTGCGACATGTTCATGCGCACGGCAATGGAGTGTACCGGAATGAGTGCGTCGGGCTCGAGCCCGAGCACCATGAGACAGCGCAGCGCGTTGTCACTGAATCGTGTGAGTCGCATGTCGCGGATAGTGGCCGGTATTCCCCCCGGCGTCGTGTCAGGAGATCCCTTCAAACGTACGGGAAATCGCCGACTTCAATCTGGTATGTGAAATCCGAGATTCGATAGTGCATGGCCGGATGATCATCACGGTACATCTGGCTCCCTCATGCACCTCCAATTCCGGCGGGGATCCGCAACCATGTCTCTTTCTCACCGCACCGGGTGGTTTATCGCGACGGCCACGGTGGCCGCGACACTCGCTTACGGCTATGCGTGCACACCGGCCACCAAGTCGCCAGGTGCCATTGGCGCGAGTGATGCCGCCAGCAAGGTGTACGTCGCGCCAGGCGCTCACGACGAGTTCTACGCATTTCTCTCCGGCGGCTTCAACGGTCAGGTCGGTGTGTACGGCCTGCCCTCCGGTCGCCTGCTGAAGATCATCCCGGTGTTCTCCCAGTTCGCCGAAAACGGCTACGGCTATTCGGAAGAAACGAAGCCGATGCTGGAGACCACCTTCGGCAACATCCCGTGGGACGACCTCCACCACACCGCTCTCTCGCAGACCAACGGCGAAGATGACGGGCGTTGGTTGTTCGTGAACGCCAACAACACGCCGCGCGTGGCCCGTGTGGACCTCTCGACGTTCGAGACATCGGAGATCCTGCAGATCCCGAACTCGGGTGGCAATCACGGTTCGCCCTACATCACGTCGAACAGCGAGTACGTGCTGGCGTCGACGCGTTTCTCGGTACCGATTCCGCAGGCCGATGTACCGATCAGCGATTTCGCCAAGAAGTTCAAAGGCACGATCTCCTTCGTGAAGGCCGACCAGCCGGGCAAGATGGACGTGTCGTTCCAACTGCTCGTGCCGGGCTACAACTACGACCTGGCCCGCGCGGGCAAGGGCCCGTCGAAGGACTGGGTGTTCTTCACGTCGTACAACTCGGAGCAGGCGTACGAGAAGCTGGAAGTGAACGCGTCGAAAGCCGACAAGGATTTCATCGCGGCGATCAACTGGCGTACCCTCGAAACGTGTGCGAAGGACGGCAAGGCCGAAAACTGGCCGGCCGACTACATGCACAACGTGATGGACGAGTTCACGCGCACCGCCCAGGTGGAACGCAAGCAGTCGGTGAAGGTGCTCACGCCCACCACCTGCCCCAACTCGATCTACTTCCTGCCGACCCCGAAGTCGCCGCACGGCGCCGATGTGGATCCGTCGGGTGAATACATCGTCGCCGGTGGCAAACTGGCCACGGTCATTCCGGTGCATTCGTTCACGAAGCTGCAGCAGGCCATCAAGGATCAGGCGTTCGAAACGACCATCGAAGGCATCCCGGTGCTCAAGTACGAAGCCATCCTGGCCGGCGAAGTGAAGGATCCTGGCCTCGGCCCCCTGCACACCGAGTTCGATGGCAAGGGCTACGCCTACACGTCGCTGTTCATCTCCAGCGAGATCGTGAAGTGGAAGCTGGGTACGTGGGAGATCGTCGATCGGGTGCCGACGTACTACTCGATCGGTCACCTGATGATTCCCGGCGGCGCCACCACCAAGCCGGCGGGCAAGTATGTCGTCGCGCTCAACAAGATCACGAAGGATCGGTACCTGCCCACGGGTCCGGAGCTCACGCAGTCGGCGCAGCTCTACGACATCTCGGGCGACAAGATGAAGCTGCTGCTCGACTTCCCGACCACGGGCGAACCGCACTACGGCAACGCGATCGAAGCCGCGAAGATCGAAAAGCTGCAGAAGAAGTTCTTCACGCTGGCCGAGAACCGGCATCCGCAGGTGACGAAGGCCGAACGTGAAGCGGGTGTGAGCCGGAACGGCAAGGTGGTGCACGTGCGCATGGCAGCCATCCGTTCGCACTTCGCCCCCGACAACATCGAAGGAGTGCAGGTGGGTGACACGGTGCTCTTCCACGTCACCAACCTCGAGCAGGACTGGGACATCCCGCATGGCTTTGCGATCCAGGGTGCCACCACTTCGGAGTTGCTGGTGATGCCGGGTGAAACCCGCACGTTGCGCTGGGTGCCGAAGCAGATCGGCGTGTATCCGATGTACTGCACCGACTTCTGCTCGGCGCTGCACCAGGAAATGTCCGGCTACGTGCGCGTCTCCCCGGTGGGTTCGAACGTTCCGCTGGTAGGCAACACGCTGAAGGCGCAGGGGCAGGCGGCACGGGCTGCCGCACGCGGTGTGACGCTGCCAACTCCGCCGGGCGCAGTGACGGGCGCCGCGCATGCGCACGGCACCGCACCGTCGCCCACTCCGCGCTGATTCATCGCGGGACAACCGGAGCGTGTGTGCTCCAGACACCACGCTCCAGGTTGCCCGGAGGAACTTCATCATGACAGTCCCACTTCGCGCCCGCTGGTTGCTCGCGATGGCCTCGCTGATGCTGGCACTCGCCCTGGCCTTTCCGCTGTGGCGCATCTCGCTCGTCGCGCCGCAGTACCCCGAAGGCCTGGGCATGCAGATCTGGGCGCATACGGTCGCCGGCATTGGTCCGAACGACCTGCAGAATATCAACGGGCTCAATCACTACATCGGTATGAAGGCGATCGTGCCCGACAGCATTCCGGAGCTGCGCATCATGCCGCCGGGCATCGTGGCCATGAGCGTGCTCGGTCTGCTCATCGCGTGGAAGGGCACGCGCCGGTTCCTGATGCTCTGGGTTGCGGCCCTCCTGCTCGCGGGGGTGGTCGGCCTCGCCGACTTCTATCGCTGGGAGTACGACTACGGCCACAATCTCGATCTCGAGAACGCGCCCATTCAGGTGCCGGGCATGAGCTACCAGCCGCCCCTGATCGGTAGCAAGAAGTTGCTCAACTTCACGGCGACCTCCTGGCCCGCCACCGGTGGTGTGTTGGCCATCCTCGCTGTAGGTGTCGCCATCGCGGCGGCCGTGACCACCATGCGGCATCCGGACGCTCCGCGCAGGGGCACGGGGGCCGTATGATGACGCGCCGTCACCTGCTTCTGTCCTTCGCGCTGGCGTGTGTCGCCGGCTGCGGCAACACCGCACCGCGTGCGCTCGTGCGCGGTGAGGATAGCTGCGCGTACTGTCGCATGACCATCGATGACGTCCGCTTCGGCGTGTTGGTGCTCACAGATCGTGGTCGCCTGCAAACGTTCGATGCGATTGAATGCGCGGCGAGCTGGCTCGCCGCGCAGGACGCAGCGCATGCGCCCAGGGCCATCTGGGTTGCCAACTTCGCCGACCCGTCGCAGTGGGTCGATGCCACCAAAGCCGTGTATCTGCAAGGCAGCCGCCTGCGCTCCCCCATGGGGCGCGATCTGGTGGCGTTTGCCGCCGATGCGGATGCCGATGCGCTGCAGCGTGCGCACGGCGGCACGGCCATCACCTGGCTGCGGGTGCAGGAAATCGTAGCCATGGCCGCCGCGCCGATCGCGTCCAGCCCCAACACGCCAGAGAGCCCCGATGCGCACGCCCACTAGGCCCACGGGGCGACTGCTGTCACGGACCACGCAATTGCCGGCGCGCATCGGGATTCTCGTGATGCTGGCGCTTGGACTGGTGTTCGTGGTGGCGCCACACGCCAGCGCGCAGACGGCGCGTGACACGGTGGTGGTGTCCGCACCATCCAGAGGTGGCACCACACTGCGCCTGACCGACGCCGTCGCGCAGGTGGCGCGCCATGGTGTGGTCCTCGTGGAAGCGGGTGTGTATCGCGAACCGACCGTGGTCATTCGTCAGCCGTTGACACTGATCGGCGCCGACGGCGCCATCCTCGATGGCGAAGGCCAGCGTGAACTGCTCATCATCGCGGCCGATTCGGTCACGGTGCGCGGAATGACCCTTCGCAACACCGGCACGAGTCAGGCCACCGATCGTGCGGCGCTGCGCGTGGTGGAAGCGGCCGGCTGCCTCATCGAAAACAATCGATTCGAGGCCACCCTCTTTGGCATCTATCTGCAGCGCGCCAGCAATTGCCTGGTGCGCCGCAATCACCTGCGCGGCATGACCGGTTCACAAACCGTGACAGGCAACGGCCTGCACAGTTGGTCGAGTCATCATGTCGTGTTCGAAGACAACGTGGTGGAAGGTCATCGCGACGGCATTTATTTCGAGTTCACCACCGGTGGGGTGGCTCGTGGCAATGTCAGCGCGCACAGTCGCCGGTATGGCCTGCACTTCATGTTCTCCGACTCCTGTCGGTACGAGGACAACGAGTTCCGCGAGAACGAATCAGGGGTCGCAGTGATGTATGCCAAGGCCGTGCACATCACCGGCAACCGCTTCGTGCGCAATCGGGGCAGCGCCGCATACGGTTTGTTGCTCAAGGAGATCAGCGACAGCGAGGTGCGTCGCAACGTCTTTGTCGACAACTCCATCGGCCTGCACATGGAAGGGGCCAACCGCAACCAGGTGGCCGACAACGACTTTGTCCGCAACGGCTGGGCTATGCGCGTGATGGCCGATGCCCAGGACAACATGATCGAGGGCAACAGCTTTCAGGGCAATGTGTTCGACGTCGGCACGAACAGCCGCCGGAGTTACAGCACCTTCCGCAACAACTGGTGGGATCGTTATCGCGGCTACGATCTCGATCGGAACGGCGTCGGTGATGTGGGCCATGCACCGGTCCGATTGTTCGCGCTACTGGTGGAGCAATCTCCGGCCGCCCTGGTGCTGGTGCGTTCGCTGCTCGTCGATCTGCTCGATGTGGCGGAACGTGTGGTTCCGACCCTCACACCCGCCGCCCTGCGCGATGAGGCTCCACTGATGCGGGCACCGAGGCCCCTGCCATGACCCATCCCTCCTTGCCAACACCACTCGTCTCCGTCCGCGGGCTCAGCAAACGCTTTGCCGGACGCCCGGTGCTCTCCGACCTGTCGCTCGATCTCGATCGCGGCGCCGTGACGGCGATCATCGGCCCCAACGGCGCAGGCAAGACCACGCTCAACAAAGCCATCCTCGGATTGGTGCGCCCCGATGCCGGCACCATCCGGTTCGATGGGCTCGATACGGCGGGGCGCATCGATCATCGGGCCAGCATCGGCTACATGCCCCAGCTCGCGCGGTACCCCGAGACGTTCACCGGACGCGATGTGCTGTCGTTGTTGTCGGAGCTGCGTGGCAAAGGACCCGAGCGCGATGAATCGCTCATCGAGGCCTTCGAGCTGGAGCGTTTTCTCGATCAGCCGGCGCGCGCGCTGAGTGGCGGACAACGCCAACGCATCAACGCCGCCGCTGCATTTCTCTTTGCCCCGCAACTCCTGCTGCTGGATGAACCCACGGCAGGTCTCGACCCGGTAGCCAGTGGCATCCTCAAACGGGCCATTCGTCGGGTGCGGGATGCGGGCCGCGCCGTGGTCATTACGTCCCACATCCTGAGCGAATTGCAGGAACTCGCCGATACCATCGTGTTCCTGCACGAAGGACGCATCGGTTGGCAGGGCGCCGTACCGGCGCTGCTCGATGCCACCGGCGCATCCACGCTCGAAGAAGCCATTGCCTGCCTGATGCAGCATGGCACGCTGTCTGGTCACGGGAGTGTCTCCGCATGATCGCCGAACTCACGATGCCGATGCCCGCAGTTTCCGCGGAGGATCGCCCTGTGGCACCTGCCGCCCCGGTCGTACGCACGGTACTGGCCCGTGAATGGCGCGGTCTGCGCCGCAATCGAGGCGTCCTCCTGTTCACGCTCGGCACGCTCCTCTGCGTCGAGAGCATTCTGCGACTCACCGGATCGCCCGAGCGGGCCCTGGTGGCCATGCTCAACCTCGTGCTGCTCATCGTGCCGCTGGTCAGCATGATGCTCGGCATCATCAGTTGGCATGGAGCACGGGAATTCACCGAGCTGTTGCTGACGCAACCGGTGCGTCGTTCGCGACTCTTTCTGGCGCTCTATCTCGCGCAGGTCCTCCCGCTCGCAGGAGGCTTCGCTGCAGCCATGTGCGCGCCCTTGCTCTGGCACGGCATCCCGGATCGTACCGTGTGGCCACTGGCGCTCAGCACCATCGGCAGCGGCGTGGCCCTGACCTTCGTCTTCGGCGGCCTCGCGCTGCTCATCGGGATTCGCGTGGATGATCGCTTGCGCAGTGTCGTGACCGGGCTGATGACCTGGCTGCTGCTCAGCGTGGGCTACGACGCGCTCGTGCTGATGGTATCCACCACCTTCGCGGACTACGCGCTCGAGCGCCCCATGATGGCCCTCATGCTGGGCAATCCGGTCGATCTCGCGCGCACCATCATCGTCATGCACAGCGACACGGCGGCCCTGATGGGCTACACCGGCGCGGTCCTGCATCGCTTCCTCGGCACGACACTCGGCATCGCGGCGTCCGCGGCCGGCCTCCTGGTCTGGATTGTTGTGCCGGCATCGCTGGCTCGCCGCGCCTTCGAAACACGCGATTTCTAGTCCATCACGCATTGCCAGTCCCACGGTTGCACCGCCCTACCCTCAACAGGAATCCACTCATGCGCGCATATCGTTCCAACTCGCCGTCATTCGTTCGCTTTCGCTCTGCGACCACACTGTTTGGTGCCCTCCCCTTCGCCGCGTCGCTGATGCTGTCGGCGTGCGGGGGCGGTTCGGCCGACCAGGGTGCGGAGAATGCCGCGCCACCAGCCGCAGCTCCGGCGGCGGCGCCCGCCCCCACCGGCAATGTCATCACCATCGAGATGATCACCGATGACAGCGGCAACTACTTCAAGCCCAAGACGGTGTCCGCGAAGCCGGGCGACGTGCTCAAGTTCGTGTTGGTGACGGGCGTGCACAACGTGCACTTCCTCCCCGACTCGAATGCCAACGCCGCCAACCTGCCGCCCATGTCGGGCTTCGCGCAGTTGCCGGGCCAGGCGATCGAAGTCCCGGTGACCATGGGCCCGGGCACGTACTTCTTCCAGTGCGATCCGCATGCCTTGCTCGGCATGGTCGGTCACGTGACCGTCGAGCCCTGAGCACGACGCGCATGGGTTGGTGCACGCGCATCGGGAGAGGGCGGCTAGACCGGCGCCCTCTCCGACGCGTATCGACGCCCACGCCATGAGCGCGGTGTGCGGGCCATGCTCATGGTCAGGCGCCACGCGGCGGCGGCATCACTGAGCCACGACAACCAGTACGTGACACCACGCTCGTGGTAGCTGGTGCGCAGGACCCACAACATCAGAATGCGCAGCAGCACCGCGAAACTGTTCGTCGCGATCAGGGCCACGAGCAGCCACTGCGGATACGGGGACAGCGCCGCCGGTGCACCGAACCAGAGCAGCACTCCACCGAGCAGCACCGGCAGTGGCAACGCCTGCACCAGCCACACCAGCACCACATCCAGCCACCCCTGTACGCGTGATGCGGAGTCCTTGAGGTCGAAACTCCGGCCCCATTCGCGCCACATTTCGCGCAGCGTGGCATAGGCGCGTACCTCGATGATGCGGGAGCCATCGAGAAAACCCACGCGTGCCCCGTGCATGGCCAGGTGGCGGGCGAGCGTCACATCGTCGCTGAAGGACCCCCGCGCCACCGCATACCCGCCATGCTGCTCCAACACGGCGCGTCGGGCGAGAAAACACTGCCCGTTCGCCAGCACGCGGTCCGGCTGCTGCTCCGCGCCGGCGGCACCGGTGCGGTACACGAGAGTCACCAGCATGGCCGGTTGCACCAACCGTTCAGCGGCGGTCTGGCCGGCGAACCGTGGTGAAAAACTCACCACATCGAATCGGTCCCGTTCCGCGGCATCGATCACGCCACCCACGAGACCTGCGGCCGGAACGGTGTCCGCATCGATGCCGAGCACCCAGGCACCGCGCGCCGCCTGCAGGCCGGTCTGGAGCGCCCACACCTTGCCCACCCATCCAGGCGGCAACGGGTCATCGGTGATGAGGCGAATGCGGGGATCACGATCCGCGTACGTCTGGACCAGTTCCGGCGTGCCGTCACGGGAACGACTGTCCACCACCAAGACCTCGAGCAGGGGCGCCGGCTGCTGCAGCAAGCCGTCCAGACACGGGCCGATACGGTGGGCTTCGTTCAGCGTCGCCACAATGACCGAGACGGTGGTGTCATCGCGCGGTGCAAGCCGCGGCGACACGGGCGGACGTCGGGACCGGCCTGGCGCCAGGCGCGATACCAACACCATCAGGCACAGCGCCTGACCGACCAGGAACGACGCCACACCGAGTGACGACCACGGCACTGCATCGATCATGTCTTCCTCGGTGAAGGTGGCAGAAGAACCGCGCGTTGGCGTCCGGCGTGATGTACGGAAGGTGGCGTGCCTTCGGATCCGGGGGTAGGCTCTTGCATGTCCACGACCTACCCTGCTGCCGGCGCGACGCTGCTCGCCAATTGGGAACGCTTGCATCGTCTGCCATTTGGAAAACGCCTGTTCAGTTGGGCCGTGGGGCGGACCGCTCCCTATACCGGCACGATCGGCGGCCTCTATACCGATGTGCGTCCGGGATATGCGCGTGTGGAACTGCGCGATCGCCGGCGGGTGCGCAACCATCTGGCGTCGGTGCATGCCGTCGCGCTGGTGAATCTCGCCGAGATGACGAGTGGTGTGGCATTGCTCACGGCGCTGCCCCCGGGCGTGCGCGGCATCGTGACCGGGCTGTCGATCAGCTACACCAAGAAGGCACGCGGCACGCTGGTGTGTGAAACACACACCGAATCCCCCCGCGATGTGCAGGCCAACACGGTACAGGCGGTGGATGCCATCGTGCGCGATGCCGCAGGTGATGAGGTGGCGCGGTGCACGGTGCAATGGCGTCTGTCGCCACCGTCTTCGGCGGCAGCATGAACGACACCGCACTCATGCGGCACACCGGTATCCGCGTACCGCTCATTTGTGGCCCGATGTATCCGTGCAGCAACCCCGAATTGGTGGCGGCCGTGAGCAAGGCCGGCGGGCTCGGTGTGGTGCAGCCGATCTCACTCACCTATGTGCATGGATGGGAGTTTCGTGAAGGCCTGCGGAAGATCCACGCACTGAGCGGCGGTGCACCGATTGGCTTCAATGCCCTGATCGAAGCATCGAGCAAGACCTATCACAACCGCATGGTGCAGTGGGTGGACATCGCCCTCGAAGAAGGGGTGCGCTTTTTCCTCACGTCACTTGGCAATCCGCGCTGGGTGGCTGATCGGGTCCATGCGGCCGGTGGTGTGGTGTACCACGACATCACGGAGCGAAAGTGGGCCCTGAAAGGCCGCGATGGCGGTGTGGACGGACTGGTGGCCGTGAACAATCAGGCCGGAGGACACGCCGGCGCACGGGATCCGCGCGCCTTGCTCGATGAAGTCGCCGATCTGGGCCTGCCAGTGGTGGCCGCTGGTGGCGTTGGGGAGCCCGCGCAGTTCCGTGCCTTGCTCGACATGGGCTATGCCGGTGCCCAACTGGGCACACGATTCATCGCCACCACCGAGTGCAATTCCGATGCGCGGTACAAGCAGGCCATCGTGGACGCCAAGGCGTCAGACGTGGTGTTGACCGAACGACTCACCGGGGTGCCGGTGGCCGTGCTGCGCACTCCCTACGTGGAGAAGCTGGGTACCACCGTCGGGCCGTTGTCACGGATGTTGTTTCGTGGACGCAAGACCAAGCACTGGATTCGTACCTGGTATGCGCTGCGGTCCTTGTGGCAGCTCAAACGCTCCAGTGTGCAAGGTGTTTCGCAGGACTATTGGCAAGCCGGACGGAGTGTGGAGACCATCCATGACATTCGACCGGCCGGTGAAATCGTTGATGCATTCGCGGCGGCATTCTCCGCACCCTGACCCCTCCTTCTGCCACATCAGATGCCGATCCCCCTCCTGCGGCGTCGTTCCCTGCCCCGTGGCTTCGTGTCACTGCTTCCGGGCGCCCTGTTCATCGTCGCTTCGCTCGCGCCCCTCACGTCGTTGGGAGCGCAGGCCACCGCCGCACCGCCCCGTACCGCAACACCACGCCCGGCTTCCGGACAGCGTCTCGATGTGCGCGGACTGCAGGCGGCGGTGACACTGACGCGCGATAGCGCCGGCATCGTGCACATCGAAGCCAAGAATGAGCACGATCTGTTTTTCGCGCAGGGGTACAGCTCGGCGCGCGACCGGTTGTTTCAGTTGGAGCTGTGGCGCCGGCAAGCCACCGGCACCATGGCCGAAGCATTGGGGCCGCGCTGGGTGGCCCGTGATCGCGCGTCGCGGCTACTGCGCTATCGCGGATCCATGACCACCGAACTGGCGCACTATCATCGACGCGGTGCGTCCATCATTCAGGCGTTTGTCGATGGGGTGAATGCCTATGTGGATCGGGTGCAGAAAGACACCAGTCTGATGCCGCCCGATCTCAAGGCACTGGGTATCACGCCCGGCAAATGGACACCGGCCATTGTCATCTCGCGCCACAATGCTCTCGCGTCGAACGCCAAAGACGAACCCAACAACGCCCGCGCCGTGCGGGCCATTGGGGAAGCGGCGGTGCGCCGTCGGAAGCGTTTTGAGCCTGAAAACGCACGCCTCGCCATCGACTCTGCGGTCGCACAGTTGGTGGGCGCGGCCAATGACGCGCAGATCTTTGCCGAGTACGACGGCTCCCGCTCCACCCCGTCTTTTCGATTGGAGGAAGTGGCGGCCGCGTGGCGGCGCACGAGTGCACCCGTGGAACCGCGTGATACGGAAATCGAACGCTGGGAGAGCAACAACTGGGTTATCGCCGGATCGCGCACGGCCAGTGGAAAGCCGATCGTGGCCAATGATCCGCACCGCACGATCGCCGTGCCGTCGCTGCGATACATGGTGCACCTCAAGGCGCCGGGGTGGGATGTGATCGGTGGTGGCGAACCGGCGATTCCCGGGGTGGCCATCGGGCACAATCAGCACGGGGCATGGGGACTCACGATCTTCGGCATCGACGCGGAAGATCTCTATGTGTACGAGCTCGATCGCTCCAATCCGCGCGCCTATCGCTATCGCAACAGCGTTGAGCGCATGCGGATCATCACCGACACCATTCGGGTACGCGGCGCAGCACCGGTTCCGGTGACACTCGCCTACACGCGACACGGGCCGGTGCTGTACGTGGACAGCGCCCGGCATCAGGCTGTCGCCTTACGCGCCGCCTGGCTCGAACCGGGTGGGGCACCGTATCTCGCCAGCCTGCGTCTCGATCAGGCGCGCAACTGGGCTGAAGCTCGCGCGGCACTCGCGTTCGCGCACATGCCGGCACTCAACTGGATCTGGGCCGACACCAGCGGCGCCATCGGCTGGCAAACCGCCGCCATCGCACCGGTGCGCCCGAACTGGGACGGCCTCGTGCCCGTGCCAGGGGATGGGCGATTCGAATGGAATGGGTTCCTGCCCATTCCGCAGTTGCCGCACGAATCGTCTCCGGCGCGCGGCTATGTAGGCACCGCCAATGCGTTCAACGTGCCACAGTCGTATCCGCGCTTCGATGCGCTGGCCCGCACATGGGCCGATCCATACCGGCACAATCGCCTGCTCGAAGTGCTCGATACCACGCGCAAGGCCACCGTGGCCAGCAGTGGGGCCCTGCAGTTCGATGAGGCGTCGCTGCCCGCCCGCGCGCTGGTGCCGCTCCTCGCCAACATCACCTTCGGCACGCCCGCCATGACCTCGGCGCGCGATACCGTGCTCCGTTGGAATCGTTTCATGAATGCCGAGTCCCGCGGCGCCGCATTGTACGCGGCGTGGGAACGACGACTGGCCAGCATCTCGGCCGAGGTCGTCGTGCCACGAGCCGCCCGCGCCACGATCAGGACCGTACCACTGGCCCGCACCGTGGAATGGCTCACCAACCCGGACTCACTGTTGGGCACACGCCCAGCGGCCACGCGGGATTCCATTGTGAAGCGCGCCTTCGAAGACGCTGTGGCTGATGTCACACGTCGCTTTGGTGCGGACATGTCGACCTGGCGTTATGGGGACCCAAAGTTCCATCACGCGCGTATCAGTCACGTGCTCGATCCACTCGTGCACGATTCGGTGCGGGCCAGGCTGTCTCCGGGTCCATTGCCGCGTGGCGGCTACGCCAACACTTTGCACGCCACGGGCAACACCGACAATCAGACGCATGGGGCTAGCCTGCGTGTGGTGATCGATCTGGCCAATTGGGACGCCGCACGCGTCACCAACTCACCGGGCCAGAGCGGTGATCCGCGTAGCCCGTTCTATGCCAATCTCTTTCCGCTGTGGGCGCGCGGTACTTTTGTGCCGCTTCCCTACAGTCCCGCCGCGATCAAGGCACGCACCGCCGAGGTCGTTCTTCTCTCTCCGCAGAAGTAGACAACACCGAGGTCCCCTCATGGTCCCGCTCCATCTTCCGATTGCCGTTGTCAGCATGATGCTGTCCACGGGAACGCCGGCTACGCCTGCCACCCCTGCCCCGCAGGCGGACATGTCGTTCTTCATCACCAGCGTTGGACTAGGTGATGGCGCCAACCTCGGCGGCGTGGAAGGCGCCGACAAACACTGCGCCACGCTGGCGGAAGCCGCCGGTGTGCGTGGCAAGACGTGGCATGCGTATCTGAGTCAGCAGGCTGTGGGTGGCAAGCAGGCCATCAATGCCCGCGATCGCATCGGCAAGGGCCCGTGGAAAAACGCCAAGGGTGTCGTCGTGGCCACCAGTGTGGACGATCTGCACAGCGACAACAACAAGCTGTCGAAGGACAACAGCATCACGGAGAAGGGCGCGCTGGTGAATGGCCGCGGTGACACACCGAACACGCACGACATTCTCACGGGCTCCACGCTCGACGGACGGGTGTCCGGTGATGCCGGTGATTCCACGTGCAACAACTGGACGAGCAATGCGGCGACCGGCGCTGCACTGGTCGGCCATCACGATCGGCAGGGCGGCGGTGCCAATCCCACGTCGTGGAACAATGCACATGCATCGCGTGGCTGTGGTCAGGACAACTTGAAGGCCACCGGCGGCAACGCGCTGTTCTATTGTTTCGCCGTCTGATTCACTGAGGGCAGAAAGGGAAACGGGGCGCGCATCGTGAGATGCGCGCCCCGTTTTCCTTTCAACGCCGTCGATCAGTTGGCCACAGCACCAGGCTGCACACCCTGGAGCCAATAGCCGAACCACTGCCGCAGACGACCGAGACGATCGACCAGCAGCCACGGTTCACCGGTACGGCTCAGATCATGGTTGGAGCGCGGGTACCGAATGAGCTCCACCGGCACGCCCTGCTTCTTGAGTGACATGAACCAGATCTCAGCGCTGCCCATCGGCGTGCGATGATCTTCTTCGCTCTGCACGATGAGCATGGGCGTCTTCACCTTGTTCACATAGCGGATCGGCGAGAGCTCGTCGTACAGCTTCTGGTTGTCCCACGGCTTGCCGTAGAACTCGAACTCCGTGAGTCCCTGCGCATCGCTGGAACCATACCAGTAGGTCCAGTCCGTGATCGTGCGGTCGGTTTCGATGGCCTTGAAGCGCGTGGTCTTCGTGGCCATCCACGTGGTCATGAAACCGCCGTACGAACCACCGGTAGCACCCATCTTCGTGCTGTCCACATCGGCGCGCACGGATACGATATCCACGGCCTTCATGAGGTCCTGGTAGTCTTCCATGCCCCAACGGCCGCGCGTGCTGTACGTGAACGGTGCACCATAGCCGCTCGAACCACGCGGGTTGGTGAACAGCACGAACATGCCCTGGGCCGCGAGGTTCTGGAATTCGTCGAACCAGCCTTCGCCGTACGACGAGTGCGGACCACCGTGAATGTAGATGACCATCGGATACTTCTTGCCGGCTTCGTAGCCATACGGCTTCATCAGCCAGCCTTCGATCTCGAGGTTGCCCACGCTCTTGTAGGTGATGCGCTCGGCGTCACTCCACACCACGTCGGCGTTGACGTCCTTGTTGAAGTTCGTGAGCTGCCGTTCACCGGTGCCGTCACCGCTGGCAACAAACAACTCCGTCGGCTTGTTCATGGACGTCGCCACATACGCCAGCGTCTTGCCCGACTCGTCGTAGCTCGCGCCACGCAACTGACGGCGGCCGCTCACCAGCTCAGTGGGCAACGACTTGCCGCTCATGTCGGCACGCAGTACCGCCGAACGTCCGCCGATTTCCGCCGTGAACTGAATGCCACCCGGCAGCCAGTCAAAGTTGCCCGGCTCGTACTGCCAGTTGCCCAGCAGTGCGCGCGGCGTGCCACCGGCTGCGTCCACCACATAGATGTTCGAGTTCTTCGTGCGTCCCGGACGACCGATGAACGCGATCTGCTTGCCGTCGGGTGACCAGGTGATCTGCGATTCCGCGCCCATCCAATCCGTCAACTTGCGCGGCGTGCCGCCATTGGCGTCGATGATGTAGATGTCGGCGTCGTTCCGCTCGGCTTCATCACGCACCTTGTTGTACGGCAGCGTGGCGAGCGAATCACGCTCACGATCAACCACCGAATCGGGACGCAGCCGCGAATCGGCCGTGAAGGCGATCCACTTGCCGTCCGGCGACACCACCGGCCCACGATGCGAATAGGCAGTGCTGGTGATCACCTTCTTGGTCGTATCCCCAATCGGCTGCCGCGCGATCTGCGTGGGCCGCCAGGTGCGGGCCACACGACGGCCCGGCACGAAACCGACACCGTTCACCTTGTAGGACATGTCCACGACATGGCGACCGTCGAAACGCGCCGACACCGAGGGACGGGTAATGGCTTCGAACGGCGGACGCGCCATCGGCTGCATCTGCCCGAACGGATCGGGGCTTGGCGCCGTCGGTGCCGGACGACCGGCATCAGTGAACACGGCGAACGAGCCGTCCGACGGCATGGAGCCGTTGGGATAGTCGCCCACCTGAATGGCTTCACCACTGGGCTGATCGAGGCGAATGGCCCAGGTGTTTCCGGTGCCGCCGGCACGCTGCGAAGTGAAGAACAGGTACTTACCGTCGGCCGACCAGCGCGGATTGCTGCTTTCCGTGCTCGGTGAGGTCCAACGCTGCGGCTCACCGCCGGCCGCGTTCACCACCCAGATCTCGCTGTGGCGTCGGTTGTCAGCTTCCACCGCGCGGGTCACCGTGACCGCGATACGCTTGCCATCGGGTGAGACGGCCGGGTTGCTGAGATTGGCCACGCGATACCAGTCGCGCAGCATCATGGCGCGCGGTCCCTTGGGGAGCGCAGGGAGGGCGTTGCTCGGGCTGGCGCCGCCGGCGGCCGCTCCAGCGCCACCAGCTCCGCCGCCGCCTCCACGTCCCGGTTGAGCGATCAGCGCGGCCGGAGCCGCACAAGCCAGAAGGGCGAGCGCATAGGGGGCGCGTCGCCATTGGGCGGACACGTGCATGGGCAGATCCAGAAAAGGGTGCAACAGGTGGGAGTCGCAACCGGGCTACGTGAAAAACGCGCGGCGCGTTGGGACGAGGGGCGAGGCGGGATCTGGGAAAAGTACCACATGGGCCACCGTGTGACAGATCACGCTTTTGATGCTTGCAGGCGGGCGCGAAACGTCATACCATATGCCTGATGCGGAGGAGCGTCCGCATTCCGCCATGTAAGGCCGAGCTCGGCAGCCAGCCGAGTGACAGTCCCAAGTGACGTGGATGGATCCGATGGTGCGGGACCCAAGACCTGTTCCAGCGGCTGCAGCGCCCGTTGTTCAACCCTACATCGAGGAGGTGATTCTTTGTCTAGCGTCAGTCCTACTGCCGGCTCTTATCGGGCAACAGATCTCCTGATCGACGCCCGGTAGTTCACGGGTTTCCCGGGTCGGTGATCCTACCGAGCCGGCAGGGAATGCAAGGGGGTGCACCACGCGAGTGGTGCGCCCCCTTCCTCATTCCGCCAATGTCAGTTCCACTGCGTCACGGCAACGACGCGATGGCAGTGAATGTCATTTGCGCCGCATCGCGGCGATCTGCTCCAATGCCTTGTCCGCCTGCCGCAGCAGCGCGTACGCAAAGTCGGTCGTGCCGCGGTAGAACTTGGGATCGATCTTGTCCGCGTCGTCACCGGGTTTGTGATAGTCCGGATGGTCCTCGACGCCGAGATAGAAGAACGGAATGCCCTTGGCGTGGAACGACGCATGATCCGATGAGTTGGTCCAGTCGTCGCCCGGCTTGAGATCTTTCGTATCGTGCCCGAAGCGAATGCTGACCGCCGCCGACTTGGCCGCCGCCTCGGCGATCGGCTTGAGCGCCGCAGTATGTGAGACGCCCGCCACCCAGAGAGCGCCCGCATCCTGCCGAGCCACCATGTCCAGGTTGATGTTGAGCCCGATGCGCTCCAGCGGCACCGGCGGCGCGGCGGCGAAAGCCTTCGACCCGACCATCCCACTCTCCTCGGCATCAAAGAACGCCAGGATCACGTCGTGCTTGGGAGGTTGCTTCACCAACCGTTCGGCTATGGTCAGTAGTGCCACGCAGCCAGAGGCATCATCGTCGGCGCCATTGAAGGTCTCGCCGTTCCGTACGCCCAAGTGGTCGTAGTGCGCGCTCAGGACGATCACCGGGCCACTGCCCTTCGTGCCCGGAATACGCGCCGCCACGTTCGCCCCCACGGTATCAGTGCTCCCGGCCCGCGGACGCAGCGCGACGGACGATTCGAAGGCACTGCCCGCTGGCTTCACGCCAATGGCGTTCAATTCTCCGATTATCCACTTTCTGGCACGGGCAGCACCTGGAGATCCCGCTCGCCGTCCTTCCATCGAGTCCGCCGAGAGGGCGGACAGGCGCCGCATCATCTTCGCGGTTTCCGGATCGGATGGAGGAGGAAACGGCTGGGCGCCGGCGCCGGATACGATGGTGAGCGCCGTGACCAACGCGGTTGACACCAACGCGGTCGCGAAGGAACGGGCGGGTCCCTTGGTGCTGCGGACCTTTGATTCAGACGGAGATATCACAAGCATCACCGGAAAGTGTTTCACGTGGAAACATCGAAAAACGCAACAAATGTGACCTACTGAACCCAGACCCCGCTCTGGCCCGACAGATAGGCCTGGACGACGATCGCCGTGGCCGTTGGACGCACGGAGAGAATCTGCACGTCGCGAACGCTGCTGCCCATGACCACCCCCGGGGCCAGCGTGCCATTGAGCTTGAGGAGCAGTTCGCTGCGAATCGCATCGAGCTGAGCGCCCAGCGGGACCCGCCCCCCGGACGTGGCCCGTCGCACGGCCCGGGAAACCAGTGGCGCCGCGAGGGTGGCCTTGATGCGCGAGAGCCGCCCGCGACTCTGCAGCGTCCAGTCGAGGTCGTCGAGACGGAGTTCACGCGCGGCGGCATCCCAAGTCGGTCGGGAGACCAGTGTCAGTCGACCGTTGAGCGCGCCGGAAACGCCGAGGTCCACGAACAGGCTGTCCCCCGCCCCGCGCAGCAGCACACTGTCCACCTTCACGCTCTGCCGCGCGGTCTCGTCTTTCAGCAATTGGGTGGCCCGTCGTTGCATCTCGCCGTACGGCAGCTCCACCGACACCGGCACCCGGAAGTCGGCACTGCCCTCTCCCAACGCGAGCGCGGGCAGTGGACGCATGGCCACCCTGGGCTTGCTCCCCGCCACCACACGGGGCCGGGCGTACAGCACCAGCGTAGTGGTGATATTCCGCCCCGCTCCGACAAACGGCGTGACCCGCACCGCCTGCGGATCCAGCATCAGCCAGAGGGCCCCCAGCGAATCCAATGACGTGGGCTCGAGAAAGCTGCGCCAGAGTGAGTCGGCGAGTGGCTTGAAGTCTCCGGCCACGGGGATGGCGCTGTCGGCTTGGGCGGCAAAGGCCGCGAGCTGCTTGTCGACCACGTTCTGCAGTGTCTTGGTCGCGTTCACCCCGAGGGACGTGACGAGACAGGGATCGCGCAGGGTGGCGGCCAGGCGGGTGTCACGAGCCCCGATGCGCCAATCCCGCCGCCAGAACAGTGCGGTGGTCATCTGCAGATCGGCCCGGCGCATTGGCTCCGGGGCATAACCACACCCCGCCACGCGGGCACTGCCGAAGGTGCCCACACGGGCCCGATAGGTGAGCCGCGTATCGATCTGCAGCCGACTATCGACGGCATTGAGTGTGAGCCCTTCCCGCCGGTAGACGTACTGGTGACACACCAACCCGGCGGCATTGGCGCAGCGCGCCTCGGACAGCGAATCCCGTTCGGGAAACAGGGAGTCGAGCGATGGACGCAGTGCCGACAGCACGTAGGGGACGCGTACGGGAATCACGGCCAGCGCGCCGGGCGCCGGCGGCACATTCGCAGATGCCGGGGTAGAGGTGTCGCCTGGCGTGGGGAGCGCACCCGCTGACGGGTTGTTCGAGCAACTGACACTCGCCAACATCAACAACGCCACCGGCGCTGCGAGTCCAGCGAAGGGCCACCTCACGATTCCCCTCGATTCACCGGTTCCCCCATGTCTGTCCTCGTTTCGCGCATCCGCGCCCTCCTGCTGGTACCCACGACCGCGCTCATGGTCCTGTCCGCTCCCACCGTATTGCACGCGCAGATGGGTGGTATGGGCGGTGGCGGGATGGGCGGCGGCATGGGAGGCCGAGGTGGAATGGGCGGCGGCCCCGGTGGACGTCCTGGTGGGCCCGGCAGTCGCACACCGGTCGATGTGGCCAGGGATCGCATGAAGCAGACGGACCCGCTCGCGTTCCTCCTCGATCACAAGAAAGAACTCGCGCTGACCAAGGCCCAGCAAGACACGTTCAAGGTCTATCGCAAGGAGCTCGAGGAGAAGCAGTCGCCGGTGTTCAAGGATCTGCAGAAGGTGTCCACGGAAGAACCGGCCAATGGTGGTGCAGCCAATGGCGGCGGTCGTGGCGGCATGGGCGGTGGCATGGGTGGACGCGACGGTCGGCGTCCGCCCTCGGACAGCGCGGGTCGTGATGCCGCCGGTCCCTTCGCCTCCGATGCCGTGCGTGCGCTCTTCTCACGTCTGGCAGATATCCAGGATGCCTATCGCGACCGCGCGCGCACCAAGCTCGATGAGACGCAGCGGGTCCGGGCCGACTCTATCCAGAACGCGGCGTTGGAAAAGCAGCGCGAGAAGATGCAGAACCGCGGTTGAGGCTCACGGGAGCCCGGACGCGGTCTTCTCACCACGCCCGTTCGGCACCCGTCCAGTCGATGAAGGCTCCACTGCGATCACGCGGCAATCGCTCGGCCTGAACCAGCAGACCGAGCGCGGCATCCTCCATGAGCACCGGCGCGTCATGATCGTCGGGCGACTCGGCGTACCGGCCCGGATTGCCGAGGCAGAGCACGATGCCTTCGTCGCGCAGGTCGTGGGCGAGGGCTCGGGTGAGCATGTGGAGTCCTACGGCGCTGGCCGCCGTCGCGTAGCCCCCGCCATCACGTTTGGCCGACAGCGATCCACGCGCCGTGCTGACCAGCAACACACGCGCGCCATCACCATGGGCGAGCCACGGCAGCAGCGTGCGCACCAGCAGCAAGGGCGCCACTGCGTGCCGTCGATAGTGCTCGGTGAGCCCAGTCCCTGAGAGCGTGGACAGCTCTTCATCACGCGCCACCTGCGCCGCGCGATCATGCGGGCCCGCCTCGGCCGGCGCGATCACCAGCAGGTCCAGCGTCTCGGTGAGGCTTTCGAGCACCGGCACCGCATCGGCCACCATCGAGGGATCTGCCGGATCGAGCGCCAGGAATTCGAGCCCGCCGTACTGCGCCCGCAGATCGGCCAACACCGGCACGCGCGCCGGATTGCGGCAGGCCGCATACACCGTGTCGCCTCGAATGAGACTCTGGCGTACCAGCTCGATACCCAACGGGCGCGAAGCTCCCGTGATCAGCGTGCGGCGCGGCGATGCAGCAGACATGAATCGGGACGTGAAAGCGAATGCCGGTGCGAATGCAAAGCGGAGCGGTGTGCCCGTTCAGTTCGCGCGGGAACGACGCAGGATATCAGCCACGGCCTGCACCGTCGGTTCGATCTCCACCGGACGATTGGCTGCCGCAAAGTCTGCGCGCTCCTGGTGCAGTTCCACAAGAATGCCCGGGTCCTTGAGCACGTGACCGGTGAGCACGGCGACCACGCGATCACTCGCCTTGATCACGCCAGACTGCACGAGCTGCCGCACACCGGCCACGCTCGCCGCGCTGGCCGGCTCACAGCCCACGCCCGAGGCATCGATGACCACCTTGGCGTCGATGATCTCATCGTCCGTCACGGTGATGACCAGGCCATCGGTCTCACGAATGGCACGTACCGCACGATCCCAACTGGCCGGATCGCCGATGCGAATGGCCGTGGCAATCGTTTCGGCCTGCACCGCCTGACGCGTGGCGAACCCGTTGCGGAAGCCGTGGGCAAATGGAGCCGCGCCCGCCGCCTGCACCGACACGATGCGTGGCACGCGCGTGATGAGCCCCAACGCCTGCGCTTCACGCAGTGCTTTGCCGAAGGCGGCCGTGTTGCCAAGATTGCCGGCCGGCAACACGATGAAATCGGGCGCGTTCCATTCGAGCTGCTGCAGCATTTCGAAGACGATCGTCTTCTGGCCTTCCACGCGCCACGGATTGATGGAGTTGAGCAGATAGATGCCCAACTCACGTGACGCTTCCTGCACCAGCTTGAGGCAAGCGTCGAAATCCCCGCGCACCAGCAGCGTGGTGGCGCCGTAGGCCAGCGTCTGCGCCATCTTGCCCAGGGCCACCTTGCCGGCCGGCACAAACACCAGCCCCGGAATACCGGCCTGCGCCGCATACGACGCCAATGCCGCCGACGTGTTGCCAGTGGATGCACAGGCCACCGCTGTGGCACCCGTGCGCACCGCCTGGGTGGTGCCCACCGTCATGCCGCGGTCCTTGAACGAACCCGTGGGATTGTAGCCTTCGTGCTTGAGCAACAGCCCATCACAACCGGCAAACGCATTCACCCGCGTGCGCGCCATCAATGGGGTGTTGCCTTCCGGATGACTCGTGATGGCCTCACCAGCGCCGGGCATGATGAGCGATTCAAAACGCCACACGCCCGAAACATGCACGCCGGGTGTGGCGGGGCTCAGGCACTGTGCCAACGCCGATCCCACCAGCGGCGCACCCATGACATCGACCGGCGCGCGATGGATGATGGCCAACAGTCCCCCACACTTCGGGCACTCCGGTGCCGCGTCCAGTGCGGTCAGCTCGTGGGCACAGGCATCACATCGCTGAATGCTCTGTGCGCCGGGCGCCTCGTGCGCCGAAAGAAAGATCGCGTCGTTGGCACTCATGCGGGCGTCAGCTGAAGAATGTCGTTGAGCACACCGGCGGCGGTGACGGCCGGACCAGCTCCGGGACCCGTGATCACCAGCGGGTGTTCCTTGTAACGCTTCGTGGTGAACACAATCTGGTTGTCCGTGCCACGCAATCCCGCCAACGGATGTGAGAGCGGAACAGCCTGCAGACCCACCACCACTTTGCGCGGTGTGGCACGCAACACATAGCGCAGTGCCCGGCCCTGCTTCACGGCAGCCGCCTGTCGGCTGGCCCACAGCTTGTCCTGATCAGCGAGTGTGGCCTTGAACTTCGCCACTGGCATGTGGCGATACGCCTCCGGCACGAGTGACTCCACCGTCACGTCGGTCAGGTCGCCGTCGAAGCCGATCAGGCGTGCGAGAATCAGCGCCTTGCGCGCCACATCCATGCCCGACAGGTCGTCGCGCGGATCGGGTTCGGTGTAGCCACGCGCCATCGCATCACGCAGGGCGTCGCTGAAGGGACGTCCCTTGCCGATCTCGGTGAGCAGAAAGCCCAGGGTGCCCGACGTGCACCCTTCCACACGCAACACCTTGTCGCCGGTCTCCACGAGCTTGGCGTAGCTGTCCATCACCGGCAGACCAGCACCCACGGTGGTTTCGTGCAGAATGCGTGCGCCGTGTTGTTTGGCCAACGCACGCAACGCGGCCACCTCGGCACGCGGCGCAGACAACGGCTTCTTGTTGGCCAACACGATGTCCATGTCGGCGGCCAGTGCCTTGCGGATGGCGGGCAGCGTGTCGTCGGCCGTCACATCCACCAGCACCGGACGAGCCAGCGCATGCGTGGCAATCCACTGCACCGCTTCCGACGCCGACGCCTTGCGCGCATGCGCCAATGAGGCGAGTGGCTTGCCCGCGGACTTGAGCGCCACCGCACTGGCCAACTGACGCGGCGACAGCCCATCGGGCTCGAACACAAATCCGCTGCGATCGATCAACCCCACCACGGTGGGACGCACCCGACGGCGGCTGCGTGGCAGCATGCGCAGCAACTCCCGACCGATCTGTCCCACGCCCAGCAGCACCACATCGAGACGGTCGTCGCGCCGCACGCCGCCACCGCCGATCTTGTCGAGTTGGAACTCGTCGTGCACGGCCCGCGCTGCGGCTTCCGCGTCACGCTCGGCAATCACCACCGAGATATTGAGCTCCGACGAGCCCTGGGCGATGGCCACGATGTTCACACCCGCACGTGAGAGCGATGTGAACATGCGCGATGCAATACCGGGCGACCCGGCCATGCCAAGACCCACAACGGCGAGCGTGGCCATGCCGGTCTGCGCGTCCATGCCTTCCAGTTCACGACGCGACAACTCCAGCGCAAAGGCCCGCTCGAGTGCGATCTTCGCATCACGCCCGCGCTCCGACGGCACGCACAGACAGATGGAGTGCTCGGACGACGCCTGCGAAATGAGCGTGACGGAAATCCCCGCCTGCTGCAGCGCCGCAAACGTTCGTGCCGCGATGCCGGGCACGCCCAGCATGCCGTTGCCCGTGACGGTGATCAGCGCCTGGCTGCGCACGATGCTCAGCGCCTTCACGGGATAACGCTGCAGTGTGTGACGCACCGAAATCTCGGTGCCCGGTGCCTCGGGGTCCGCGAAGGGACGCACGAACACCGGCACGCGCACGCGCGTGAGCGGAATCAGTGCGCGCGGGTGTAGGACCTTAGCCCCGTAGTACGCCAACTCGGCCGCTTCGCGCACATTGAGCTGCGGCACGATGCGCGCCGTGGGCACCAGACGGGGATCGGTGGTCATCAGCCCGGGCACGTCTTTCCAGAGCGTGATGCGCTCGGCCTTGAGCGAGCGACCCAACACGGTGGCCGTAAGGTCACTGCCACCGCGGCCCAGCGTGACCAGCGCCCCCCCTTCGCCACCGCCCACAAAGCCCGGAATAACCGGAATGACCTTGCGTCGTACCAACGGACGCAAACGCGCCCGCACCAGACGATCGGTGGCCGCCAGGTCGGGGAATGCGTTGCCGAACACACCATCGGTCTGGATGATCTCGGCCGCCTCCACGTACTGCGCTTTGGCTTTCCGCGACACGAGACCAGCCACGACGATACGTGCCGATAGCTGTTCACCGCGGGCCACCAGGAAATCACGGGTACGGGGCGTCAATTCCCTGAGGCTGGCCACCCCGTGCGCGAGCATCCGCAGCTCATCAAAGGCTTCGTCCAGCTCCCGCTGCAAGGCCGTGCGGGCGCGGATATTGGGCAGCACCTCGTTGCCCACTGCGACATGGCGCGCATGCAACCGATCCACGGCCACATCCACCGCCTTCACATCGCCTTCCCGCGCTGCGGTCGCGATCGCCAGCAAGGCGTCGGTCACCCCGGCCAGGGCCGACACCACATTCACGACCCGCGTCGGACGCGGCGCGAGAATCAGGTCAATGGCATGACGGACGGCCGCCGCATCGGCGAGCGAGGCACCGCCGAACTTGAAGACCTCGACAGCGGTCGATCGACCGGTCGACGAACGACCGGCTGACCGCGTGGATGAACGCGCAGGCATGATGAGTTGGAAAACGGGTCGCCGGCGGGGGCTGTCGGCCGCATGACGCAGGCCGCAGGACACTCGTCCGGGAAAGGGGGTGCCAAAAGGCACACTCCATACCATTCCGAGACTAGTCCGGGCCGCTTCACCTGTCCACACCCTCGGCCCGCTGCATACCTTTCGGCGGCCACCTGCCGCAGCACGCGTGCGGTGGGACGGGGCGTCGATGACAGTCCCTACCTGGCCGCTGACCACCCGTTCCGTCGAGATGACCGTGTCCGTTGAAGGCTCCCTGAATCCGCTGTCCCCCGTCCGCCCCACGCTGCCGCCACGCCTCACGGGGCTTGCCCAGCTCGCGCACAACCTCGCGTGGAGCTGGAACCGCGATGCGCGGATGCTCTTCAAGGAGATCGACGACACCCTGTGGCAACAGTTGCGTCACAATCCGCTGCGCCTGCTGCAACTCGTCTCGGCCGAACGATTGGCTGAACTGGCCGAAGACGCGCAGTTCTGCGCCCGGTACGATCGCGCCATGCAGTGGCTGGCCGCCGAACGGTCGGACGAACATACCTGGTATGCCCGCACCTTCCCGGAGCTCCGTGGACGCCCGGTGGCGTACTTCTGCGCCGAATTCGGCATTCACAACTCCGTGCCGATCTACTCGGGCGGACTCGGCGTGCTCGCCGGGGACCACCTCAAGACGGCCTCCGATCTCGGTGTGCCGCTGGTGGCGGTGGGCATCCTGTACCGCAATGGCTACTTCGACCAGCACATTCGGGTAGACGGCTGGCAGGAAGACTCCGACGCCCGCATCGATTTCCGCTCGGTGCCCCTGGCGCCGCTCCCGGGACGCGATGGGGCTCGTCATCTCGTCACGGTGAATACCTTCGGCCGCGACATTCACATTCGCGTGTGGAAGATGCAGGTCGGTCGTGTGCCGGTGTACCTGCTCGATTCCGACCTCGAGGAGAACCATCCGGACGATCGGCCCCTGCTCTCGAAGCTGTATTCGGGTGGTCCGGCCATGCGCCTCCGCCAGGAATGGCTGCTCGGGGTGGGCGGCGTGCGCGCGCTCCGTGCGCTCGGCATCGCGCCGGCGGCCTGGCACGCCAACGAAGGCCACGCGGCGTTCATGATGGTGGAGCGCGTCCGCGAGCTGTGTGCGGAAGGCGTGCCCTATGCCGATGCCGTCAAGCGCGTGCGCAACGCCAGTGTGTTCACCACGCACACCCCCGTGCCGGCCGGCCACGATCACTTCGCCACCAACGACGTGTTGCGCTGTGCCGAAGGCGAGGCCACCTGGTCCGACATGGGGATCGCGCAGGAAGATTTCGCCCGCATCGGCTATCACCCCGAGTCGGGTTCGGGTGTGTACCACATGACATCGGCATCCATGCGCCTCTCGCGGCGGGTGAATGCCGTGTCCCGTCGCCATGGTATCGTCACGCGGGAGATGAGCCGCTCGATGTGGAACGGTCGTGATGCCGAGCAGGTGCCGATCGGACATGTCACCAATGGCGTGCATCTGGCCACCTGGATGGCCAACCCGATCATGAAGCTGCTCGACGAGCACCTCGGAACGGCGTGGGGACACAGCAACGACCCGGCATTGTGGGAGCAGATTCTCACGCTCGACGACGAGAAGCTCTGGTTCACCCACCAGCGTCTCAAGCACACCCTCATGCGCCGGGTGCGTGAAGAGGCCCGCCGCGCGTTCGCGCAGGGTGGTCTCGAAGCGACCCAGCTCGTCGGTGCCGGCACGCTGCTCGATCCGCATGTGCTCACCATCGGTTTTGCGCGCCGTTTTGCCACATACAAGCGGGCCGATCTGATCTTCCGTGACGTGGAGCGTTTGCGCGCACTCGTGACCAATTCGTCGCGCCCCGTGCAGATCGTCTTCGCCGGCAAGGCACATCCGGCCGACAATCCGGGCAAGCAGGTACTGCAGAACGTCTATCAGTTCACGCGTGATCCACGTTTCGAAGGACGCGTGGCGTTCATCGAAGACTACGGCATGCACCTCGCTCACCTGCTGGTGCAGGGCGTGGATCTGTGGCTCAACCTGCCCCGTGTGCCACTCGAAGCGTCGGGCACCAGCGGTATGAAGGCCGCACTCAACGGCGTGCCCCAACTCTCCACCATCGATGGCTGGTGGGAAGAAGGCTACGAAGGCAACAACGGTTGGTCCATCGAACCCGAAGTGGACAGCGATGAAGGCTCCAGCACGGCACGCCGCTTGTACGAACTGCTCGAACAGGAAGTCGTACCACGCTATTACGACCGCGACAAGAGCGAGCTGCCGCGCCGTTGGCTGCTCATGATGAAGCACGCGGTGCGGGTGGCCGGCCAGCAGTTCACGGCACGCCGCATGGTGGAGCAGTACGCCCGCGGCTACTACGCGCCCTCCATTCTCGGCGATGCACTTCCTGACGATCCGCCAACGGCGTGAGGTCGTGTCCTCTCTGACTTCCATCACGTATCGATGAGCAAGCCGACGCCGGCACTCAGTCTGTCATCATCCGCACCGGGATCCTCCGACGACCGCACGGCGCGCACCATCGTGCATCTGACGGCCGAGTACAGTCCGTATGCTCGCACCGGCGGATTGGCCGAGGCGGTGATGGGACTGGCCAATTTTCAGGTGCGTGGTGGGGCGGATGTGGTGGTGTTTGTCCCGCTGTATCGCACGGTGCGGGATCATGCGCCCGATCTCGCACCACTCGGCCGGCCCATCGTGGTCGATCTCGGATTTCGTAGCGAAGAAGTGCGTTTTTTCCGCGAGGTCCATCCGCCGAAGGGACCGAAGGTCGTGTTCGTCGATATCCCGAGTGCGTTCGCACGCGGCGGGTTGTATGGCGAGGGCGGGCGTGACTACACCGACAATGCACGGCGATTCGCGCTGTTTTCGCGCGCCGTGCTCGATGCGATCCCGCGCCTGATTGCAGGCCCCGTGCTCGTGCACGCTCACGACTGGCACACGTCGCTCGCACTGATGTACATGCGCAGCTACGAGCAATTGCGCGAACGGTATGCCACCACGCCAACGGTGTTGTCGGTGCACAACGCCGGGTATCAGGGGCACTTTCCGTCGTCGGTGCTCAGCGAATGTGGCATTCCGCCGGAAGTGTACGATTTCCGGCATCTCGAGTGGTACGGTCGTGTGAACCTGCTCAAGGGCGGACTGACATTCGCCGATATGGTGGTCACGGTCAGCCCGACCCATGCGCAGGAGCTGCGCACCGCCGGCGGCGGTTTTGGGTTGCACGAAGTGTTTCAGTGGCTCGGTACCCGTTTCACCGGCATTACCAACGGCATCGATCAGTCGGTCTGGGATCCGTCGCAGGACGATCAGATCACGGCGCGATTCACCATCGACGATCCGGCCAACAAGGCTCGCTGCAAGGCGGCGTTGCAGCGTTCGTTTGGCTTGCCTCAGCGTCGCAAGATGCCGCTCTTCGGATTCACGGGAAGATTGGTCGCGCAAAAGGGGCTCGATCTGCTGCTCAACTCGCATCGTGTGTGGACACTCGATGCGCAGTTCGTTTTCCTGGGTGCTGGTGAATCGCGATTCGAACAGGCGTTGCTGGCGCTCGCGCAGGCGCGCCCGCGTCATGTCGGTGTGCAGCTCGATTTCACCGACCGCATGGAGCATCGTCTCATGGCTGGCGTCGACATCTTCCTGATGCCGTCACAGTACGAACCCTGCGGTCTCACGCAGTTGCGTGCACAGCGCTATGGGGCACTGCCGGTGGGTCGTCGTGTCGGTGGCATCGCCGATACCATCGAAGACGATGTGACGGGCTTTTTGTTCGACGAATTCACGCCAACGAGCTTCGATCAGGGCATCTCACGCGCCCTGGCCCGTTTCTCGGATCCGGCGGCCTGGGCGGCCCGCATGCGTGCGGCCATGAAGCGAGACTTTGGCTGGGAGCGGGCCGCGGAACGGTATGCCAGCGTGTATCAGCGGGCGACCGAGCGGGCGCAGCAGCGCGGCGCTTCGCAGAGCTGAGGCCAGCCATGGGCACACATTCCGTCATCATCCATCAACACCTGTACCAACCGCCACGCGAGGATCCGTGGTTCGAGGTGGTCGACACCGAACGATCGGCAGCGCCCGATCACGACTGGAATGCGCGCATCACGCGCGAGTGTTACACCCGTCTGGCGTCAGCGGCCGCCTATCGGCTCACGGGGCGTGATGCGGTCCCGTCACCGGGGGAACCGGATGCGAAGGCCGGACTGGCACGCCTGATCAATCTCTACGCCTGGTGTTCCTTCGATGTAGGGGCCACGCTGTGTGAGTGGCTCGATTCCGAAGCCCCGCATGTGTTGCATGCCATGCAAGCCGGCGACGCTGCGAGTGTGGCACGCTGGGGACATGGCAATGCCATTGCGGCCCCGTACCATCATGTGATTCTTCCGCTCGCATCACCACGCGACCGAATCACCGAAATCCGCTGGGGCATCCGCGACTTCACACGTCGCTTCGGACGCGCGCCGGAAGGTTTCTGGTTTCCCGAGTGCGCGATCAACGAAGAGACACTCGAAGCAGCAGCGGCGGAGGGTATTCGTTACACCGTGCTCGCGCCGTATCAGGTGCAGGGTCACGATGGCAGCGGTATGCCGGTGCGGTGGCGCGGTGCCTCTGGACGTGAATTGATCATCGTGCCCTACGACGGTGCACTGGCTGGCGACGTGGCGTTTGGTGGATTGCTTCGCGACTCGGGAGCGCTGGCGGGGCGCCTCACACCGTATCGCGGCCAGGAATTGACGTCGGCGCGTTGCACGACGCTCGCCACCGATGGGGAGACGTTTGGGCATCATCATCACGGTGGTGATTCGACCCTGGCCGAGGCGCTGTCACTGGTGGCACGGCGCACGCACTCACGGTTGACGAACCTCGGGGCACTGGTGGCGCAGCATGCGCCGCACGCCGATGTGTCGATCGTATCGCCGTCGGCGTGGAGTTGTTCGCATGGTGTCGAACGATGGCGCAGCAACTGCGGTTGCCGCATCGATGGAGGAAAGCCTCCCGCGCAGCAATGGCGTGGCCCACTGCGCCACGCGATGGAACAGTTGGCTGTTCGATGCCAGGAGGTGTTCGAGCGCGAAGGGGCGACGCTGTTTGCCGCAGACCCGTGGTCCGTGCGTGATGCCTACGGTGAGGTAGTGGCGTTCGACGGCGAAAAGCTGGGCGCGTTCGTTGCGCAGCACGTGCGCAGTGGACTGAGCACAGAGGAGCGCCAGCGTGCGGCAGAACTGCTGGAGCTCTCACGCGCATCGCTGCGCACCTTCACGTCGTGCGCGTGGTTTTTCGATGAGGTGGACCGCATCGAAGTGCGACAGGTCCTCGGCTACGTGGCGCGTTGCGTCGAGTTGAGTGGCGCCGCAGCGCGTATCACACCGGACTTGCTGCGGTGGCTGTCTCTCGCCACCAATGGATCACCTGGCGCGATCTCGGCAGCGGATGTGTTCGTGCGCGATGTCATGCCCCACGTCGCGCCGGAACTTCGAGCAGCGGCAGGAGCGATGGCCCTGACCGCAGCGGGTCTTCATGCCACATCCATCGGTGCTTTCGACGTACGCGTCACCTCGCAGGATTCGCTGTGGCAGGTCGAGGTCGTTCATCGTCGGACAGCCCGCCGAAGCTTCGCGGTTGGCGCTGTCTCGGGCGCTGGCTCCGAGCTCCGTGTACGAACAGGGATTCGTGGGTCCGACCCCGGCAGCTGGGTCGAGCTCTTTGTGCACGATCTGCCGGAACAGGTGGCCCGCGCGCTCCTTCTCGTGCATGCGGCCGACGACAACGCGTTGCTCGGCGACCCTTTGTCGACTGACCGGGCTGGGGAGTGAAAGGGAATGGGAAGGGGCTGAAGGGTTACTGCTTGCCGCTGCGCGGCTGAAAACAGCAGGAATTCAAGGGAGCCAAGGGAAACGGCTCACCGATTTCCTTCCGGTCGTTGGTTGTTTTCAATTTCTATTTTTTGTTTTTGCCCGATTTTGGCAGTTCCCTGCTGCTTTCCCTTGCCTTCATGCTGTGTTCGCGCCGCGCAGCGGCGCCCGGCAGGCAACCCTTCAATCCATTCCAATTCCCTTCCAATTCCCTCCCCTTCCATCGGCATGAGCCGAGCCGGCGGCACCGAATCGCCGAACTGCCAGTTCTCCACGCGACGGACCTCGCTTCGCACACCGAAGTTCACGAGCAATCCGACGCGGAGTTCCGCAATGCGCAGGTAGTTGTGTAGCTGGTCGCGGTGTGCCTGTACCAGCCGGTCGACGTGCTTCACTTCCACGATGATGCGTTCGTCGACCACGACATCGGCGCGGTAAGTCCCAATCACCTGGCCGCGGTACCACACGGCATACGGGACCTCCGTTTTGACCGAAAGGCGCTGCTCCTCCAATTCGAGGACCAGCGCTCGACGGTAGAGCACTTCGGCGAGCCCCGGGCGCAACTGCCGGCGCACGTCGTAAGCGCACCGGATCACGGCTTCACTGAGGGCAGCGTGGATGAAGGCTGGCAGGGTTTCCTCCCGAGGACGAATGGCAATATCGTCCGCCAGCCTCCACCGGCATCATCAGATCATTGCGGGCGGTGCCATGTCGACGCCACCGCCCGACCTTCCACTGCCAAGCCCACCATCGGCTCAGGGAACCGTCTGCCCCCGCGCCGCCGGTGACGGCGGTACCAGCGATGACGGCGGCATCGCGCCAATCGGCGATGCGTGCCCTTCGAGCGGCGGGCCGAGTGTGGGTTCGCAGACCCCCTCTGCCGTTTCGCGGATCAATTGATCCACGACCGCCCGCAGATCGCCCGTGCGAGCATAGGTCGCCAACTGCCGCTGCGCGCTCGAGCCTTCTTCCAGGATGCGGTAGGCATACTCCACTTCCTTGCGCGTGCCCAGTTCGTCGAGCACGTCATCCAGGAACCACTCGACCAGTTCGCGGATGAGCACCGACGCTGGCAGCTCTTCCTTCTTGCCGAAGTCGATCAGCTTGCCGCCCAACCCCCAACGCACCGCCCGCCACTTGTTCTCTTCGATGAGATCCGAGGCGTACACACGGAACGTCAGATTGTCGCGCCGCAGCTTCCACATCTTGGCCACCACCGCCTGCAGGATGGCCGCAATGCACACCGCCTCGTCCACGCGCGTGTTCACATCGCAGACGCGGAACTCCAGCGTCGGGTAGTGGTGATGCGGACGCACATCCCACCACACCTTCGAGCCGTCGGGGATGCTGCGCGTCTTCTGTAGCGTGTCCACCAGATCGGCGTAGTCGCCCCAGCCATTCAGGATGCGAGGTACGCCCGTACGTGGAAAGTTCTTGAACACGATGCTGCGATAGGAATGCAGCCCCGTGTTACGACCAAACCAGAACGGCGAAGATGTGGACAGGCACAAAATGTGAGGCAGGATGTATCGGGACGCGTTGAGGCAGTCGATGCGAAACTCCGGATCTTCAATGCCGACATGCACATGCGTGCCAAAAATCAGCAGGCGATGGGCCAGATCCTGCAGCTCCGCCTTCACGCCCAGATAGCGCTCCTTGGGCGTCATCTCCTGATTCATCCAGTTCGAAAACGGATGCGTGCCAGCCGACGCGATGGTCAGTCCGTGTTGCGCCGCCGCCTTGATCACCAGCCCGCGCAACTTCACCAGCTCGGTGCGCAGCTCACTGATGGAACTGCAGACCTTGGTGCCGATCTCCACCTGACACTGGTGGAGCTCCGCCTTGACGTCCGCCAACTGGGCGTCCTCCGACGTCACCAGCGCATCGAAGCCGGGCGTCAGGTCACGGGTGACCGGATCGATGATCTGATACTCTTCCTCGATTCCGACCGTCAGGCTTGGCGTTCGCATTCATCCCTCCACGCCCGAGCGGGACGTGTTGTTGGCGGTTGACCAGTCCACGGCAGCCCGGATGAAGCCCGCAAAGAGATGCCGGGTGTGAGGGTCCGCCATCTCGAACACTTCAGGATGCCACTGCACGCCAACGAGAAAGCTGTCGCTCACTCCCTCGATCGCCTCCGTCAGTCCATCATCAGCCCGCGCCGACACCACCAGGTCACGCCCGAGTTCCTTGACCCCCTGATGATGCATGCTGTTCACCGGGCACCGTGTGGATTCGAGCAGTTGTGACAAGCGCGTTTCCGGTACGACATCAACTTCATGCGCGAAATGATCGCGCTCATAGCCGGCCGTTGGGAAGAAATCGTGCTTGTGGAAAGACGGGTTTTGTGACGCCAGATCCTGCCACATCGTGCCGCCCTGCGCCACGTTGATGATCTGCAGACCACGGCAGAGACCCAGGACCGGCTTGCCATCTTCAATGGCCCAACGCACCAGTTGCAGCTCCACTCGATCACGCGCCGGATCGAGATTTCCACACTCCGGGCGCACCGCTTCGCCGTATTCCGCCGGGTTGATATCCACACCGCCGGGGATCAACAAACCGTCCAACCGCTCGTAGATCTCGCGCAGTGTCGGCAGATCATCATCGAGTAGTGGAATCATCCAGGGTACAGCGCCCGCCATCGTGGCAGCCACGAAGTACCGCTGGTTCATCACCCACGATGAAGGCAACGCCGGCGGAATGCCGTCGATCGAGTGCAGTGTCTGGGTCGTCAGCCCGATGGTCGGGCGATACGCATGGTACGACTGGGACATCAACGTGCCTCAACAAGAAAGGTCGGTACGTTCGAACCGCCGCCTGCCGTCACGTTGAGGAGCGGGTCCGTCGCGATACGGGTCAGACAGCCGGCCACGGTCGATCCATTTGACAGGAACGGCGCCGTGTCCAGCATCCGGTCACCAATGTGCACCGCGCCGTCCACCATCGCCGGCCATGGCTCACTTGGCACCTCCACCCGCTCCTGCACGATATACGGCTCTGCAAGTGCCGTCCGAATCGCAGCCTCCCAGGTGGCATCGTCCACGGTCCAGCCCAGCACGATACCCTTCCCGCCGTATTCGTCGTTTGGCTTGAGCACGAGCCGCTCACGGTTGGCTGCCACGAATGGTACCAGATCCACCGCCCCAGATGTGTGCTCCGTGTGGCGCTCTTCCACCACCCGAGTCCATGGGACATGGCGCCGAACGGCCATCTGCTCCTCGGCCGTGAAGAGCCCCGACTGCCGTTCGTCACTTAACACGGCAAGTGAGGCTTTCTTATGTAAAAGCTTGCAACGAAATGGGTTGACCATGCACACCGCACCATCTCTCACGGCCCGTACCACGGGAGAATCCAGCCCTTCCCGCGTTACCAGTTCGTCGATCAGCACCCGCTTGTAGATCATCGTGACCGGACGACCAGCCACGGTCAGCCGACCGTTGGCGTACTCCGCGTCACGCGGATCGCCAATGAAGGCATCGATCCCGCGAGCATGGAACTCCCGCTCGAACAGCACGAACTCGCTGTACGTGGGTACCTCGCGCCAATCGAGAATGACCACCGAAGGTTTTTCGCGCCGCCCCCGCCAGGCATGGTAGGCCTGCAGCAGGGAGTCCACCACGCCGGCGCCCGCCGGAATAGGCAGGGCGATATGCGAACGGTTGAACGCCTGCATCACCGGCAACGCCAGAAAGGCCGAGGACAGGGCATCGTTGTACGCCGCACCCGCCGGCGTCTCGGCGTTGTATTCCGTGAACTTGAGCCCGTCCTCGCCGGCGGCAAAAAAGGCATCGAGACGCGACGTCGGACTCGCCACCGGGAATCCGGGGTCCGCGTGGATAAGCTGCTCTTCCCACGACGTCAGTCCGAATTGTGATCGCAGCCCGGCGTCCGCCATGGCTGCCACCCGCACCTTATCGAAGGCACTGCCAACCAGGCAGCACGCTCGGGAGATCAACCGGTACTCGTCCAGCGTGAGAAAGCGCGGACGCAATACGCTGCACAGCGCCCGATCTCCAAAGAACAGTCCATCCTGACGCAGTTGCTGTTCGAGCACGTCGGCCGAGTCTTCGGCCAGTGCCGCGTCGGCGAGCAAAAGATTGTGATACGTGTCGAAGTGCGGGACAGCCGTTGGAGACATGTGCTACTTCCCGGACTTGGAGCGGATGGTCGGCGGCGAGGTAATGATGGGGCCTTCCGGTACGGCCACCCGCGGAGCCGTCGCCAGCTTGATCGCCAGATCGGCCATATGCTCCACCACCCACTCGAAATAGCTGGGCGTCAGGGAGTTGATATCCATGTCGGGCGCCGGATTCATGAAATCGATGGCGTAGGGAACGCCATCCTTCACGGCAAACTCCACCGTGTTCATGTCGTACCCCAAAGCCCGGCACAGCGTGAGCGCGTCGCGCACACAGCGGGCCTCGAGTTCGGCCCCCAGATACCCGGGGTCGGGGATGTACCGGCGCTGCCGCGGATCGTACGGCATGGGGAGCACATGCTCTCGACCCAGCACCATACAACGCACGTAGGCATCCCAGTGGATGAACTCCTGCACCACCATCGTGAGCAGCCCACTCTCGTTGTAGTGGCGGAGCAGCTCATCCATGGTGTCGCAGACGTACACGTCACGCCAGCCGCCCCCGTGCGCGTCCTTCAGGATGCAGGGGAATCCGATGTACTCCGCCACCCCCGGCCAGTCGAGCGGATAGGCGAGGTTCCGCAGCGACTCCGTATGCGAGATCCCTGGGATGTAGTCCCGGTTGGGCAGCACCATCGTCTTGGGATGGGCCACCCCGTGCTGCACGGCTAGCGTGGCGTCGTAAAACTTGTCATCAGCCGACCACATGAACGGGTTGTTGACCACCGTGGTCCCCATTCTGGTCGCGTGCTTCAGGTACGTCCGGTAGAAGCCGATCTCGTGCGAGATACGGTCAATGATCAACGAATACGGGACCGGCTGCGCCATGGGTGTGGCGTCCAGTTTGACGTACTCAGCCTCGACGCCGGATTGGCGCTTGGCGACCGCATCGAGAAAGGCCGGGGGGAATGACCATTCCCGCCCCACCAGCAGACCGATCCGTGGTTCGATGGACACGTCTTTCTACCTCGCGTGAGTGGCTCGTGAATTCGGGATAGTGTGTTGTGTTCGCGGACTCCGCCATGGGCTCAGCGGAGTATTTTGGCGTCGAATGCTGTCACGGCTCAGGTCGCCGCGTTGAGCATCTTCAGCAGTGTTTTTAAGCAAGCAATGAGCACTTTTGTGACCACAGCCATTGTGGAAAACGAAGGGTGCCAGTTCGGCTTTATGCACCCCATCACGGAACCATTTATCCACAACACCCACAGCCCCAGCCCGGTTCCAATATGACACTTAGCAAGTTATCAACATGACTTTCAACAGATATCTACAACAATGTCAATAAGTTAGCCATTCACCGCGTATTGCGCCGGCAGGACGATCGTCATAACATCCCCGCCCACTGTTTCGCCAAACGCCTTTCCGAATTCAGTGGCTCACATTCCTGAAACCTCACGGAATATTGCTATGCACGTGGTTGCCTGCGACGCTCCAACTGGCGCGATGGAATCCGCACCTGTCACAAGTCTTGCTATCCACATGGATTGGCAGGTGAGCCGACTCAGTGCGTTCTGGACGGCTGAGGACGAGTACGTCGTGCGTGCGGAGAGCGAAGCGGGCGTGCAATGGTTCCGGATCGAGGCGGAATCCATGGCCAACGCCGGTGATCAGCTTGCGGCCGAAGAGGCGCGTCGCGTCCTCGGGGCCCTCCTGGCCGACATCATTCCGATGGGTGGGAGCCGAGTGGCGTTCCCCGTGGGCAGCACGGGTCGCCGGACCTACCGGGTGTGGCGCTCCAATGGCCGCGCCGATGGCGCTGGTCGGACTAGAATCCTGGGAGTTCGAGCTGCGCGGTCACGCCGCCTGCCAGCGTAACGCCGGCAGCCTGCAACCACGCCAGCAGCATATCCTGCCCATGATCGCCAGCCATGGCGGAACGAGCCGCACTCAGGTGGAGCTTGAACTCGCCCGACACGTCGGGGAGCGTGCGCCTGAGAACGGCCACGGTCAGCAGTTCGGTAGCGTCCGCCAGATGGCGGATGGCGAACTCGACCATGCGGGCACGCAGGGCCGCAGCGTTCAGCACGGGGCCGTCGCCGGGCATGTCATGCTCCGCTCGGCGTTCACGGAACGCCGCGAGGCGACTGCGGGTGGCCGTGAGCATGGGCAGTTCATCTGCGGCGTGCTCGGGAATGGCAGCCACGGGAGCGCCGAGCAAGCCCAGCCAGGCCACCCAGAGGGTGCCGCGGGCGTACGGTTCCCATGGCTCCGACTCGAGACGGCTGGCGGTCCGCTTGACCACCTCGCTGACGTGGTAGCGAGCATCCCACCAGCGTACGTAGCTCTCCGTCTGTCGGGAGACCAGGGCCAGCGCCCCAAGGCGCAGGGCCCAGGTGACGGCCGACTCGCCCTCGTCGATGGGCGGACGCAGGGCGGCGGCACATCGGAAGGCCCGCGCCGCGCCGAGGGTCAGGACCGCTTGGGCGAGGTCGCGTCCGGCACTGGGAACCGGCTGCAGCGCCGTTTCCAACTGACTGAGCGCGGCGAGTTCGTACGCCGTCCCCAGCAAGGCCAGGCCGTCGGAGATCGGTTCGCCGAGTCCGTCACCGGGCAACAGCGCCGCCGCGTCGGCTCGCTCCAGCAGGAGCGCGCGTCGATCCGCGGGGATAGCAGCGACGGCCCAATGCTCGTCGAGGGTGGTTCTGGCCAATTCGGCCAGCTCCCTCGCCGCAAGGTCTCGATCAGTAGCCGAAGTGAGGACGTGCATCCAGCCATCTCCAGTGGAGGGCTCGAACGGGGTCCCGCAGGAGTGTGCGTTGAACATCGAGAAGCGGAGAACCGCACTCCCCGCACTGCCGCGCCACTCGTGCGGCAGCCCCGACGAAGGGGAGACGCAGTAAGCAGCACCACAGCTTGCGGTTAGCACAGACACACCGCATCCAGATCACTGTCGCATTTATGTAACAGGTCGACATCTGTCAAGAGGGCAGCCCTGAAGAGGCGCCGGCAGACGTCCCTTTTCGGAGAGTCAGGCGTGGGATTCGAGTCGTCGCAGGTGGCCCGTCGTCGGTTGGCCGTATTGGCCGCCAGTAACAACAGAGTGCAGGAAGCGTTGGCCCCGGCCGGATTTCCGGGCTTTGGCCCGTCCGAGGAGAAGGCCCCGATCAGCCGCGCCGATGCCCGCGGTGCCTCGGGCTCGATGCCGGGGGCTTTGTCCGGATCGCCCGCCCTGGTGCGGCAACTCGAAGAATTGGCGCGGGACATCGTCGCCACGCCCGGGGCTGGTGGTGCCCTGCTGGCGGCCTACGCGGCCCAGGCGCGCGCGCTCACGCTCGTCATGGAAGCGGCTCGACGCGCCAACGCCGAGCCGTTGCCGGAGGCGGTAATCCAGGCGGTTCAGGAAGCGCTCAGCGTTCCGTCGCCGATGCCGGGGTTGTTGGCGGGCTGAGGATGGGCTGCTTGGCCCATCCATGTGCCGTCCGGAACACGATCATCCGCCTGGGGCGCCCTACTGGCTTCGCGTCCAGATGGCGATCAGTCCGCACCAGATATTCGTGCGAGTGCCCGAGAACTGCGGCGGAATACGCGACGGCTGGAACAATTCGATGGCGTACACCTCCATGGGCGGGACATTGTCGAGACTGTAGTTCTCGGGCATGATGATGTTGTCCACCATCGTCCGGAGTACGCACGGCTTCCCTGGCGCGATCAGACTGGGGCTGTCTTGCCGACTGGAGACGGCAACCTTCTCCCCGGTTGGGATGGTGGTGATGGAGATACCACGCAGGCGCTGCAGCATCTGCGGCAGCGAAATCGGGTTCACCTTGTCGATGTAGTCCCGCCGGACAAAGTCACTGGGAATACCTGCTCGAATGCGGTTGTCGATCTCGGCTTCGCGAACCGTCATTGGCCGATCGGCCACTGTGGTCACCTTGTCCAGCACCGTGCCGGTCGCGCGCATCTGCAGCGACAGTTCGTTTTCGCCGGTGGCCAACAGCAACACATGCGTTTCCGCCTCGAGCCCCAAACGGCGGATCGTCAGTTCGATGGTGTCTGGCGGCAGCGCCTCGAAGCGCACCGCGCCAAAGGTGTCCGTGCGCCGGACCACTTCGCCGCTCCGCGATGCCACCACCACCTCTGCCTCGGCGATGAGGCTGTCGTTGGCGCCTCGCACACGCACCGTGAGTTGAGCCGCGCTCGAGTCACGCTGGGCGGGGCGGCGTGTGGTGTCGGCGGCGTAGTACTGCTGTAGGGCGTTGTCACGCGCCGCCGCCACATCGGACTCGGACCTGGCGTAGCGCAGGGCAGCGCTGTCGACGAAGAGCGCGCGCTCCCCCACCCGCACTTCGAGCACGTCACCGCCACGAACGATGATACCATTCAACGCCTGGCTCACACGCCCGCCGATGGGTCGTCGCCCCAACACCGCATTGACTCGATGGAGAAGCAGGCGCGGCATGCGCAACGCAAAAGACCGCACGAACCAGGTCCCGGCGGTGGTGGTCGCGAACTCCACCATGCCCCCGATGGACGCTCTCTCTTCTTCGCGGCTCACCGGATCGTACTGAAACTCCACCACACGCGGCAGAGCGGTGTCTGGACGCATCCAGATGGTGCCGCGAATGTCCACCACGCCACGGCGGCGTGCGGTGGGACGGAATGCGATGCCCATGGCGCCGGTGTTGCCCCCAACACCTTCCACTACCTGAAAGCAGTGGGTGGCGAGGAATCCGTCGGACAGCAGCACTTCGGCATCCGGTGCCCGATAGATCACACTGTCTCCGTCGATCGACACATAGCCGATCTTGCGGATCGAATCCGGCGGTAGGCTCTCAAAGGGACGGGCAGAGGCACGCGTCACCATGAGCCCCATCTCCGGCGCCAGCGGCTCACCCTTCAGATCTTCAGGGCGTTCGTAGAGTCGATATGACGTGTACCCAGCGCCTTCAGGCAACGCCGACACACTGGCCAGGAACGCCGTCCGGGACTCCGTCAGCAACTGGCCAACGAGTGTGTTCGCGGCCGGATTGTTGCGGCATTCACCATCAGCTTTCACATCGAAACGCGCCAACCGCACGGGCTCCTCGGCGACCGTGATCGCGACGTTTCGCGTTTCATCGGCACCGATCTGCCATGGCCCCTGCACCACCGGTCGCTGGCCAATGCGCAGTACCTGTACACGGTAGACACCGCCAGCAGGCGCACTCAGGAGGAATCGACCACTCGCTGAGGTGACACCGCGGGCCAGGACGGAGTCCCGAGTCTCAGCCAGCAACAGGACGACGGCCCCTGAGACAGGCGGCCCACTCTCACGGCCCACGATACCGCTGATCCGTTGCGCAGCAGCAGGTGACGCGAACAGCATCACACCCAACCCGCAGGCGATACGGTGAGCCGTGCGCCAGCCTCCATGCCACCGGTTCATTGCGTTCTCGTCCACACGGCAATCAGGCCGCACCACAGGTCATTGCGCGTGCCGGCGAACTCCCGCGGAATACGCGCGGGCGCGAACAACTCCACGGCATACACGTCAACCGGCGGTATCGCATCAAGATCGGTTTTTTCGGGCAACAGAATGTTGTCCACCATGATGCGCAGAAAACATGGGCGCCGTGGGGTCAACAAGCTTGGGCGGTCGCCGCGCAGTGTCATTGGCACGCGCGTACCTTCGACGGTCGTTCCGATCGTCACGCCCCGCATCCGCTGGATCATCTGCAGCAAGGAGATCGGATTGACTTTGTCGATGTATTCCCGACGTATGTGGTCGGTGGGAATACCGGAACGAATGCGGTTGTCGATCTCCATTTCCCGAGCGGTCATCGAGCGCTCAGCGACCGTGTGCACGGCGCCGAGTGTGGTACTCTGCCGCTGAAGCTTCACCGTGGCGCCACTCTCGCCAGATCCAATGGCCAAGGCGTGTGTCTGTTCGGTATACCCGATGCCACGCACCAGGAGCTCCAGGGTGTCAGGGACAAGAGCGAAACGCACCACGCCCGTCGCATCTGTCCGCTTGCGTACCTCGCGATCCTGAAGGACCACGATCACCTCGGCATTCGGTACCCGTCCGTCTGCCTCATTGCGGACCGTGACCGTGAGACGCGCACTGTCGGCAGGAGCGGTGACCGCGCCGCTGGCTTGCGCCTCGACGCTGGCCACGCTCCACATCATTGACACGGCGCCGAACCACCAACGCCATCGGCCATTGAAGGACGTACGCCCGGGCACACGCGATGCCGCGCGCGCCCGGGGATTCGAGCACCAGCGAAGAGCCCGACTCAGGGCCCCTTGATCTCGACCTTCTTGTCGGCCTTCGGATCTTCGAGCGTCTGGAGCACATCGCGCCAGGAGAACTTCTTGCCCGAGCCCAAGACCCAATAGTCCATCCATGCCATCTCCGCGGTGCTCTTGAGTAGCCGGTTCCGCGCATCGGGAATGCCGTGCGAGGCGCCTGGATACATGAACAACTCCGTGGGCACGCCGACCCGCTTGAGCCCCATATGGAGCTCCACACTCTGCGGACTCGGTACTCGCGGATCCCCTTCCACCACGTGAATCATCGTGGGGGTCTTGGCCGCACGGATGTAGCGGATCGGGGACTGCCGCCAGTACGCCTCGAAATCGTCATACGGCAACTTGTCACCCAAATAATGCTGCCGATTGCGCTGCATGTCACTCTGCGCGTACATCGAAATCCAGTTCGACGTGCCGGCACCACTCGAGATCGCCTTGAACCGGTTGGTGTGCGTGACGATCCAGTTGCTCCAGTGACCGCCGGCGCTCCAGCCCAGCACGCCCATCTTGGTGCTGTCCACGAGCCCCTGCCCGATCAGCGCGTCGACACCGGTCATGATGTCGTTGTAGCCGGGCGGGAAGTAGTTGCCCACGATGCCCACCTTGTGGGCCTCGCCGTAGTTGGTCGAACCGCGGTAGTTGGGCATGAGCACCACCCAGCCCTTGCCGGCATAGGTCTGCGCGCCGTAGCCGCCATTGAAGCTCAGCAGATCCGCCGCGGCCGGTCCACCGTGAATGGCCACCAGCAACGGATACTTCTTGCCGGCCTGATAGCCGACCGGCTTGATGAGCACCCCGCCTACCTTCTTGCCGTCCTTCGAGGTCCAGGTGAATTCACTGGTCTCCCCCAGCGACAACTGCTCGCGCACCCAGGGATTGGCGTCGGTGAGCTGCACCCATGAGGCGCGGTTCTTGACGGCGTCCAGCGACGACACCGTGAACAGGGCCGGCGGCGTGGTCGGATCCTGATAGTTGATCAGGTACCGCTTGCTGTCCTCTTCCTGTGAGACGCTGAGCACACCGTCCACATTGGTGAGCTGCGTGGTCTTGCCCGATGCCACGTCGAGCGCGAAGAGCTGCGTGGTGGCCTTGGCGCCGGTGCTGAAGTAGATGGTGCGGCCATCGGGGGCCCAGAAGTTCACCGAATGATCGCCGTCATAGTCACCGAGCTTGCGGAACGCCTGTCCCTTGGCGGCCGCGTCGCGCAGATACACGCGGCGGTTCTTCATGTTGAAGCGCGTCATGTCGTCCGACGCCGAAAACGCGATCGTTTTCGAATCGGGCGAGAAGCTGAGGGCGCTCTCGGAGTTCTCCTCGTTGTTCGTCAGCCGCTCGACGCTGTTGTCCTGCGTATCGAGCAGGTAGACGTCGGCGTAAATGCCTTCTTCCGTGACGTTGCGCTTGTAGCGGTCGTTGGGCGTGGCGTTGAAGCCGATCCAACGACCATCGGGGGAAATGGTGAACCCCGACACGGCCTGCGTGGCATCTTTTGTCAGACGCGTTTCCGAGCGCGACGCGATATCGAACGCCCACAGTGCCGCCACGGGCGTTTCGGCATTGCGCACGTCGACGGTGAACTTCTTGTCGCGGCGGGCCTTCTCGTCCCCGTCGACACTGTCGGCCGTGGTGAAGTAGATGCGGCGGGAATCGGGCGCGATGCGCCACGTGCCGACACCCGTCGCGTGTTTGGTGAGCTGCGCAGGGGAGAGGGAGTCCACCGGTGTGCCCTTGGCCAACGAGGCCACGGGCAGCGCGTAGAGCTGTTCTTCGTTGCTCTTGCCGCTCCGATAGATCAGCGACTGACCATCACGGGTGAATTCGAAGGTCGAAACACCGTCGCGCGCGTTGGTGATGCGACGGGCTTCACCGCCATCGGCCCGCATGAGGAACAGTTGCTGCTGGTTCGCCTGCCCCGCCGCCGATTCACGGTTCGAGCTGAACACGAACCAACCACCACCCGGGGCCCACCGCGGCTGCGTCTCATTCTTCGCCGTGGTGAAGGTGAGCTGCTTCGTGCTGGCCAGACCACGATCCACATCCACCAGATAGATGTCACTCTGGCTGGTGGCTTCCTTCCAGTCGGGCGTGGACAGCGTGTAGAGGACCTGCTTGCCGTCCGGCGAGACTTCGGCGCCGCCGGCGTTGCGCACATACTGTGCGTCGAGCCAGGACATCGGACGCTTCCCCTGCGCCGACGCCGTCGTCGCACTGGCCAGTGCGGCCACACACATGAGAGTGCCCCAGGTTGCTTCGCGGGACACGGGGGAACGGGTCATCAGGTCGCCTCCGGTACGGGATTCCGGTCCGGATCCTGCGCAGCAGGATCCTCGAGGAGTGATTGCACGGCACATCATGGACGGGATGCCGTGGCGCCGCCAGTCGAAACGCGATTCTGCAGCGGCGCCGTGGGATACACATGGTCCCAGTGGGAAACGCGGCAGCCCCCGTTTCGCGTTGGAGTGTCTTTGGGTGGCGCGGTGGCGCTATCCCGCCGTTCGTCCCCAGACGACACATTTGCACCATCGGATTCTCCGTCTTTCAGCCCCTCGCCATCGTATGCCGCACATCCCGCGCTTCCTGTCCATGGTTCGGGCATTCATGGTTCTGGCCGCTTTGGCGCCGGTGACCCACATGAACGCCCAGAGCTCGCGCGTGCTGCGGGTGCCTTCGGCCGCGCTTGGCGAGACGCGGGTGGTGCACCTGCACCTGCCAGAGGGATACGGGCTGGCGAAGCGGCGCTACCCGGTGGTGGTGCTGCTCGACGGGCAGGTGAAGGCCTTCAACGACATCGCGGTCGCCGCCGCCGGCTACGAACTCACCGGTGACCAGCACCCCATCGCGATGCCACCGCAGATCGTCGTGGCGATCGAACAGGGCGACCGTGCCGGTGATCTTGTTCGCCGCGAGGACGCGTTCCTGCGCTTCCTCACCGATGAATTGCTGCCAAAGATCGACAGGGAGTTCCGCACCGCGCCGTTCCACACATTGATCGGGCACTCGCTGGGAGGTCGGTTTGCCCTGGGTGCCATGTGCCGAGCGGGGCGCATGTTCCCTGCCGTGGTGGCCATCAGTCCGTCGGTGTCGGACTCCTCGCTCGCAGTCACCACACAGTGTGTGCGCTCCGATTCATCGGCATCCCCTCGCTGGCTGGTCGTTTCGGCGGGCACACTGGAGCCACGATCACTCGCCAATTCCGAACGGTTGCTCACGGCGTTGACCGCGGTGCGACCGGCGTCGTGGCGCATCCACCGCGTCGATGCCCCTGGCCTCGATCATACCGGCACTCCCCTCATCACCATTCCGATGGGGCTATGGGCGGTGTTCAGCGACAGCATTTGGCGTCTCCCCGCCGCCATCGACGACAGTCTTGCCAAGCGACTCGGCGACGCCGACGCGCTTCTGGAACGCGGCGTGGCGACGCGTGATCAGCGGCTGCATCTCGAACGTGGCGCCAGCCTCGGCGCCACACCCGGTGAACAGGCCCGTGTGGTGAGCGCGTGGCTGTGGCATCGCAATGGAGAACGTGCCGTGGCCAGTGCTCGTGAGTACCTCAACCGGTTTCCTGACGTGATGCACGGGTACACGTTGCTGATCGATGCCTACGACGCGGCCGGCAACCACGCCGAGGCACGCAAGGCCATCGAAAGCGCCATCAGCCACTCCAATCGGGTGCCATGGTTCGATGAAACGCAGAAGGCGCGTTTCCAGGCGGACATGCGCAAAGCCCTGGCAGAGCGTATTCCGCGATAGCGGCTGCGTGATGGACAGCGCGCTGGTCTGGTGCGGTTCCTCAATCCACTCGCGTCCAGACGGCCAACAACCCACACCACCCGCTCGAACGGGCCCCCAGCTCAAGCGGAATGCGTGCCGGCCCGAGAAACACTTCGATGGCGTGAATGTCCGTCGGCACCAGGCGCTCGACCTGGCTCGCCGTGGACAGCACACCATCGACCATGACCCGCAGAATACACGGCAGTCTGCTGCCACCCGGCGTGATACGATCACCTCTTCCCGATGTGATGATCGTCGTGCCCGAAGAATCTTCGAGCCGAATGCCCTGAACACGCCGCAACATCTGTGTGACCGTGATCGGCCGCACCCGTTCGAAATCGACACGTCCAACGACCGCATTTGCGACACCGGCCCTGATACGTCGATCGACTTCTGCATAGCGCGCATTCACCACGCGGTTGCCGATCGTGCGCACCGGATCGAGGGACACCGCCGTACGCGACATGCGAATCGTGGCCTCGTTGCGCCCTTCGCCGATATCCAGACGCAAGGTCTGCATGGCCTGCCCGATGCGGCGTACCGCGATCTCCACCGCGCCGGCCTTCAAGCCATCGAAAGTGGCATGGCCGTCGGTGTTCGTACGGTGGCGTACGGCAGCTTCCGATGGGGTGCCGGAAGCGACTATGGTGACCTCGGCATCCGCCAGCGGCTCGCCAAGCTCTCCCAGTACTCGCAAGCGCAGAGTGGCACTTTGCGTTTCTGCAGCAGTCACGCCGCCTGCCACAACCCGATTGGTGGTTCCTGTCAGCGCGAGTGTATCGACGGGTTTGGCGGTATTCAGGCGTATCGTCTGCTGAGCCACCGCGCGGTCGGCAACCAATGCCCGAATGGAGATCGGTACATCGAACGGCAGTTCGCAGAGCACGAACCGCCCATCCTCCACGGTGCGTGTCTCGCGTCCACGATTCTGAAATCGCACGCGTTCGTCGATACCCACGCGAAAATCCGATTGCCAGTCGGCCCGGATCAGAACGTCCACCAATGACGTTCCACTCGAATCGCGAAGTCGCCCTTCCGCCACGCCGACGGATTTGATGCTCAAATCGATGCCGCCACCGGCGATGGGGCCGCACACATCGTGCCGCAATGTGAACACGCGCTCCGTCGCGCGCGCAGCCCGCTCCGCCGCTGCACGTTCGAGTTCCGTCGTGTCCGCAAACATGATCCCGGCGCCCTCAAGTCGAATCACCGCACCGCCAAAAACCTGCGTGCCCACCACCTCGCGAATAGTGCGCCCCGGCATGGGGCGCCCCGTCAGCACGGGGGCGATGCGGCGCATCTGCACACGCGGCATTCGTAACTCCCAGCTTCGGACAAGCCAACTCCCGTCGGGCAGGCGTAGAAAACGCACTTCACCACCGACACCGGCCTGCGATTCATCGCGCGAAATGGGCTGATAGGAGAATTCGACGTCACGGAGTTCGCGACTTTCCGGGACCATCCAGATGGTACCGCGAATACCCACGATGCCGGATGGCATATCGATCGGCCGAAACCCGACGCCCAGCAGTCCGGCTCGCACGCCATTGCCTTCCACGACATGAAAACAGTGCCCTCGCGCGAACCCTTCCGATAGCAGAATGTCCGCGTCCGGCCCGCGATAGACGACACTGTCGCCATCGGCGATGACATATCCCACGCGATCGATGGAGTCAGGGGACAGGCTCGCGAAAGGGCGGGACGTTTGCCGCGTACGGACATCGGATGCGGTGTCTCCCACCGACGCGCCTCGGCGATCCCTGTCATATCGGAAAAACCGATAGAGTGCTCGCTGCTCGCCGTCCGCTCCTCGTGCGACGCTCGACAGAAAGGCTGTTCGCGCTTCGACCAACAATTGGCCAGCCAGTGTCGCTGTGTCAGGGTTCTGTCGACACCGTGCGGACTCCCGTACATCGAAGCGCGCGAGTTGCACCGGTTGCGAAGGCACCACAATGCGCATCACTCGCTGTGCAACAAGCGAAAGCTCGACGGGCTCGGAATCGTACGGTCGATTTCCGATTCGGAGCACCCGAATGACGAAGAGGCCGGAGGCAGACACCGGCAACCGGAATACTCCGGACTGGGAGGAACGGGAACTGGCCAAGACCCTTTGGCTCTCTCGCGCAACGAGCAAGACGACCGCGCCTGACACAGGACTGCTGTCGCTCTCCGTGACCACCGTGCCACTCACCGATTGCGTGGCAGCAAGTCGAGGAACGAGACTTGCGAACGCCATCACCAACAGCATCCGCAGCTGCGCCGATCTCAGGTCAAGCGTTGACAATGTCACGAAACGGGCGATTTCCCACTGTGGATGCGCGAGATCATATCGTCGATCTCAGAAGAATCGGGTGGAGCAAGCAGCTTCCAACCATTGACATAGATTGTCGGTGTTCCCGGAGCGTTCAGAGAACGGCCCAATCTCACTCCCGCCTCGATGTCAAGAAACTGCCCAGTACCAGCCGCGAGGCAGCGTTCAAATTCATCCAGAGGAGACACGTTTGCCTCTGCAGCCAGAGATCGCCAGCTCGCCAACCCAAGAGAGTCCTGCTTCTTGAAAACTACATCGACCATTGAATCGAAACGGCCAACCTTCCCAGCGCACTCGACGGCCAGCGCAGCGGGCTTGGCGAACCGATGGCTATTGAGAGGAAAGTGAACGAATCTCACGGAAACGGATCCCCGGTGCCTCGCCCGTGCTTCCCCGAGAGTCTTGTGGAAGGCGGCGCAGAATGGACACTCCAGATCGTTGAAGACCACAAACTTTGCCACAGCGTCGACGCTGCCTGAGAGGTGGCCCGTTGTGGTATTGCTGTCGACCAGCGCGGAATATGTGGGTGTATTGCGAGTGTCTGAAGATGTCGCCTGTCCACCCCTCTCTCCGAACTCGCGTCGCAACAGCAATACAGCCATAAGCATCACCAACAGTATCAAACCGGCATCTGTTGTTCTCGACAGCCAGTTCGCTGGCTTTGACTCAGCGTGCATATGTTGCTCCTTCGCCACCGCGTACCAAAGGCATGATCGGTGACGGCGAATGAGAATTACAATCCGAATTCCTGATTCCCAACGGGTCGCCTGACTGCCAGACGACCCGTCGGAAAGCCAGCACGTGGCCGCACAGGCTCAGAGCGGACCGCAACCCGCCCATTGGTTGGGTCCGAAGCAGGTATCGGAGGTACCTCCGCACCACAGCACCTGGCAGCCCATCGCGGCGCATTCTGACTCGGCCACACCACAACTACTGACACAGACATGGCCGCAAATCGCACGCGCTGAAGCCTCAGCCTCAGGTGCTCCCCATGTGAGGCTCGCACCCATCAGTGCCGTAGCCAACAACAACATCCTTCGCATCGCATTCATAAACGGGCCTCCTTCGCGCAGTTAGATGGGAACATCATTGAAGCGCGAACGTACCCCCCCCCCCCGCGTTTGTCAACGAGGCCATGTGAGCCAACCGGCACGGAAAGCCGGCAGGGAGATTTCCTCCATACCGGCATCCGCGGCCGCCTTTCTTCACGCGTCCGCGTACACGTGCGTTTCGGCTTTGCCACCGGGGTGCACCACCGCACCATTGCGCGCCGGGCCAACCGTTTGTGCGTATCGCCAGATTGCCCCACTCTGGAAGTCGGTCTTGCGCGGCGTCCACTCCGCGCGGCGCGCCACCAGTTCCTCGTCGGTGAGTCGTACCGACAAGGTGCCGGCACTGGCATCAATGTCGATGATATCGCCATCGCGCAGCAACCCGATGGCGCCGCCCATGGCGGCCTCGGGTCCGACGTGACCGATGCACATGCCACGGGTCGCGCCCGAGAACCGGCCATCGGTGATGAGGGCCACAGTCTCACCCAGTCCCTGCCCGTAGATCGCCGAGGTGGTGGACAACATCTCGCGCATACCCGGACCACCCACCGGTCCTTCATAGCGAATCACCAGCACATCACCGGCGGTATAGCGCCGTTCCATCACGGCCGCAAAACAGTCGTCTTCACTATCGAACACCCGCGCCGGGCCACTGTGTGTGAGGTGCTTGAGTCCTGCCACCTTCACCACGGCACCATCGGGCGCCAGGTTGCCACGCAATCCCACCAGACCGCCCGTCTGCGAGATGGCCTGCGACACCGGCATCACCACCTTCTGATTTTCCGGGATCACCACATCGGCCAGATTCTCGGCCAACGTCTTGCCGGTCACCGTGATGCAGTCGCCATGCAGGAAACCACCATCGAGCAGCGACTTGAGCACGATGCTCACACCACCGATGTCGTGCACATCCTTGGCCAGATATTTCCCACCCGGCTTGAGATCGGCGATCAGCGGCGTGCGCTTGAACACCTCGGCCACATCGAACAGGTCGAACGAAATGCCCGCTTCGTGCGCGATCGCCGGCAAGTGCAGCGTGGCATTGGTGGAACCACCCGTGGCCGCGACAACCGCCGCGGCATTTTCGAGGGACTTGCGCGTGACAATCTGACGCGGACGCAGTCCACTGCGCACGAGATCCATCACCACCTGGCCCGACCGTTCGGCAAAGGCATCACGTGACTCATACGTCGCCGGAGGGCTCGCCGAGCCTGGAAGTGCGAGTCCGATCGCTTCGGACACGTAGGCCATGCTGTTGGCCGTGTACTGTCCACCGCACGCTCCGGCTCCTGGGCACGCAACCTTTTCGAGTGCGGTGAGTTCGTCGAGCGTGATGCCGCCTGCAGCATACGATCCCACCGCCTCGAACACATCGAGCACGGTGACATCGCGGTCCTTGTAGCGCCCCGGCATGATGGAACCGCCGAACAGAAAGATCGATGGCACATCGAGACGCACCATGGCCAGCATGAGCCCCGGCAGCGACTTGTCACAGCCCGCGATACCCACCAGCGCATCATAGCAGTGCCCGCGCACCGTGAGTTCCACCGAGTCGGCGATGGTTTCACGACTCACCAGCGACGCTTTCATGCCGGCATGTCCCATCGCGATACCATCGGTGACCGTGATGGTGGTGAATTCCCGCGGCGTGCCGCCACCGGCAATCACGCCACGCTTGGCCACTTCGGCCTGCCGCTTGAGCGCGATGTTGCAGGGCGCCGCTTCGTTCCAACTCGACACCACACCCACGATGGGGCGCGCAATCTCTTCCGCCGTGAGTCCCATCGCGTAGTAGAAGGCACGATGGGGCGCACGTTCAGGGCCGGACGTCGCGTGCCGGCTGGGAAGCTGAGGAAAGGACATCGGGGAGGGAGAGGAGGAGGGAAGGCGAATGCCTGCGTCAGTAGCCGTCGCGATCACGGACACGTTTCGCCCGGTCGAGCGCTTGTTTGTAGCGCTTCTCACCCTGACGACCCCGGTCTTTCCGTCGCACGTCCACACCACCCATGACGGCAAGACCACTGACACGCAGCACCGGAGCATGCGGATCATCGGTGGCACTTCCACCCTTGACGGTGAAGCCTCCCATGAACGCCATACCCACGATGTCTACGCGCACCCCGTCCGGGACGATGATCTCCACTCCACCCCAGAAGGTGAAGATTTCGATCTCCGTCACACCCGGCCCGAGCCGCGCTTCCCGCAAATCGAGTTCACCACCGCCCATGATGGCCGTGACCTTGAGATGACGTGGCACGATCCACGGCCCCTCCCGCTGAAAACCGCCCATGATGGCGGCGGCCACGCCACGTTCCGGCACGACGGCAGGCGACGCCACGCGCGTCACAGCGGCTTCCATGGCCAACGACCGCGCCGGATCGGTGGGATCGACCAGCAACATCTCCAACTCGCCGAGCGACTGCGCGCGATACACTGCGGCCAGTCGATCATCGAGTTGGTCCATCGACAGGCGGTCGTTGGCAAACGCCACCGACAGCAACTGCACCACCCGATCACGGTGGGCGGGCTGCACACCGACGGGGGCGTAGGAATCGTTCATGGTCAACCGATCGTCGGACGACGGCTGTGGAAGTCCGTGGCCTTCTGGAACTGGTGCGCCACCGAAAGAATGATGTCGTCGTTGTACAGGTTGCCCGTGATGACCGCACAGATCGGTTGCGCCTTGTAGGTGGGCGCTGGTGTGGTCGCATTCGCCGCGCCACCCGGACCGCCACCCCCAAAGGTGGGCACATCGAACTTGTACGGCAGCACCGCGCACGGATGTCCCGTCTGCGCGTTCGGCGCCACGTCGGCCTGCGGTGCCGCGATGAAGCCGTCGAGATCCTTCATGAAGTTCCCCCACGCCTGCACGAGCAACAGGCGACGGCGCTGGTTTTGCACGAACTCCCAGCCCGGCGTGACACGGCCGCCCACGAAGCGCGGATTCCAGTCGGCGCCCGCCATCGGATTGGTTGCATCGGCGGCAATACCCGCCGGACGCGCGGGCGGCGTGTTGCCAAACGGCGCATTGCCGGTGCGCTCGGGCAGCTTGTTCAGATCGAGGCCAAACTCCTTGGCCTTGCGTTGCACGAAAAAGTCGAACGCAGCGGCATATTCCACGTTGAGACCACCACCCTGCATACCACCGACGGTTGGGCGTGCACTGATCTCACGCGGTGCCATGCCAAGCGCCTTGAGTTGATCCACCAGCTCCTTGGGCGCCGCGGCATCCACGCCGATGCGCAACGATGCCAACTTGATGTTGCGATCGAAATTGAACGGTGTGGTGACGGTCGATGAATCCTTGGGATCCACGCCGTGCAGCACGTTGAACACCATGGCGCAGTCTTCCGCCGTGCGGCACATGGGCCCGACGCGGTCCTGTGACCAGGACAACACCATGCCGCCATGACGGCTCACACGGCCATACGTCGGACGCAGTGCACTGATGCCGTTGCGAATGGACGGCGAGACAATCGACCCCTGCGTTTCGGTGCCGATCGCAAACGCCACACAACCGGCAGCCGTGGCGGACCCTGGGCCCGCCGACGATCCGCTGGCACCGATGTTGAGATTCCACGGATTGTTCGTGCGCCCGCCATACCACCAATCGTTCTGTGCGTAGAGCCCGGTGGACAATTTCGCGAGCAACACCGCTCCACCATTGCGCAGACGAGTGACGATCTCGGCGTCGTAGTCGAACACCTGATCCTTGAAGTCCGGCGACCCCCACGACGTGGGCACACCCTTCGTGGCAAACAGATCCTTGATGCCGTATGGCACGCCGTGCAACGGACCACGGTCCTTGCCAGCCTTGAGTTCCGCATCCATGGCGTCGGCTTCGGCACGGGCCGACGTTTCCATCAGGGTCACCACACAATTGAGCTGCGGATTCAACCGCTTGAGTCGCTCGAGATAGATGTCGGTGATCTGCCGTGATGTGATGCGGCGCGCCTTGATCAGCGCGGAGATCCGATGGGCGGGCAGGAACGCCAGGGCCTCAGGGTCGGTGGGCACCGCGCCGTTCCACTTCTCCACGGGGAAAGTGGCACGGGTGAATGCCTTGGCGCCGTGTTGGCTCACCAGCTTTTCCATCAGCGCGCCGGTGCCTTCCGGGTACGGCATGAACTGCAAGGCGGGCGCCTCTCCATTGCCGAGCGGCACGGCTGGCTGCTGGGCCGGCGGCTGCAATTCGCTCCACACTCCACTCATGTCGATCAGCGGCGCGCGCAATCCCTGCGCACCGGCCATGGCCGGCGCACCAAAGGCACTCGCCGCCGCTGCGACGAGCGAACGAAACATGAACTGGCGCCGATCGAGACCCGATGCCGTCTCGTCAAAGTCCATGGCCGCCAGTTCGGCTTCGGCCTGTGCCAACACATCGAGAGGGGTATCCACGCGAAAGCTCCAACAGAAGAGAGGACGGACGGGAACGCCAAGCGATCCCAATATCTCCCGTCGTACGCCTTCGCGTGAGACGTGTCAGTTCTTGTTCTGGCGGCCGCTGATCAACCGGAACCCGGCGGGCGAATACGGAAGCCGAATGGTTGCTGGACCAACTGGGACACCGCCCGTCCACCCAGCGACGCCGGACGATACTTCATGCGCGGCAACGCTTCCTTCACGGCGAGTACAAAGTCCGGTTCGGCGGGCTCGAGCAACTTGAAGGTCGTAACGTCGGCACGTCCGAGGCTGTCCACCACAAACTGTGCGAGCACGATCCCCTCGATGTTCTTTTCGAGCATACGGGAGGGATAGTCCGGTCCAGCAGCCGTGGGGTCGAGGGCGGCGGCCGAGTCCACTTCGATCTCGGTGAGCGGGCGCTCCGAGATGACCTCGGGTGTCGGTTCTTCGTAGACGCCAGGATCGCCACCGCGATTGGCCGCCACCGGCACCGTCCCATTGGGCTCCGGTACCTTGAAATCGCCGGCGGTTCGCTGGGTGTGCGAACCCAACCCGATGTAGCTCAGTCGCTCGACCGATGGCGCAGGGCCGTTGCGCTTTGGCGGCGCAATGAACCGCGCGAGTGCGTCGAGACCTGGTGTGGGCGTCTCGATCGGCACCGCCGTCAGCACCACCGCACTACCCACCACGGTGGTGATATACCCCACTCCCGTCAGATGCCACGGCGTCAACAACCACAGCATCACACGACGCGTTGACTCGAAAATGGTCAGTCTCACGCGACGCTTGGGCATAAAGCCTCCAAGTCACAGTGTGCCACAAGAACACCGGTCGCAGCCATCACGTCACCACCTGCCACGGTTTTCCGCAATCCATTCCCTATCTCCGCCCTTCCCCGAAGTATTTGCAAGAGTACCATCGCCTTCCGTCCCAGAAATTGCGAATACGCGATACGCACCCGACAATTGAATCACGATTCCGTCTGGCGCAATTACTGGAAAGACAGTAGCTATCTACCTCATGACGTATTACGAATGGCTGTGGCGCCACAATCGCGCTCGGCACGCCATGTGGCTTTTGACCCTGACGATGCTCGCCGGGTTGCCGCTGGTCAGCTCGACCGCGATGGCGCAGACGTCTGGTGCGAGTCCGACCGTGGGTACGCTGCAAGGCACCGTGCGGGCGGCCGTCACCGATGTGCCGCTGCCCTATGCCGTGATCGCCATTCCGGCCTTGGCGATCGAACGGTTCTCCGGCCCGAACGGCACGTTCCTGCTCGGCAACGTGCCGGTGGGTTCGCACGAGGTGGTCATTCGTCGCCTGGGGTTTGTCCCCGACCGCAGAACGGTCACCATCACCACCGCACAAACCACCGTGCTGGACGTGCGCCTGACGCAGGTGCCGGTACGCCTGTCTTCGATGCTGGTGCGGTCGGCCGAGCCCTGCCGCTCACCGGGACTTCCCGACAGCGCGCGCTTCCCCGAAGTGGCCCAGCTCGTGGGCCTGCTGCGGGAGAATGCCGACCGCTATCGCCTGCTGGTGAAGCAGTACCCCTTCGCCTACGTGCAAACCCGCGCGACCGGTCAGTTGATCGATCGGGGCTTGATCATCCAGCACGTGGATAGCATTCGCGTGTCCGGCGCGTCCTCGGTGCAATATCGACCGGGTAATGTCGTGAGGCGTGATCGCAGCGGCGGACGCGACGAGTACAGGATGCACCTGCCTACGCTGCTCGATCTGTCGGATGCCGCATTTTTGCGGAACCATTGTTTCCATTACGCGGGCGCCTCCACGCATGACGATGAAACATGGTTCCGTCTCGACGTGCGAGCGTCGGAGCGTCTCTCCTCACCTGATGTGCACGGGGCGTTTTTCCTCGACAGCGCCACCGCCCAGTTGCGTCGCATGGAACTCGAAATGAGCCGACCGGGCCGGCTCCCCTCGACGTTGCGCACCATTCGCGCGGTGCAGGTGACCACGCAGTTTCTCGAAATCGCACCAGGTGTGTCGCTCATCGACAACGTCTGCGCGGTAAACTGGATCAAGGGCCGAGGGCCGCTCGCTCAACATGCCGCGGAACTGCAGCAGGTGCTGGTGTACGCCTTTTCGGCACCACCGCCGGATATCTTGCCTCAGGGTCAGCGTGCCACGCCACCCTGGCGTCGAGGTGTGAGTGTACCACGCACGGCACTCTCCTGCGTACCTCCCGACGACGGATCCTGACCGCCTGTCGCGGCGGGCCACGTCATCGGCTAACGTCCACCGGATAGTATGACGCCGTCTCGTGGGTACTGCTGTACCGATTCCCTGACCCCGCCTTCGATGTCCCGTGCCATTGCCGTCGCGCTGGTCGTCAGCGCGTCCCTGAGCGCGTGTGCGCGCTCCGCCCCGACCGCCACCGGCCCACGCCCCTCACCGGGTGGCCAACCCACCCAGCCGGTCGTACAGCCGCCAGTCACCGTCACGCCAGCGCCGGCACCACCCGCCGCGGCAGACTCGGCCCGTGGCGACTGGCATCGCCTCGACGCGGAAACGGATGGGGTGATCGGCGTCGGCTCCGAGCGTGCCCTGCGCGAACTGCTGGCCGGCCGCGCGCCACAGCGCAGCGTGGTGGTGGCCGTCATCGACGGTGGGATCGACACCGTGCATCGCTACCTGGCGCCTACGCTCTGGAAGAATCCGCGGGAAGTGGCCGGCAACGGGCGTGACGATGACAACAATGGGTTTGTCGACGACGTGTTCGGCTGGAATTTTTCGGTCATGGCCAACGGGGAGTCGGTGCATCACGACACCTTCGAAGTGACCCGACTCTACGCCGCATGCGGCGGGCAGCCGGCTGGTGCGGGTTTGAGCAAGCCGGCCGCGGCACGCTGCGATTCCGTGCGCACGGCGTATCGCGAGCAGCGCGAGAAAGTCACCAGCACACTGACGCAGATCCAAAACATCGACCGCACGATGGCCCAGGTGAACGAGATTCTCCGACAGGCCATTCCGGGAGGCAATCTCACGCGGGCCCGTGTGCAGGCTTTCATGCCCACCAATGCCATGCAGGATCAGGCGCGTGGCATCTGGCTGCAGTTGGCCGACAATGGGCTGGATGCGGCCGCGATTGCCGAAGCCAAGGAAGCCTACGAATCACAGGCCCGCTATGGACTCGATACGTTGTTCGCGCCCCATGCGACCGCACCAACGGCCGGTGCGCGGGACATCATGGGGCCCGACGCCAAACATGGCACGCACGTGGCCGGCATCATCGGCGCGGTGCGTGACGCAGCCAATCCGGTGCAAGGCATTGCGCCCAATGTCCGGCTGATGGGTGTGCGAGCAGTGCCCGATGGGGACGAGCGAGATCCGGACATCGCGCGCGCCGTGCGATACGCCGTGGACAATGGCGCGCAGATCATCAACATGAGCTTCGGCAAGGCCTGGTCGCCTCAGAAGCCGGTGGTGGACAGCGCGATGCGTTATGCCGCCAGCAAGGGAGTGCTACTCGTGCACGCCGCCGGTAACGACTCCGAAAACAACGACGTGAGTCCTTCCTTTCCGTCGAGCGTGACGGTGGAGGGCGCTCGCGTAGAGACCTGGATCGAAGTGGGGGCGAGCTCGTGGAAAGGCAAAGACAAGCTTGCGGCGACCTTCTCCAACTATGGGAAGTCGCGTGTCGATCTCTTTGCCCCGGGAGATGACATCCTCTCCACCGTGCCCGGTGGTGGCGTCAAGCGGGAGAGCGGTACAAGCATGGCGGCACCAGTCGTGTCTGGTGTGGCCGCACTGCTGATGGCCTACTTCCCCAATCTGACCGCGGCGCAAGTGAAGGAGATCCTGCTGCAGTCCGTGCGCAAATTCCCCAACCAGATGGTGGAGAAGCCCGGTGGTGAAGGACGCGTCGCCTTTGACGCACTCTCCGCCACCGGCGGTATCGTCGATGCCTACGCGGCCGTGAAGCTCGCGCTGCAGCGCATCCAGTAGTCCGCACCCATCACATCCCGCCCCGCCTACCCATGTCTCTCTTCTCCGTTTCGTTCCGCCCACGCGCGGCCATCTGTCCGAGCCGGTGGCTGCCGGTGACCGCGGCGTCCCTGCTGCTGGCCTCCCCCGTGCTGGCACAAACGACCGGCAAAGTGTCGGGCTACGTGGCCATGCCCAGCACCCGCGCCATCAGTGAAGTTTCGCTGACCCTCGCCGATACCGCTGCGCAGCGCGCCGCGGGCAAACCGGCCCTCCTCCGCATCGACTACGGACAACCGCATCTTCGCGGCCGTCGGATCAACACGGACAGTCTGGTACCCTTTGACAAGGTGTGGCGACTGGGTGCCAACGGCGCCACGGTGTTTCAGAGCGATGTGGATCTTACCATCGGCGGTGTGGCAGTGCCGCGTGGTCGTTACGTGGCGCAGGTGCTCCCAGCCCGCTCCGCATGGACGTTGATTCTGCAGCGTGAAACCACCGGCGCGGCAACTGTCGCCGTCACGGCCTACGACGCCAGCAAGGATGTGGCCCGCATCCCGCTCACCGTGAGCACGTTGTCGACTCCTGTGGAGAGTTTTTTCATCTGGCTGGTACCAGCGAATACACCGGGTGCGGCCAAAGGGGTGTTGACGATGGCGTGGGGCACGGTGCAGGCACAAACCGAATGGTCCGTGCGGTAGGCCATCGGCAACCAATCGGAATGAACTGCCGCACGCACCGGCATGTCGTGCGGCAGAGAGGAAAGAATGTCCAGGCGGTGCGGTCCCTGCCCGCCTGGCCGCGCTGGCGCGAAGCTTGCAACTCTGTCTCATCGAACCATTCAGTGTATCCACCTGAGGAGTCGATGAAGATTCAGACCGGAAGTCATTTCCCCTACGCAGGTCGTTCCAGCACCCCGGCAACGACCCGTGGCGAGTCCACGTTCGCTTCGGCGTTTGCCGTCGCGAGAACCAAAGACTCAACGTCGGCTGGGGTGGAGCGCACGGATTTCCACAGTATGACCAGGCAAGATCTGCGCGATTGGATGAATGGTGAAATCCGCGCCGGCCGTATGACTCTCGACGAAAGCACGCCGTTCGTGAGCATGACGCTCGCCATTCCGGTCAACGGAGACTGGGACGCGCTGGATCAGACGATGCGGACCGAGCGTGTTGATTTTTTCGCGCTGACCAAGGCGGGGATCGAGGGGGCCCGGTGGCGCAAGGACGACGAAGCGGAAGCCCTTCTCGAGGGCGCCCTGCAGATCATGCAGCGATACCAGGGCCATCCCACCAGCGTCGATACGGTCGCCTAAGGCACGCGCTCGCTGGCGGGTAGCTTCGCCCCTGACGAGCGGATTCGCGTCCACATGGTGGCGAAGAACAGCACAATGCCGGCGGCTTGCAGTACACCGGCTCCCACCAACACACTGCGCCACCCAACGGACGCATTCGCGCGAAGCAGCACTTCGAGCATCACACGTGACAAGGTCCCCAGTGCAATTGCCCACCAGGCGATCTCCGCCAACACGGGACGAAAGACCTGATCATCGGCGCGCGGACGCGGAAACATCCACAGCGCGACGCCGGTGATCATGAGCATCACAAATCCCACCAACAGCGCGTGGGTGTGTGCGCTGCGAATACGGGGTGGCTGGTAGGCACCGAACTCACGGGCATACATCATCCAGACACCAAGTGCCAGTCCGATCACCAGAAAGGCAATGGCCGTGCGGAGATAGCGGCGAACAAGCGGGTTCATAACATCCGGTGTGAGGAGCCCTCACCGTCGCCTCATCGAGGCGTGTCGAGTACCTCCCGAACCTTGCGCGAAAGTGACTCGGCGGAAAAGGGCTTCTGCAGAAATGCCGTGTTCCCCGTGAAGAGTCCGGACTCGATCACTACCGGATCAACATGTCCGGATAGGTGCAGCACCCGCAGTGTCGGGCGCCGTGTGGTCAGCTCCTGCGCCAACACGCCACCACCCATGCGCGGCATCGTGACATCACTCACCAGCAAGTCGATGTGCTCCGTATAGGCGTCGGCGATGGCGAGTGCCTGCTCACCATTGCTGGCTTCGAGTACGGTATAGCCGAAGCTGCGCAGCAGACGAGCGGCGATGTGCCGCACCCCTTCCTCGTCCTCGGCCAGCAGGATGGTCTCCGTGCCGCCCGCCGATATGGCCTCATGTGCGGTACTGGGCGTATGCATTTCCTGGCCACGCTGCGCGCGCGGCAGGTACACCTTGAACGTGGACCCGCGACCCAACTCACTGTACACGCCAATCGTACCGCGGCTTTGGGTCACGATACCGTACACCGTCGCCAACCCCAGACCCGTCCCACGATCGGGCCCCTTCGTCGTGAAGAACGGTTCGAAGATTCTCGCCTGGGTCTCACGACTCATGCCACTGCCCGTGTCCGATACCGAGATCACCGCATGCGGGCCCAGCGAAGCGCCGTCATGCAACGCGGCGAACGTGGCATCAACTTCTTCGTTGCCCGTACGGATGGTGAGGGTTCCACCAGAGGGCATCGCATCACGAGCATTCACGGCCAGATTCATCACGACCTGCTCGATCTGTCCCGGGTCCGCCAACACCGGATGCAGATGATCATCGAGCGCTACCTGCAGTGTCACATCGTCGCCCAGTACACGCCGTAACATGCGTTCGATATCCACGACGGTGTCGTTCAGGCTCAGCACCTTGGGCGCAAGCACCTGACGTCGGCTGAAGGCGAGCAACTGCCGCGTGAGGCCAGCGGCTCGCGTGCCGGCGCTGGCGATTTGCGCCACGTCGTGTTTGAGCGTGTCGTCATCCGGCAGGGCCGCCGTCACGAACTGATTGTGAGCGAGAATGACGGTGAGCAGGTTGTTGAAGTCGTGCGCGATGCCGCCAGCCAGGCGCCCCACCGACTCCATACGCTGACTCTGCTGCAGCGCGTGATCGGAACGACGGCGATCGATGGCCGACCCCAGGATGTGCGCCACCGACTGCAGAAAGTGGATATCGTCCTGTCCGAAGACCCTGTTGACCGTGGATCCCACTTCCAACACGCCATAAGGACGGCCATGCAGCGGCACGATCACGGCTGCCGCAGACACCAACCCGGCGGCCTCGGCATACGCACCGATTTCGAAGCGTGATTCGGTGGAGGCGTTCACCAGAATGGCGGGCGCGTTTTGCTGCAGAGTGTAGCCGGCCAGGGAATGGGGGCCGGCGCCGGTCGTCGACAGCGCCGTGACGTCGCGGGTATACCCCACACTGGCCCGCGCTTCGATACGGCGTCCGTTACCCGTCAGCTCCAGCAACTGGGTCATCGGCACATCCAATGTTTCGGCCACCATGAAGACCGCCGCATCGAACAACGCCTCGAGGTCCGACATCTCCACCGCCGCCTGCCCCAGCGCGGCCACTGCAGCCTGCTGCTGAAAACGCACGCGGAGTATGCGATCGGCTTCCCGTCGTTGCGTCACATCACGGGCGATGGCAAACACGACATCATCATCCGGCGAGGGAATCGCGCGCCACTCGAGCCAGCGATAACTGCCATCACGGCATCGATAGCGGTTCTCGAATTGTGCGGTACGTCGGTCGGCACCAGGATGAAACAGCGTATCTTCGCCGTCGTCCCGATCATCCGGATGCACAAACTCGATGTACGGTCGAGCCTTCAACTCGGCATCGGTCCAGCCTAGGAGTTGCTCCCAGGCCGGATTGAGTCGCGTGAAATGGCCGTCGGCACCGACCAGACAGATGAGATCCGTGGACAGCTCGAAGAATCGTTCGATGTCGGTTTCCAGCACGCCCGCGTAGCGCGCCAGTTCGGCCCGCGCTGACTCCAGCTCCGCCTCACGCTGACGCAGGCTGTGGTTCTGCCGCACCGCGTCTTCGAACGTGGAGATGAGGAGATCCAGAATCTGCTCGCGCTCCGAGCTGATCGTGAATTCCCGCCCCATGAAATACACCTGCAATCCCACATGCAATCCGGTGCCCTGGCGCACCCGGCGCGTATCCAGCAGCCAGGTGATGCGTTCGAGCAGATGTTCGCCGTCGTACGGTTTCGTGAAGAAGTTGTCCGCGCCACACTCGAGTCCCTTGATGATATCCATGGGGTCCGCGAGACTCGTCAACAGCACGACCGGTGTGCGATAGTGCGGGCTGGCCTTGATACGACGGCACAACTCGTACCCGTCCACCGCACCAGGCATCACGATGTCACTGACGACCACATCGAAGCGGCGTCGCGTAGACGCCAGCAGTTCGAGTGCGGCCGTGCCGTTCGATGCCACTGCGACCTCATGTCCTGCCGATTCGAGCAAGTGTCGGAGGATTTCAGCCTGTGTGGGGCTGTCTTCAACTGCCAGGATATGATGACTCATTGCAAACGGGGTCCCTTCAACGTCATGAGCATGGAGGCGATTTCGTCGAGTGGCAGCACGTGATCCACCGTGCCCGCCGCCACCGCCTCACGAGGCATTCCATATACGACCGACGATGCTTCATCCTGCGCGATCACCAGTCCACGCGCGGCTCGCACGGCGCGCAGTCCATCCACGCCATCACTGCCCATGCCGGTGAGGATCACCGACACGACAGCGGCACCGTGGGCACGGGCGGCCGATTCGAACAACACCGTAGCCGATGGGCGAAAGCCACCTACCGCGGGTGAGGCATCGATGTGAATCGTGCCGTCGACCTGCAGACCGAACTGCGAGTCATCCGGCGCGACATACACCGTGCCGCCCACTGGCCGTTCTCCGTGACGCGCGATGCGCACCGCCAATGGACAGATGGTGGCCAACCAATCGACAAATCCCACGCCGAATCCCAGGGCGATATGCTGTACGATCAGAATGGGAACCGGGTAGTCTGCCGGCAACGCGCGCAGCACCCGGGCAATGGCGGCGGGTCCACCGGTACTGGCCGCGATCGTGACCACCCGTACCGGGCCGCGATGCAACGCGACACGCGCGGTCGTGGCTGCATCGGCCTGGCCAGGGATGACGCGATGCACACCACTGGCACGCGCGAATCCCGCAGCGCGACGCACCACCTTCACCTGGGACAGCGCCTTCACCATCGTGAGCAGATGACTTTGTCGTGTATCAAAGTCACTCGACGTCGGGTCGTCCGGCTTGCGTACCAACATCAGCGCACCACCAAGCACGGCTTGCAACGGCAGACTCACATCGTCACCTGAGCTGCTCGACGACACGATGATGATGGGTGTGGGGCGACGCGTCATGATCTCCCGCGTTGCCTCGAGCCCGTCCATCACGGGCATGTGCACGTCCATCATGATGAGGTCTGGCTCCAGTTCAACAGCCAGGTGTACGGCCTCGGCCCCCGTGCGCGCTTCCCCGACCACGACAATGTCGGGGTCCGTTTCGAGGATGCTCCGCAACAAGTCGCGCAACGTGGCGGAATCTTCCGCGATCAGCACGCGCACTGGGGTGGGGACACTCATCGGCATGCTCATGTGAGCAGCTCCTCGATCACATGCAGCAAACCACGCTGATCGAACGTCGACTTGCCGAGATATGCATCGGCTCCCACATCCAGCCCACGGGCACGGTGTTCGGGAGATTCCAGCGCTGTCACCAGCACCACTGGCAGATCACGGAATCGCGCCGAGTGCCGAATGGTTTCACAGAGCGCAAAGCCATCCATACGCGGCATCTCGATGTCGCTCACGACAAGATCGGGCACGAACTCCTGCACGCAGCGCCATCCATCGGCCCCATCCACCGCCGTGCGAACATCGTACCCAGCCGCTTCGAGAATACCTTGCTCCAGGGCGCGGGTGGTGATGGAGTCGTCCACGACCAGAACCTTGAACCGACGATCGCGCCCCGTCGTCTCCGTCGATTCCGGCAACTGCGCGCTGCTTTCCAGTGCCGCCTCGGCCGCGGCGGCGGCATCCAGCACCAGCGCAATCGTACCCGAGCCCAGAATGGCGGCTCCGCTCAGCAGCGGCGAACGGCGTTCACCATCCGACAACGGCTGCAGCAGGATCTCCTCTTCCGACAGCAGTTCGTCCACGATCAGGCCCACACGCAGCGGCCCCACGGCCACCAATGCAATCAGCGTGTGGGTGCCGAGCGGTTGTACGACGATAGGGGGCAGCAGGTGCGCCAGAGCGGCCAGTGGCAACGCCACATCTTCCACCATCACGACGCGACGTCCTTCGATGTGTTGAAGCGCTGCTGTGGAGATGCGCAGCAGTCGTTCCACATCACTGGTGGGAATCGCAATCGTCTGGTGCCCACAGGTCATCAGCACGGCGCGCATACTGGCCAGCGATGGCGGGCAGGTCATCGTCACGGTGGTGCCGCGTCCCTCCGTCCACGTGAGGGCGACCGTACCACGCACCCGCTCCAGCGCCGCGCGGACCAGGTCCATGCCGACGCCGCGCCCGGAGATACTGGTGGGCGTGGCGCGAGTCGAGAGATTGCCGGTGAACAGTGCTGCCGCCACCGCATCATCGTCGGCGGCGTGGAGCCCACGTCCCTCCATGCGTCCGCGCACTGCCGCGGCATCGATGCCGGCGCCATCGTCGCTCACGGTGACGATCACACGATCACCACGCATGGCAGCCGATACCGCGACGATTCCTTCGGGAGATTTGCCCGCAGCAATGCGCTGCTCCGGCGATTCGATCCCGTGGTCCACCGCATTGCGCACCAGATGCAGCAGAGCCTCCCGCAGGCCGTCGAGCACCGCACGATCGGCCTCCACATCACCGCCGGTGATCTCGAACCGCACCTGTTTGGTGTCACCAGCGACATCACGCACCACCCGAGGCAGCGCCGCGCACGCGTCGGCGAAGGGGCGCATGCGCAGGTGCCGCACCTGATCGAGCACGTCATCGGTGAGTGTGTCGAGCGCACGTAGCTGACGTTGTGTTCTGGTCGTCAGGCGTTCTGTGCGAACCGCGAACTCCCGCAACTGTTCTTCCGTGCGTTGCAGGGAGCGCTGCGCCTCGGGTGTGTCGACCAGTTGGCCAAGCGCCACCCGCAACCGACGCGTGGTGTGTTTCCACTCGGCGGTCGAACGAGCGGCCAGCAGCCGCAGCGACTCGAGATCATCGGCCTGTTCGGACGCATCACGACGCGTGCCCAACAACTGCCCAGCCGTGGCCATCAAGGCATCGAGCCGCCCGGCATCGACCCGTACCGGCACCTCCCCTGAGGGCAGCGGGTCGGCGGTCTTCTTTCGCGCCACCAATGGCACATCCGGCAGAGCGGCAGACTGTGATGCTTCGGGCAGCACCGCAGGTGGTGTCGCGTTGGGAGCGGCGGATGATGAGGCCTGTGCTCCGGCATCCGGTATTGATCGAGACGCCGAGGGCCGCGCGGTGGTCCTGGGGCGCGATGTCATTTCCCCGACGTTGGCATCGAAGCCGAGGAACCAGGTGTTGATCGGGATACCGCGTGTCAGCTCCTGACCGGCTCGCAGCTTGGTGGCCGCGTCGACCAGGGCATCGGCCCCGGCGAACAGTGCGGCGAATTGTGGTGCGCCCAAGGTGGCCGAGCCATCACGCGCCCGCGCGAGAAAGGTCTCCAGTGCATGGCATGCCAACTCCACCGGTGTCACGGCTGCCGCCCGTGCCGCGCCCTTGACCGTGTGTGCGACTCGGAACAGCACGCGGATCTGCTCCGAATCGGACGGCTGCTGCTCCAGCGCGAGCAGCGCCGTATTCATGGCAACGACCTGCTCCTCGAGCTCACCGATGAAGGTAGCTCGCAAACGGGCAGAGAGGCCGTCGGGCACGGTCACGCGCGTCCGTTGGTGTGGGGGCGCACGGTCGCACCGGTCAATGCCAGCAGACGCCCACCGAACTGATTGAGATCCTGCGCTGCACGTTCCGCCTGTTTGGTGGCGGCCAGATTCTGCTGCGTGGCCTGATGAATGTTGGCCATGGCTTCGCGAATCTGACTCATGCCCAGCGCCTGCTGCCCCGCCGATGCCACGATCTGCGCGGCCACCTGCGACGCATCCGCCACGGAATCGGCCAGCGCACGAATGGTGTCGCCGGCCTCACGTACCTGCCGGTCCATCGACGCCACCTGCTTGGTGCCTTGTTCAGTGACCATCACTGCCGCATTGGTCGCGCGCTGGATCTCTCCCAAGATCTGCCGCACCTGTACCGTGGCCTTCTTCGATTGCTGCGCCAGGTTCTTCACTTCTGCCGCGACCACGGCGAACCCGCGTCCATGTTCACCCGCGCGCGCCGCTTCCACCGCCGCGTTGAGGGCGAGCAGATTCGTCTGTTCGGCGATGTCGTTCACCGACGCGATGATTTCGCCGATAGCCTGCGCCTGCTCCGCCAACGTGACGATGCTGGACGCCGTGGCTTCGACCTGCTCCCGCACCGCCGCCATGCCCTCCACCGACGTTTCGATCGCGCGCAGTCCCGACTTCCCGATCTCCGCCGTCCGGCGCGCGGAATCGGCCACGGCCCGCGCACGGTCGGCCGCCTGTTCAGCCGTTTGTGTGACTTCCTCCACCGTGCTGACCGTCTCGGTCACGGCGGCTGACGACTGATTGGAACCCGATGCTTGCTGCGTAGTGGCCGCCAGGATTTCAGCAGCACTGGAGGCGAGGACCACCGACGTCTCACGCAGCGGTCCGTTCACGGCCTTGTTCAGCAGAACGGCAGCGACAACACCCAGCACCAGCGACAGGATGCTGCTGATGGCAATCAGCAGTTGCATGCGACGAGTCATCGCGGCGCTGGTGGCAGCAATCTGGTCCGTCCGACGCTGCACCATGTCGATCCCGCTGATGATGTTGCTGCCGATGGTATCAGCCGCCGCACCGATGGTGGTGTTGAACAGCCGAACGGCATCGTCGCGTCGGCCGGCCCGCGTCAACTCGCCGATCTCCCGCGCGCTCACACGCCAGGCGTCGAGATCACGAATGATTTCGATCCACAAGGCCTGTTCCTGTGGCTCCGCTGTGGAAGAATCCCGCAACGAGACCAGACGCGTGCGCGCCGCAGCCACCAGGCTGTCAGCCGACTGGATGAGCGTGGGCTCGAATTGCACCAGTAGACGCAAGTAGTCGACCCGGGCCCGCCGCCAGTCCGATTGTGCCTCCGTGGCGGGTACCAATCGATGACGCACGGTGCCCAATGCCTGCTCGCTGACCACGGCACTGCGTCGCAAGGCAAAACTCGCGAGCGCGCCTCCGATCAGCATCATCACCAGCAGCAACGCGTAGCCGGCGGCGATTCTGCGACTCACCGTCCATTTCATGGGATTCTCCATCAGGGGTCCAGGTCGAGCAGACGTTCGGCCGAAAGCACGGCAACGACGTCCTTCGTCACGCCGACAATGAGATCCGTGTGTCGCACGGTACCTCGCGCCGGTTCTTCCAACTGGCTGACATCGATCGCACGCATCTCCAACACCTCATCGACGAGCAAGCCGATGGTGCTCGTCGCACTTTCCATAACCAGCACACGTGCCAGATCGTTGAGGGATGTCATGGGCAATCCCAGCATGGCGCGAATGTCCACGAGTCGCAGTAGTGCGCCTCGCCACAACGTGAGTCCCACCACCGGTACGGTGGCGCCCGGCAACGGCACGCGCTGTGTAAGCATGACTACTTCGCGCAGCGTCGCCGCCGGCACCGCATAACGTTCACCGGCCAGCATGAACACCAGCACGTCCGTACTGGCGACTACCTCTGGTTCGATACGCTGGGCGAGGTGCGCGGCACGGGCGCGGAGGATGGCCAACTCAGACGGCGTTGTTGGCATCACGCGGCCTCATTCAGCAGTGACAAATGCTCACGCACCACCCGCATCAGTGTCTCGACGGGCTCTCCATCCGCCGCTGCAACCGGTGTATCGGTGGGATGACTTGCCAGGAGCCGACCCGCGTGACGAAACGCGTGACGGGCTCGTTCAGACTCCCGCAGACCAAGCAACGCTCGTCCGAGCAGCAAATGGGCCACGATCAGCGTGCGGTCGAGATAGAGTGCGGCACGTGCGGCGCGCACCGCGTCCTGTGGATGACGCGCTTCCAAACGCAGCATGGCCTGCAATACATACAGCTCGGCACACGCCGGATGCCGCACCAGCTCGGCGTCACACGATCGCGCGGCGTCATCCAGCCGTCCCTGATTGGCGAGTGATCGCACCAGTAGCACGGCCGCACGCTCGTGCGGTCCCTGTTGCAGCAACTGTCGCGCACGATGACCGGCGTTGACGTAATCGGCCGTGTCGTACATCACCTCAAGCTGGGCCACCCGTTCCGCTTCTGTGTCAACATGATCACGTGTCGGTGGCAGCGCGGATATCGCCGACGGCAGTGCATGCCGCGCGGTGTCCGATGATGTGGAGGCGGATCGGGTGGCTATCCGTGGTGCCTCTGTGACGTTCAGCGTGGAATGCGAAACCGGCGTCTGCGCAGACGCCAACCGCGAGGTGGACCACACCGTCCCACGCGCTATGCGACGCAGCACCACACCGGCCGGCGTGATCTCTGGTTCGCATGGCAACGATGGTGATGGCAACGGATCGGCCACACCGAGCACGAGATAGCCATCGTCGGCGAGTGCATCGAGCAAACGTGCGATTGCGCGCTGCGCCTGCTCCTGATCGAAGTAGATGAGCACATTGCGGCAGAGGATGACATCCATCCCCCACGCATTGCCGGCCATGGACGGATAGTCGTCGGCGGCGAGGTTGAGTGCAGCGAACGTGACCGCTCCCGCGATCGCTGGCGCGAGTACCCAGTCGGCTCCGACCTTGCGGAAGTGGCGCGCGATCTGCTCCGGTGAGAGCGCGCGTAGTGCCCATTCACTGAACCGGGCCTTCATCGCCCGATCGAGCGCTGGCCGCGAGATGTCCGTGCCCAAGAGATATGGCGACGGGATGATCCCCATCTCACTGGTCATCATCGCCAGCGTGAAAGCCTCCTCACCGGTGGCGCAGCCCGCGCTCCACAATCGCAATCGGTGCCCCGGCGGGCGCAGCGCGCGCAGGCGTGGCAACAGCTCGGTGCGTATCACATCGAGCTGACCGGCATCGCGGGCGAAATACGTCTCGCCGATCGTGATACGCGCCACGAGGGCATCGAGAAGCGCGCTGTCACTGGGCAGACGCTCCAGCAAACGCTCCACGTTCGCTTCTCGAATGGTCGTCATGACATGGAGCACTCCTTGCTCCAGCAACGACCAGCGCGCGTCCGAAAATGTCAGACCGGTGCGTTCCCGCAGCAGCCTGGCGATCGCCTCCATGGCGACCACATTCGAACGGACGTCGGCCGTTTTCACGAGGCGTCTGGTGCCGTGTCGCGGGTTGTGTCGAGCTCCGTGAGCAGCGCGGCATCGAGCTGCCGCCCTTCGTCGGCCGTGAGGAACGCATCCAGATCGTAGACCACCAGGACACCGTCTGCGGTGCGAGCGATGCCGGTCACCGCATCGGCTTCAAGCGAAGCGTCCGGCGTGACGACGGACTCACGCGGAACAGCAACGAGTTCATGCACCTGATCGACACGCAGGGCCACCTGTCTCGACGCCGCATCGGCGATCACGAGATACTGATCCACGCTGACCGGTGTTGCCGGCAATCCCAGTCGTGCACGGATGTCGAGTACTGGCACGACCGTGCCACGTACATTGATGACCCCTTCGAGGAGAGGATGTTCGGACGGTACCGGCGTGATGAAGACCGCACGCAGGACTTCACGCACCGATGACGCGGCCAGGCCGAGCGTCACATCGCCGACATCAATGAGCAAAAATGATTGCACTGCGATTGGCAAAAGCACGGCGGCCGGGTGAGAAAGCGGTGGACGACTTCAATACCGTCAGCGCGCGGTGCAAACCTGACTGTCGGGTCCGCATTGCGCAAGTCTTTTTGCCAGAGTGCGTTGCCACACTCGTGTGTTGAACATCACGACCTGTTTTGTGCTACGTCGTGTACTGCGTCATGGATTGCATGGCGTGTCGCTCACGCGTGGGTATGTGGCGTGCTCGTGCGGTGCTCAGCAGGCTCGACCGATCAACGGACACTGCACACAGAACACAGCACATGCCGACGTGCTTCGCGTCATTCTGATTCAGACAAAATTGCCCATGGAAGATCCATGTCACCGCAATGATCGCTGCGCTACGGACATGTCGATGAACACGTGGTTGCAGAGATGTTCTTCACACTCCGCACATCAGAACACCACACCACCAACACGTGAAGAATGGATCCAGCGATTTGTTCAACCGCGATCATCCGCAGATGCATTCAAACGCACTGCCCAAGGAATCGCACGACCATCTTGTGGCACCATGACAATCCGGCGCGATGCTGCGACGACATGCGACTCGCCACAAAACAGAAGCCCCGGCAAACGCAAAGCGTTTACCGGGGTGATCTGCACGTATAGCTGGGGAGAGACTCGAACTCTCGACCTCACGATTATGAGACAGCGTATCACGATACACTAACTGTCTCTATCACAATGGGTTACACCACCCGTATGCGCGCGGTTCACGCCCGCGTATGCGCAAACCCACCCACAGCGCCGCCGCCCCTTTCGCCCCGTTGAGCCGCCTCGGCCCGCCCCCGGGGCGGCCGACGCGGCCGCCAAAATTACGCGACCTAGCCTGCGCGCACACACCAACACCCCAGGAGGGGACTGTGCGCGAAGCGAAGCCGTTTTTGAACAAGAACAGGTACTGGGCCAACTTTGGCCGGTTCGCCGCCGTGGGCGGCAAGCGGGAGCCGCTGGTGCCGCCCGGCGAAGAGTTTGCGACCACCGATCCCGTGGTCGCCCACGCGCTGTTCAAGGCGCGATGGGCAACGTACGAAAAGGCGCTGGACCGCCATCAGGCCGGACTCCCGGCCGTGGTCAGCGACCAGCGCGGGCCCACGCTCGCCGACTACGCCGTCTCGTTCTTGGCCGCCCTCGCGGCCGAGCGCCAGACCGATGGGCGACCGGTCCATCGCGAGCGTGACTTGGACCGCCGGAAGCGGGGCATCCTCAATTGCCTCGAAACGCCCACCCTCCAGCGGGTGCGCTACCTCTCGCGGCTCGAACCGCAGGACGTGGACGCGATGCTCGGAGAGCTCAGCGCCCGCCGCAAGGTCGACGGCCAGCCGCTCTCCGCGGCCACGGTCCGGTCGTACGCCCTTGAGTTCTCCGCGATGTTGACGTTTGCCGTCAGTGAACGCGTGCTCACCGTCAATCCGCTGCCCAACAGCCGCTACCTGCCCCGCATCAGCAAGCGGACGGCCATTGAGGACGACGCCTATCTCACCCGCGCCGAACTCAAGGCGCTGCTGGACCACGTGCTGCCGTCGCCGCAGGTGCCGTATGCCATCGAACTCGCCATGACGCTGATGTACACGGGCATGCGGCGCGAGGAAGCGATGGCCTTGCTCGTGCGCGACGTCAACTTCCACACGCAGCAGATCCGCGTCGCGCCGAACACGTTCCGCGACGGGAAGAGCGAAGCCGCCGAGCGCTCGATCCCGTTGTGGACGAAGCTGGCGGCGGTCCTCAAGCCGTACATCGGCGACCGCCCCGGCCACGCCCTGCTCTTCCCCAGTGTCATCCTCAAGACGCAGGCGCAGAAGAATGCGCCCATTCAGGACATCACGGGCACGCTGACCGCGGCGGCCAAGCGGGCGGGGATTCGCAAGTCGCTGGACCATCATATCCTCCGGCACAGTTATGTGTCGGCGCGGTTGCAGATGCTCCATCTCTCGGTCACCGGGACCACGTTGCCCGTCGATGCGCAGTTGATCGTGGGAGAGATCGGTCACTCCGACGAGACGCTGATCCGTCGCGTCTACGGCCACGTGACCCGCGAGCGCGTCGAGCAAGTGGAGCTCGATCTGTTCGAGGACCTGCCCGATGCGCAGACCGCACGGCAGCGCCGGTCGGCATATCACGGCGAGCGCATCCGGGCGGGGCGCGCCATCGAGAAGGCGCGCCGCGCCGCGGGAGATACCGAGGCCGCGGTGCAGCGTACGCCCCTGACCTCGGAGGAGCAGGAGGAGCGGCGCCGCTATGCGCGGAGCATCCGCGAGGCGGTGCGGTCGCACGGACTGTCTGAGACGGCGCTCATGACGCGGCTCATGGCGACGCCCGCCGAGGTCACGTCGATCATGCGTGGCGATCTGGGTCGCCTCCCCCTGGCCCGCATCCGGCGATTCGCCGCCGCCGTGGCGCGCATGGTGTAGGCAGCGCCGGCGGTGCCGTGTGCCCCAGACAGTGAGGGCGCACGGAACTACGGTGCCAAGTGGTCTCTGCGCGGGAGACGCTGGCGGTCATCCTCCGGCGAACCGGACGCCCCCATCAGCGCTCTCGGCGCGGCACACGCGGGCCGCGCGACGAGCGCCCGGCCCGTAGGGGCCCCCTGGTCAGCGGCGATAGATCGCCTGCGGCCCTCGCCGCTTCCGACTGGGGGAGGCCGAGCCAGCTGCAGACGAGGCATGCGTCCCTACCGCGACAGGCGGCACACCAAGCCGGCGCACATCGAAGTTCAGGTTCCGCAGCCCGGCGAGAGGATCGGCATCACGGTCCCCCGATGCCGTGCCCGAGGCGCCTGACGGGCAGCTGGCGGCCCCGGAGACCGGGAACGAAGGGTCGAGCACCCCCGCACCGAATCGCCAGCCGAGGGGCGTGTGTACGGCCGGCGTGTACTGGCCCGCCCGCGCCCGGCGCCGGATCGTGTCGTGGTTGCAGCGAACGAGGGTCGCGAGCTCCGCGACCGTGACTGGGTAGGCGGCGAAGTCCAACAAGGTCTCGGCGCCCCGGTGCCCCTCGGCGGCGGCCCGCGTCAGCCGAAAGCGGGCGCTCTCCAGAAACACCCACTCGCCGTGGGCAAGGCGGCAGTCGGTGATCCGTCCGGTGCGCGCCCATTCGCGGATGGTGTACGCGGAGATCCCCCACCGCACTGCGAGCTCGGCGACGGTGAGGTGCGTGGGCCGGGCGGCCGAGCTGGCGGCGACCTCGGGGGCGGCGGCGGGGCCGACGGCGCTGACATGCGTTGAACCTTTCATGGGAAAGGTCTAGCGCACGTAATTTTTCAGCCTCGGACAACGATCATGCTCCAAGGACGCCGGGCCAGCGCTCCGCATGCCGTCATCGGCATCGCCGTTACGGCACGGCTCTCTCCCGGTGGGCAGGATCTACAGACACCTGATCACCTACAGCCCAATCCTGGCCAGGGCACGACGACGGGCGACGTGCCGAACTGGAGCCTTCGCAGCGTGATGTTATTGCCAAACCCGGCGAGTCGTCCTAACTTCGACGGACTCGCCGGGGTATGGCAACGTACCCCTGACCGGGCACGATCCGGTTACCTCCCGATTAGCAGTCGGGTGGTCTATCCAAATGAGCTACAGGGGTGAGGGGTCGGGGCCGCCCATTCGGGCGTCAGGCTCTGACTTTGTGCATACGGCTCCTCGCGAGTCGAAAGGTGAAGATCTCCAACGACCGCCGACTATTCCTCCCCAGGATTCGGCGGTCGTTGGCTTTGTGGGTCACGGTGCAGCTTGACGTTGGAGAACCACTTCCGGCGCAGGCGCAGGTAACCGATGAGGTGATCGATAGCGAAGAGGGTCTCGTCCTCCGTGATCGACTCCGGCAGGTGCACTACGAAGTCAAGATCAGGGAGCGGACGAATTTGCTGGGTGCCCGGCGGCGGCGTCGTTGGCCCGCCGGTCGGCATCGATTCGGCCGAGGTCGTTTTCGCGCGACCGTTTTTCGGCTTCCCGCCGCCACCCACCTTCCGGCCCGCGGCCCCCGGTCGTAACGACTTGAAATGGGGCGAGAGCGGTTGTCCAGCCTCCTTCGCGAGCGCGAGGAAGAACCGAGACGCCTTATCAAGAGGCGACGCCCCAGTCAATCCGCTCCGGCCGAGCGCCTCTTCGAGTTGTTTGTGCGTCGCGCTGCTGAGGTCCAAACCGACCAGAAGCGGCTCATACGACATGAGCAGCGATCCGAGCTGCTGGCTCCAGCTAGGCGTGCCGTAAGCGGCAATGAGCGAGCGCATCTTTTCAGTTACCTCGAACGACTCACCGCTCGTGAGGCCGAAGAACTCGAGGGCACCTCGGATTTGCCGCTGGACCGAACCGGCCTTGGTCGTAAGCAGGGACGCGTCTACACGCGGCGGGGGCGCCCCCTTCTTGTTCAATTCGGCAATGAACCCGACGAAGGTAGCCCAAGACATGTACGGAGCCGTAACTACGGTCCTTTTCTGCCGCTCGTCCGCCATCTGTTCTCCACGGAAAGGTGCGATGAACCTAGCTAGGGAGAGCCTTACGGCGCAACCCCTGTCAGCGCTGAAAGCGACGCCGTAACACTTACGGCGCCGAAAAGCCGAGATCTGAGGCGGATATCTTGGTGCCGTAAGGACCGTAGGCGCCTATGACCCGGTTACGGCGTAGCGCCCGTCGCCGACGTCGCGAACTTCGCCGAGCATGGCCAGGGTCTCGAGATGGCGGTGCACGATGTCGCGCTTGGCGCCCACGAGGCGTTGCACGGCCTCCTCGATGGAGACTGGCGTCATCGCCGCCATCGAGCGCAACACCGTGATTTGACCGATGGCGTCACTTGGCCACGGCGCAGAGGCGATGACTGTCCCAGCTCCGGTGAGGGTGGTGGGCGTCGCGGGCAGGTCCAGTGTGGGGGCCACATTGGCACCGTCCGTGGCCCCGCCGAACCGAGGACGCTGATACTCTGGACGCAACCACCGGATCGTGCCGCCCGCCTCCTCCTCCACACGGCGGTCATGCAAGGCGACGAGGCGCTCGAGGATCAACGCCGGCGGCTCGGGCCAAGACCAGCCGTACGCCTCCGCCACCGTGGCGTCCAGCTCATCGTGCAAATCGCGGAGAACGCCGCACGCAGCGACTTCGTGGACCTCACGCTCCTTCGAGGTTAACGTAGCCCCGACTCGGAGCTTGTCGATGACATTGTACATGACGGTCATACCGACCTTCGCACTGCGCTCAATAGCGGACTTTCGATGTGCGTCGATTCGCTCAGCAATTGTCGCGATACGATTGCGCACATCGGCGGAACAGTCTGGGAACGGGAACGCGTCAAAGCATGTCCCCTTGTCATACGACGGCGTGCCGTCGATCCCCAGCCTACTCCCGGCCGCAAGCGCCCATGTCGAGTGGATCAATGAGGATAACACACCGAGCACGAAGCCTTCCGACGAAGCAATGCACGTGAGCTTGTCATCCGGTGCTACGGTTGATTCAAGAAATGTGAAGAACCGGTGTTTCGCCGTCTTCACCGTAGCGATGTAACGAGGAAGCCCCGCAACGAAGCTGCGCCAATCTCGGCGCGCCTCTCCGAATCGCCACCAATAAGTCCGATACACCGCCCGCGCGTTCGCATCGCGCTCGGGCTTCACGCGATCACGGACTATGTCGAACAGCAGCGGGTAGGTCCGTGCCTCGCTTTCGTCTGCGAATCCGAAATCGATGATCCAAACACGGCGCGGCTGCGTGGCGAGGTCCATTCCGTTCCGATACGGACGGAGCACTTCCGCGTTCCGGGGATCGAGGCTTAGCAGCCTCCGTGCCTCTTCATCTGAGAGGAGGAATCCTGTGCCGTGAGGCTTATAGCCATTGGAGCAAAGCCACGCGTTCGCCTGAAGCGCAACGGCAGCGGCTGATGGTACGTCAGCATGCACGGTGAGGTCGGTGTTCAACCTCGGCACACGCACTGTGTTCACGACTTTCGCTTCGCCATCGACCGTGACCAGCGTGGCTGCAGCAGGCTCTCTTGCGAACACTGTCATTGCGACACGCACGCGGGCGTCGTCGCTGCCATCGTTCCAGTAGTGATCCGCAATGGCCCAAACCGGACGCAGCCCTCGCACGGCTGCATCCTCAAGCACCTTTCGGTTCTGCTTCTGCGTGATCGACTGGGTCGTGATGAGCCCCGCTCGCAACGTGCGTCCCGATTCGACGGCGCGTGTGGCCTTGGAGATCCAGTACATCACCAGATCGGCCGCATCAGGCACGCCCGGGTAAGCCGACCGGAGCGCCTCGACGTAGCCGTCACCCAGGGATTCGCGCTGTCGGAACTGTCCTAAGAATGGCGGATTCCCCACGATGAAGTCCGCCTCCGGCCACGGCGCCTGCCGTGCCCCCACGTGCTCCATGTACGGCAACGTCGCCGCGGGGTCGGGCACCAGCTCGCCCGTGACCGTATGCGTGATGCGAGGTGTGGGGTCGAAGCGATCCTTCTCCGGCACGTGGCGCACGGCATCCCATGCCAGCACGGCGTCTCGCAACTCGAGGGTACCGGTGTCCATGAGCACCGGCTCGGGCGGCTGCACGTGATGGTGACGCTTCCAATATTGGTGGAACCCGATCCACAGCGTGAGCTCGGCGATCTCACGCGCCCACGGCTTCACCTCGATGCCGAGGAAATTCTTCGGCCCTATTTCCTGCATGCGGAGCTCGGCGTGTCCGGTAAGCGCCTCGAGCTCACGCACCACCTCATACTCGAGGTCCTTCAACACGTGCATCGTGACGTAGAGGAAGTTGCCGCTGCCACAGGCCGGGTCGAGTACCCGAAGTCCCTGCAACCAGCCGAGGAACTCGCGCAGCCGCTGTTCGGCTGCCGCGCGGTCCTTCGCCTTCCCCGATTCACGCAGTTGCAGCACCTCGGCCTGCACGGCGGTCCAGCGCTCGCGCACCGGCTCCTCCACGGTGGGGCGCACCAACCGCTCGATGAACGCGCGGGGTGTGTACTCCGCGCCGAGGCGATGGCGTTCGACCGGGTCGAGCGCACGCGTGAGCAGCGTGCCAAAAATCGTCGGTTCAACGTCCCGCCAGTCGGCACGAGCCGCCTCGAGTACGAGGGCGATCTCCTCTCGTTCGAGCGGCAGCACCTCAGCGTCTTTGAAAAAATGCCCGTTGAACTGCAGGATGTTCTCGAAGCCGAACAGGCCGCCCGAATCCATCGTCTGCCAGAGACTGCCGAGCGCACGCTGAAAGAGGGCCGCATCACCCTGCACGCCGGCATTCTGCACAGTCTGTCGGAATGCTTCGCGCGGGAGGAGATCGACGTCCTCGGCGAAGCACGAGAACACCACGCGCATGAGAAAGCGCGCGACGCGTTCAGGCCCAAAGCCCCGATCCTCGAGGGTGGCGGCCAGCGTCGCCAACTTCGCCGCGATCTCCTGGGTGACGGCCTGCGCGTGTTGCCGAGGGTCGCGTTTGGTGGGCTGCGTCCAGATGTCGCGCAGCAGCTCGATGTCAGACGGCCGCTGATCCAGCGTTGGTAGGTCGATGCGATGGCCCGCGGCGAACCCCTGATACACACCGCCCCAGCGATGGTACACGAGCAGGGTCTTGGCCACGTCGAGCACGAGGAGATACGGGGGCGCCGTGCCCGATGGGTCGTGGGCGGCATACTGGCGCGCCTGGCCATACGCACGGCGGAGCGCCACGTCGGAGGCGCCGCCCTGCACGTCCTTCGCCTCGAGGATGAAGTGGCCGACCTTGTAGCAGTCGACGAACCCGGTCGTCTCGGTGCCGTCGCGAGTGATCAGCTTGACGGGGAGCTCGAACTCGTACCCGGAGCCGGCGGGGAGCGGGGCCGGCACCCCCAGCGCCTCACAGAGGTCGCGCAGGTAGCTCTGGGCGTTCGCCCGCTCAGCGGCGGGAACCCCGGCCCAGCGTTCGCGCAGGGCGCGAAGCGCGACGGCGGGGGTTACAGCGGCATTCGACGACGACATTCCGGACACACCACCTCTAGCAGCAGTACCGATGGAGGGCAGATCTGCCCCGGGGTTCACGAACCGGGGGCAAGGTACCTCGCGGGCGTGACAGGGCGCGAGGGTTGGCGGCGCTTCATCCCAGTAGACTCCCCTGCCCTGCCGCGCGATAGACCATCCCGCCTGAACAATCCGGATTTTCCGGATGCTTCCGCCTGTAGTCGCGGAATCCGGATGCTGCAAAGAATCCCGGATACCCGGACGATCCGGATTTTCCGCCACATCCGGTTCTTCCGGTTCATCCGGATGAACCGGATGGCGCCCTCGCTCGGTGCCGTCCGCCCCGATCAGGCGGCGGACAGCCTCCCCCGGGGAGCCACGTCGCAGCCGGCCTACACTGGTCTCACCTCCGGCCGTGGTGGCCGGGGCCCAGCCAGGGGTATCGATGCAGGTTCATCGTCAGACCAATGGGCGACGCGTCTCGGACGACTTCTGGCGCTCCATCCTGCACGAACGCGTGCGCAACCGTCTCCCCATCGATGCAGAGACCGTTCGGAGGCTCGGCATTGCCTGCGGCAGCGACCGTCTCAGCCGGTTACGCCGCGAGGTGTTGAGGCAACTCGAAAGGGAGTTCGCCGTGGCGCGCGAAAAGACGCACGATCCGGCGGGGGGCGCCACTGCACCTGTCCTCGCCACGGGCCGCGTGTGGCGTTCGCCAGTCGGCGTCAACAGGCAGTCGGCCGATCTTCGGCTCCCCAGCGGTGCAAGGGCCGCGCATCCGATGCACCGCGCGTTCCGCGCTGGGGTCGCAGCGATCTGCGGCGGCATTCTTCGCCGTCTCATGGCGACGGTGCACCGTTTCGCGGCGCACGCCAGTAAGCCCTCTGCGGACTGACGTTCGCCGGGAGCCGTTTCGGACGGCCGGTCGCGGTGGACGAAAATTAGGGACTCTAGGCTGTGCTCGAGCGGGACACGGCGTGCACCTCCGCACGCTGGCGAGCTCCCGCTCTACGCATACCCTGGAGCAACACATGTACAGCGAGATCCGGTTCGTTCAGCACTCCACTCCGCATTACTGCAACATCGAATACACGTACGAAGACGGCAGCTTCCACCGGCGCGAGTTCGGCGCGCCGGCGAACGGCGGGTACGTGTATGAGAACCTGAACAACCCGCGACAGATCTGCGAGGGACTGGCCCGCACGGGTTGGGCGCTCCCTTGGGACCCGAATGAGTTCCCCACGCTCGCGGACCTGCTCCGCCACGAGCACCGTCGTGCCGTGGGTGCGGCTCGGTACCGCGACGCCCATCGGTAACCGCAAGGCACGTGAACCCGGCCGCCGGTCAACGGCGGCCGGGTACCACATCGTCGTGATCAGGATGCGCGCGGCACGCGCCAGACGCCGTTCTCGTCCTGCACGCAGCCCCACTCGGTGAGCGTGTTCGTGAAGATGTCGGACGGGATCGCGTCCACGCCCTCGTCCTTGAAATGATCCGTGAAGCCCGGGCCGAACGCGTACGGGAGGGCCTCCGTGGTCCACACCGTGAACCGTCCGCCCGTCGACACGGCCGCCGAGCGCTCTTCCTGCAGGCGGGCAAAGACGCGATTTCGCATCTGCTCGACCGGGAACGGCGGCGGCGGCGGCCCGACGATCCAGTTGCGCACGGCCGTTTCCGTGCAGTCGAGCTTGGCGGCAATCTGCGCGATGGAATCACCGGCGCGGTGCATCTCGCGCGCCGTATTTCGACGCGCTTCCAGTTCTGCCCGCGTGCCTTTCGGACGTGCCATCAATTCTCCCTTCGTTCAACACGTGATCGGTAAGGGCCGCGTGTTCGGCCCGCCGACAGCCTAGCGCACGATGTGCCAGACGACCGTTTCGGCCGCCTACCACCGCCCGGCTGTTGAGCTCGTATACCCCGCGAACAGATCGGGGTTTCTTCGGGCAAAACGCTTCGGGTCCTTCGGTTGCACGCTCGGCGCAGGAACAGGGGCCATCCGTCGGCGGGGCACTCGTGGTGCCATCGTGCACATGGGAAAGCCAGCCAGAGCCACCGCGCCGGTCTGGAGGCCTCGGTGCAACGTCTCGTTGCCTGCGATATGCGCGCAGAAGTGTATTTGCAGAACGACCACCTGAAGATGTGTGTCAGGACCATCCAAACTGGACCGGGAATGCGCGGACGCCTGCGCTGCGGCCAAACGGACCATGGCGCGCCGTCGGCAGCGACCGAATCGAGCGCGACGCCCGACGAGCAAGAACGCTTGATGCCGAGTCCTTGGGCGCGAGCACGCGGGTCGATTCGGTTGCCGCGGTCGAACTGGTGCGCGTGGCGGACCGCCCCACGTATCGCGTGAGCTTTTTCGGCGCACCTGGTGCAGGCTCGCACGACGCGAGCGCCCACACGGTCAGGCGTCGTGCCTTCGTCGACGCGGCCACCGGTGCAGTGCGTCCGCCGCTTACCAGAGACGAGGCCATCGCGACGGCGAAAGCCGCCTATGTCGGTAGCGCACCGGTCACCGACGTGTCGCTTCTGACTGCCGACTCGGTGGGCACCCATCATGAGTTCCGCGAGCAGCCGCTGCCCGCGTGGGCCGTGCGCTTCGGTGACGAGGAAGGCGCGACGGCCTATGTGCCGGCCGAACTCGGGGAGGTTCTCCGCATCCGCAATGATCGGTGGCGCCTGTTCGACTTTCTGTGGATGCTCCACACGATGGACTACGAGGGGCGCGACAACTTCAACAACCTCGCACTTCGGGCGTTCTCCGTGCTCGGGCTGGTAACGGTTGCCTCCGGCTTCGTGCTCTTTGCTCTCACGTCGCCGCCGCTCCGGCGGCGCATGATGGACAAGGCACCGGTCGCGGCGGCCGCGCGCACACTGTCCTGAGTCATGGGTGGGTTACAGCTTGACGCGTCGCAGGAGTTGTGCGTTCACGGCGACGATAATCGTGCTGAGCGACATCAGGACCGCGCCCACCGCTGGCGATAGCACGATGCCCCACGGCGCGAGGACGCCCGCCGCCAGCGGAATGGCCACGATGTTGTAGCCGGCGGCCCACCACAGGTTTTGCACCATCTTGCGGTAGCTGGCTCGCGACAGGTTGATGATGCGCGGCACGTCGCGCGGATCACTTCGGACCAGCACCACGTCGCCTGCCTCCACGGCCACATCGGTGCCGGCACCGATGGCTACGCCAACGTCTGCGGTGACGAGTGCCGGCGCATCGTTCACGCCATCACCAACCATCGCGACGCGTTTCCCTTGTTGCTGGAGGCGCTGAATATGCTTGGCCTTCTCCTCCGGGAGCACCTGCGCGAGCACCGTGTCGATGCCCAACTCCCGACCTACCGCGTCGGCCACGGCGCGCGCATCACCGGTCATCATCACGACTTCCAGTCCGGCCTCGTGCAAGCGTCGAATGGCCTCGGCTGACTCCGGGCGCACGGCGTCGGCGACGGCGAAGGCCGCCTGCACCTGTACATCCTCGATCAGATAGACCACGCCCTCGCCGCGCGCGGACGCTTCGTCAGTGAATTGCTGCAGTTCGGCCGGGAGCGTCACGTTGCGGCTGGCAAGCAGATTCGGTCCCCCGTTGGCTATCGCACGCCCCTCAACCGTGGCGCGTACCCCCAGCCCCGGCATCAGCTCGAAACCGGTTGCCGCAGGAATTACCAATCCCCGTTCGGTCGCACTCGACACAATCGCACGCGCGACCGGATGTTCGGCGTCGCGCTCGACGGCCGCCGCCAGGCGCAGCGCATCATCTTCCGACATCTCATGCACAGTGCGCATCGCCACCACCCGATGTTCACCGAGGGTGAGTGTCCCCGTCTTGTCGAAGACCACGGTGGTGAGATTTCGCGCTTCTTCGAGTCCGCGGCGGTCGCGCACCAGCAGGCCGCCGTGCGCTCCGAGCGTGGTGGAGATGGCCAGCACCAATGGCACCGCGAGTCCGAGCGCGTGTGGGCACGCGATCACGAGCACCGTAACCAGTCGCTCCACCGCTACCGCGGCCGTCGCCCCCGTGGCGATCCACGCCGCGAACGTGATAGCCCCCGCGCCGAGCGCCACCCAAGTGAGCCAGAAGGCGGCGCGGTCGGCCAGGGCCTGTGCGCGTGATCGGGACGACTGTGCCTGAGCCACGAGCCGCATGATGCCTGCCAGAGCGGTGCGCTCGCCGGTACCGGTGATCTCGACGCGGAGTGACCCTGAGCCGTTCACCGCGCCGGCGATCACACGATCCCCCTCCGCCTTGGCAACGGGTGCCGACTCTCCGGTCAGCAGGGCCTCGTTCACGCTGCTCCGCCCTGCCCGCACCACCCCGTCGGCGGGCACGTTCGCTCCGGGGCGCACCAACACCACGTTCCCGACCACCAACTGGTCGACCGATACCTCCGTGAGCCGCTCTTCGGCGCCCTGCCCGTGAACGCGGACGGCGGTGGCAGGAAGGAGCTTCGCGAGTTCGCCGAGCGCGCCTTGCGCCTGTGAGATGGAGCGCATCTCCATCCAATGGCCGAGCAGCATGATGGTTACGAGCGTCGCCAGTTCCTCCCAGAGGGGCATGCCGGGAAAGCCGACGAACACGGCCGCGCTGAAAACGAATGCCACCGTAATCGCGAGCGAGATGAGCGTCATCATGCCAGGGAGCCGGTCCCGGATCTCGCGAATGGCCCCCTGCAGAAATGGAATGCCGCCGTATGCGAACACCGCGGTTCCGAACAGCGCGGGAATGAGGTGCGCTCCCTCGAACGAAGGCGCGGTATACCCGAGCGCCGACTGCAGCATGTGCCCCCACAGGAGCGTGGGCAGCGTGAGCACGAGTGTCCCCCAGAACCTGTCGCGGAACATCGCGACGGAGTGGCCAGCGTGCTTGTCGTGCGCCGCATGGGCGTGAACGTCCATCCCGCCGGGGACGCGTGCCGCGTGTTCCGCCTCAGCTGCCTGCAAGTGCTGGGAATGGCCGGATTCCGCGCCGATGGAGTGGTGCTGATGGTCGTGGTTGGTCATGCCGACTCCCTCGCCAAGGCAGTTTGGATGCCATCATGGCTTCAAAAGCCACTTACGGCGCGTTGCGCTGAACCATGCCTCGCTTTATGTAGGATAAAGCGAGAAGTTGCGCAAGGCTGCCCTCGCCGTCCCAATTCCCTCCTCTCCCCATGAGCTTCGACGCAGAATCTCCTGCCTACGTCTTCATCCGGTGGGCGCTGTACCTCGGCATGATGCTGATCGTGGGCTCGGTCTCGTTCGCCGCGGTCGCGATACCGGTACTCAGGAGGGAGTCGGGCGAGCCAGAGGTCGCGCGTGCCGCCGAGCGGGAAGCGGCATGCTGGGGATTTTACGCCGCACTGCTGGTCACGGCCGCTGCCTTCTGTCGTCTCATCGCGCAGACTCTGGCCTTCTACGATCCTAGCGAAGCCTTCGATGCGGGGCTTGTCCAGATGATCGTGACGCAGACTCTGTGGGGTCGGGCATGGCTCCTTCAGATCGCCGCTGTCGCAGCAGTGCTCGTTGGCCTGGATGCCGCGCGACGAGGCATTGCACGATTCGGGGGCATCCTGGGTGGCTGGGGCGTGGCGCTGGCAGGGACCATCACCCTGGCGCTCTCATCTTCCCTGTCGGGCCACGCCGCCGCGGACCCGCGCCTGGCAGCGCTCGCCGTTCTCCTTGACACCATGCACGTGCTCGGAGCCGGATTCTGGCTCGGCGGCCTGGCCGTTGTGGCCCTGGTCGGGCTCCGCTCCCGGCCCATCACCCTCAATGGGGCCGTCGTGCCCAAACACCTGCTGCCCGCCCTGCTCAAGGCCTTCGCCCCGACGGCGCTGGTGGGTGCGTCAGTGGTTGGCGCGACGGGCGCCTTTGCCGCATGGCTTCACCTGCAGGACGTGCGCCTTCTCGGCACGTCGTCGTACGGTCTCCGGCTGCTAGTGAAGCTCGTTGCCGTCGCGGTCATCGTGTCGGTCGGCGCGCTGAACTGGCGACGCTTCGCGCCTCAGGCCGGCCATCTGCGCGGACTTCGTAACCTGCGCGTGGCAGTCGCGCTCGAGGTGCTCCTCGGCGCCCTTGTGTTGCTGATCACGGCCATTCTCGTCGCCACCGCAACCCCAGATTCGCAGACGCCGGCCTCCTGAGTACGGCCCCATGGGGTTCCACTACACTTTATGCGGCATAAATTCCGCCCATCGGTTGTGTGCCCCCTCTTCCTCAGATCGTGCGATTTCCTGTTCATTCCCTTAGAAGGCCAGCGCTGCGTCTCGTTGCCCGGTCCCTGGCGGTAGGCTCGGTCGCCTTTTCGGGCGCCTGTGCCCACGGTTCGCTGCAACGCGACGTGTCCAGCGTCGACGACCTGCTGCGGCCCCGCGTCAGCGGCGCGGTCCCCACGCGCTCCGGCGTTGGTATTGTGGTCGACGCCGACACCGTCCATCGTCTGCTGTCGCAGCCCCTCACCGCCGAGGCGGCGGTGCGTATCGCCCTCATTTCGCACCCCGCGCTCCGCGCGACCTACGCGGAGTTGGGGCTTGCGCGGGCCGATGTCGTGCAGGCGGCGCTGATCGCGAATCCCGTCTTCTCGCTCGAACGTTTCACCGCGGGACGCTTTCAGGAGTTCGGAATCGCCCAATCATTTGTCGACCTCCTGTCGCAGCCGCTGCGCCGACGGGTGGCGGAAGCGCAGTTGGCGAGCGTCCGGCTTCGCGTTGCAGACGAGGTGTTCCAGCACACCGCGCAGGTGAGAGCCAGCCTGGTGGAGGCTATCGCGGCCGCGCAGAACAGCGAGATCAGTGAACGGGCGCGAGCGGCCGCCGCCGCATCGGCCGCGGCGGCAACCGCCATCCACGCTGCCGGCAACCTGCAGGAGCTCGATCTCGTGAGCGAACGCGCGGCGGCTGCAGAGTTTCAGGCAGGAGCCATTCACGCCCGCGGGGAAAGTCAGGCGAGCCGAGAGCAGTTGGTGAGAGCACTTGGTGTATCCACCACTGGCGCGTCGCTGATTCTTCCGGAGCGGCTGCCGGACGTGCCGGTCACCGACCCGCCGGTGGATTCGCTGCTGACGCTCGCGGCGGTCAGCCGGCTCGATCTGGCGGCGGCGTTACAGGACGTGAACGTCGCGGGCAAGGCGCTCGGGCTCACGAACCGCTTTCGGTTGCTCCCCGACGGAACCCTCTCGTTTGCCGGCGAAGGTGAAGACGGCGGCCCGTTCAAGAGTGGGCCCGGCTTCTCCATTCCGTTGCCCTTCTTCGACCGCGGTCAGGCGCGCATGCTGCGCGCACAAAGCGAATTACGCGCGGCCGTAGCCAGACAGGAGGCGCTCGCCTTGTCCGTGCGCGCTGATGTTCGCGCGGCACACGCCCTGCTCACGTCGGCCCGCGCCCGTTTCGAGGAGTACCGGGCGCGTGTCGTACCCCTGCGTCGTCGGGTGACCGAGGAGACGCAGCTGCAATACAACGCCATGGCGGTGAGCGTGTTCGGCCTGTTGCAGGCACGGCAGGGTGAACTGAGCGCCGGTCAAGGATACATCGACGCGATGAGTGATTATTGGAAGGCCCGCATTCAACTGGAGCGCGCCGTGGGGACGAGCCTGCCGTGAGCGAGACCTCGAAGATGAACCGCCGCAGTTTGATCACGTCCGGGCTCGGTGCAGTCGCGAGCGGCGCGCTGATGGGATTGCCCAGCGCCGCGCAGGCGCTCGCGCGCACGACCGTATCACATACGAATGGGACGGTGTACGCACCAGGGCGTCCCGGCCGCGATTACACGCCGGTGGTCACGCCGAACGGGTCCACGTTGCCGTTCAAGATCGTCGATGGGGTGAAGGTTTTTCACCTGATCGCGGAGCCCGTCGAGCACGAGTTCGCCCCCGGCCTGCAAGCCCAGTGCTGGGGCTTCAACGGGGGCACCCCGGGCCCCACCATCGAAGCGGTGGAAGGTGACCGCGTACGCATCTACGTCACGAACCACCTCCCGGCCGAGACGAGCGTCCACTGGCATGGGATCATCCTGCCCTCGGGTATGGACGGTGTGTCCGGCCTCAGTCAGGCGCCGATCCCCTCGGGCTCCACGTTCCGATACGAGTTCACGTTGCGCCAGCATGGCACCTACATGTACCACTCGCATCGTGACGAGATGACGCAGCAGGCGCTGGGCATGATGGGCATGTTCGTCATTCATCCGCGCGTGGCGCCGGAGCGTCGTCCGGATCGGGACTTTGCCCTGCTGTCGAGCGAGTGGAAGGTGCTTCCCGGTGCCCGTCGCCCCGACCCGAATGAGATGCTCGAGTTCAACGTGCTCACATTCAACGGCAAGGCGTATCCGGGAACCGCGCCGCTGATGGTGGAGCGCAATGAGCTGGTGCGGATCCGTCTGGGCAATCTGAGCGCCATGAGCCACCACTCCATCCACATTCACGGACACACCTGGACCCTCGTGGCGACCGATGGCGGTGACATCCCGCGCTCGGCGCGGTGGCCGGAAGTGACCCAGCTCGTACCGGTGGGCTGTACGCGAACGATGGAATTCGTTGCAGATAATCCGGGTGACTGGGCGCTGCATTGCCACATGTCGCATCATACCATGACGCAGATGGGTCATAGCGGCGTCAGCATGCTTGGAGCCGACGCTGAGGTGATCGACAAGGCCGTACAGCCGATCATTCCCGAGTACATGACGATGGGCCATGACGGCATGGGCGGCATGGGCGAGATGGGGATGCCCGTTCCCAAGAACAGCCTGCCCATGATGGGGGCGCAGGGTCCGCATGGATACATCGACATGGGTGGCATGTTCACCGTGATGAAGGTGCGCGACCGCCTGCGCGCCGGCGACGAGACCTCGTGGTGGCAGGCGCCCGAAGGCACGCAGGCGCGCGAAGCCACACCAGAGGAATTGCAGCACGACCGCATCACGCTACCAGCATTCAAGGCGAAGGCCGCTGGCCATGCGCATCATCATCCGCCCGGAGACTTTCGATGAGTCCGCGTAAGCCCGCACAACCGAAAATGGGCGACGCCGTACGCCTCTCTGCGGACGGGCTGGCGAAGGTCCTCGGGGATCTCGAGGCCCGGCTCCTGACCGCCGTGTGGCAGTTCGATGAGCCGGTCACCGCGCGCACGGTGCACGAGATGGTGATCGTGGAGCACGAGGTGGCGCTGCTGACGGTGGTGACCGTGCTGAACAAGCTCGTGGAGAAACAGATCCTCACGCGCCGAAAGTTGCATGGACTGCTGCACTACGAAGCGGCGATGGCGCCCGGCGACTTCCACGATTTTGTATCACGCCGCATGGTGGAGGGCGTGATCGATTTCGCGCCCGAGCGGCTGGCGGCGTGCTTCGTCGACGTGCTGGCGGAACGTGACCCCGCCCAGTTGGATCGACTGGCCAGACTCGTAGACGAGGCCCGCCGCCGTCGTGGTTGACTCGCATCGTCCGTGGCTCCGGCCCGGGACCGTGGTCGGTGAGCGGCGCTATCAGCGACTGCTGGTAATCGGCTTGTCGGCCATCCTCATGTTGTCGCTTGTGCCGGTGGTGGGTACCCACCTGCTGGGCGTGGCGGAACGTCCGCTGTCAGGCAGCGATCACCTCGGCGCGTTGTGCCTGATCGCGCTGCATGAGTTGCTGTCACCGGCGCACCATCTGTTGCATCTCTTGGTCGCGGTCGGATTTGCCTGGGCGCTGTTCGAGATTACGCAGAAAACGCTCCGTACGCGGCGCGTCCTGAATGGTTTGCCGGTGCGCGGTCTCGCCTCACACGAGGTGGAGTTCGCGGAACGCAGCGGCCTTTCCGTGGGTGATGTGTGCGTGGTGGCTGGATTACCCATGCCGGCCTTTACCGCGGGGTGGTGGCGGCCGCGCGTGTTCGTGGCGGAAGCACTGTTGGGGGGTGAGCGCGCGTTGCTCCCAGACGAAGCGGTCGCCGTGCTGGCGCACGAGGCGACACATGTTCGACGGCGCGATCCGATCCGCTTTCTCTTACTGCGAATGCTCGCTCGCGCGCTGTTCTGGATCCCTGCCCTTCGAGCCATCGCCGATGATATCGCGGACGAGGCCGAGATCATGGCCGACGATGCGGCGAGTCAGGTCACGGGTCCGTTCACGGTGGCGAGCGCATTGGTGAAGCTGGGCGCCTGGAAATCGCCGGGGGCGTCCATGGCCGTCGTGGGGTTCCTTCGCCCCGACCTACTGGAGCGGCGTGTCCGTCGACTCGTGGGCGAAGACTTCCAACCTCGCGGTCGTCTCACGGGTGGCTCGGTCGTCGTCGCCAGCATGGTACTCGCGGTGAGCATGCTTTCGGGCATCGTCGACGTTCATGATCTGCCGAATGCACCCGAGCACCCGGGTTCGCATCAGCATTGCGAGCACGACGGCATGTTCGCCGCCGGTCATCTGTTCTGCCGCTGGCGAGTCGCCGGACCTGTCCTCCCAGCTGGTGCAGCAGACTGTCCCCACGCGCACGGTTCATGACGTCGTCCGGTCGCTCAGCATTTCGCTCGAGCGGCGTTGCACTCTCCCCTTCGCCCCCGACCATGTCACTCTCACTCGTTGGCCTCGTCAGCCTTTTGCTCGCCGCGGCGCTTGAATCCACCTCGCTCCCTATGCAGATAGCCGCGCCCGCCGACCCCATGGTCAACGGTGCTCAGAGCGACTCGGCATCCGTCGCAGCCACCATCCGCGCCTATCATGAGGCCCTCACGGCGGGCGACAGCCTTGCTGCACTCAAGCTGTTGACACCCGATGCCGTGATCGTGGAGGCCGGAGGCATCGAGACGCTGGCGGATTACCGCTCACATCACCTCGCCAGCGACATCAGCTTCGCGAAGGCAGTCAAGCAGACGCGTGGCAGCATCCACGTCCGCGTACGCGGTGACATGGCGTGGGCGACGTCGACCAGCGAGGCAACGGGTGAGTCGCGTGGACGCCCCGTGAACTCCGTAGGCGCCGAACTCGCGATCCTTACGCGTACCCCTATGGGGTGGCGTATCAGCGCATTTCACTGGTCGTCGCGGAGTCGCCGCTCGTGACCGCCCGATTTACGCGCTGGTGCTGCGCGCTCGTCGCCGCCGCGATGGCGCTCACCTCGGTCAACGCGCTGCGCGCGCACGATTTCTGGTTGGTACCCGACGCATTCTCGCTCGTGCCAGGTGGGCGGATCGGCGTTCGCGGTCAGACCTCGAGTCTGTTCCCGACAAGCCTGTCCGCTGTTACGCCGGACCGAATCGTGAACGCCTCGGTGCTCACAGCGAGCGCGGTCCATCGGATCACCGCCCTTTCGACCGACGGGGCCTCGCTACGCTTGGCGCATACGCCGGCGGTAGGCGGCCAGCACATGGTGGCCGTCCAGTTGGCGCCGCGGACAGTCCGTGAGTCCCCCGCCAGCTTCCGCCGCTACCTCGACCTCGAGGGTGCACCAGAGGCGCGCGAGCGCTACGAGCGTGATGGGTTGCTGCCCGTGGTTGGAGGAGACAGCCTCACGCGCCGATACGCAAAGTACGCTAAAACGCTGGTCGAGGTCGGGCGGGGAGCCCGCGCATTCGACCGCGTGGCGGGCCATCCGCTGGAGTTCATTCCACTGTCGGACCCGTCCGCGCTCCGTGCCGGGGACACGCTTCGTCTCCGTCTGCTGTTGCTTGGTAAGCCGGCGGCATTCGCGCGGCTTCACGCGGGGTCGGTGCCGGAGCGGCCGTCTTCTCGCGTCGACACGTCAGCCGCGCGTCGGGCCTCCATTCGCGACGTCGCCGTCAGTACCGACAGTGCCGGTGTTGCCACCGTGGTCATCACGCCCCCCGGCCTCTGGAACGTGCGCACGCTGCAGATCGTCCCAGCGCCCCCTCGCTCGGGCGCCGACTGGGACGTTCACTGGGCGACCCTCGTGTTCCGGTCGGCCCCCCGCTGAGTGCGTTTCACGGTCGTATGATCGACCGATGTCTAGCCTTTACCCAGGGTAAAATCGTGGGTACGTTGATGTACGTGTTTCCACCTCATTCCCGATCAGAACCCATGTCGCTTCGTCGCACGTTCATCCGGTCGCTGCTCCTCGGTGCGGCCCTGCCCGTGGCTGCCATTGCTGCGGTGCTGCCGCACGCCAAGCTCAAGAGTTCGCTGCCCAGTGCCGGGACCACCGTGGCTGCGCCGAAGGAGCTTCGCCTCACGTTCTCGGAGAAGATCGAGATCAAGATCGCGAAAATCACACTGCTCCGCGGCACTGAAGAGCTGGCGGCACTCGGTGATGTCGCGGCCGATTCGCAGGCGACCGAGACCGTGGTCATTCCGGTGACCAAGCCCCTCGCGGCCGGTTCGTACACAGTGAAGTACCGCGTTGCCGGTCCCGACGGCCACCCGATGGGCGGGTCGTACGTCTTCAGCGTGAAGTGATCTGACCATGCGCAAGGGATCCATGACGACGACCGTCATCGCCATGGGCGCGATGGCCTGGTCGAGCACGCTGAGTGCGCAGGCTGCCACCCGTCCCGTCGATCAGGCGACGGCCGTCATCCGAGCCGTGTTTGCGGCGGCGGAGCGAGCGGACCTGGCGGCGCTGGACACTTTGTACGCCGGTGACAGTCTTACGGTCTTCGAGAGCGCCGGGATCAACCGCGGCTGGAAGGACTACCGCGATCATCATCTTGGCCCCGAGCTCAAGGAGATGACGGGGTTCAAGTACCGCCCCATCGAGATCGTGACGCGCGTCGAAGGCAAGCTCGCCTGGGCGACCGTAGCGTATGCCCTGCAAGCCAAGGAGGGCACTCGCACCATCGACAACTTCGGGCGCGGCACGTTCATCCTCGAGCGCGCCGGCAGTGGTGACAAAGCGCGCTGGGTCGTGCGACACTCACACACGGCCTCCCGTGCGCGTCGGCCGAACGATCCGCCCATGCCGGAGTGATCTCTGCGCGCGGACGCGTTGCGCGTGGTGTCATCAGGAAGCCCCTGACCGCTCTCTTTCGTGACCAGCGTCAGGGGCTTCCTGACATTTCGGACTGATGAATGCTGATTGTACTGAGCCGGTGACGACCTGCATCATGTGCACGATGAACACTGGAGTTGCCATGCCATCCGCATTCCGTCGGGAACATCGAGCGTACTGCCACTACCCGTTCATTCTGGTACGCATCCTCGCGCCCTCAGTCGCGCTCGTGCTGTCAGTGGCGGCTCCGGTGGCGGGGCAGTCGCGATCCGGTGACGCGGTGCGCGAGATGGTGCGTGCCACCGCGCGTGAGGCTTCACAGCCCCCCGCCGAACAGCTGTCACTCGCGCAGGTGCTCGCCGAGGTCACCAGAGTGAACCCTCGGGTGGCTGCCGCCGACGCGCAGGCGCGCGCGGCCGCTGCGAGGGTTTCGTCTGTCACTCGGCCTCCCGATCCGCAACTACAGTTCGGATTCATGAACTACTCGCTGCCGGGACTGGCGCCCATGCCCGTACTGGGGATGGCGCAGGTGCAGCTCATGCAGATGCTTCCGCTGGGCGGCAAACTGCGCTTCGCGGGGAAGGCGGCGTCGGCGTCAGCTGCCGCGGCGAAGGCGCGTGTAAGCAACGTGGTGTGGGAGCTCCGCAGCCAGACGGCGATGGTCTTCTACGACCTCTACGCCGCGCATCAGCAGCTCGCGGTCGCGCGCGAAACCCTGCGCCTCTTACAGGACATCGCGCGAACGGCGGAGGCCATGTATCGCGTGGGCGAGGGGCGGCAGACGGATGTACTGCGTGCGCAGGTGGAGATCGCCCGCATGGTCGAGGACACCGTGCGCATGCAGGCGATGCGCGAGGCAATGACAGCTCGCCTCAATGCCCTGCTGGATCGTGACGTTGATGACGCCTTGCATGTCCCGTTACTCCCGGACTTCCCAGACTCGATACCACCGCGCCGATGGCTGGACTCGTTGGCGGACCGCGAGCGCCCGATGATACGGGCCGGGCAGGACGAACTCCGCGCGGCGGAAGCGAGCGAACGGCTCGCACACCGCGAACTGCTTCCGGATCTGCAGGTAGGCCTGCAGTACGGGCAGCGTGGCGGCTCGATGGCCGAGGCGACAACCGGCGAGCCGATGGGCCGCACCACAGACCGCATGGGAAGTCTCATGATCGGCGCCACGGTTCCCATTTTTGCGCGCTCACGGCAACTCCGCATGCGCGAAGAGGCGGGCGCCATGAGCCGCATGGCACGCGCCGATCTGCTCGCTATGCGTGCGGACACGCGTGGACGCCTCGGCGAGGCGTTCGCCGCGCTTGGACGGGCCCGTCGGCTCGCCGTGCTCTATCGCACCACGATCCTCCCACAGGCGGAGGCCACCGTCGCGTCAGCACTCGCGGCGTATCGCGTGGGGAGCGTCGATTTTATGACGCTGCTCGATAGCCGGATGACCGTGAACCGGTATCGCGAAGAACTGGTCACGCTGGAATCAGACGAAGGGAAGGCGTGGGCGGAGCTCGAAATGTTGACCGGCCGTGTGCTGGTCCCCATGACCAAGGAGGCGCCATGAATCGCGAGGAAGGCCATGGGACACCGCGACGCATCGCCCCATGGCGGATGGCGATCTATTCCGCGGTGGTGGCTGCGACCGTAGGCGGCGTGTACTTCGCCACGCGCGACGCATCAGCGCCGACGCCCATGGCGGCTGACCACAATCACGGTGCCGCTGCCGGCGCGCAGAACGCATCGCCCGTGATGCTCCCCCCCGAGCAAGCGCAGCGCATCGGGGTCACCTATGCCGTCGCCACGGTAGGAGCGCTGGAACGCGAGGTACGAACGGTCGGCCAGATCACATACGATGAGACGCGACTGCACGTGATCACGCCGAAGATCGACGGTTATGTGGAGCGACTCCTCGTGAACGCAACGGGGCAGCCGGTGGAGATGGGTCAGGCGCTGCTCACGATCTATTCGCCCATGCTCGTGCAGGCCCAGGAGGAGCTTCTCCTTGCGAAGCGACTCACGCGAGACGTGGCTGCTGCATCCACCGACGCCCAACGCAGTGCCGCCGATCTGCTCGAGTCGTCGCGGCGACGACTCGCCTACTGGGACATCCCCGCCACCGAAATCGCGGCCATCGAAGAGACCGGTACCGTGCGGCGTACACTGACACTCCGCTCGCCGGCCGCCGGCTACGTATTGGAGAAGAACGTCGTCGCCGGTCAACGTATCATGGCCGGCGAAGCACTATACCAGGTCGCCGACCTGCGCCGCGTGTGGGTGGAAGGCGAAGTGTTCGAGCAGGACCTTGCGCAGGTGCGGATAGGCCAAATGGTGCACGCCGACTTTCAGGCACTACCCGGCGATCACCGGATGGGGCGCATTGGTTACGTCTACCCCACCATCAGCCCGGAAACGCGAACGGTGCGGGTACGGGTCGTGCTCGCCAATGCTGATCTGCAGCTCAAGCCGGGGATGTACGCCACGCTGCGCATCGTGGGTGGGGCCCGCACACAGGCGCTTACCGTCCCACGCGGCGCCGTCCTTTCTACGGGTGAACGCCACGTGGTGTTCGTACGAGAAGGCAACGGCCAACTCGCGCCGCGCGAAGTCGCTCTCGGGCTCACCAACGACACACGCGTGGAGGTACTGCGGGGTCTCTCCGCCGGCGACACGGTAGTCGCGTCGGCGACCTTCCTCGTGGACGCGGAGTCGAACCTCGGCAAGGCGTTGGGTGGCATGGGAAACATGCCGGGCATGGAGATGAGCACTCCGCCGGCGTCATTGCCGATGACGTCAACGCCACGCATCCCGCCGCCTCCAAGGCCGACCAAGCCGACGCGCGACCCTATGGCAGACATGCCCGGAATGGATCACTCGGCGCATGTCGCGCCGAAGGCAAAGTCGGCGACACCGCCGCGGGCATCGCACGACGGCCAGATCAAGCCGTGAGGCCACGACCATGCTGAAGCGTCTGATTGAATGGTCGGTCCAGAACGCCCTGGTGGTCGGCGTGCTCACGTTGTGCCTCGCCATCGGCGGCGTATACGCGCTGCGCCAGACGCCGCTCGACGCACTGCCAGATCTCTCCGACGTGCAGGTCATCGTGCAGGCGGATTACAATGAGCAGGCGCCGCGCATTGTGGAAGATCAGGTGACGTATCCCATCGCCACCGAGATGCTGAAGGTGCCCGGGGCGCGAACAGTGCGCGGATACTCGTTTTTCGGCGTGTCGTTCGTGTATGTGATCTTCGAGGACGGCACCGACCTGTACTGGGCGCGCTCGCGCGTGCTCGAGTATCTCAACGGGATACGGGGCAAGCTGCCGGCGAGCGTCGCCCCCAGCCTCGGCCCAGACGCGACCGGACTCGGGTGGGTGTTTCAGTACGCGCTGGAAGACACCACCGGTCGATTGTCCCTGCCCGAGCTGCGTACCCTGCAAGACTGGTCGCTGCGCTACGCCCTCACCGCCGTGCCGGGAGTGGCCGAGGTGGCCTCGGTCGGCGGCTTCGAGAAACAGTACCAAGTGGACCTCGAGCCGGCGAAGCTGCTCGCGTTCGGCATTCCTGTGACGCGCGTGATGAACGCCATCCAGAATGCCAACAGCGATGTAGGTGCGATGGTGATGGAGCTGTCGGAGCGCGAGTACATGGTGCGCGGTCTCGGCTACCTGAAAGGGATCCCCGACATCGAAAATGTGGTCGTGGGAGCCACCGCGTCGGGCACACCGGTGCGCGTAGCGGAGCTCGGACGGGTGACCATCGGCCCGGCTGTCCGACGTGGCATCACCGACCTCGATGGTCGTGGCGACGCAGTGGGTGGCATTGTCGTCATGCGGTTCGGAGAGAACGCCCTCGAAACCATCGACCGCGTCAAGGCGCGGCTTGTCGAGGTACAAGGCAGTCTACCGGCCGGCGTGGTGGTGCGGCCGGTGTATGATCGCAGCACGCTCATCAAGGAGGCCATTGGCACGGTGCGCTCGACATTGATCGAAGAGGCGATCATTGTTGCGCTTATCTGCATCGTCTTCCTTCTGCATGCACGCTCAGCGCTCGTAGCCGTGGTCACGCTGCCGATCAGCGTGGTCATCGCCTTCATCGGGTTGCGGGCGTTCGATATCGGGGCAGACATCATGTCGCTGGGCGGCATCGCCATCGCCATCGGCGAGATGATCGATGCCGCCATCGTCATGGTGGAGAACATGCACAAGCACCTCGAGCGGCGCGCGGCTCCGGGTGCCACGCACATGGATACGGCGTTGCTTTCCCGCCGCGAGCGTTTGGAGGTGGTACTCGACTCGGCGCGAGAGGTGGGGCCATCGCTCTTCTACTCATTGCTCATCATCACGGTGAGCTTCATCCCCGTCTTCACGCTGGAGGGGCAAGAGGGGCGGCTCTTCAAGCCGCTCGCACTTACCAAAACATTCGCGATGGCGGCAGCGAGCCTGCTCAGTGTCACGCTCGTTCCAGTCCTCATGGGGCTCTTCATCCGCGGGCGAATCGCGCGCGAACAGCACAATCCGCTCTCACGGGCGATGATCCGGGTGTACACGCCGGTACTCGCGTGGGCGCTGAGGCATCGTTGGGGGGTGATCGTCTGCTCGACGGTCATGTTCATTCTCACGTGGATTCCCTTTCAGCGGATCGGCAGCGAATTCATGCCCCCGCTCGATGAGGGCTCGGTGCTCTTCATGCCAACCACCTTGCCCGGCATCAGTGTTGCGCGTGCGCGCGAACTGCTACGGCAGCAGGATGCCATTCTGCGCGGCTTTCCCGAGGTGGCAAGCGTGTGGGGCAAGGCGGGACGCGCCAACACGGCGACCGACCCTGCCGGCCTCGACATGGCAGAGACCACCATCATGCTCAAGCCGAGGAATGCGTGGCGTGAGGGGCTCACGTACGAGCAGCTCATCGCGCAGATGGACAGCGCCACGAAAATGCCAGGCGTGACGAACGCGTGGACCATGCCCATCAAGGGAAGGATCGACATGCTGGCCACCGGCATCCGTACGCCCGTGGGTGTGAAGCTCTACGGCCCCGACCTGGCGGAATTGGAGCGGCTCGGCAAGGAGGTGGAGATGCGCCTGAAGGAGGTGAGCGGCACGCGCAGCGTATTCGCCGAGCGGGCGGTCAGTGGCTACTACCTGGACATCGACATTGATCGCGCTGCGGCGGCACGCCATGGTCTCAACGTCGGAGACGTGCAGACGGTCATTGCGACCGCGATTGGCGGGATGACGATCACCCAAACGGTCGAAGGACGTGAGCGTTACGGGGTTCGCGTGCGGTACCCTCAAGAACTGCGTGATACGCCGGAACGACTCGCGGGGGTTCTGGTGCCGGTGGCACACAGCGGAAGCGCTCGAGGTGGTGAGCGCGGCGGCGGTGGTGCAGGAGGGATGCCTGACGGTATGAACGGTTCGAGCCAGCCAACGGGTAGCACGCCGCAGGTTCCACTGGGTCAGGTGGCGACCATCAGGCAGGTGGCGGGTCCAATGGTCGTGCGCACCGAAGATGCGCAGCCCACGGCATGGGTGTACGTGGATCCCGGCGACCGCGACATCGGCAGCTACGTTACCGAGGCCAAGCGGATGATCGCAGGGGCCATGACACTCCCGCCCGGGTACCGCCTCGAGTGGAGCGGCCAATACGAGTACATGGAGCGGGCGAAGGCCCGCATGCAGATCGTGGTGCCGGCGACCCTGGCACTGGTCGTGCTGCTGCTCTACCTGAACTTCCGCAGCGTCGCCGATACACTGATCGTGATGTTGTCTATCCCGTTCACGCTCGTGGGCGGTGTGTGGTTTCTGTGGCTACTGAACTACGAGTGGTCGGTGGCCGTGACGATTGGCTTTCTCGCCCTCGCCGGCGTTGCCGCAGAGACGGCGGTGATCATGATCGTGTACCTCAACTCGGCGCTTGATGCGCGTCGAGCGGATGGGAATGTGCTGTCCTCGGCCGATATTTTCGCCGCCACCATGGAGGGCGCTGTCGAGCGAGTACGCCCCAAGATGATGACTGTGGCGTCCACCATGATCGGCCTATTGCCGATTCTCTGGGGCAGCGGCACCGGGGCCAGTGTGATGAAGCGCATCGCGGCGCCGATGGTAGGCGGCATGCTCAGCAGCACATTGCTGACGCTGATCGTGATACCTGCGGTGTATTCGTTGTGGAAGGAGCGTAGCCGAAACCGCGCGCCGGATTGAGGGGCGAGGAATCGCACGGTGAGGCAACACCAACTTTGTGCAAAGTGTCCGTGGTGTCGTTGGACCGCCCCGAACTACCAAGTGGTTACCTGATCACGACTTGAGCACAGTAGCCCACGGCCGTCGTGACGCGTTGTGCGCAAGAGACCTGCTCATCACGACGACGATCATCGGGTCGATTGCGCACAACCTGAGCGCGTAAGCGCACGATTGAGCACGAGAAGAGCGCGGCGACGGCGCCCGTGCACAAAGATTCTGCACCGAATCGGCGCCCCCCGTGCGGGCTGCCGCACGCTCCCGGTACGCTCGCGAGAGCACCAACCCACCGAGGAGCCTATGACCCACACCACCATCGAGTCCCGCATCACCTTTCCTGTACTGCGCCTGCAGGCAGACGACCTCCAGCAGCGCGGCGGTACCCCAACCCTGTCGCTTGCCACCATCCCGGGTGCCGTCAGCGACCTGCGCGCCGCACTGGCGTGGCAGCTGGTGCAACAGGGCGTGGCCGAGGACGAGCGACACGCCAGATATCTCCTCGACCCACCAGCTGGTCACGAGGCCGCGCCGATTGACGTGCGCGACCTCCTGTCCGGAACCGCGCATGCGGCGAGGCTACGCGCCGCGGCCGCCGGGGGGCGCCGCCCCGGCAACGCGGCCAGCCGTGTGAGACGCCTACTTGAGGCTCTGGGCCAGCACCAGCCGGCTACGACGGCAACGCTCGTCGAGCTGCCAAGCGCTTGGCAACGCGTGGAGGCACTCCTCGAGGCACGGATCGCCGATCAACAGACCGCCCTCGCCCGCCGCGCCCTCAAGATGGTGCTGACCGGCGTGCGCAACCTCGCGCGCTGTGCGGCCGCCCATGGCGTCATCGACCCCTACGCGCTGCCCGGCACTCCGGACGGCCTTCGCGAGCTCCTCCGCTCGTGGGAACGCAAGAACACGGCGCACGACGTGTGGGTACTGCGGTGCGTGTCACGGGAGCTGGCCGAAGGCGGTGACTTGACCCCGGCGCTTCCGACGTGGGAAGTCGATCACGATGCGCCATTGGTCGAACTCGAGGCGGTCATGCCGCGCTTCATGAGCGAGCTTCGTGTATGGAAGTCCGTGGCGAACCAGCAGGTCAGCCGTCGGGCCAAGTACCGTCGCAGCCCCACAGTGCATGCATCACTCCGGGCCAAGACCCAGATGCGCTACCAGTACCAGGCCTTGCAGTGGGCGCGTGCCTATCTCGAGGTGCGTCGTCGGGCGTTGATCACGGACGTCGCCATGCCGGAGGATCCACGGTTCATCGATCTGTGGTGCATGACATCGCGCTCCCGCGCCTTCGAGTCCGAACATCTGGCTACCTCACCGGAGCTCGAGGCGATGCGACGTGCGATGCAGGTGTCGTCAACCGGCATCGAGAAGAACGCCACTCGTCCGCTCGCCGTGGTGGTCGTGGAGCACGCCGTCGCCAATGGGATCATCGGTGGTGGCGTCCCCCACGGCGCACAGGCCTCGGCATCACCTGCGAAGCACGGAGAGTTCATGCTCCCGCCCGCGGCCATTCAGATGCTGTATGCCCTTGCCGCCATTACCGAGCGTGTCGTGATCGGTATTCACAACGATGGAAGTGCGGCTGAACAGGCGTTCCGCACGGCGTGGGAAACCACGTCAAACATGCTGAAGGCTGCCTTGGCTGCGAGCCGGGACTCGCGTCAGCAGATTGCGGAGCTCTTCGAGCGAATCACGTTGCCGCAGCTGGTCTGTTGCGTGCTGCCATGGCGAACGCTAGTCGATCTGCCGAAGCACCAGCGCGCGATGAACTCTGCGGAACGGGCCGCCCTCACCTCCTCGGCCTCGGCGCGGTGTGCCCGCGAGGCGAAGAAGGCTCGCAAGGCGTATCGCCGTGCCCTCACACGGTGGGCGGTACAGGCCACGCTCACGGCGGATCCCGTCCGCATCAGCAACGCCCAGCATGCGCGCGTGGGCCGTGAGGTGCACATCAACGCTGCATGGGATGCTGCCGGCAACCTGCTGCACATCAGGTCCATGTCCTCCACCTTCCGAGCGCACGAGGAGTCGGACGTCTCGGAAACGGAGACCAAGAATGACACCGAACGCGCGATCTGGCGCTGGTCACCTGCAATCATCGACTACACGTGGGCCGCGAGATATCTCCGGGACATCTGGTGGCCAGCGGTCCAGAAGCTCGGGCTGGTGGCACCTGGCACCACGATGCAGGGGGCAGTGAGAATGGGCACGGTTGCCTGGCTCATCAATCCAATACCACGTTCACGCCGCACACCGCCTGTCGCTGGCGCGTTTCTCTCCAAGGCATTGAACGATCTATGGGCGGATGCGCTCCTCGAGGGATTGCAGGCGATGGGGCGTAGCGACTTGCCAGCGACCATGGACGAGGCGCGGAAGCGTTGGCCGTGGGTGTTCGGGCCGCACAAGGTGCGGCATTTGTGGGCCACGTACTGGTGGGGTCTCCGCGGCACGAATGGCCCCACCCGCATGCAGCGACATGGCGCTGAGGAACGCGCCTGTGGGAAGCAGATCGCGCGACGGGCGACCGGAGACGTGGACGCCACGCTGGCACAGCACTACGTGAAGTGCCAGTCGGTGATGGTGGAGGCTGCACGCCACCCCGTCGATCATTTCGACCACCCGAGCGCCTATCACCGCGAGATGGACTGCACGTGGTGGCTGGGCGAGACCATCGACTGGGTCAGCCGGTGGCGCGACAAGGCGTTCCCGTTGCCGGCGAGCATGCGGCAGGCGTTCCTCTCGGAGCATGCCAGACAGAGAAGGAGCGAGCCACTACGTGTGCGGCGGCGGCGTGAGGCGTACTCGCTACCGAACGCAGACAGATCGGCGGCGTGACGCCACCCGCGTCGGCGCTTCGCCGGTGTTCCGACTTCCTTGAACGCCGCGACCCGCGCCGCCCGTTCTTGGAGCAGCGCCACGACCCGCTCGGCGTACATTTTCCCGTCCCCAGCCATACCGCCTCCCGATGGATACCTACCGAAAGCAAGCCTTCCCCTCGTCCGCAATCGTCGTCAACGTCGCCTTCGGCAAACTCTGGGGTTCTATACCTGGACGGCCAAGGGTGTCGACCGTTCGCCGAAGCACCATCGGCAACACCCGCGCCGCTGCACCGGGAAACGCTAGGGGAGCTGCTCGCCGCCATGCGCATCGGCGATGTCAGCGCGCGCGTCACGAATGATCGACCACGATGACTGCAGAAATAACGCCGCGATCATTACAGCCACGACGAGGTCCGGCCAGGGTGTGCCGCTCCACGCGACGAGACCGGCGGCGATCACGACGGCAAGGTTGGCCAGCGCGTCGTTGCGGGAGAAGAGCCAGATGGCTTTCGCTGCGGCGTCGCCGCCCTTGCGGTACGGCATCAGGGCCAGCGCCGCCGCTACGTTCACGAGCAGCGCGAGGAAACCGAACACTCCCATGAGGTCGGCCTCCGGCTGCTGCTGCACGACAACCCGATACGCGGTCGCGGCAAGAACCGTGGCTCCCAGGAGCCCCAGAAACACTCCTTGCCCGAACGCGACGCGCGCGCGCCACACGAGCGGCCACGCTAGCGCGATCAGCCCCACCAAGGAGATCAGTCCGTCGCCGAGGAAGTCCAACGCGTCTGCCTTGAGCGACTGGGAGCCAGCCAAGAACCCGCCGACCGCTTCCACTACGCCATACCCGATGTTCAGAAGCACCACGATCCATAGCGCCCGTCGGTACCCGCGCGCGACCGGTGCCGCCCCCGTCACCCCCGCTACGCCGTCTGCCGCGCCGATCCGGTCAATCTGGTACCCCTCGGCCTGGACGGCTTGTTCGACCTGTGGTAGGACCGCCTCGGGCGCCTCCGCGGTCATGATTCCCGACGCGACCGACACCTTGACCGCGGACACCCCGACGATGCGTTGTGCCGCTGCGGCGATGTCCGCCGCGTCGTGCGCGCAGTCCATGCCTGTCACGCGATAGCGAGCGGTGACCACGCCAGCCGGCGCTGCGCGGGACATGGCCCTCAGCGCCCGACTTCGTCGATGTGGCCCAGACCTTCCGCGACCAGCCGCGCCACGTGCGCATCGTCCAGCGAGTAGTAGGCGATTTTCCCCACCTTGCGGTACTGCACGAGGCGGAGCTGCCTGAGCGTCCGGAGCGAGTGAGAGACTGCGGACTCGGACACGTCGACGAGGGTCGCGAGGTCGCAGACGCAGAGCTCTTCCTGCGCCAGGGCCGCCACGATCCGGAGCCGCGTGGGGTCACCCAGTGCCTTGAAGGTCTCGGCGAGCGCCAGCAACGTCGCGGGGGCCGGGCCGGCCGCCCTGACTCGCGCCACCTTCTCGGCATCCACGCACGCGACCTCGCACACGTCGGCCATCAAGGGGCCGGGCGCGGGCTGTATGGGGTCGCCCATGGCCACGGACGGCCTTGGGCGATGGCGAGCTTGCAGAATGCGCATCGGACTCCTACGTTACCTGAACGACTGAACTGTCGTTCATTCGTTCAGGTAGAATACTGCCCGTTGGCAGCCCTCGCAACGCCCCAATGCTACTCGGGCGCCTGGGCTGACCTCGCGGCCGAATCACCGCAACTGTTTCCTGATGCTCCACGCCCTTCGCCGTTCGCCACTCGCACCAACGCTGCGCCGCCTTCTGGCGGTGCTGCTTGGGCTGTGTGTGTCGGTGACGGTCGCGGAACCGCTGATCGCTGACCCCTGCGATGATCCGCAGGCTGCGCTTGCCATCGGCAGCACGAGCCCGGCCCCCACGTCTGCGACAGCTGCCGCCGTAGATCCGGGTCCGGGATCAGGCACCACGAGCGCACCGGATCAGCACGAGATGCACCTCTGCCATTGCGCGCACGCCCATGGCGGGACCTTGACGACCCAGCATGTCCTGCCGGGACGCCTGGACGCCCTCGCCACGGCGGTGTCAGGAAAGTCCGACCGTCTCCCTTCAAGTGTGGTGGGGGAGCCGAAGAGACGCCCCCCTCGGGTGCAGAGCGCCTAGCCGCGTCAGCCCCGCCGCGCATTCCGTGCGCCCCTCTCGCGAGCGGCTAACGCGTCATCGCGTCCGTCCACATCCGTGCCCACGCGCACGGGTTGCGGCTTCGCCCTCTCGAGGACCCCATGACCGCTGCACAATCAAACGGCCACCCGTGCGCCGTTGATCTCCACCGCACCACCTGCCGCGCAGCATCCCGGCCCGCGCTGCCTTCCAAGCTACGACGGATGGCCCGCCTCATCGCCGCACTCGCCGGCGTGTCCGCGCTTGCGCCGCTCAGCGCACAATTGCCGACGGACTCCGCTCGGGTGCGCATCGCGCTCGATAGCACGCGCGTAAGCCGGGCCATCGAACGCGTGCGTGCTGCTGCCCGCGCGGGAAGTCCGATGCTGCGTGCGGCCCGGGCGAACGTCGATCTCGCTACCGCGCGTGCCGCCGCTGCCGGCCCCACTGCCCCCGCTTTCTTCTCGGCTGGCCTCTCAGAAGCCCCAGCGAGCAACCTCGATCAAGGCAATCTTCGCCTCGAGGTCGGTCGCGACTTCATGACCGGTCCACGACGGCGCGCCGAGCGCACGCTGGCCGATGTCGAGGTCCAAGCGGCGACCATCGCGGTCTCGCTTGAAGAGCGGCGTCTCGAGGGCGTGGTCCTCCGCGACGCCGTCCGCGCGGCCGGGGCTCGACGGATCGCGCTGCGGTTGGCGGCCGAGGATCAGCTCCTCGCTGGTGCCGAAGAGGGGGTCCGCGGTCGGTTCGGCGTTGGACAGGCTCGGTATGTCGATGTGCTCCGCGTGCGGACCGAGCGCTTGCGGATCCAGAGCGACCGGAGCGCCAGCATGGCCGAGGCCCGTGGTGCACGGGCAAGCCTCACGGCCGTACTCACCGGAACCGACGCGGCGTCCACCCTGGACGCCCTGATCGACACCCTCGCCGGTGATGGACTGGGTGACGCCTGGCGCGCCGTCCTGCCCCCGTTGCCGTCACTCGACTCTTTGCTCGCGCGGTCGGACGTGGCGAGGCTCCAGCGCACCGACGCCGCCCGGACCGCCGCCGCGCGGGCTCTTGTACTCGCCGAGCAGCGCCCGCAGGTCAGCGCGTTCGCCGGAATCCAGCGCATCGGTCAGGCGAACAACGGGCCGACCCTCGGGCCGTCCTTCGGCATGACGGTCTCGTTGCCCTTTACCGCGACGCGCAGCAACCAGTTGGCCCTCGCCGCGGCTTCCCAAGGGATCTCCACGGCTGGTGTCGCGCGCGAGGCTGCCCTCGCCGAAGCCCGAGCGCGGATCGAGGCGGCGCGCGAGCGCTACAGCGCCGCGCGCGAGCGGCTCGACGCCTTCGACGCGGCGCTGCTGCGGGGCGCCCGCGACGAGCGGGAAAGTGCGCTCGCCGCCTATCGCACGGGCAGTCTTTCCTTGCTGGAACTCCTCGACTTCGAGCGCGCGCTGTCGCGCGCCGAGATCGAACGTATTCGCGCTCTGGTCGACGCGGCCGACGCGTGGGCCGACCTCCTCGGCGCTGATGAGCGCAGCGACTCCCACGTCTCTTCTCCGTCCAACGGACGCTGACCAATGACTCTCTCACATCGTATCGCAGCGACGCGAACATCGCCCATGCGCTTCGCCGCTGGACTCGCGAAGTGTGTGCTGACGCGTGTGCTCATGATGACCCTGGCCTTTACCGCAGCATGCGGAGACGAGCCAGCGACTCCCACCGTGCGCGCTGAGGCACAAGCGCCCAGCGACACCGCAGCGCGCGAAGCCGTAGCCACGGAAGGCGGAGCGGAGCATGCAGACGAACACGCCGAGACTGACAAGGTGGCGTTGTCCGAGGCCGCGTTCCGCACCGCGCAGATCGAAGTCCAGGCGGTCGCCATGGCCGCGGCTCTCGGCGGCGCGGAGGGCCTCGAGGTGCCGGGTCAGGTCGAGATCGACCCACGCCGCGTCGCCCTGGTGTCCTCACGTATCGCGGGTCGCGTCGAGCGCCTCTCCGTCGTCGAAGGCGATGCTGTCGTCGCCGGCCAATCCGTCGGGTCGTTGTTCAGTCCCGAGTATCTCACGGCGCAAGTCGACCTGGCGCAGGCGACGCGCCGCGTTGCCACGCTCACCGGAACCACGGACGAGACGGGCGCACGCGCGCTGGCCGACGCCGCACGTCGTCGCCTGCGGCTGCTCGGCGCGAGCGATGCGGAGATCTCCCGCGCGGTCGCTGGCAGCGATCCGGCCAGCACGCTGTCCCTCCGGTCACCCATCGGCGGCAGTGTGATGGAGTCGCATATCCTTCCAGGCGCCGCCGTGGAGGCAGGCGCCCCCATTTTCACCGTGGCCGACCTCTCGGTGATCGACGTGATCGCCGAGGTCCCCGAGCGTAACTTGCCGCAGGTGCGGACGGGACAGCGCGCGACGGTCAGCATCGCCGCCTTCCCCGACATGCGGTTCGAGGGCCGCGTCGAACGCCTGCGCGACGCCCTTAACCCGGAGACGCGGACGCTCCGCGCCGTCATTCACGTCCCCAACGGCAGCCGCAGGCTCAGGCCCGGGATGTTCGCCACGGTGCGGCTCGACGTGCCAGCCACGCGTCCGGTGAACGGTGCGGTGAACAGCGGCGTGACCGGAAGCACCCTCACCATCCCCGAGAGTGCCATCGTCACCGACGGGGAGCGTCGGTTCGTGTTCGTCGAGACGGGCCCGCGCACCTACGTGCGCCGCGAGGTACGGACGACGCCACTCTCGCCGCCTGGTTCGGCAACGCAGCGCACCGCGATGGTGGTGGTGCAGGACGGACTCAGGGCCGGTGAACGCGTCGTCGTGCGCGGCGCCTTCACGCTGAAGAGTGAGCTCGCGAAAGCGTCGCTGAGCGATGAGCACTAACCCGATGGCCACGCCTGAGACTCCGCGGTCCACGGCTGATGCGATGGAGGGCGAGACGACGAACGGCGTCGTCGAGCGGCTGGTTGCGTGGTCGATCCGACAGCGTCTGACGGTGCTTGTGCTGGTCTTGGCTGTCGCCGCCGCGGGCCTGTGGGCACTCCGGACGCTTCGCGTCGATGCGTTCCCCGACCTCACCGACGTGCAGGTGCAAGTGTTGATCGAGGCGCCCGGCCTGTCGCCGGTCGAAGTCGAGCGCTTGACCACCTTTCCGCTCGAGACCGCGCTTCAAGGACTGCCCGACGTCACCCTGGTTCGGTCCGTATCGAAGTACGGGTTCGCGGCGGTGACCGTCGTCTTCGAGGACCACGTCGACATCCAACGCGCCCGCACGCTGGTGAGCGAACGGCTGCAGGGTGCCCGGAGTGCGCTACCGCCTGGGGCGGACGCCTCGCTTGGCCCGCTCTCGAGTGCGTCGAGCGAGATCTTCATGTATAAACTTTTGCAGGACTCGGCATCCAACACCGGCGAACGGTTGGACACCCGAGCGCTGCGCACGCTGCAGGACCGCGTGATCCGTCCGCAACTCCGCACCGTGGCGGGCGTGACGGAGGTCAACAGTTTCGGTGGCGAGGTTCGGCAGGCGCAGGTTGTCGTCCGGCCTGAGCGGCTGGCGAGCTTCGGGCTCACCCTGCATGACGTGGTCGAAGCCGTCGAGTCGAACAACGCGGTCGCAGCGGGCGGGTACCTCGAGCACCGCGACGAGCAATACATCCTGCGTGGCTTGGGCGCCGCGGCCACGCTCGATGACCTACGCAACACCGTGATCCGCGCGAGCAAGGCGGGCGTGCCCGTGCTGATCGGGGATGTCGCCGACGTGCGATACGGGGCGGAACTCCGCCAAGGCGCGGTCTCACACGACGGCCTCGGGGAAGTCGTGAGCGGCATCGTCATGATGTTGCGCGGCGAGAACAGTCGTGAAGTCGTGGCGCGCGTGCGTGAGCGCGTCGCGGACATCAACCGCTCGCTGCCACCGGGCGTCAAGGTGATCCCCTACTACGACCAGACGGACCTTGTCGGCGGCACGCTTCGCACGGTGAGCACGAACTTGGTCGAAGGCGGGCTCCTGGTGATTGCCGTGTTGCTGCTGTTCCTCGGCAACGTGCGCGCGGCACTCCTGGTGGCGGCCACGATCCCGCTTTCACTCCTGTGCGCATTTCTCGGCATGCGCTGGCTTGGGCTCTCGGCCAACCTCCTGAGTCTCGGTGCCATCGACTTCGGCATGATTGTCGACGGCGCCGTCGTGATGACCGAGCACTTCGTGCGCACGCTGCATGGCGACGAAGAGCGTGGCGAGTTGCCGTCAACGAACAAGGGCATCGCGACCAGGTTGCTGGCCGCAGCGCATGAGGTCGCGCGCCCGATTGCCTTCGGCGTGCTGATCATCATGCTGGTGTACGTCCCCATCCTGAGCCTGCAGGGGCTCGAAGCGCGCATGTTCCGCCCGATGGCCATCACGGTGGCCATTGCGCTGTTCGGAAGCCTTTTGCTGGCACTCTGCTTCATCCCCGCTGCGAGCACGTGGGTGTTCCGGCGCGGCGCCCGCGAGTCCAAGAATGCCCAACGCGTGGAGCACGCCCTCGACCGGCGCTATGCGCGAGCACTGGGCGCGGTGATGGGACGCCCAGGAGTCACGGTCTTCGTTGCCTTGACCCTGCTGCTCGCCACCCTGTTCGTTGTCCCGCGTCTCGGCACCGAGTTTCTGCCGCAACTCGACGAAGGGTCGCTGCTTATCTCGGCGACCAAGGACCCGACCATCTCGCTGACGCGCTCCGTGGCGATGCAGGAGGAACTCGAACGGACGGTGCGCCTGTCGCCCGAGGTGACCACCGTCGTGAGCCGCGTGGGGCGCGCGGAGATCGGTAGCGACCCGATGGGCGTCAACCAGGCCGACATCTTCGTCATGCTCAAGCCGCGCGATCAGTGGCGGCGCGGCGTGGACAAGGACTCGATGGAACGCGAGATCACCGAGCGGCTCGAAGATCGCGTCCCGGGGATCGCCATCAGCATGACGCAGCCCATGCAGATGCGGCTCGATGAGCTCATCTCGGGCGTCCGGGCCGACTTGGCGATCAAAATCTTCGGCGATGACCCGGTCATTACGCGCCAAGTGGCAGAGCAGGTCGCAGGCGTAGTGCGCAGTGTGCCCGGCGCGGACGAAGTGCAGATCGAGCAGACCGCCGGCCAAGGCTACCTGAACGTCCGGCTCGACCGCGCCGCGATGGCGCGCTTTGGCATCCCGATGGCGGAGGTGCAGGAAGCGCTCGAGACCGCGGTAGGCGGCAAGCCCGTCTCGCAGCTCATCGAAGGCAGCTACGCGGTCGACGTGGCGGTCTACTACCCGCAGGCATTGCGCACGTCGCCCGAAGCCATCGGCGCGATCACGGTGCCGGCCCCGGTCGGCGGCGCGTCCGGCGGCGCGCGTATCGCGCTCTCACAGATCGCAGACATCCGCCTCGAGAACGGCCCGGTTCAGGTCAGTCGGGAACGTGCGCAGCGCTACACGCTCGTGCAGTCCAACGTGGCGGGCCGCGACTTGGGAGGGTTCGCGGCCGACGTACGCCGCGCCATCGAGTCGCGGGTCACGGTCCCACCCGCCGTTTTCGTCACCTACGGCGGCGCGTTCGAGAATCAGCAGCGCGCGATGGCCCGCCTTCAGGTCGTCGTGCCCCTGTCGATCCTGCTGATCGCGCTCCTCCTGTGGGCGTCGCTCCGCTCGTGGTGGCTGGCCGGGCTCGTGCTGGTGAACCTGCCGTTCGCGGCGGTGGGCGGCGTGCTTGCCCTCTGGACGCGTGGGCTCCACCTCTCCGTATCGGCCAGCATCGGCTTCATCGCCTTGTTCGGTGTGGCGGTGCTCAATGGGCTTGTGCTCCTGACGACCGTGCAACGCGCACGTGCGCGCGGCGCAACGCCGCTCGACGCGGCGCTCGGCGGCGCGCGCGAGCGGCTTCGGCCAGTGCTGATGACCGCGTTGGTGGCAAGCCTCGGCTTCGTGCCTGTCGCGCTGTCGCATGGCACGGGCGCTGAGGTGCAACGCCCCCTGGCAACGGTGGTGATCGGGGGCTTGGTCACTTCGACGTTGCTCACGCTGTTCGTACTTCCCACGCTGTTCGCCGCTGGGGAATCGTGGCGCGCACGACGAGAAGCCCGACGTGCGGCGGCGCAGGCCCAGACAGCCACGAGCAATCTCCCCCACACCGGCCTGGACCCGTGAACGACAACGTCACGAACGGCAACGCGATGCCGGCACGTCGTGAGGGCGCAGAACAGCGAGGGCCGCAGCTGGATGGCGAGGGAGTGAAATGACCCCTATGTCCCAGGTTACACGGCTCGATCTTCCGCTGCTGCTCCCTGACGCGCCTGACACCCGCGATGCATGCATCATCCGTCTCGTGACCGTGCTCGAAGGCCAACCGGGCGTGGCTCAGGCGCACGTGCTCGACGTCGGCGACCTCGAACCGGGCGGAGCGGCCCCCGTGACGAGGCCGGTCCTGTGCCTGCACTACGATCCGGACCAGATCACGCTGAGCGAGGTGGAAGGCATGGCGCGCGGTGCCGGGGCCTCGATCAGCGCGCAGTATGCACATCGACTCCTGCCGATCCGGCTTGTCGCGACCGAAGACGACGGCACGAGGCTCGAGTCTGAGCTGCGCGCCGTACCGGGGGTGACGGCCGCATCGGTCAACCTCGCCGCGCAGGTCGCGCGCGTCGAATACGACCGCACTGTAGCGACCGACGAGCAGATCGACGCGGCGGTGCGCGCAGCATCCGCTGCGCCCAAGCAGGCTGAGGACGCAGTCGCAGCGTCGCAGGGCTGGTACGCGCGCAACCGCGAACTCGCGTGGAGCCTCATGTCCGGCGCGCTGTTGCTCGCAGGCTGGCTTCTGGAGCGGAACGCGTTCGAGCCGCGGTGGATTCCCATCACGACCTACGTCCTCTCGTACGTTTTTGGCGCGCGGGATAACGTCGGGCATTTCCTGGGCGATCTCCGGCGCGGCAAGTTCCACTTCAACATCGATCTCCTGATGGTCGTGGCAGCCGCCGGGGCGGCCGTGCTGGGCGAGTGGGCTGAGGGTGCACTGCTGCTCGTCCTGTTCAGCCTCGGTCATGCGCTCGAGCATTACGCGCTCGGCCGGGCGAGGAGTGCCATCACGGCGCTCGCGGAGCTGGCGCCATCGCGCGCCACGGTGCTTCGCGCCGAGAACGGCGTGCAGCGGGAGGTCGTCGTCGGCATCGATCTTGTGCGACCCGGCGATGTGGTGATCGTGAAACCGGCCGAGCGCGTGCCAGTGGACGGTACGGTGCGCGAGGGGCGCTCCGGTGTGAATCAGGCGCCGATCACGGGCGAGAGCGTCCCGGTCGACAAGGCGCCCGGCGATCCGATGTTCGCCGGCAGCGTAAACGGGGAGGGGGCGCTCCTCATCGACGTCACCGTCGCCATCGGTGATCGCACGCTGGACCGCGTGATCAAGCTCGTGTCGGAGGCGCAGACCCAGAAGGCGCCAACGCAGCAGTTCACTGAGCGTTTCGCCCGCGTTTTTGTGCCGCTGGTGCTGATCGGCGACGTGCTGCTGATCGTGGTGCCACCGCTGCTCGGCCTGCTGTCTTGGTCGGAATCCTTCGCCCGCGCCATGGCAGTGCTGGTTGCCGCGTCGCCGTGCGCATTGGCACTCGGCACGCCGGCGGCGGTACTCGCGGGCATCGCGCAGGCCGCGCGCAATGGGGTGTTGATCAAAGGCGGCGCGCACCTCGAAGCCCTGGGATCAATTCGGTCGCTGGCATTCGACAAGACCGGCACGATCACGGTCGGCGAGCCGTCCGTCACAGACATCGTGCCAATGACGGGCGTTGCGGATGTCATGGTGCTCATCAACGCCGCGTCCGTCGAGCAGCGCTCGCAGCACCCGCTGGCGAAGGCGGTCGTGCGCCGCGCCGTTGAACAGAAGCTCGCCGTGCCGGAGGCGGGAGAACTCCAGTCGATTACGGCCCGAGGTGTTCGCGCGCCCGTCGACGGCGCGGTCGTTGAGATCGGCCGCGCGCTGCTGTTCGAGGATGCGGGTGTCGTCGTTCCTCAGGACGTGCGTGATGCGGTGACACGCCTCGAGAACGCCGGACGCAGCACGATGATCGTGCGCCGGGTCGGGCACACGCCCGAATTCCTCGGCGTGCTGGGGCTCGCCGACGAACCGCGGGCGAATGCCCGCGCGACACTGGTCGCACTGCGCGGCGCGGGCATCCAGCGCATCATCATGCTGACTGGCGACAACGCGGGTGTCGGCAACGAAGTGGGCACGGCCGTCGGGGTCGACGAAGTGCGCGCTGGACTCCTCCCGGAAGACAAGGTGTCGTCGATCAAGGAACTCGCCGCGAGAGGGCCGGTGGCGATGGTGGGGGACGGGGTGAACGACGCGCCAGCGCTCGCTCATGCGACCGTGGGGATTGCGATGGGCGGCGCCGGGACGGCGGCGGCCCTGGAGACCGCAGATGTTGCGCTGATGGGCGATGACCTCAGCCGCCTGCCTTTCGCGATTGCACTCTCGCGCCAAGCCAAGCGAGTCATTCGGCAGAATCTCTTTGTGTCGCTCGGCGTGATTGTCGCGTTGGTGGCGGTAACGGTCAGCGGCATGGCGAGCATCGGACCGGCCGTGATTGCACACGAGGGGAGCACACTGGTCGTGATCGCCAACGCGCTGCGGCTGTTGCGCTTTCGGGCGAAAGGTTAAAGAACCCCGCAGGGATCACGCTGGCGTCGGGGCGCGATGCCCACGGGGGCGCGGGACAGCGCGTCGCGGTCCGGTGGCGTTCGCTCCGAGCGCCGGCGTATTGCGCCCGGTGAAGCGGGTGGCCGTGAGATGGTCGGTCACGCGACTGAGGATCGGTGTGCAGGCTGCACCTTGAGCACACGCCGGATGTAGCGCCGCGCGATATCCCGCTCTCGCGCCCGCCCAATTCGCAGTGCATCGACCGCTGTCAGCAGGGCATACGTACCCGGTGCCCGTTCCGCGAGCCGACCAGCCCGCGGGAGCAAGGGCGACAACGCGCGGCCCTCCACCGTGCCCTGCGGGTCTTTCCACACGAGAGCCTCGGCCGAGTCCATCACCTCCGCGAACACCGGCCCGGCATGCGCGGTCGGCACCCCCCGCGTGGGCGCCCCGGCCGCCGCAGGAAACGCGTACCGCACGTCATGTTCTAGGAACTCCAGGAGAGCGTGCCGGTTCACCGTGCCGATCCCCGCGCTGGACGGGCGCACGAGTCCGGCCAGCTTGAGACGCTTCACGGCGGCATGCGCGGTGCTGACGCTCAACGACAGGTCGTCGGCGAACGTGCGAAAGTCGGCCACCGGGCTCTCGGCGAGCCGGAGGGCGCGCCCCACATCCAAGGCGTGCAGCGCGTCGGCGGTCATGGGCTCCTCGGTTCACTGTTCGCGAATACCGAACAGAGAGATGACGTACCGGCACGTTCCCCGCAACACGCCCCGGGCTAGTCCGTGACCGGTGGGTCCGTGCCGGTGATCTCCGGCCCCCACTCCTCGACCCGTCGGCGGCAGGCGTGATACACCGGCAGTGAGTCCCCGCGTTGTCGACGCTTGAGGTCGAGTCGCTGGGCCCAGAGCCGGCGTGTCGCCTGGTCGCCAACCGGACGCACGCGGCGGCGGAGGGTGATCACCGAGATGCCAAGGAGGGCGGCGATCTCGCGAAACGTCAGGCGTCCCGGTGGGAGGACGGCGGCCCGGCGGCGGCGAGGAGGCAAAGCGGTCATGGGCCGAGCGTACCCGCACCGCCCTGCTGACCGCCACCCGCGCGATGTACGGACAGCAACGGCGGCACCACAGCGGGACGGATCACGACGACGATACCTCCCCGGTCATCGTTTCCGGTTGCGCAATCTCCGCACGCGGCGCCCCCGAGTATCGCCCCGCATGCTGTCGTTCGGCCTCGCCGTCGCGTCGTGCTACAGCGGGCCCTCAATCCGCTATGCTCTCTTGCGGGACCACACCGGGTCCTACGACGCATCACCCATGCAAAGGAGTTGTCTTCAACGATACCCCTATAGGAATCATCACCGGGTTAACCGCGGTGCTCGTCGCCGTGGTGGGCATCATCGCCGTCAGAGTGCTCAAGCACCGCACCAAGACCGCCACGGCCCATCGCGACGCCGAGCGTGTGCGGATGGAGACCGAACTGGCCGAGGCTCGCGCCCGGGAGGACGCCGCAATACTCGAGCGCGCACAGCTCGAAGCCAGCCTGCACGCGACGCGCGAGGCCGCCGAGGCCCAGCGGGCGGCCCTGCAGCAGTTGTCCAGTGAACTGGGGGACCGCCTGCTGCAGCAACAGGCGACAGCATTCCAGGCGACCACCGCGGCGCTCGAACGCCGCGCCAGTTCTGAGAGTGAGGCGATTCGTGCCGCGTACGAGGCGGCGACCGCGGAGCGGAACGAACGATTGCACGTCGAGCTGCAGCCGGTACACGAGACGTTGCAGCGACTGGCCGATACCTCCGTCGCCACCGACACCCGCAGCGCGGCAGAGTTCTCGCGCCTGGTGACACTCGTGCAGAGCCTCAACGACGAGCACCGTGCACATCGAGAGGAGACGCGCAAGCTGCAGGACGTGTTGCGCGTATCGCAGGTACGCGGACGGTACGGGGAGTGGACGCTGCAGCGCGCGCTGGAGGCGGCCGGCCTCCAAGAGCGGGTGCACTACGTGATGCAGCCCGCCCTGCGCGGGGAGGAGGGACTGTTCCGGCCCGATGCGGTGCTGTTGCTGCCGCAGGGGCGGGCCATCGTCGTCGACAGCAAGGCGCCGCTACAGCACTTGTTGGACGCCCAGCACGCGTCGTCGCAGAGCGAGAAGTCCGCGCTGCTCGACCGCCACGCCAAGGCGCTGCGCTTGCACATCGATCAACTCGCGAGCAAGAGCTACCCCGCACGAGTGTCCGCCGTGGTACCGGATCGGGTGCTGCTCGACGGCGTGCTGCTATTCGTTCCGGCCGATGCGGTGCTGGACGCGGCCTTCCGTCGCGATCCGAAGCTGTTGCAGCACGCGGCCAGCCAACAAGTGCATCTCGTGTCGCCGGCCTCGCTGTTGATCGTGCTGAGTGCGGTGGAGCAGTTGTGGCGACAGGACGGGCGTGATCAGCGGGCGGCGGAGATCGAGAAGATCGGGGCCGATCTACTGGGCCGCCTGGGCGTTGTGCTCGGGCATGTGTGCCACGTGCAGCGCGCGCTGAGCGACTGTGTGACGGCATACAATGCGCTCACTGGGTCGCTGGAATCGCGACTCCTCCCCATCGCTCGACGGATGGAGGAACTGGGCGTTCGCACGCGCGAGGCCATCCCGAACATCGGCGAGATCGACACGGTGCCACGGGAGTTGGGGCCACGGCTCAGCGGCGCGCTGCTCAACGCCCAAACGGGCGCCGCCAGGACGACCGTCGCTGCCGACGACACGCCCGCCGCCGCCTGACGCGGCGCCCCCGATCACATGCACACACGCTGGGGTCCCGGTCACCACGGCCGGGACTACCACTACCTCACGGAGGTTCACATGGCCAAGAGGCACACCAATCGTCGTCGTGCGGCGTTCGCCGCCATCGGTCTGTTGGTCGAGACCGGATGCGGGGTTTTCACCTTGTTCCTCGCGTCGCGAGACGCGTCGTACTCGCAGGCGCTGGCGGCGAAGCAATGGCTCGCGGCGCTGATCGCGCAGCGCGTTCGCGCGTACGTTGAGCAACTCGGTTCGCCGCAGGTCGGGGAGAGCGCCGACACCGCGGATGGCGATCTGCTGATGCCACCGTTCGATGTCGAATGGATGGTCGCGGAGGCGACGGCGCGCGTGATGGCGGCCCTACCCCGCTGCGCCAGCCGCAGCGTCGTGGACTTCGAGCGCTGGCTGGAGCGTCAGATCGCCGATGCCATCGACGAGGACCCGGATAGGAACCCGCCGTCCCCTGCGTCCCCATCAGGGGCCGCGCAGGTATCGGCCTCATGGGCGCTGCACCGGTTGCCCATTCCGCGCGCGCAACGTGACGCTCTCGTGACTGCCGTGCTGCAGGAACTCACGCCGCAGGAACGCGAAGTGCTGAAGGCGATGCAAGAGCCGACGGCGTCGTGGGTGGACGTCGCGGAGCGCCTCGGGCTCAGCCTGTTCGCGGCGAAGCGTCTGCACCGCCACGCGGATGATCGCGCGCACGAGATCGCGGTGCGGCTCGCCGCGCAGGCGGCGGGGGTGGCGTCCACGCCGGCGCACGCCGCGGCCGCCTAGTCACGGCCGCGCATCAGCACCGCGGTGGGTACCGCCGTAGGCGGTAGTGTACTCGCCGTGGCGACGTCCTGCCGCATGCGGTACCGTATGTGCAACCGTATGCGCAAACCGGGCCACACAAGCACATACGGACCCACATTTCCACGTCGCGCAGGAGCGGTTGCATGGACCGGGGCGGAAACGATGAAAGCCGCTAACTCGTTACGAGTCAACGGCTTTCATGGTTTCAACTGAGAGGTACGGCGATAGCTGGGGGGAGACTCGAACTCCCGACCTCACGATTATGAGTCGTGCGCTCTAACCGGCTGAGCTACCCAGCCCCAGCACTTGCACCACGCCTGTCGCACACGCGGTGTACCGGGACACAAACGGCCGGCCCTTTCGGACCGACCGTTTGCACATGGCGGGGGCGGGATTTGAACCCGCGACCTTCGGGTTATGAGCCCGACGAGCTACCAGGCTGCTCCACCCCGCGGCAGTCTTGGGATATTAGCCACCGAACTCCCGGAGTCAACCCCGGAAGACTCATCCGATCGCTCGTCAGGCACCAGCTTGACCGCGGCCGAATCACTCCGCGCACCATTGAACCGGTAGAGAATCTCCTTCTCACCGCGCACCATCCCGTACTCTTCCCGCGCGAGACGCTCCAGACGTGCCGGATCGGTCGCCACGGCTTTCAGATCGGCCCTGAGCGCCGCAACCGAATCGCGTAAGTCCTGCAGATCGTTCTCCAACTCGGCCCGCTGGTCACGCTGCGAAAAAAGATCGGAAGAGCCGTACTCACCACCTTCCACCGCAAAGGCCAGCACAGCCAGAATGCCGGCGCCCCACAAGAGGCGCCGGACCCAGACCGTCTGCAGCAGCGCGGAGAACGCGCCGCCCTTAGATGCCGAAGATCGCGCCACCCGGATACTCGGCGTAGCCTTCCAACTGCTCCTCGATGCGCAGGAGCTGGTTGTACTTCGCGACACGATCGCTGCGCGACGGCGCGCCCGTCTTGATCTGCCCCGCCTGCGTGGCCACGGCGAGGTCGGCGATGAACGTGTCTTCCGTTTCGCCACTGCGATGCGAGATGACGGAGTTGTAGCCGGCCGACCGGGCGAGCTCGATCGCTTCGAACGTTTCGGTCAGCGTGCCAATCTGATTCACCTTGATCAGGATGGCATTGGCCACGTCGTTCTCGATGCCCTTGGCGAGGATCTCACTGTTCGTGCAGAACAAGTCGTCGCCCACCAACTGACAACGATCACCGATCTTTTCCGTCAACAGTTTCCAGCCGTCCCAGTCGTTTTCGGACATGCCGTCTTCGATCGACACGATCGGATACTGCTCGAGCCAACCGGCATACATCTCCGCCATATCCTTCGGGCTGCGCGAGGGGGCGCCGCTCTTCTTGAAGTGATACTGGCCGTTCTGGAACAACTCGCTGGCCGCCACATCGAGTGCAAGCGCGATATCCTGCCCCGGACGGAAGCCAGCCGCTTCGATGGCTTCGATGATGACCTTCAGCGCTTCTTCGTCGCTCGCCAAGTTGGGCGCAAAACCACCTTCATCGCCTACGCCGGTGGACAGCTTGCGGCTGACCAACACCTTCTTGAGCTGATGAAACACCTGCGTGCCCATGCGCAGTCCATCGGCGAACGAATCAGCGCCGACCGGAATGATCATGAACTCCTGAAAATCCACCGTGTTCGTGGCGTGTGCCCCGCCGTTCAGGATGTTCATCATCGGCACGGGCAGCGTACGCGCCATCGGGCCACCGAGGTACCGATACAGCGGCAGCCCCACCTCGAACGCGGCTGCACGTGCAACGGCCATCGATACGCCGAGCATCGCGTTGGCACCCAGACGCCCCTTGTTCTCCGTACCATCGAGGTCGAGCAGCGCACGGTCCACGGCGATCTGGTCGGTGGCATCCATGTCTTCGAGCGCTTCCGCGATCTCGGTATTCACGTTGTTCACCGCATTCAGCACACCCTTGCCGCCGTAGCGGGCCGGGTCACCATCGCGCAGTTCTACGGCTTCGCGCTCACCCGTGCTCGCGCCACTCGGCACCGCCGCACGCCCGGCCGCGCCGGTTTCGAGGACAACATCCACTTCGACCGTGGGATTGCCACGGGAGTCGAGGATTTCACGCGCGGAAACGGCAACGATAGAAGCCATGTGATCTGGGAGTTAGGAGTTCTGGGTACGGAACGAATCGACAGGCGTCGCGGCCGGCCGCGAACCTCGGGACACAAGCGCGGGATTCACGCCATACTGCTCACGCAGGCACGCCGCGACCCGCTCGCGCACGCGTTCCCCAAGGGCTTCACGATCATCGTACGTGAGGCCCTCGGTGGGAATGGGTTCGAGCAGGTGCACATGGACGGTGCCGGGTGAGGCCCGGAACGACCCGCGCGGATTCACTTCGATCGTGCCATGGATCGCGATCGGCACGATCGGCGCTCCCGATCCAATGGCGAGCACAAACGGACCCTTCTTGAAAGGCCGCACCGCATACGAATCGCCGCGGGTTCCCTCAGGATAGACCAACACCGATTGCCCTTCACGAATCTTGCGCGCGGCATCTTCGTACGCGCCAAACGCCGCCTTCCGGTTTTCGCGATCGATGTAGATCACGCCTACACCACGGGCCGCGGCTCCGAACAGCGGGATTTTCTCGAGTTCCCGCTTGGCCACAAAACCGTACGGCGGCAGCACGTGGATCAGCGACGGGATGTCGAACCAGGACACGTGATTCGCGATGTACACCCGCGGCACGGAGTCATCGACCACACCTTCGGCACGATGCAGCACCACCTTGACGCCCGCAGCACGCAGCAGCCACCAGGCCCACCAGCGCGGGCACTTTTCGTAGATGCTGTTGGGCCCTTCCGGCACGCCAAACAACTGGGAGATCAGCACGATCGACCCGAAGATGAGCGTACCCAGCAGCAGCGCGATCGTCGTGAGAGCAGTCCGAAACATTCCGTGAAAAATCACCCAGCGACCCGCTCAATTCAACGATGATCGCGAAGGCCGATCACGGGCAGGCTCAGGAGTTTTCACGGAAATGATCGTGTCCCGGTGACACGGCGCCCTGACCGGATCGGTGGGCGGCGCCAATTGGCCCCACAACACCAATCACCGTGAGTGACACACCGCCGGCTGGCCAGGCGCAGGCCAGTGCCTCATACGCCGAAGGCGCCATGGTCGCCAGCAATTCGTACTCCTCGCCGCTGCGCAGGGCGTTCTGAGCGGTGATCCCCTCGCCCAGGGGCAGACGTGTGTCGTCGATCACCAGATCGACGCCACTGGCCGCCGCGATATGCCGAGCATCCGCGGCCAGCCCATCGGAGATGTCGAGCATGGCGCTGGCGCCGGCAGCGGCCAGCAGCGCGCCTTCGGCCAGACGTGGCGACGGGTGCACAAAGCGTTCGTGGGCCCACCCTGTTGGCTCCACACCCGATTCCCACGCCGCGAGCGCCGCCCCGGGGCCACCCAGAAGGCCCGTCACCACCACGACATCACCCACCTGCGCACCGGCCCGCGACACGGCACGCGCGGCGGTGCCGATCACGGTGAGCGTGATGCCAAAGGCGGCTCCTCGGCTCAGGTTTCCGCCTACAATCCGTGCGCCGGCGCGTCGCACCTGTGCGCCGATGCCGTCGGCCACCGCACCCAGTGCGGTGCGCCAGCCGTCAGGCACCACAAAGGCCACCAACACGTACTCGGCAGCAGCTCCCATCGCCGCCAGATCGCTGAGGGCCGCCGCGGCCGCCCGCACACCCACGTCGTAAGGGGCAATCCACTCACGCCGGAAGTGCACCCCTTCCACGCACGCGTCGGTGGAAACCACGCGGACGCCCGAGGTGATCGGCGAGAGCACCGCGGCGTCGTCACCGATATCGGCTGCGAGATCTCCCCATCGCGACATGAGCATGCGGATGGTGTCGAACTCTCCACCTGCTCCCATGGCCTGGTGTGGACGTGTCGGCGAAGATGGCGGGTGGTGTGGCGTGGTCATGGTACCAGTCCATCACTGGTGCGCCGCAAACGCAAGAGGCCACGTGGTGTGCCAATCCAAAACCATTCACGACTTGCGACGATATCGAGCGCGGGCCCGTCCAATTCGATCCCACGACGAAGCCATCGCACGGCCCCACCGGATCGCGTCTGCAGCAACACGCCCTCCGGCCCGGCAATCCAGACGGCGCGTTCATCGAGACCGGCACGGATCGCCTGGCCTACCTGTGACACCCGCAGCGCCTCCAAACGCGACACGGGACGTGCGCTGCGTGGCGCGATCTGCAGCACGGCGTCGTCGGTGACCGCGAGCAGCACTGTATCACTCCACGCCAACGCGCGCACCGGACGGCGCAGTGCCGGATCACTACTCTCCGGACGCAGCAACGTGGCCTCCTGCATCGGTTGGGCAATCGCGAGCAGCCCACTTTCCGTTCCCGCCCAGAGTGTGTCGCCCACCATCTGCAGGGCATACACCGCCATGTTGTCGAGCGCGCGCGCACCAGACACGGCCATCACTGGTCGTTTGCCGGGACCATCGCCGGAGTCCGGCACAAAACGCAGTCCCCGCATCGTGCCCACCCACGCGCCATCGTCTCGTGCCGCGATGCTGAGGACACGCGGATCGGGCAACCCATCGAGCGCCGACCAGGCCAACGTCTCGTTGGCGCCATCAAGTTTCATGCGCACCACACCACGTTCCGTTCCGATCCAGGCCCGTGCGCCGCGCGTGGCCATCACATAGGTGCGCACGCCGGCCAACGGCACCGCAATGGTGCCATCGAGCCATCGGAACTGCTGCAGATTGTTGGACACAAAACTGAGTCCGCCCCGCAGACTGCCTGGCGCGCCGAAGGCCATCACGCTCGAGACACCGGGCGACATCCCCGTGACGCCCAGACTCGCCGCCCAGACACCATCGGCCGCCAGCGCGAGCGCACCGACACCAGGAGACATCAAGCCATAGGGCAGCGGCGTGGCCTGCAAAAACGTGGGATCGAAACGGAAGAGGCCTTCACTGTCGGTGCCGAGCCACACTTCGCTCGCCCGTTCCGGAGATGCGGCGCCGGCCAGCAGTGTGGCCGGTCGGAGTGCGCGTTGTGGTGCCTGTGTGCGCAGGAAGAGTTGCGGCTGATTCCGCAGTGTGGGGAACTGTCGGTACAGGTCCGTGAGTGTGGGCGGAATGAGCAGCGCCGACGACGGCGGCAACGACATCACCGGTGAGGTGATCCCCACACGGGAGATGCGTGTGTACTGCCCTGCACTGCGGACATAGGCATCACCGTTGCCGCTGCGATCGAACACCAGGAAATCGGGGGTGCCCACCACCATCGTGCGTTGCAGTTGCTCAGTGTCCGGCCGGTACGTGAGTACCGCACCAGGCACACCAATCCACAGCGCATCTTCCAGCGGATCACCAACCAGAAATCCGATTGGTTGTGCAAACAAGGCAGCATCGGGCCCCGCGCCCGTGGACAGCGGCGGCAACCAGCGATTGAACGCCCGATCGTAGATCGCCACGCCATCGGTGCCCGCGGCATAGACAAAACGACGAGACACCGCCACTGCCGGCACCGACGCGAAGCTGCCGATCTGTACACGCTCCTCGCGTCGCCCGTATGCACCTTCTCCGGCTGCGCCAGCGGCGGTGCCCGCGCTGACACAACCGCTCGTCCAGAGCGAAAGCATCGCCGCGAACAGCGTCCCAGCAGCAAGGCCATGATTCCGGACGCTCGGCCACCTCGGGAAAGTCCTCACGTCAAAGACCGGGCAATTCGGCAAGCACGTAGGGCGCGCGCACCGGTACTGCGCCAATCGTGTGCCACACCTCAGGCAGTGCGCCCAAGAGGTCCTCGAGCGTGGTGCCACGCACTGCACCAGCGCGCGCCGTGGCCAACTCCGCCGCCCGTCCATGTACGGTGGCGCCCACGACCGCCGCCTCGTGCGCCGGCAGCCCTTGGGCGAGCAGCGTGCCAATCATGCCCGTGAGACAATCGCCGCTGCCTCCGGTGGCCAGCAGCGCCGTACCATGCGGCACCACACTCACGTGTGACACGCCCGGCGACGCGACCAGCGTGGGTGTGCCCTTCAGCAACATCGTGACTCCGGCCCGCGTTGCAAACTGCTGCAGCAGATCCGCGCGGGCCTGCCACGATGTGGGCAACGGAGCACCAGTGAGACGGGCGAATTCCCCTGGATGTGGCGTGCAGACAACGGCCGCGTCGCCCTGCGCTCTCGCGCCCATCATGTCGCGCGTCCAGTGCGACAACACCGTGGCGGCGTCGATGCCCAGCGTCTGCGCGGCATCGGCCGCATGCCACAACGCATCGGCGTCCAGCACCATCGGTACCGTGCGATGCCGAGCCACCACGTGTTGCAGGAGTTGACCGGCCCGCCGCGACCGACCGAGCCCGGGGCCCACTGCCACGGCATCCACGGCGATGTCGGGTCGCATGGTACCCACGGGCGTGAGCGCATGGGCCGCCGATGTGTGCGGTGACGTGTTATCCAACGCCGGCCAGCGGTGCGCGAGGGCGGCCGCACAAAGCGCCTGCACGGCCGGCACGCTCTGCGTATCGACCAGGGCATGCACGACTCCCGCTCCCGCCAGCAATGCAGCGCGCGCGGCATACACCGCCGCGCCGGCCATACCCATCTCACCGCCCGCCACCAACACACGGCCCCGACGCCCTTTGTGTGCATCCCAGGCGATAGCCGGAACCTGTGCCGCCACCGCCGTCGCGTCATACCAACACCAGGTGTCGGGATCGGCCTGCGACGACACCTCGGCGTGCAGCCCCAGGCCGATGTCGAGCAGCACCACCCGACCCGCATGGGCGCGCTGCATCAACAGACCGCGCTTGAGCGTGCCATAACATGCCGTGCATTCGGCACGCACCGCGCCGTCGGCCAGTTCACCGGTGGACGCATCGAGCCCCGTGGGCACATCCAGCGCCATCACCAGCGCTCCTCGCTGCTGCAGGCGATGGATCACATCGCAGGCCTGTCGCACCGCGTCACGCAAAGGCCCGTGTTGTCCGGTCCCCAGCAGTCCGTCGATCACCAGCCGCGCCTGATCGGGGAGCAGTGCATGAGAGTCATCGACCGTCTCCACCAACGGCGCATGGCGAGGGCCGTTGCCGGCACTCAGTGTGGTGGTGAGCAGGGACGCGGCCCGACGGGCGTCGTCGGTGCGCGGCGCGTCGATGGCGTGCACCCGAACCCGCACGCCCGCACGCGCGAGCTGCGCCGCGACCACATAGGCATCACCGCCATTGTTGCCGGTGCCCGCCAACACCACCACGCCGTGCGTGAGATGCCCGGCATAGTCCCGCAAGATGAGTGAAGCCGTCGCGGTGCCAGCCTGCAGCATCAACGCGAACGAGGGCGTCCCGGCGGCGATGGCCGCTTGGTCACACGCCGCCGCCTGGGCGGATGTGGTTACCCGACGCTCAGACGTGCGCCGTGCTCCACGGATACTCGCGCTCGAACGACTCCGCAAAGTCGAACACGCCGAGGAAATCGTCGCGGGAGTCCTGCGCCTGGCTGATGAGCAATCCCAGCTCGACCAGTGTGAACACAATGTCACCGATATCGCGGGTCGTGCGCACACCCCAATGTTCCAGCACGAGGCGAGCCATCACACCAAAGCGCTGCAAGGCAAGATCGCGGCAGGCGTGGGCGAGCTCGGGACCGCTGATGTGACGCCGTTCCGTGAGCCGGCCCTGGCAATGCTCGAGCGATGAGAGCACAAACAGATATGCGCGCTCATCGAACCGCTGCTCACGCAGGCGGATCTGGTCCATGATGCCATCACGGAACGCCAACTCGGTCACGCGGTCCTGCTCCCGGGAATAGGGTTCAATCTGAAAAAATAGTATCGGCAGGGGCGGACGGCCATATAAGGGTCGTTCCATGACACGACCGCCCCCACACCCAGCACCAATCAGACGCGCGACGTCGCGCCGTACAACGGATACTGATCGGCCAAGGCCTTCACGTCCCGCTTCACCGCCGCGATGGTGGCAACATCCTCCGGTGCCGACAGCACACGATCGATGAGTGCGGCGATTTCCTGCATGGCATCGGCCGTCATGCCGCGGGTCGTCACCGCGGGGGTGCCGATCCGGATTCCACTGGTGACGAACGGCGACTGCGTTTCGCGGGGGACGGTGTTTTTGTTCACCGTGATCCCCGCGTCGTCCAGCGCCTTTTCGGCCACCTTGCCGGTCAGTCCCTTGCTGCGAAGGTCGACCAGCATGAGGTGGTTGTCCGTGCCGCCGGACACGATGTGATATCCACGCGCCACCAGCGCCTGGGCGAGCACCTGGGCGTTCTGGATCACCTGCCGGCAGTAGTCGGTGAACGCCGGCTGCAGCGCTTCCCCAAAGGCCACCGCTTTGGCGGCGATTACATGTTCCAGCGGGCCGCCCTGCATGCCGGGGAACGTGGCCTTGTCGATGGCCTTGGCATGTTCCGCCTTGCACAGGATGATGCCACCACGCGGCCCTCGCAGCGTCTTGTGCGTGGTGCTGGTGACCACGTCGGCAAACGGCACCGGCGACGGGTACTGCCCGGTTGCCGCAAGACCGGCAAAGTGCGCCATATCGACCATGAAAATGGCGCCCACTTCCTTGGCGATATCGGCAAACGCCTGCCAGTCGATCACACGCGAATAGGCGCTGTAGCCGGCGATGATCATCTTCGGCTTGTGCTCGCGCGCCATGGCCCGCATGTGCTCGTAGTTGATCAGACCTTCATCGGTCACGCCGTACGACACGGCCTTGTACAGCAGCCCCGAAAAATTCACCGGCGATCCATGCGTGAGGTGCCCGCCCTGCGACAGATCCATGCCGAGGAAGGTGTCACCGGGCTTCATGAACGCGAGGAATACGGCGGCGTTGGCCGACGCGCCGCTGTGCGCCTGCACATTGGCATGCTCAGCACCGAAGAGCTGCTTGAGACGATCGATGGCCAGTTGCTCGATCTTGTCCACCACCTCGCAGCCACCGTAGTAGCGCTTGCCCGGCAGACCTTCGGCATACTTGTTCGTCAGCGGCGAACCCATGGCTTCCATCACCGCCGGCGACACGAAGTTCTCGCTGGCGATGAGTTCGAGCCCGTCATTCTGGCGTTCGATTTCCTCCGTGATCAGATGCGCGATGTCCGGATCCGCGGTGGTCAGCGCCGCGCCTGGGGGCAGGCGATCCCACTGCGACCAGTGGGCGCTGGCTCCTGCACTCATGCACCACTCCCTGGGGTGTCATCCCCGTGTTCGTTGGTCTGTTCGATCTTGGCCACACGGCCCTGATGACGCCCTCCTTCGAACGGCGTCTCGAGCCACGTGCGCAGGATGGCAATGGCGTCTTCATCGGACACAAAACGCGCCGGCAACACCAGCACGTTCGCGTCATTGTGCTTGCGGGCGAGCGCGGCGATCTCCGGACTCCAGGAGACGGCCGCGCGCACACCCGGGTACCGATTCGCCACGTACGACATGCCCAACCCCGTGCCACACAGCAGCACCCCACGCTGCACGGCGCCGTCCGACACCTGCTGCGAGAGCGGGTGCGCGTAGTCGGGGTAGTCGGTGCTCGCCGTGCTGTGCGTGCCGATGTCATCGACGGAGTACCCCATCTCCGACAGCACGGTGCGCAAGCGTTCCTTCAGTTCGAAGCCGGCGTGATCGGAAGCGATCGGAATGCGTTCACCCGGATGTGCCACGTCCACCATAGTGTCGACTCTCGGCTCAGGTTTCCTTATTGGGATACTGCGGCCACGTCCTGATCATACCGCGCACCGCGTTGATGCGCTGCTCTGCCACACGATCCGCAGCCTGGTACGTGGGAATACCGGTGCTCTTGGCCATCCGGAAGACGCTCAGCACCGTTTCGTAGATCTCGTCGGCCTTGCGGAGCGCACGATCGCGGCTCCAGCCGGTGAGTTCGCTGTACACGTTGATCACGCCGCCGGCATTGGCCACGTAGTCGGGCGCGTACAGAATGCCACGCCGTTCGAGCTCATCGCCGTGGCGATCTTCGAGCAACTGATTGTTGGCCGCGCCGGCCACGATCTCCACCTGCAACTGCGGAATCGTGTCGTCGTTGATCACACCACCCAACGCGCAGGGCGTGAAAATATCGGCCTTCACTCCGTAGATCTCGTTCAGCGCCACGGCGCGCGCGCCGCAGGTGTCCACCACATGCGCGATGCGTCCAGCATCGATGTCGGTCACGACCAACTGTGCGCCGGCAGCGTGCAGTTCCTTCGCGAGATGCGTGCCCACGTGCCCGAGCCCCTGCAACGCGATGGTGCGCCCTTCGAGGGAGTTGCTCCCCCAACGCGCATGCGCCGAGGCCTCGATAGCGCGGAACACGCCGTGCGCCGTCACACTGGACGGATCACCGGACTTGGAGCCGATGCCCGCGACGTGCGTGGTTTCCATGTGCACGAAGTCCATGTCTTCAACCGTCGTGCCCACGTCTTCGGCCGTGACATACCGGCCGCCCAGCGAATCACAGAAGCGCCCATGGGCGCGGAACAGCATCTCGCGATGCGGCGTCTTGTTGTCGCCGATGATCACGGCCTTGCCACCGCCCAGGTTGAGGCCTGCGACGGCGTTCTTGTACGTCATGCCACGCGAGAGACGGAGCGCGTCGATGAACGCGTCCTCATCGGTGGCGTAATTCCAGAACCGGGTCCCACCCAGCGCGGGACCCAGTGTGGTGTCGTGAATGGCGATGATGCCACGGTAACCGGATGCCTTGTCATGGCAGAACACCACCTGCTCATGGCCCATCTCGGCGATGACTTCAAAGTGTTGCATATGACCCACCTGCGGAGGATCAGTCGGGAAGTGATCCGTCGTTGGCGATAGCTGCCGCCAGGGTTTCACGCGCGATGACGATGCGCTGGATCTCCGAAGTGCCTTCGTAGATCTCTGTCACCTTCGCATCACGCATGTACCGTTCGACGGGATAGTCAGTCACGTACCCGTAGCCGCCAAAAATCTGGACAGCTTGCGTCGTGACCCACATGGCGGTCTCTGTTGCGAAGAGCTTCGCCATGCTGCTGTAGCGCGTGACCTTCTCACCGCGCTCCTTGGCGGCCGCCGCCGTGTGCAACAGCGTACGGGCAGCCGTGATGCGAGTGGCCATGTCCGCCAGCTTGAACTGGATGGCCTGGAACTCGCCGATACTCTTGCCGAACTGCTTGCGCTCACCCGCGTAGCGCGCGCTGGCCTCGAGGGCGGCGCGCGCGATACCGATGGCCTGCGACGCAATGCCGAGGCGGCCATGATCGAGCGACCCGAGCGCGTACGTCAGTCCGCGCCCTTCCTCACCCACGAGGCGGTCGGCGGGCACACGACAGTTGTCGAGCACGATCTGCAGCGTCGGGGACGCGCGCAGCCCAAGCTTGTTTTCCTTCTTCGTGAGGTGGAAACCCGGCAGGTCGGGCGTGAGGATGAAGGTGGAGATCCCCTTGCTACCTTTGCGGGCGCCCGGCGCGTCGGTGCGCGCCATACAGAGCAGCACCCCAGCTTCGTTCCCGTGTGACACCCACGCCTTGGTGCCGTTCAGCACCCATTCATCGCCCTCACGCACGGCCTGCGTGGCCAGCGAGCCGGCATCGGAACCCGCTTCGGGCTCCGACAGACAGAACGCCCCCAGCAGTTCACCACGGGCCATCGGCGGAAGAAAGCGCGTGCGCTGTTCCTCGTTGCCGAAGTTGAGGATCATCTGCGTGGGCAGTGAGTTGTGCACACTGAGCAGCACCGCCGCCGACGAGTCGCCAACGGCAATCTCTTCGAGCGCGAGCAGGTAACTCTGCGCATCGAGCCCGAGTCCGTCGTACTGCTCGGGGATGAGCATGCCAAAGAAGCCCAGTTCCGCCATCTGCTGCACCATGCTGCGATCGAACCGCGCTTCGCGGTCACGCTCGGCCGCCATCGGCACTAGTTCGCGCTGCGCATAGTCACGCGCCAGTCGACGGATTTCCTGCTGCGTTTCGTTGAGAAGAATCAGCGACATGATGGGCTCAGTACTGGTAGAAACCGCGGCCCGACTTCCGGCCGTACCACCCGGCAGCGACATACTTCCGGAGCAACGGACACGGGCGGTACTTCGGGTCACCCAACCCTTCGTGCAACACTTCGAGAATGGCCAGGCAGGTATCGAGGCCAATGAAGTCGGCCAGCGTCAGCGGACCCATCGGGTGGTTCATGCCGAGCTTCATCACCGTGTCGATGGCTTCCGGCGTCCCCACGCCTTCCATCACACAGTAGATGGCTTCGTTGATCATCGGCATGAGAATGCGATTGGCCACGAAGCCCGGGAAGTCGTTCACTTCCACGGGGGTCTTGCCGAGTGCCTTCGACAGGGCCATGACGCGCTGCGTGGTGTCGTCGCTCGTGGCCAACCCGCGGATGACTTCCACGAGCTGCATCACCGGCACCGGATTCATGAAATGCATGCCGATGACGAGTTCGGGACGCTTGGTGCGCGCCGCGATCTCGGTGATGGAGATGGAGCTGGTGTTGGTGGCGAGGATGGTGCCGGCGTCGGCCAGGCGATCGAGATCCTCGAAGATGCGGAACTTGAGGTCGGTGCGCTCGGTGGCGGCTTCCACCACGATCTGCGCGCCGGTCACCGCTTCCAGCGACGTCGCCGTCGACACCCGACCCAATGCGGCTTCGGCCAGGGAGGCTTCGAGCGCGCCTTTTTTCACCTGGCGATCGAGGTTCTTCGCGATGTTGTCGCGGCCGCGCGCCAAGGCGTCAGCACTGACATCGATCATCGTGACCTGATGGCCACTCGTGGCAAACACATGCGCGATACCGTTGCCCATCTGGCCCGCACCGATCACCGCCGCGTGCTGCACGGCGCCCTGCTGGGATCCACCCGTCGACTCCGACATGCTGATTCAGCTCCTCACGAACGCAGATGATGTGATTCCTTCGCTTCAGCCAGCTCATGCGCTGCGCCCTCCGGACGTGTCCGGGCCAGCAGCGCTCCTCCACCCAGCACGAGGGCCGCGATCACGCCGCCCTCGGGTCCCCAACTTCCACCCGACAACCAGTCCGGCCCCACCAGCACGGCGCGATAGCCGGGCGTCGCGAACGGCAATCCGCTCACCGCCACATGCAGGACCGCGGCCATGATCCAGTTCCAGGCCAGGTGCGCGAGCCAGGCGGCTGGCACACCAGCCTGTTCCCGCAATCGCGCCAGACACCAGCCGGCCAACATCACGATGAGCGTCGTCTGCACACTGGCTCCGGGATTGAGCACATGCCCCATCCCGAACGCCACGCTCGATGCCCACCGTGCCACCAGGGGACCGGCCGCTTCCTCCGCGACCGCGTACAGAAACCCACGAAACGCCAGTTCTTCCCACAGCGCGGCCGGCGCCAGTACCACCAGCAACCGCAGTGCCACATTGCCCCAACTATCGCCCACCATGACGTCGGTGAGAGGCGTCGCCGTTTCGAAGCGCAACAGCCCGGTCGCCCACAACACGCCAGCCGTCAGGCCGATCGCAGCACTGCCAAGCAACACCCCGGTGAGCAGTGGCCTGAGACGCCAGTGTGCGCCGTCCACGCCGAGCCGCTCGCTCAGCGTTCGCGACGGCACCCCACGCTCGGGCGCCAACTCGAACGCCCGAAACCCGACCCAGCTTCCACCGATCACACCAGCGAGCATGGCATACGGGTACATCGGCACCGGCTCACCTACCACGCCAGACAACCATGCGAACACCGGCCCCGCCGCCGACTCCACGACCCCTTGTATCAGGACCCACCCCGCCGCAAATGCGAAGAGGTGCCAGAGGACGCGCGCGGGGCGCGATGTCAGCAAGGACAACTCAGGAAACGCGTTCCACCGAGAGGGCCACCGCGTCACCACCACCGAGGCACAGCGTGGCGAGACCCGTGCGGGCATTCCGGTCGGCCAACGCATGCAGCAGCGTCACCAGCACCCGCGTGCCGCTGGCACCGATCGGATGACCAAGTGCGATGGCGCCGCCGTTCACGTTCACGCGGCTCGCATCCCACTCGAGTCCCTTGCCATCGGCCAGCGCCTGGCTGGCAAACGCTTCGTTGGCTTCGATGAGATCGTAGTCGCTGATGCTCGTGCCCTGCTTCGCCATCAGGTTCTTCACCGCCGTGATGGGTGCGAAAAACAGGTCGCGCGGATCGCCGGCGCCGGTGGCATACCCGGTGATGCGGGCGAGGATCGTGAGGTTGTGCTCACGCGCGTACGCTTCGCTGGTCACCACCACCGCAGCCGCACCGTCGTTCAGCGACGACGCATTGCCGGCCGTGACGGACAACGTGCTGTTGTCGCCGCCCTTGTTCGGGAACGCGGGACGCAGCTTGGAGAGCGAATCGGCCGTGGTGTCGGCGCGCGGACCTTCATCGGTATCGATGATGGTCGGTCCCTTCTTGCCGGGAATCTCCACCGGCACGATTTCCACCTTGAACTTGCCCGCCGCCTGGGCCGCAGCGGCCTTGGCGTGCGAATCGGCCGCAAACGCGTCCTGCTCTTCGCGCGTGACCTGCCCCTTCGTGGCCGTGTACTCGGCGTGCGACCCCATGTGCACCTGATAGGTGCCACACCACAGGCCGTCCTTGATCATGCCGTCCACCATGGACTGGTCACCGATCTTCACACCGCCGCGCATGCCATACACGTAGTGCGGCGCGTTGCTCATGCTTTCCTGACCACCGGCGATGACCACCTGCGCGTCACCGGCCTTGATGGACTGGGCCGCGAGCATCACGGCCTTCAGTCCCGAGCCGCACACCTTGTTCACGGTGAGCGCCGACGCCGTGGCCGGCACACCGGCCTTGAGCATCGCCTGACGTCCCGGCGCCTGACCCGTGCCACCCTGCAGCACGTGGCCCATGATCACTTCCTGCACATCGTTGGCATTGACGCCGCTGCGCTGCAGAGCGGCCTTGATCGCGATGGCGCCGAGGTCCGGCGCGGACAAAGAGGCGAGGCCTCCGAGGTACCGCCCGATCGGAGTGCGCGCGGCACCAACGATCACGGGCTGACGGGAGAGGTCGGTCATGTCGAGGCTGTATGAAGAGGTGCACGGCCCGAAGAGCGGACCGCGCGCTGCTCCCCCATGACGCCGATGAGCCCACGGGGGGTAGCCTCGGAAAATAACCAATCACCACCACCGGCAGTGGCCGTTTCGCTCCCCTGACGCTGTTGCGGTGCCCTCCCGACCGTGCCCTTACTGAAACAGGGCGGTCACCCGCCGCCCTGTTCCTCTGGTCCCATCACCACCGCCAGCTCAGGGGGCCAGCAACGAGCGGATCTGTTTCACGGCATAGTCGACCTTCAGGTCGAAGATCTTTTTCCCCAATGCCTTGGTGCTCTTCCGGGCATCACCGGTGATGCCGTTGTTCTTCCGGGGCACACTCGGATCGGGACGCTGTCCCCGTGGCAGAATCGGGTCCCCTTCGGCGTTGGGCAGCTCCTTGAGTCGCACCCACTCCGCACCGCCCAGGTAGAGCATCTCCGAGGTGTCGATGATGCTGGCGTGGCCGCCCCCCGAGAGCTTCTGCTCGTCGAGCCACTTGCTGAAGTCGTCGTTGGCCTTGCTGTACACATCATCGCAGTACACGACGCGGATGCCCTGCGCTGCATACTTGTCGGTCAGTTTCTTCGCGACCTCGACATACACGTTGGGCTGCCCACCACCGTGATCGCCCATCAGCACCACGTTGCGAAAGCCGGTGGTGATCGCCTGCTCACTGATCCGCTCGAGAATGGCGGCGAGCAGCTCGGGTGTGAGACCGATGGTGCCGGGCAGCGTGGCGCTGGCGTTGTTGGGGGTGTACGGCAACACGGGCATGGCAATGGCGTTGCCCAGTCCCAGTGCGATGCCTTTCACGGTGGCGCGGCCCATCAGATTGTGGCCGCCGTTCACATTCTGCGGACCACGCTGTTCAGTGCCACCGGTGTAAAACAGTGCCGTGGTCTTGCCGTCGGCGAGCGCCTGCTTCACCTCGGGCCACGTCATCATTTCGAATTCCACATTGGGCGTGCCACGTGCCGGCGCACGCTGGGCATGCCCCGCTGACACCACCGCGAAAGTGCTGAGCACGAGCGCGGCGAAAAAGGGGACGACGTGTGCGGGCGTCTTACGCGATGGACGCGTGTTCGAGTGTGGCATGAGTGATCAGTGCGCCTGGGTGGGCGAGGCGGGATCGATCGGCGATGCCGATCTGTGAGGTTACGCATGGCCGCGGTGTCACCGTTGTCCGAGCAGATCTCCGCCAGTCTCCGACAGATCATGACCGGGAAAACGGTGTCTGGAACGGGACCCGCGGCATAGACTTCGGGTATGGGGCACCGGCGGTGTCTATCCGGTATCCCTATGCGTCGACGGGACCACCTCCCGTGGAGGCACTGGCGATATCCACTGGTGTCCAGGCACGGCTACCTGTGCCGAGAGTTTTTCGAGTGCCTTTCGAGCGTTTTGCCCCCGTATCATGCAGACGATGCTGACCCGATTTCTGCCCTGCGTTGCGGTGGCGGCCCTGCTCCTCGCTCCCGGTGCGTCACTGGGCGCCCAGGTGAAGAAGCCGGCCATTCCACCCAAGACCACACCGGTCGTCCCGCCCAAGCCGGTCGTGACGGCACCCGTCGCGACCCCTGGGGGCCAGCCGGTACTCGCACGGGTGAGCGGTGTCGTATTCGACAGCATGGCCTATGCGCCACTGACCGAGGCGACCGTCCAGTTCGTGCTGGCGAAGGATCCGTCCAAGGTACGGTCGGCACGGTCCGACTCCTCGGGGCACTACGCGATCGACTCCCTGCCGGTGGGCATCTACCTGGTCGGATTGGTGCATGGGCAGATGGATCGTTTTGGGCTCGACGGCTTCGCTCTGCCGGTGAATGTGGCCGAAGGGGGTGAGGTTGAGCTGCCCTTGGGTTTGCCGTCACCAGAGACGTTCCGGACCTCCAAATGCCGAGACCAGGGACCGGGGACGCCTACCGGCGTGTTCGTGGGCATGGTGCGATCCGCACGTGGTCAGTCGCTTGGCGGCCCGGCCCGCGTGCGGGTGCAATACACGGAAACCACGGTCAATGCAGGCGCCATGGAGCGCCGCCGCCCACTCCGTACCGTAGAAGCGTCCCCCACAGGCAGCTTCACCTTGTGTGGCCTGCCGCCCGACGCGCTGCTCACCACCCGCGCCTACGCGGGCACGGATTCGAGCGGGGTCGTGGAGCTTCGTGTGCCAACGAGCGGCATCCTGATCCGCGATATGTATATCGGGTCTGCCGAGCGGGTCGTGACGCGTGGCGCCAGCGGGTCGACCACGACCCTGCGTGGCGAAGGACGCCTGCGCGGCATCGTGCGGGATACGGCGGGCCGGCCACTGCTGGGTGCACGGGTGTCGATGCCCGGCAACGGTGCTGAAGGGGCCGCGACCGGCGGCGGACAATTTCAACTCGACAGTCTGCCTGGCGGCACCTGGATGCTGGAGGCCCGGGCTGTCGGCTTCCAGCCTCGCCGTGTGGCGGTCGACGTGATGGACAATGGTCTCGCGATGACCGAGATCTCCCTCGAGGCCGTCGCCCCCACGGTGGATACGGTACGCGTGCAAGCCGACAAATGGAGCGCGCAGATGGCTGGCTTCGAGTCGCGGCGCAAGATGGGCTTCGGCCACTTCTTCGACGAGAGTTTCCTCGAACAGCGCAATGCCCGCACCATCGCCGATGTGCTGCGGCAGGCGCCCGGCGTTTCCATCAATCCGGGGCAGAACAGCCGCGATCAGGTCACCATGCGTGGCACCAGTGGAACCGGCAAGTGCATTCCGGCCCTGTTCCTGGACGGCGTGAACACCATGTCCACCGACGGGGTGATCGACAACGTGGTCAACCAGTCGGATGTGCGTGCGATCGAGGTGTACACCGGCACCGGCAGCATCCCAATCGAGTTCCAGACCCGCAACGGCTGTGGCTCAGTGGTGATCTGGACGGGTGGACGCCGACCGCCGACGCGCTCACCGGGCCGCTAGTCGAGAACTGCCGGGACGTATTGGACGTGCTTCGCGGACAGACGCATACGCGCCTGTCCGCGGCCCATCAACGCCCCATCAATCGTCGTAACCGACGACGAGATTCCGGCCGGCCTGCCGTGCCCGATCGACCGCGGTGCCAGCCGTGGACAGCAACCCATCCACACTGGTAATGGGCTCGGTGACTTCGGCCACGCCAATGGACAGCGTAGCGCGCACGCCTTGAAAGTCGCCGCCAAATACATGGCGCTGCATGCGCTCTCGGATACGCTCGGCGAGAACCAACCCACCGCTCAGCTCCGTGCTGGGTAGCAATACCGCAAACGCTTCGCCGCCCACACGACCCACCACGTCGGTGTTGCGCGATTCCTGACGACACACCCACGCAATGGCGCGCAGCCATTCGTTGGCAAACGCTTCACCACGCTGCTCGACGTGATCGCGGAAGTGATCCGGGTCGACGAGCAGCATGGTGAGTGGCTGACTGTATCGACGCGCGCGCGCCACTTCGGACTGCGCCACATCGAAGTAGGCCCGTCGCGCCAACACCCCGGTGAGGTAGTCGGTGTTGCTCGATGCGTCGTCGCGGATCTGCTCTTCGAGTTTCCGCCGTTCCGACACGTCGTGCGAAATGACGGAATATCCGGTGGTCTCGCCGGCCGCATCGCGCAACGCCGTGACCACGGTGCTGGCCCAGAAGGTCGTGCCGTCCTGCCGTGCGCGATGGCCTTCTTCTTCACACCATCCATTGTGCGCGGCCAACGCCAACGTATCCGTGAGATAGCTGCCTCCTGCCTGTTCCTGCGGCAGGAGAGCGGTCATGCTCTTGCCGATGATGGCCGAGGCAGACCACTGGTGCACCCGTTCCGCTGCCACACTCCAACTGTCGATGCAGCCTTCGCGGTCGAGCGAATAGAACGCGTAGTCCCGTACCGCTTCTTCCACGGCCCGCAGGCGTTGCTCGAGACGCGACACGGTGCCCTGCGCCACGGCCAGGCCGGATGCATCCGTGGCCACCGCGACGATACGACCGGTGGCCACTTTGACGAGCGACAGGAACACCCCGATGTGCTGGCCGGGCGCAAGCAACTCGAGATTTTCGATGATGACCCCACGCGGGGCATCGAAGCTGCGCACTCGCGCCGACAGGTCCGGGGCAACGTTGCTCAGCGCGGTGAACAGGTCCTCGAGTGAGCCGGCCCGCGTGAACGGGGTGAGCAAGCGCCGCGCCGCCAGATTGGCCACTTCCACGCGGCCGTCCTCGTCCACCTCGACGAGGCCGACCGGCGAAAGCAGGAACAGATCCAGCAGCGCTTCCGGGCTCACGCGTCGCTCTCCGGCTCACTGGCTGCCGGGGCCGATGCGGGAGCCGGCACCAGGGCGCGGCTTCGCACTTCGTCCTGTAGGCGTGCGAGGAAGGCATCGGCCGAGAGGATCTCCTGCTTCTTGCCCGCCCCGCGGGTGCGTAGCGCCACCGTGTTCTCCTCCGACTCGCGTCGTCCGATCACACACATGTACGGCACCTTCTCCACTTCGCCTTCCCGCACGCGATAGTTGAGCGTTTCGTTGCGCGCATCGAGCGTGGCGCGAATGCCCGCCGCCTTCATGCGATCGACCAGCGCCTGCCCATGCGCATTGAAGTCGATCGCGATCGGAATGACGCGCACCTGCTCCGGCGCCAGCCACACCGGGAATGCCCCGGCAAAGTGCTCGATGAGAATGGCGATGAACCGCTCGAACGATCCACTCACCGCACGATGGATGACCACCGGGCGATGCGGCGCATTGTCCTCGCCCGTGTAGGCGAGTTCGAAGCGCTCGGGGGCGTTGTAGTCGAGCTGGATGGTGCCGAGCTGCCAGGCACGGCCGATCGAGTCGGTGACATCAAAATCGATCTTGGGGCCGTAGAACGCGCCGTCACCTTCTTTCATCTCGTACGAACGGCCGGTGCTTTCCAGCGCCGCCTTGAGAGCCGCTTCCGCACGATCCCACAGCTCATCGCTGCCGATACGCTGCTCGGGACGCGTGGCGAACTTGAGGTTCGCCTTGAGGCCGAACGTGTCGTAGTACGAAAGAATGAAGTCCATGAGGAACTTCACTTCGCTCTCGATCTGGTCTTCGCGCAGGTACACATGGCAATCGTCCTGCGAGAACTGCCGCACCCGCGTGAGCCCCGACAAGGCCCCCGACAGCTCGTTGCGGTGCAGCACGTCGAACGTCACGAAGCGCACCGGCATCTGCCGATACGAGTGTTTCTCCGACGCGAACAGCACATGGTGTGACGGGCAGTTCATGGGCTTGAGCGACATGTCGTGCTCACCCGTCTCGTTGTCGAGCACGAGGAACATGTTCTCCTTGTACTTGCCCCAGTGCCCCGACTGCTCCCACAGCTTCTTGTTGTACAGCAGCGGCGTCTTGATCTCCTGGAACGCCTCCTGCTGCCGTTCACGCACAAAACCTTCGAGCGTGTTGTACAACGTGGTGCCCTTCGGCGTCCAGAACGCGGCGCCGGGCGCCTGCGGGAAGATCTGGAAGAGCCCGAGCGCCTTGCCCAGTACGCGGTGATCGCGCTTCTTGGCCTCCTCGAGATTGTGCAGGTGCTGCTCGAGTTCGTCCTTCTTGAAGAAGGCCGTGGCGTAGATGCGCTGCAGCATCTGCCGCTTCACATCACCGCGCCAATAGGCGCCGGCCGTGTGCAGCAGCTTGAAGTGCTTGAGGTGCGACGTGTCGGGCACGTGCGGCCCACGACACAGGTCGATGAACGGACCGTCCGTGTACGTGGAGATCACCTCGTCGGTGCCTTCGAAGTCGGCGAGCCGTTCGAGCTTGAGCGGATCGTCGACAAACAGCCCCTTGGCCTCTTCCACCGACACTTCGGCGCGCACGAACGGATACTTCTCGGCCGCCACCTTCTTCATCTCGGCTTCGAACGCCGCCAGATCTTCGGGCGTGAACGGCTTCTCGACTTCGAAATCGTAGTAGAAGCCGTCGTCGATGGCCGGACCGAAGCCGATCTTGGCATCGGGACGCAGCCGGCGCACGGCCGTGGCCAGAATGTGCGCCCCCGAGTGACGCAGCACGGCCAGCGCGCGGGGATCCTTGTCCGTGATCACGACAAACGCCCCGGACTTCCGGAGTGGCGTCATCAGGTCCTGCACCTCGCCGTCGACGGCCACGGCCACGGAGGCCTGGAGCAGACGGGTGCCAATCGACCCCACGACGTCCCGGGCCAAAGTACCGGTGGGTACCTCGCGCGTGGAACCATCGGGGAGTGTCAGGACAATCAAAGCGTTGTCGGCGGGCACAGCGGAGGACGGACCGGCGATCATCGGGAACCAGCGGAGATGGAGACAGTGAGCATACCGGCGCAGGACATGACGCCCTGCGCGCTCCCTTCACGAAGACGCTGAAGTTATCCTTCGACAGCGAGTTACGCCAAGTTATCGAGTGCGTCGCGGCCCACCGTCACACAGGGCGACGCACGTCCTAGGAGATCGTGCCAGCATGCAGAATCGACGCCGCCCTGCGCGGCAAGCAAAGACCGGACGCATTGTCCTCGTGGCCCTCGGCGCCGTAGCCGGTCTGGCCATCGGCATGCTGCTGGCCGACCGCATGGGCGGCCTCGAAGCGCTCAAGCGCTCACCATCACGTCGGCGGCATCGGCAGAACGGGTGGCGAACCGATCAGCACCGTTCGGAATCGTTCGACGAATTGCCGGACGACCACTCGGAACTGGCTCCGGAGGCCATTTCGCACCTGCATCTGGCCGAACACTTTGTCGATCAGGCCCCGCGGCTGGCTGAGACCCGGCGCTCCGGAAACCGGCAGACGACCTCTCGTCGAGGGCAGTCCACCCGCCCGGCCGCGGACCCGTCCACGGGTCGCGCGTCGTCCGCCCAGCCCGCCGCGTCCCTCGATGAGTTGGAGGAGCGGGTGCTGGACGCCTTCCAGAACGACCCCATTCTTGCCCACCGCTCCATCGACATCGGGGCCGTTTCGCCCGGCGAGGTGGAGCTCACGGGATGGGTCGCGGCGGCCACCGAAATCGACTACGCCCTGACCATCGCCCGGGGTGTGCCGGGGGTGGAGTACGTGCTGAATTCCCTGAGCGCCAACGCGGACGCCGTCGATTGACTGGCGTTTGACGGTCGATTGATCGTATGACGTCGGGCGTCGTTATCTTCCCCGGATGACTGCGCCCGATCCCAATTCGTTGCCCTCCACGTACGACGCGGCCTCCACGGAAGCCGCCTGGTACCCGCGCTGGACTGAACACGGTGTCTTCACCGCTGATCCGGCGCGGGCCGCGACCCACGAACCATTCGTGATCGTCATCCCGCCGCCCAACGTGACGGCGGTTTTGCACATGGGGCACGGTCTCAACAACACCGTGCAGGACGTGCTCATCCGCTGGCGCCGCATGGCGGGCGACGAAGCACTCTGGGTGCCCGGTACCGACCACGCCGGCATCGCCACGCAAAATGTGGTGGAGAAACAACTCGCCGCCGAAGGGCATTCGCGCTTCGACGTGGGCCGTGAGGCCTTCGTGGAGCGCGTGGCGCAGTTCGTCGACAAGACCGGCGGTGAGATCCTGAACCAGCTCAAGTCCATCGGTGCCAGCGCCGATTGGACCCGCACGGCGTACACCTTCTCGCCCGAGCTATCGCGTTCAGTGCGCGAGGCGTTCGTGCGCCTGCATGAAGATGGGTTGGTCTACAAGGGTCACCGCGTCATTCACTGGTGTCCGCGCTGCGGTACATCGCTGTCGGACGAAGAGGCGGAGTTCACCGACACCACCGGCAAGCTGTATCACCTGCGGTATGTGTTGGCCGACGATCCGTCGCAGTCCATCACGGTGGCCACGACGCGTCCGGAAACGATGCTGGGCGACGTGGCAGTCGCGGTGAATCCTGAGGACGAGCGCTATCAGGCCATGATCGGCAAGGAGGTGATCCTGCCGCTCAATGGTGTGCGCATCCCGATCATCGGTGACACGTACACCGATCCGACCTTCGGTTCGGGCGCGGTGAAGATCACGCCGGCGCACGATGCGAACGACTTCGAAGTGGGCAAGCGTCATGCGCTGTCCATGCCCGTCATCATCGATGCCGAAGGTGTGGTGCGTGAAGTGGAGGGCGCGGCGGGACGTGTGCCGGCCGAACTCAATGGCGTCGAGCGTTTTGCCGCCCGCAAGGCGATTGTGGCGATGCTCGAAGCGGCCGGCGCGCTGGTGAAGATCGAAAACCACCAGCACAGTGTGCGGCATTGTTATCGCTGCGACACGGTGGTGGAACCGCTTCTGTCGGACCAGTGGTTCGTGCGCATGCAGCCGCTGGCCGACAAGGCGCTGGCCGCACTGCGGACGGGCGAGCTGCGCATTTTGCCGGAACGCTGGGAAGCGGTGTACGTCAACTGGCTCGAAGGCATCCGCGACTGGAACATCTCGCGGCAGATCTGGTGGGGCCATCGGGTACCCGTGTGGTACTGCAACGCCTCCTGCGGTCATGCGCCCATCGTGTCGCGCACGGACGTCACGAGCTGTCCCGGTTGCGGTGGCACCGTGCGTCAGGACGAAGACGTACTCGACACCTGGTTCTCGAGCTGGCTGTGGCCCTTCAGCACACTGGGCTGGCCCGACGACACCCCCGACCTGCGCGCGTTCTATCCGGGCGATGTGCTCGTCACCGCGCCCGAGATTCTGTTCTTCTGGGTGGCGCGCATGGTGATGAGCGGCTGCTGGTTCCTCGACAAGCCGCCGTTTCACACGGTGTATCTGCACGGCACGGTGCGCGACATGCAGCACCGCAAGATGTCCAAGTCACTGGGCAACGGCATCGACCCGCTCGACGTGGTGCGTCTCTATGGTGCCGATGCGCTGCGCTGGACGATGGTGGCCGGTCTCGGTCTTGGTGTGGATGTCATGCTCGACCCCACCGATCTCGAGAAGTCGTTCGCGCCGGGTCGCAATTTCTGCACGAAGCTGTGGAACATCGGCCGGTTCCTGCTCTCGCGTGTGGGGCCGGAACCGGTGCAACCCATTGACAGCATCGACCCAGCGTCACTCACGGCTGCCGATCACTGGATTCTCGAGCGACTCGATACCGCCATCGCCGATTGTGATGCGGCGCTTGGCCCGGCCCGTCCGGCCAATCTGGCCACGTGGAGCGAGGCCGAACGGTATCGTGGTCTGCGCCTCTCGGAGTACGCAGAAGCGGCCCGACGGTTTGTGTGGAACGAGCTGGCCGACTGGTATCTCGAAAGCGTGAAGCCGCGTCTGGCCACGGAAGGCGCGGATCGTGAAGTGGCGCGCGCCGTGCTGGCCCACGCATTCGATGGCGCGCTGCGTCTTCTGCAGCCGGTGGTGCCGTTCATCACCGAGGAGCTGTGGCAGCAGTTGCCACAGACGCCGGCCAAGGCCTTCATCGCGCAGTCGGCGTGGCCGGTGGCGCGCACCCAGCGCAGTGGCTCCGGTGCCGTGTTCGAGCAGGTCCGGGAAGCGGTACAGGCCATCCGTCAGGTGCGTGCCGAAAACAACGTGCAGCCCGGTGCATGGGTCGATGCCGTGATCGTGGGACCCGCCACCGCGCGCGAAGCCCTCGTGCCCGTGATCGAGACGGTGGGGGGACTGGCCCGGGCGCGGGTCACCCTCGCCGAACAGAATCCTGGCGGGGCCGCGGCACAGGTGCTGCTGTCCGGGGGTATCGAGCTCGTCGTGCCGCTCGCCGGCATGATCGACCTCGACAAGGAGAAGCAGCGCTTGCAGACAGAACTCTCGCAACTGGAGAAGCAGCTCACGGCCCTCGAAGGTCGCCTGGCCAACGAAGGATTTGTGGCCAAGGCTCCGCCCGCGGTGGTGGAGGCGGAGCGGGCCAAGGCGGCGGACTGGCGTGCGCGTGCAGGTCAGTTGCGGGACAAACTCCAGGCGCTGGGCGCGTGATCCGGCGGCTGGTGGCGTGGGCGGTGGCGCTGGTCGCAGGAACGGCCTGCGCCAATCAGGCGTTGCCGCCTGGTGGCCCGCCGGACACGGCGGGGCCGGTCATCGTGCGAATCACCCCGGAGATCAATTCCGTGGGCGCGGTGCCGAAGTCGGTGGAGCTGCGTTTTGACGAGGTGATCAGCGAGATCCCGCGTGGTGCCACCAATCTCAGTGAGCTGGTGTTCATCAGCCCCAAGAGTGGTGACGCGCGCGTGAACTGGAGTCGCAGCCGCATCACGATACGACCGGAGCGAGGCTGGAAGCCGAACACGGTGTATTCGGTGCAGATCAAGCCGGGCATCCAGGATCTGCGCAACAACGGCATCGACTCGATCATCCGCATCGTCTTCTCGACCGGTGGCGAGATCCCCGACACCCGTATCGGGGGCGTGGCCTTCGACTGGTTTGCGGCCAAGGGGCTGGCGAGTGCGGTCGTGGAAGCCGTGGCATCCGACAGCACGGTGTATCAGGCGGTAGCCGATTCTGTCGGTCGTTTCGAGCTGCGCAACCTGCCGTCCGGTCCGTACGTGGTGCGCGCTTACGCCGATCGCAACAGCAATCGTGATCTCGACCCCTTGGAGATGTGGGATGAGACCACGGTGACGCTCACACAGGAAGCGCGCACCGAACTGTACGCATTTGGGCATGACACGGTGGGACTGCGCATCACGGAAGTCGCGGTGCAGGACAGCAACCGTGTGCTCAAGGTGGTGTTCGACAAGCCGTACCCCAACGATCTGCAGTTCTCCACCGACATGATCGTGGTGACGCGTGCCGATTCGACGCCGGTGGCCGTTCAGAGTGTACAGAACGCTCTGGAGAAGACGATCAGGGATTCCACACTGGCGAAGCAGCGCACGGACTCCATTGCGGCCGCCGCCGAGGCCAAGCTGGATACCAGTCGCGTGGCGCGGCTGCGTCGCGATTCACTGCTCACGGTGCGGAGGCAGGACAGCCTCGCCGCGGCGCAGCGTTCGGCACTCGAACGCCAGCGCGCGGCGGCGCGTGCGCGTGGTGGCCGTATCGTGCCCGTCGACACCACACCGCCGCCCAAGATGTCGCGACCGCGGGTGTACAACGAGATCTTCGTGACACTGGCGGCGCCACTGCCCTGGCAAACGCAGTACCGCCTGCAAACGATCGCCGTGCGCAGTCTGTCAGGTACGGTCAAATCGCCATCGCGCAATTTCGCCACGCCACGTGCCCCCCGGGTGGACTCGGCGGCGGCGCGTCGTGACTCGCTGGCCCGGCGCGATACCACCGCAGCGGGTCGCGCACCCGCGCCCCGCCCCGACACCTTGCAACGCCGATGAGCCGCCGATGACCACCAGTGCGCGCACGGCGCTGTTCATCGATCGCGACGGCACCCTCATCGCCGACGCGCACTATCTCGCCGATGCCTCGCGGGTGGTGCTGCTCCCCGATGCCGTGGCCGCCGTGCGCCGCGCCAACGAAGCGGGCGTGCCGGTGGTGATCATCACGAATCAGTCGGGCATCGCACGGGGCCTCATCACCGAGGCTCAGTACGATGCGGTGCGCGACCGCACGGTGGCGTTGCTGGCGGCGCAGGGCGCTGAGGTGCTGGCGACGTACCACTGCCCCCACGAAGCGCGCACGCCACCCGTGTGCGACTGCCGCAAGCCGGGCATTGGTCTCTACCAGCGTGCGGCGCAGGAGCACCAACTGTCGTTGCCACATTCCGGATACATCGGGGATCGCTGGCGCGACGTGCAGCCCGCCATTGCCACGGGCGGTGTGGGTGTGCTGGTGCCCGGCATCGAGACGCCGGCAGCCGACGTCGAAACCGCCCGATCGTCATCCGAGCCGCGTGTTTTTTTGGCTGACCGGTTACTCGAGGCGGTCACCATTTCTCTGGCCACCGTGGGCCAGGCGCACCACCATGGCGAAATCACGCGAGGCCGAGCGCCGGCCTGACCGGACCGGACGCCCCTGTGAAGCACCCGTTGCCGTGCATGCCCCTGCAGCGAGGCGGCCCGAACCGATAGTTTGGGAACATGATCGCCGACCCTGCCCCGTCCACTCGGACCGCTGACGCGGCGGCGAGCGCTGCGCCAATGCGTATCGCCGTGTTGGCCTCCGGCGGTGGTTCGAATCTGCAAGCGCTCATCGATCACTTTGCCGCAGCAGGCGCGCCCTACGGGCGTATCGTGTTCGTGGCCTCGGACAAAGCCACGTCGGGTGCACTCACCCGTGCCGCGGCTGCGGGCATCGCCACCGGCGTGGTGGCCGTCCCGCAGGATGGCAATGCACTCGTCGAGCAGTTGGCCAACGCCGGCGCGGAGCTGCTGGTCCTGGCGGGCTATCTCAAGCTGATTCCCGCCGCCGTCGTGCAGGCCTATCACGGCCGCCTGATCAATGTGCATCCCGCGCTGCTGCCAGCCTTCGGTGGTCCGGGCATGTACGGTCAGCGCATCCACATCGCGGTGCTCGAACATGGTGCCACCGTCACCGGTGTGACGGTGCACTTCGTGGACGAGCACTACGATCGCGGCCCCATCATCGCGCAGTGGCCCGTGCCGGTGTTGCCTGCCGACACACCGCAGTCACTTGGGGCCCGGGTGTTGCACATCGAACATCGCCTGTTCCCGCTCTGTGTTGCCGCCGTGGCCTCCGGCTCGGTGGTCCTGGGCGATGACAACCGAGTGCATGGCCACCTGCCCACACCAGTGAGCATTGCCACGCACGACTGGCGGTTCAGCATTGCCCCGGATGACACCGAGCCGCTGTCGGCATCGGCATTCGGAGCCGATCTCGCGCGACTGTTTCCGCGCTGATCGGCTTCTTTCGTTTCGACTATTCCAGCGTTCTTCGACCGGATATCCCTACATGCGCGCGTTGCTTTCCGTGTCCGACAAGTCGGGCCTGCTCCCTTTTGCCCAGGGCCTCGTGGCCAAGGGCGTCGAACTGGTATCCACTGGCGGCACGGCGCGCATGCTGCGTGATGCCGGTCTGGCAGTCAAAGACGTCAGCGAGATCACGGGCTTTCCCGAGATGCTCGACGGACGTGTGAAGACGCTGCATCCGGTGGTACACGGTGGCCTGCTCGCGCGCCGTGACCTGCCCGAACACATGGACGCCATCAAGGCCCACGACATCGGTACGATCGACCTGGTGGTCGTGAACCTGTATCCGTTCCGCGAGACCGCCGCCAAGCCGGGCGTGCACGCGGAAGAAGTGATCGAAAACATCGATATCGGCGGCCCGTCGATGCTGCGTTCGGCAGCCAAGAACTTCACGTCGGTGTGGGTCATCGTCGATCCGTCGGACTACGCCAAGGTGCTCGACGTGATCAACGCCGACAGCGACGATCAGACGCTGCGCACGCTGCTGGCCGAGAAGGTGTATGCACACACCAGCGGGTACGACGCCGCCATCGCGCAGTGGTTCGCGCAGCAGCGTGGTGAGCCGTTCCCCGATCGGTATCCGTTGTCGTTCGAGAAGCAGCAGTCGCTGCGCTACGGCGAGAACCCGCAGCAGCGCGCGGCGTTCTACGTGGAGAAGCCGGGCACGGGCCTCGGCGCGCTCGTACAGCGCGGTGGCAAGGAACTGTCGTTCAACAATCTGCTCGATCTCGAAGGCTCGCTGCTGGCCATCGAGCCGTTTGGCGATCAGCCGGCGTGCGCGATCATCAAACACACCACGCCCTGTGGCCTCGCCACGGGTACCAACGCGCTCGACGCCTACAAGAAGGCGTTGGCGTGTGATCCGGTGAGTGCCTTCGGCAGCGTGATTGCCTTCTCGGTGCCGGTGGACGTGGCCGCCGCGGAAGCCATCTCCAGTCTGTTCGTGGAATGCATCGTGGCGCCGAAGTTTGCCGACGAGGCTGTGGAGATTCTGGTCCGCAAGAAGAACCTGCGAGTGCTCGAAGGGAAAGCATCGTGGCCCGCCGGCACGATGGATCTCAAGCGGGTGCGTGGTGGCCTGCTGGTGCAGGATCGTGCCCCGGCGCCGTCGGAGCCCGCGCAGTGGCAGGTGGTGTCATCACGCCAGCCCACGTCGCAGGAGCAGCGCGACCTACTGTTCGCGTGGAAGTCGGTGGCGAGTGTGAAGTCGAACGCCATCGTGCTCGTGCGCGACGGCGCCACCATCGGCATCGGCGCTGGCCAGATGAGCCGCGTGGACGCCAGCTTCGTGGCCGTGCACAAGGCCACGTCGCTCGGCCATGCAACGACCGGCTCCGCGTTGGGATCGGATGCATTCTTCCCGTTCCGCGACGGCATCGATCAGGCTGCGGCAGCGGGCGTGACGGCCATCGTGCAACCCGGTGGTTCGGTGCGTGACGCCGAAGTGATCGCGGCAGCCAATGAACACGGCATCGCCATGGTGTTCACCGGCGAGCGACTGTTCCGTCACTAGCCACAACACCAACGGGCGCTCCACCGCAGGAGCGCCCGTTTTGTGGGTCCCATGTCGCCCCGCGGCAGAACTAGTGGGCCGCGCCGGAATTGATATTCGTGCGCGACACCCACACCGGATTGGCATGTTCGCGTGCGACGCTGGTATGACGGCGCAGGTCGGTGCCCGACGCATCCACGCTGTACACCTGCCAATTGTAGAAATCCCCGAGAATCTCGTGCGCTGAAATGAAGGCGAGGCGCTTGCCATCGGGTGACCAGGATGGCGCACGCTGCACATCGTCCAACTCGTTCTCGAGCAGCGCATGTTCGGCGACCGGACGCGCATGCCCATCGAGCTGCACCGCCCAGAGATCCCCACGCGCCGCCGCACCGCGCCGCACGAACGCCACACGCGCTCCATCGGGCGACCACGCCGGCTCCGTGTCCGAGCCCGTGGTGTCGATGGTGAGCGCCAACATGGCCGTTCCGTCCGCGCGCATGGACTCGAGGCGTGACACTGCATAGCCGTCGCCATCGCGCTGTTCACGGGCGTACGCGAGACGGTACGCCCCGTCGATGCGACGCGGCGACCAGGCCGGTGACGCGTATGACATGCGTCCACGCTCGGCGGCCGTCAATCGCGTGAGGTTGGAGCCGTCCAGGTTCATCACGTAGATGTCACCCGGATTGAAGAGGCCCACCGGACCGCCGGGCTGCCATCCCCGAAACGCCACCTGCGTGCCATCGGGGCTGATGGCCGCCTGATCGGCAAGCAGTGCCGAAAACGCGGTGGAAAGAATGGCGCCGGGCATCTGGGCCCGCATCACACTGTCGAGGGTCGCCTTGCACAGCGTGGTGCCATGCCCCGTGGTGCATGTGAATACCATCAGCCGCCCGTCGGAGGACACACTGGCGTCGAAGACACCACTGAAGTCCATGACGCGACGCACGGTGTCGGCAGGTGTTTCCGCGGGCACGTCCTCAGACAGCAATCCGCCCACGGGCGTCGTCGTATGCGCCAGCCATGGCCGCTCGAACGACGCCGCGTCGGTCCCCCACTGGTCGAACAACAGGGTGTAGACATCACGCGCCGGCGGCGCGGGTGTGACGGGCGTCGTCGGTGTGGGGGTCGCCAGCGAGTCTTCGGCCGAGGGTCGGGCGGGACTGTCCGGGGCCGTCAGCACGGCCTGTTCACTGCAGGCGGACAGGGCAGCGGAGAACACCGCGCAGGCCGCGGTGGAGAGCAGACGAAAGCGCCGCCACGAGGGGCGCGGGTGAATCATCGGTAACATCGGCATTCCGGATCTATGCGTGCAGAGGGAGCTACGGTCTCTGCTCAGCCGTACCCACCGGTGTATCACATCGTCACGGCCGGCATGGGCACGTTCCCGGTCTCGCGCGTGTCGGAACATCACCAGCCGGTTGTGCCCCCCCGCCCTCCCGGCGACCTTTCAGGATTGCCAAAGCCCGGGGCCGCCACGGCTCCCGGGTGCCACACCCTCCGTCCTGGTTCATGACTGTCGCAGCCACCGCCACCGCGGCGACGGCCCGCACCGCCAGCGTTTCATACGCCGGTGCCGCCGAACTCGACTACCGCCCGTCCTATCTGGCCGCCGCCATCGCGGGGCTGGTGACCTTCCTGTTGTATCTGGTCACCCTCGCCCCCACGACGTCCATGTGGGATACCAGCGAGTACATCGCCGCCGCTTACGTGCTCGGCTTGCCGCACCCACCAGGCAACCCGTTCTTCGTGTTGATCGGTCGTGTCTTCAGCGTGCTGCCGATCGCGCCCACCGTGGCCATGCGCATCAATGTGCTGGCCGCGCTGTCGAGCGCCGTCTCAGCGTCGCTCTGGTTCCTCGTCACCGAACGGGTGCTCGTGGGCTGGATGCCCCGCCGCTGGCAGCGCATCATGGGCGGCTCGCTCGCCGTCCTGATCGGCGCCACCGCATTCACGGTGTGGAACCAGTCGGTCGTGAACGAGAAGGTCTACACGGTCTCTCTGGTCGGACTCGCGGTCATCTGCTGGCTCACGGTGCGCTGGTGCGATGATCCGGAAGGCCCGATGGCGGATCGCCTGCTGGTGCTGGTCGCATATCTGTGTGGTCTGGGCTACACCAACCACATGGCCGGCATGCTGGCCGTGCCTGCCGTGGGCTTGGCCGTCCTGATCCGCCGACCGCAGACGCTGCTCCGCTGGAAGCTGCTCGTGGCCTGCGCCGTGGCTGTTGGCTTCGGCATGACGCCGTTTGCCACGCAACCCATTCGCGCGGCGCACTTCCCGGCCATCAACGAAGGCGAACCCACCGCCTGCGCCACCGAGATCGCAGTGGATTGTACGTTCAGTCAGCTCACGTACGATCGCTTCATGTACAACTTCAATCGCGGGCAGTACGGCAAGCCGGAACTCGGCGAACGCCAGGCGCCGTTCACGGCGCAGCTCGGGATGTACTGGTTGTACTTCAAGTGGCAGTGGCTGCGTGACGCCTACAACGAACATCCGGGCGCACAGAACGGCCTCGCCGTCTTCTACTTCATCCTCGTCCTGTTGGGCGGGTGGATGCACTACAAGAAGGACCGACGAAGTTTCTGGTTCTTCGGGCCGTTGGTGTTCACCATGACACTGGGGCTGATTTTCTATCTCAATTTCAAGTACGGCCATTCGCAGGCCCCGGAGCTCGGAGACTCGGTCCCCCGCGAGGTGCGTGACCGAGACTACTTCTACCTGTGGAGCTTTTCGGCGCTGAGCGTGTGGGCCGCGCTGGGCATGTTCTATCTGTGGGAAACGGTAGCCACGCTGTTTGGCGCCGATGAAGTGCGGCTGGGCAAGGACACCGTGCTCGAGCCGCGTCCGCGCAGCTTTGCGCTGGCGTCACCGCTGCTCGCTATCGCTTTTGTGCCGCTGATCGGCAACTGGACCCAGGCTTCACGTTCCGGCCAGACCGACACCGGCGACTTTGCGCACGACCTGCTCAATTCGGTGGAGCCCTACGGCATCCTCATCACGGTCGGCGACAACGACACTTTCCCGCTCTGGTATGCGCAGGAAGTCGAAGGCATCCGCAAGGATGTCATCGTGGCCAACACGTCGTTGCTCAACACGGACTGGTACGTGCGGCAGCTCATCCGCCGTGCTCCGTCGCCGTACGAACCGGACAAGGGACCGGAGCTCTATCGTGCCATGGGTGCCGCCGCCACCATGCCGAAGGGTTCGCCCATCAACATGACGTTCGAAGAAGCCGACGCACTCCCGCTGGCCATTCAGACGCCGGAGAACGCCGCCTTCGTGAAGGGCGAGATCATCGCGCAGCCGCGCACACCGCAGCTCATGAAGGCCGACCAGATCGTCTACTTCATGATCCGCGACGCGTTCCCGCAGCGCCCGATCTACTTCAGCCGCACCGCTGGTGGCTACCCGTATGAGCTCGGCCTCGAGCGCTATGTGATCACGCACGGCATGGCGAAGAAGCTGATGGACAAGCCCATCGAGCCGTCACCGGACGTCATGATGGTCCAGGGTGAAGGCATCGTGGACGTGAAGCGCAGCTACGAACTCTGGAACAGCGTCTTCACGGCCAACAAGTCGCTGGCCAAGCGGAACGGTTGGGTGGATGACGCGTCCGTTGGCATCCCCGATCTGTACGTCATCAGCGGCATCACGCTGGCGGAAGCGCTGGCGCAGATGGGACAGACGGCGCGCTCCGATTCGGTGTACCAGCAGTCGAAGGGCATCGCCACGGCGATGCGCCGCTCCGCCCTGTTCGGATTCGATCGGCAGCCCAATCTCCCGGTGACACCGGGTGCCGACACCGCCGCGCAGCAACTGCTGTTGCCGCCGGCTGGCGACAAGCAGTAAGTCCGCAGAAACGCCCGCTTACGCGAAAGCAGAGGAGCTTCCGTGCATCGTCTTGTGAATCGTTTGTTGGCTGCTGGTTCCGTTGCCGCCGTGGCCACCGCGTTCCCGGCCCTCGCGCAGGCGCAGGGCTTCCGCGGCGGTACGCAGATCAAGCCGGGTGAAGAATGCCCGGCCGGCATGACCGAGATTCGCCCGCGCACCTGCATGGCACCGGAAAAGCCGGCGCCCAGCATCGTGGACTATCGCCCCAAGTCCACACTCAAGGTGCCGGGCACCATGAACATGAAGGCCAAGTTCCCGGTGGTGGATTTTCACGGTCATCCATCGGGGCAGCTTGGCAGCGTGGACGCGATCGAGCGCATGGGCAAGACACTCGACTCGCTCAACGTGCGCCTGATGATCGTGGCCAACAACGTGTCGGGAGATCAGCTCGCCAAGGGTGTGGAGCTCGTGAAGGGCACCACCACCATGAAGGATCGTGTGCGCTTCCTCACCGGCATCAATTTCAATGGCGCCGGATCGCCTGAATGGGCGGCCAAGGCCGTCGCGCAGCTCGAGGCCGATGCCAAGGCCGGCGCGGTGGGCATCGGCGAAATCAGCAAGGGCTTCGGCCTGTCGCAGAAGAAGGCCGACGGCTCGCGCCTCAAGCTCAACGACCCTTCGCTCAAGCCGGTGTGGGACGCGGCGGCGCGACTCAAGTTGCCGGTGTTCGTGCACACGGCCGACCCGCAGGAATTCTTCCGCGAAGTCGACAACACCAACGAACGCTGGCTCGAGCTCTCGCTGTTCCCCGATCGTCGCTATCCGCAGGATCGCTATCCGAGCTTTGAACAGCTCATGAACGAACGCGACAGCCTGTTCCGCGCCAACCCGAAGACCACCTTCGTCACCGCGCACCTGGGCTGGCACGCCCACGACCTCGGTCGACTCGGCAAGATGTTCGACGAAATGCCGAACCTGAACGCCGAAATGGGTGCGGTGTTGTACGACATCGGCCGTCAGCCGCGCGCGGCGCACGACTTCTTCGTGAAGTACCAGGACCGGCTGCTCTTCGGCAAGGACAGCTATCAGCCCGAAGAGTATCCGTACTACTGGCGCGTGTTCGAAACGCGCGACGACTACTTCGACTACTACCGCGACTACCACGCCTTCTGGAAGCTCTACGGCATCGATCTGCCCGATGTGGTGCTGAAGAAGATCTACTACCAGAATGCACTGCGCATCATGCCCGCGATTCCCACGGCGGGCTGGCCGAAGTAATCCAGCGCGGTACGACAACAAGAAGCGGCCCGGAGCAATCGTATCCGGGCCGCTTTGCTGTTACGGTGTGCTTACGATCACCAGCTCGTTGTTCCCACCGGTCTGGAGCACCACTTTGTACGTCTGTCGGGGTTGCAGGAAGAATGGCGACCACCGGCATCCAGCAGTGCCACAGGTCCACACATTGACCGTGAGCGGTGCGGAGGTCGCCAGCGTGGCCGTCTGCCCTGGACGCAGCACGCCGCCAGGTGAAAGCGTGATGTCGCCGTGATAGTCGTTTCGAATGGTGAGGACACTGCGGGACGTCGTCAGCCCGACATCACTTCGCATGGCCTGATCCCAGTCACCCGTGAAGTGCCACCAGTTGGTCATGCCCCCACCGGTGGCGGGGATTTGGTTGCCACGGCCCGGCATGTTCTGCATCCAGTAGATGTACCACTGGGATTCATCACGCTGCGCGATTTGCCGCTCGCCAGGCGCCAGCGCCGTGGGCCAACGATAGGGGAGTGTGGCCCACGTCTCGAGTGACACCTCGGATGTCGCTCCGCCACCGGGCCGCCAATCTGCAATGTCACTCGCCACACGGCGGGTGTTCAGATAGTCATAGTCCGTCAGCGTATTCGGAGGCATGTGCGTCCACCCGGCCCGGCCCATCGTATACGAGTTTGCTGCACTGCGACCGACGAACTCCGTCCAGAATATTCCCGGGTCGATGTGGCCGAGGATGGCTTCGAGCTGATGCCCGTGATTGTGCACCGCCTCTGCCTGCGTTCTCGCGAAATTGTAGCCGTACACCGTGTACGTGCGATTGAAGACCGGAAGATCGTCCTGAGATCGTGCACTGTTCGAGATGTCCCCGGTGACCGGGCTGGACATGTTCGATTCTGGCTGTTCGAACTTCTCCGAGTGGTATCCCCACACCCAGAATTCTTTCACGCCCCGCTGTTCCACCCAAGTTCGGGCATTGGCCGCCTCGAGGATTCTGTGGTAGTCGGGAAAGTAGTGCCCACGATTCCAGGGCACTTCCTGCCCTCGGGTGAAGTGCTCATACACGGTCACAATGTGAAGCACGCGGTATCCCACCGATGGCAACGCCGTCGCATCGCGATACCCTCGAAAGCGGCTGCCTTCCTCGAGCATGAACTTGACGCGTTCCTCCAACACCGTGATGCGGGACCGTACTTCGTCCAATGTCCCCCGCATACTCGCCTCCACCGAGTCCACACGTCGACCGTCGAGCGTTGGCAGATACCTGATGATCACCACAGGGATCTCCCACGACGCGTTCGCCGCAGGAGTTGCCAGGAATGGAGGAATGGGTTCGAGCCTTCGCGTGCCGACGACCACACGATGCGGTGGAGATGTGGGACCGTTCGGGACACTGGCGGTGATTGTGGCATCTCCAGCCCGAAGCGCCCGGATCATCGAGGATCGCTCGATCGCAACCACCTGCGGGTTGCTGCTCGTGATGACCACGGGCACATCCATGATCGCATGCCCGTTCTGATCGCGGACAACGACGGAGGTCAGTGCAGAATCACTGACCACCATGGAATCGGAAAGCTGACCGCGTAGCTGGAGTGTGGCGGGAAGTTGACGCACCGAGGCTTCTCCGCTCCACCGAACCGCGTCGACTTGTGCGTGCACCGTCGCCGTACCGTTCCCCACCGACACGAACCGACCGCCGTCCAGCACGCGCACAACCTGTTCGTTGGAGCTCGACCACTGCAACACCGCGTCGGCCACCGGCACGCGGTTGGCGTCCACCGCAAGTACCGGGAACGTGCTCGTATCGCCGAGCGACGCGAACTGCCTGCTGCTGGATGCGCTGGATAGCGCTGAGACACGTTGCCGGACCTGTACCTCCACCACGGCGGACAATGCCCCCGAAGCGACCCGCGCTTGTGTCGTGCCATTGCGCCGCGCGACAACCACTCCGGTCGAAGAAACCGTTGCCACGGCCGTGTCCTGCATGGTCCACTGCACATCAGCCGATGGCATCTCGCGTCCACGCTGATCCCGCACCGTGGCCGTCACCGTGGCGGTGTGGCCGATCGCCGACAATTGAACCGTCTGCTGCGAAACGGCGATGACGCTGGCCACCGATGGATCCGGCGGTGGAGGTGGTGGTGGCGTAACGATGCCATCACCGGTCGAGCCACCGCAGGCGCCGCAGACAACGGCAGCGAGCAGCAGCAGAGCCACGTTGGGACGCAACGAGTGCGCGATGGGCCTCCAGCGGTGGCTTGAGAACACGGACCCCCTCCAGGAAATGGACGTGCCTTCCAATCGGTCGTTGAGCAATTCCCGGCGAGCATTCATCGCCACGCCGCCATTGGCAATGGTGCATCCAGCCCTAGAGGTTCGCCACCCGAAAAACAATGCGGCCCGGAGAAATCCTCTCCGGGCCGCTTTTGCATCACATCAACTTCGTGACATCAACTTCGTGGGTCAGTCGTCGCTACGCCCCTGCAGACGCGAGAGCAGACGCAGGAGTTCGAGATACAACCAGATCAGCGTCACCATCAGGCCGAAGGCACTGAACCACTCCATCGACTTCGGGGCGCCCATACGCACGCCTTCTTCAATGCGATCGAAGTCGAGCACCAAGCTGAGTGCCGCCACACCGGCAATCACCACGTTGATGCCGATGCTCAGCATGCTGGTCGAACCGAAGTAGCCGATGTTCACGCCGAACAGACCCAACACCATCGAGCCGATGTAGAACAGGCCGATACCGACGATCGCGCTGAACATCATGCGCTTGAAGCCAGCCGTCGCACGAATGACGCGGAAGTGATACAGCGCGAACACGCCCGCCGCGACACCAATGGTCAGCATCACCGCCTGCTGTGGCAACCCGGCATACTGCGCGTTGTAGACCGCTGAAATGGCACCCAGCAGGATGCCCTCCAACGCCGCATAGATGGGGGCCGTCCACGGTGCCGTCTGCGGCTTGAAGATCGCGATCATCGCGAAGATGAAGCCACCGATACCACCCACCAGCATGGCCGGCATGACCAGATCGGTGCGGCCGCTGGCAACCTTCTGCCAGACGAGCGCGGCGGAAAAGCTGAGCACCGCCAACAGCATCAGGGCCTTGGTGGCGGTCCCCGTGACCGTCATGGTCTCGGAGCGGGAACCACTGACAGTGGCGCGTGCCGCATCGGCGAAACGCGCGAGCATCGGATTACTGGAGCGCATGGTCGTGTTGAAAGGGACGGGACTGAGCGCGACCCGCAGGCCGCACCGGGAAATCATACACCGATGAGCCGGGAAACGATCGGATCCATGCCACCGCGCAGGGGGTCACAGACCGGCACCCCCAGTTCCTGGCCCACCTGCTCCCGGTACCGAGCCCATTCCTCGTCCCCCAGCGACGAGGAATTGATGCTCACCCCCGCCAATTGCACCTGGCGATTCGTGATCCGGGCGTTCACCAGGTACTGCTCGGCCGCGACCGAAAGCGCCGGAATCGGGAAGCCGGGACGGTATTCGATGGTCTTGCGGGTCGGATCGTGGCACAGCACCAGAAAATCGGGCTGCGAGCCATGCAGCAGCCCCAGGGTCACCCCGGCATAGGCCGGATGGAACAGCGACCCCTGCCCTTCGATCACGTCCCAATGGTCCGAATCATTGGCAGGCGACAGCACCTCGGCCGCACCAGCAATGAAATCGGCCACCACCGCATCGATGGCGATGCCCTGACCGGCGATCATGATGCCCGTCTGTCCCGTGGCGCGGAACGTCGCTTTCTGTCCCCGGGCATGCAACGCATTCGTGAGGGCGAGGGCTGTGTACTTTTTGCCGAGCGCGCAGTCGGTGCCCACCGTCGCCACCCGCAGTCCCGAGCGCTTGATGCCGGTGCCCGCGGGAAAAGTCGTGGTGCTGTGCCGTACATCATGCAGCGACACGCCATGACGGGCGGCGGCGGCCACCAGCGACGGAAACGATGTGAGCCGGGTGTGCATCCCGCTCACGATATCAAGCCCGGACACAATCGCAGCTTCGAGATCAGGCAGCCAACTGTCGGGAACCCTGCCCCCAACCGAGGCAATGCCGATGACCAGGCTGCCCGCGCCACGCGCCGCCGCATCGGCAGGGGAAAGCCGGGTGAGTCCCACGCTGACCGTCGCGGCCGGGAGACTCCATTCGCCAACGACATCGGCAGGGCACCAATCACGGAGACCACACGCCGTCTTGGCATCGGTGGGATGCTGCGCGTCGCCCAGATACAGCAGATATGGCTTGCGAAGTTGAGGCATATCGAACGCTACGCAGCGGTTCTCGATGACGCCACCGGCTGCCGCGAGGCCCTCGATTCCCGCCCTCTGCGCAGCATCGTAGTATCCGTTGCATGATCGAACTCGCCGAACTCCAGTCACGTGTCGCCCGCGGCCTGCCCGGCCTGCTGGGCATCCGCATCACGCAGATGAGCGACGGAGAACTCCATGCCGAGTTGCCCCTGCGGGCAGACTTGATGGCCGTGAACGGCTACCTGCACGCCGGTACCGTGGTCTCGCTGGCCGACACCGCGGCCGGATTCGGCTGTGTTGCACACCTGCCAGCAGGCGCCGAGAGTTTCACCACCATTGAGCTCAAGACCAACCACATCGCCACGGCCCGGGAAGGCACCGTGTTGTGCGTCGCGAGACTGGTGCACGGGGGCCGCATGACGCAGGTGTGGGATGCAACCGTCACGCATGCGGAGAGTGGCAAGGTCATCGCGCACTACCGCGCCACGCAGATGATCCTGTATCCGCGCGGATAGATACGGTTGGTTCTTACTGCACGCAGGGGACATTGGGGAACTTCAGCAGGACCGCCGGCTTGTGCTTGTGCCGATTCTGCACCACGCCGAGGCGGATACCGAGTTCACCGTGGCGCGTGTCAATAGAGCGCTTGGTGCCAACGCTCTGCCGGTGACCGATCTCCGCCATGATTTCCAGCATGGCCGCGATTTGCTTGGGGGATGGCTTCTCTCTCATCGGTGCTCCTGAATGCGCGTCACTTTATATGGATCAAGAGCCACACCGGCTCACTGTTTGTCGATGCACCAACATCGGAAATTCTCCCGGCCAGGACCATTTCACTTTTGGGCGATCTTTCCGTACCCACGACGGCGGGCCACGGGATGCCCGACATCAGGGTATGGGAGCGTCACGACAACACCGCCCGCCATTGGCCGTACTCGGAGATCAGAATGCCGGTGCCTTTCGACGTGGCCCGAAAGAGCCACGGGACCATCCACTCCGGAAACTGACTGACCGCTCCGACATACCGCGTCTCACGCACCCCGCCAATGCCAACACTGTACTGACCATCCTGCTGTCTCCTCACGGAGAATTCAAAACTGCGCGTGGTGTGGGGGTTGGGCGATCCCGTACGCGCTTCCACCCATTCGAAGAACTGGTCCATTGGCAGGATCCTCCCGATGTGTGTTGAAGCGGTGATCAGGGTGATACCCGAGCGTAGTGAAGCAGGATCATCGCGGACAATGGGCGATATCGCTCCGATGTGAGCCGCGTTGCATTGATGCAACTCACACCGTTCGGCCCATCGTGGTGACCGGCCATCGTGCCTGCGAGTCCGCGGTTGTCAATTCAGCGATGTCTTGTCAAATCAATTTTTATTGATACAATTAAACTATGCCAGCCACCGCCCCCAACCTGACCCGATCGGCGCAACTGTTTCATGCACTCTCCGACGAGACGCGTCTGGGCATTCTCCATATGCTGACGGATGGAGAACGGTGTGTGTGTGACCTGCAGGATGAGCTCGACGCGGCGCAGTCCCGTTTGTCGTTCCACCTTCGGGTGTTGCGTGATGCCGGGCTGGTGACCGATCGCAAAGAAGGGCGCTGGTCATACTACCAGATCGTTCCTGAGGTGCTGATGGAAATGCAGACGCTGATCGTGACCCTTCGTCCTTCCCGGCGGAAATCGCCCCCAATCGCCAACTGCTGCGGTTGAATGGCATCGATCGGCCCCGTGCGTCGTTCCGCACTCAACATATCAACATTTTTTGATGGGGTTTCTGATGACCGATTCTGCGGTGACCAATATCGTGCGGGAGAAGTACGGCGAGGCCGCACGGAGAGTCTTGCAATCGGAGGGTTCGGCGAACTGTGGCCCTGCCAGTTCGTGCTGCGGCGGCACGGCTTTCAACGGCAGCGTTGATCCGATCACATCGAATCTCTACGTGAGTGGCGAGACCAGTGAGCTGCCGGACAATGCCGTGCTGGCCTCTCTGGGTTGCGGGAATCCCACGGCGCTGGCCGAACTGGCCGAGGGAGAGACGGTGCTGGATCTGGGCTCGGGAGGTGGCATCGACGTCATTCTGTCTGCCCGACGCGTCGGCGCAACAGGTAAGGTGTTTGGCCTGGATATGACGGATGATATGCTCGCCCTCGCTCGGCAAAATGCGGAGGAAGCGGGCGTCACCAATGTGCAATTTCTCAAAGGCCACATCGAAGCGATTCCGTTGCCAGACAACTCGGTGGACGTGATCATCTCCAATTGTGTCATCAATCTCTCTGGCGACAAGGAGATGGTGATCAACGAGGCATTCCGGGTACTCAGGCCCGGCGGTCGGTTTGCCGTGAGTGATGTGGTGGTGCGTGGCACGATGCCCGACGATGTGCGCCGCAGTATGGAGCTGTGGGTGGGCTGCGTTGCTGGTGCATTGGAGGAAGCTGAGTTCTATCGACTGCTCGCCGGTGCGGGATTCACGGATGCAGATATCGAACCCACACGTGTCTATCGCGTTGAAGATGCCCAGCAGTTCCTCACCGAGTCCAGATTGGACACGGCACATGTCGCTGCGATGGACGGCAAGATCATGGCCGCCTTTGTGCGTGCGACCAAACCGAAGAGCTGCTGTGGTCCTGACTGCTGTCCGTGAAGCACCGTGCGCATTGCACTCATCTCCGATATCCATGCCAACATTGAGGCGCTGGATGCCGTGCTCGCTGACATCGATGCTGCAGGCGATGCAGAAGCCATTTACCATCTGGGCGATCTGGTGGGATACGCCAGCAATCCTCATGCGGTCATAGATCGACTGCGTACACGAGGGATAGCGGGCATCGCCGGCAACTATGACTCAACGGTCGCATCGGCGTACAAACACTGTGGCTGCAAGTCTGAAAGCCCGCGACAGGAGACACTCGCGCACATCAGCTTCGAGTACACCCGATCTGTCATCGACGCGGAACACCGGCGGTATCTGGGTGCGTTGCCATTCTCCATGGACCTCCGGCCATTGGGAGGACACACGAACGGTCCCCGGTTGATCCTTGTGCACGGTACACCGACACTCAACACCCTCTACTGGACCGAGGAGCGGCCTGACGCATTCTGTCTCAGGATGGCAGAGGAGGTGCGTATGCGTCCGGGAGATGTTCTGGCGTTTGGGCATACCCACAAGCCATGGCATCGACATGTTGCAGGTAAGCATTTCATCAATGCGGGCAGTGTCGGCCGTCCCAAGGATGGAAACTGGATGGCAGGGTATGTGCGGCTGACGCTAGGTGAATCGCCAGACCCGCAGGTCGAGTTCGTCCGCGTCCCCTATGACATCGAATCCACGATTGCCGGACTTCGCATGGCAGAGCTACCCGAAGAGTTCGCCGAATTTCTACGAACGGGAGGAGGTCTTGGATAGTCGTGAAGATGCGCCGTGTTGACGATGTTGGATCCGGGTGTCGCAGCGCGGTACAATTGCGGAGGGCATCAGCTCTTCCAGCCACTCTTCTCTTGTACGTAACTTTGGGGAACTCCTTCAAGGGCATCCCATGAAGTACCTCTATCCATGAAGTACCTCTATCTCGGTGTTGCCATCGTCGCGGAAGTCATTGCGACGTCTGCGATGAAACAGTCGGACGGATTCAGCAAGCTCTCCTGGAGTCTGATCACCGCTCTGGGCTATGTGATCGCCTTCTATTTCCTGTCGCTGACACTCAAGACCATTCCCACCGGTCTCGCCTATGCCATCTGGTCGGGCGCGGGCATTGTGCTGATCTCGCTGGTCGCATGGATGTTCCAGGGACAACGCCTGGACACTCCGGCCATCGTCGGCATGGCGCTGATCGTGGCGGGCGTGGTGATCATGAATACGTTGTCCAAGTCATCGGCGCATTGACGACACCAAGCACTCGATCACGTGTTTTCGGGTACGGTCACGCGAGAGACGCACGAGTCACTCCTTCACACTCTTCACGGAATGACCCATGGCAAAAGGGTACTGGATCGCGCGGGTGGACGTCGACGATGTGGAAACGTACAAGGGCTATGTGGCTTCCAACGCAGAACCCATCGGAGCATATGGTGGGCGCATGTTGGTTCGGGGCGGGCAGTTCATCAATCCCGAAGGAAACAGCCGATCACGCAACGTCATTGTCGAATTTCCAAGCTATCAAGCCGCACTGGATTGTTATCATTCAGAAGGCTATCAGGCAGCCATCAAAATCCGACAGCCAGTATCACACATGGACCTCATCGTGATCGAAGGCTACGATGGGCCTCAACCCGCTTGAACCGCAATCCCTGCTCTATGGGGCGCATCGCTGCGAGCTTCGCCCAACACACCCCGGGCTGCATGCCTCAACGTAGCCAGCGTTGCGATCTGGTCGTATCGACGGTGGATCGGGACAATTTCTGCGACGCGAAATGGCGTGGTGACGAGACAGCCATTACGTTCCCCAGTTGTTGAAATAGGCCATTGATGGCCCTCTTGGGGAGGTGGCAGAGTGGTCGATCGCTCCGGTCTTGAAAACCGGCGAGCCGGCAACGGTTCCGTGGGTTCGAATCCCACCCTCCCCGCTGTGACATGCCCCTGATTCGCCCTGCGGATCGGGGGCATTGTCGTACCGGCGATCGACTCATCGACGGGAACCCACTGCACGCCCCCGCGTATCTTGTGTCAGGCCCGCCCAATGCCAGGGTCATCCCGCACGATGTCTCCATTCCCTCCGCGATCAATGCCTCCCTCCCTCCTGATCGTTCCTGCGCGACAGATCCTGCGCCGTGCGTTGCCGTTGGCGCTGCTCAGCGCCGCACTCATGGCGACCGCATCGATCGGTCCGATCGTGGCGCCACTCACCGCGCAGGTCGCGCCGGTCATCGAAACCGCGCTGCCCTTTGATTCGGCGGGCCGCATCACCACCATCACGCCATCGCTCGCGTCGAGACTTTCCCTCACCGCACCCGCATGGCCGGTCTCGGGTGGGTTTCGTGAAGCACGCCTCTATCGCGGCGAGCAGGGTGCGGCCGTGCTGGTGGTCCAACGCACCGACGCCAGCATCGCGCGCTACGCGCTCGACGAATCGGCCGTGACGGCTCTCTCCCGCGCGGTGGAGGCCGGACTGGTGGCAGTGGGTCGCAGCAGTGAGCGACTGGTTGGCGCGGGGACGGGCGGCACGGGCGTGGAACTCTCACAGCCCGCGGGCAATGCCTTCGTCCGCAACCAGACCTTCCTCGGATTGGCCGCGTACGGACCAGCGACGGCAGCTTTGTTCAGTGAAGGGGGAGGCGCGGCCATTGGCGGTGGCTATTTTCTCGGCGCTGGCGCTTCGTTTTTTGTCGCCGCCCGCATCGTGAAGAACCGACCGGTCACCCGCGCACAGGCGCTGCGTTCAGCCCATGGTGGCACACGGGGTGCGTTGATCGGCCTCGGGATCGCCGGCATCGCTGGAGCCAATGGTGGCGCAGCCTGGGGTTCGTCGGTGCTGGCTGGTGCCATTGGAGGCACCACGGCCGGCTTCGTGCAGGCACGGGGTCTCAGTGATGGCGAAGCGGCCAGCGCGGGGCTGTTTGCCGACCTTGCGATGCTCACCACGGGCGGTATCGCCGCCACAAGTGGCGCCTTCGACGGTCGCGAGGTGGGGCCAGGCGAGAGCCTAGTACGCCCCTATCGACACACCGACAACAGCCTTCGCCCCGCGGGCAAAGTGGCCATTGGAGCCAGTATCGTTGCCGGCGTCGTTGGCTATGCGCTCGGCCCGCGGTATGCCCGCCGGGCGGCCTACAATGTGACCAGTGGTGATGCAGGCGTTGTGCTCACCAGCGCGATGCTTGGCGGCGTGGGGCTCACGGCCCTCGCCAATGGCGGGCTCGATGACCGCGCGGCGTATGGCGCGGCCACGGCCGGTGTGCTGGCCGGCGCCTTGTTCGCAGACCGGGTCTTTGTGCGTCGCAAGGATCGCACGAGTGCCGATGGCGCACTCACCCAACTGGGCGGGATCGCAGGGGCACTCATAGGCGCCGGATTTGCCGCCATGGCGGATTTCGAAGAGCGTGGCGTGGCCGCATTGGCCGCCAGCGGTGGTCTGCTTGGTCTGCTCGCGGCCGACCACCTCATTGCGCCGCCTGCTGATGCCGGGCCGCTGCGGGGCGTGATGCCACGATCGTCGAACGAAGGCGACAGCCGATTCTCGCTGTCCATTGGCCCCGTCACGTCCCTGCGGATCACGTTCTGAACTGATCTCGCCAAGAGAATGGCGGCTCCGCAGAAAAAACTCTGCCGAGTGTCACGGGCGGGAGATAGTTTGGCGCATGATCCTCTTTCTGCTCCAGTCCCTCCGCACGATGCGCACAGCGGCCTCGGCTCGCCCGGTCGCATCGCCCGTGACGCGTGCCGCCATCCTTGGCTTGGCCGCGGTGCTGACCACTGTTCCGCAGCGGGGTGCCGTAGCGCAGGGCGTGTCAGCCCCCCGAATCGCCGAGCAGCAGAGCGGCGTCACCCAACTCATTCAGGCGGTGCACGCCACCAGCGCCAACGTCGTCTGGGCCTCGGGGCCTGGCGGGGTGGTGCTGCGCACACAAGACGGCGGAACCACCTGGCAGCGGCGCCTGACACCCGCTGGTGATTCGCTGCAGTTCCGCGATGTATACGCCGTGGACGCCGACACCGCGTGGGTGCTCTCCATTGGCAACGGCACGGCATCGCGCATCTATCGCACCAGCGATGGTGGCTCCACCTGGGCGCTGCAATTCATCAATCGCGACAGTGCGGCGTTTTATGACTGCCTGTCGTTTGGCACCGCAGCCGAAGGCATCGTGTTCGGCGATGCCGCCGCGGGGCGCACGCATATCTTGCGCACCACCAACGGTGGAGGTACCTGGTCACTGCTTCCGGAGCGCGCTGTGCCGGCGCCATTGCCCAGTGAGGGCGCGTTTGCCGCGAGTGGTCTTTGCGTGACCCACGCGGATGCACGCACCGCGTACATCGCCACCGGTGCGCCGGGTGCCCGACTCTTCAAGAGCTCAGACGCCGGCGCCACATGGTCCGTGCTCGAGACACCATTGGTGCGTGGCACCGTGGCCGGACTCACCGGGCTGTCCTTTGTCGGCAACCGCGGCGTTGCCGTAGCGGCCGATATCAACCGGCTACGCACCGACACATCCACCAACGTGGTCGGCGTCACCACGGATGGTGGTCGCACCTGGACGCTGGGCAATCGTCCCCCCTTGCCTGGCGCACTGTCCGGTGTGACCTGGGTGCCCGGTGCTGGTCCCGATGCGATGGTCGCCGTCAGCTATGGCGGTGCGTTCCACTCGTCCACCGCGGGCCGGACATGGACGACGATCACCAACGTCGTCACCACCGGTGTCAGCGCGTTCGGTCGCACGGTGTGGATTGGTGGAGAAAAGGGCCGCATCTGGCGCCTCGACTTCACCGCCGCAGGGCGTTGAGCGATTGCATCACCTGAATCAATTCATGTCCTTCCTCTTCACGATCATGTCCAGACGACGCACTCCACTCCGAATGACCGTGCGGCCGATGTTGGTTGGTGCGGCACTGCTGGTCGGGTGTGCTGGAGACAACAGCAGCGTATTCGCCGATCCGCACACACCATCCGACCCGGTACTCGGCGTGGCGTATGACGCCATCACGGCTGACGATCTGCTCAGACACGTGCAGGTGCTGAGTGCGGATTCGCTGGAAGGGCGGGCGCCCACCACGATCGGCGAAGAGAAGACCGTCCGGTATCTCGAATCGCAATTCCGCGCCATGGGTCTTTCCGGTGGCATGCCGGATGGGTCGTTCGTGCAATACGTGACCATGCGTGCCTACACACCGCACCCCGAGGCCTCGTTTCACATCGGCTCGCGGCAGCTCCCTCTCGCCTTTCCCAACGACTACGTGGTGGTCTCGCGCCAAGGACAACCCACCGTGGATGTCGACGCCGAAATGGTGTTCGTGGGATATGGCGTGGAAGCGCCGGAGTACGGTTGGGACGACTTCAAGAACGTGGACCTCAGCGGCAAGGTGGTGCTGATGCTCATCAACGATCCGGCAATACCGGATCCGCGTGACAGCACGAAGCTCGACAGCACCATGTTCCGGGGCAACGCCATGACCTACTACGGGCGGTGGACCTACAAGATCGAAACGGCGGCGGCCAGGGGGGCCGCGGCGGCACTCATCATTCACGAGACGGGACCAGCGGGCTATCCGTTTTCGGTGGCGATCAACGGCTGGTCGCGAGAGAGCTTCGACATCGATACGCCAGAACAGCGCGCGGCACGCGTGATTGTCGAAGGCTGGCTGCGGCAGGGGCCCGCCGAGGAGCTGCTGAGTGCGGCGGGCCTCAACTTCGCGGCCTTGAAAGCGGCCGCGCGGCAGAAGGATTTCAAACCGGTGCCGCTGGGTGCTCGCGCACGCATTCGCGTCCGCAGCGAGAGCTACCCGGTACAATCCCGCAATGTCGTGGCCATGCTGCCAGGTTCGGACTCGCTGCTGCGCAAGGAGTATCTGATCTACACGGCCCATTGGGATCATCTCGGGCGTGATACATCGGCCACAGGCGATCAGATTTTCAATGGCGCGCGTGACAACGCGTCAGGTGTGTCGCAGTTGCTGAGCATTGCCAAGGGATTCACGGCGCTGCCCAACCGCCCCAAACGGTCGGTGATCTTCGCGGCATTGACCGGTGAAGAAAAAGGCATGTTGGGTGCTCGCTACTTTGCGGCACAACCCCCAGTGCCACTCTCGGACGTACTGGCCGGCATCAACCTCGTCCGCTTCAATACGTGGGGACGTACCAAGGACCTGATGGTCATTGGTCATGGCAGCACCACGCTTGAAGACGTCCTCAACGATGCGTTGGCCGCTTCCGGTCGTGGCATCGTTCCCGATCCAGAGCCGGAGAAGGGGTTCTTCTATCGGTCCTCACATGTCGAGCTGGCGCGGCGTGGTGTCCCCGTGCTGTACACCCACCACGGTCTGCAATTCGTGGATCGGGATTCCGCATTCGGTCGACAGAAACGCGACGAATACACCTCGCGCGACTTTCACCAACCCAGCGACGAAGTGAGACCCGATTGGGATCTCGCCGGTGCGGTAGCCGACACCCGGGTGATGCTCGATGTCGGCTACCGCATTCTGATGGGATCCAGTTGGCCCACCTGGAAGCCCGGATCCGAGTTCAAGGCACAGCGGGACGCTTCGCTGCGCGCACGCGGATCGCGCTGATCGCGCTACGCGTTACGACTGTTTCTCGAGGTGGGCTTCGACAAACCAGAGTTGTTTGTCGGCTTCACCCGTGATGCGCGTCAGCAGATCAGCCGTGATCGCATCGCCAGCGTCGTCCGCCGTATCGATATCCTCACGGGCGGCGTTGGCGCAGGCGGCCAGCGCATCGGCCACCACGATCACCCACTGCGTGGGGGTTTCGACATTCATCGGGCATGCGGGCAGTTTGCTGCGCTCGGCCACCGTTTGCACGGAGCCTTCCGCCACACAGCCCAACTGCACCGCGCGCTCCGCGAGGTCGTCGGACCACTTCACGGCGAGTGCGGCCACATCGTCAAACAGCTCGTGTAACTGTTCGAAGTGGATGCCCTTCACATTCCAGTGGGCGTGTTTGGCCTGCCGCTCGAGATCGAGGAAATCCGCGAGGCGCTGGTTGAGCAGGACGCCCATGGCCATGCGAATGTCGGCGGACAGGTCGACCCGGGTAGGAAAGGGCGTCTTCGGTGCAGTCTTGGCCATGATGGACTCCTTCTTGGGGGAACCGCCATTGCCCCGGCGGCATCTCTATGACTACATTGCCGACCTGTCAGGGCTCCGCGACAAACGGTCCCCAATCAGCGTCGTTAGCCTAACGAGTTGCAAAACAACGAGTTGGACAGCGCCGGAGCAGTCTGGAGAGATGGCCGAGAGGCTGAAGGCACCGGTTTGCTAAACCGGCATACGGAGTAATCTGTATCACGGGTTCGAATCCCGTTCTCTCCGTTCGAACCCCTCACTTGCAAGGACTCGCAAGTGAGGGGTTCGTGCGTTTCAGGCGCTAGTTGAGGCGCGCCGACGACCGCTTCGCGCCGCCGTCGCCCACCAACCGCACATCGTCCCAACCGCCTCGCAACAACCGCTGATACGCCGTGGCATCCAGCCCGTATTGTGCGAGCTGATCGATCACCAACGCCAGCGGATAGTCTCCGACCGGATGAAAGACATCATGCAAAAACTCGGCATGATTCGCGGCATCACTGGCCAGTAACTCCTTCGTGGATCGTTCGAGCCTCACGACAGCCTCCGCCAGTAGAAGTGGCACGGGTTGTTCATTCACGATTGATCATCGCAATGAGCGCGGCAATATCTCTTTGGAGGGATCTTTGTGTACGCCCGAGCCAGCGTCGGATGATCCCAAACAAAAACCCCACCACTCAGCGGGAGCGGTGGGGAATCTGCCGTACGCCATCAGCGTTCGCGGCGGAACAACAAAAGGCTGATGGCCACTACGGCGCCAAGAAAGAGGAAAACTCCTGCGCCTCCCCACGTGAAGAGCGCCATGATACCCATTCCGGGTCTGGGGAGCGGCTGTCCTAGAATATTCGCCTCACGGCGCACGTTCTGCAATCAGCCAGTGTGACCGACGCTTCTTTCGCTCGACGTCTGGCCTGCGGTGCCCAAGAGTTTCGCTACCTCGACCATTCGGTGTATCTTTCCGGTCTACCTCCGTATCTCCCATCAGGACAGCGAGATACAATGCGCGGCGGATCGGGGAGCGGATCTCTCCGGTCGCTGTAGGTGGCCCATCAGTCGGGCACGCTTTGCATCTCCGTTCTGCGGGTCCGCCGGAAAACCGGTGGACCCGTATGTGTTTTGGCTCTTTGTTCGACTTCCGTCGGTGACTTTCATGACGACAGTGACTTCTGCTCCGCGGCCGCGTGTGCGCTTTGCGCCATCGCCCACCGGATTTCTCCATGTTGGCGGTGCGCGCACCGCGCTCTTCAACTGGCTGTACGCCAAGAAATTCGATGGTGACTTCCTGCTGCGTATCGAAGACACCGATCGGCAGCGCAGCACCGATGAAAGCACACGCGCGATCTTTGAAGGACTCGAGTGGCTCGGTCTTTCGTGGGATGAGGACGTGGTCTACCAGGGCGCCAATGTGGACCGGCACTATGCCGATGCCCATCGTTTGCTGGAGACGGGCGCGGCCTATCGGGATTTCACATCGCCGGCGGTCACCGAACAACTGCGCGCGGAAGCCGAAGCCCGTGGTGAAGCATTCCGTTTCGATCGTGCGACCGCCGATCTGAGCGAAGCCGAAACCGCTGAACGTCTCGCACGCAACGAACCCTACGCCATCCGGTTCCGTGTGCCCGACGGCACCACCGAGTGGGATGATCTGGTGCACGATCGCATTGCGTTTCCGAACAAGGACATCGAAGACTTCATCATCCTGAGGTCCAACGGCACGCCGGTCTACAACCTCGCCGTGGTATCGGACGATATCGCCATGCGGGTCACGCTGGTGCTGCGCGGTGACGATCACATCTCCAACACGCCCAAGCAGATCCTGCTGTACGAGGCGCTGGGCGCCACCGTGCCACAGTTTGGCCATGTGCCCATGATTCACGGCACCGACGGCAAGAAGCTGTCGAAGCGCCACGGTGCCACCGCGGTGGGTGACTATCAGCATGAAGGATTGCTGCCGCAGGCCATGCTGAACTTCCTGGCGCTGCTGGGCTGGTCCACGGGCGACGACACCGAAGTGATGTCGCTGGATGAGCTGGTGGAGAAGTTCCGGTTGGAGGGGCTGCAAAAGAAGGCGTCGATCTTCGATACGAAGAAGCTCGAATGGATGAACGGCCAACACCTCGTGCGCGTGCCTATCGACGAGCTGGCCACGGTGATTGCACCGCTCATCGCACAGGCGGGGCTGGCCACCGAAAGCGAGCTGCGTGAGAAACACGCGTGGTTCTGCGGTGTGCTCGAGTTGCTGCGGGTGCGTGCCCGTCGGCTCACCGAGATCGTCGACCAGGCCAAGCCGTTTTTTGTGGACCTGGTGGATTACGATCCCGACGCGGTCAGCAAGCAGTGGCGCGATGCCGAGGCGACGGCCGATATCCTCGAAGCAACCCACGCCCGCCTCACGTCACTGAGCACCTGGGACCTGACCGTGATGGAAGATGCGCTGCGGGCTCTGGCCGAAGAGCGTGGCATCTCGAGCGGCAAGATCTTCCAGCCGCTGCGCGTGGCACTGGTGGGCCTCACGGTGAGCCCGGGCATTTTCGAGACGTTGCAGTACGTGGGGCGCGAGCGTTCGCTGGCCCGCATCGCGGCGGCGGTGAGCTACCTGCGCAACGGATGATCGTGTGGTGCGCGATGGGGCTTCCCGTCGCGCACCCGCCGTGGCACCAGTGTTACCGGTCGCTGCTCTTGTCGGGCGTCTTCACCGGCGCCGCCAGACTCGCACTGGGCGCCCGCAACCGTTCGCGGCGCTCGGAGTCACGGCGCTTGTCCATCTCGCGCACCACACGGCGGAATTCGGACTCACCCATGGTGCGTTCCGACATGCGCTGAATATCCTCGCGTGACGTGGCGAGGCGGCGCTCCGCGTCCATGCGCGACATGTTGCCCGACATGTTGGCGGCCGTTGCCGCGTTGAGCGGCAGCAGTGAGAGCAGCGCATTGGGGATCATGACCTTGCCCAGACGAATGCCCTTCTGATCCCAGCCCCACTTCTCGCCGTTTTTGTCGGTCTTCGTCCAGTCACCCGGTGCGCGCCCATAGCGGCCCTGCGCACGGGCGAGTGAATCGAGCGAATCACGCGCGGCCGAAATGGCGCCCGCCATGATGCTGTCGAGGCCATCGGCCCGATCACCGCGCACACCATTCCCGGCGCCTGCACCACCACCGCCACCGCCGCCAAAACCGCGCCAGACCCGTTCGTCTTCGTAGCCCGGACGGATACCACGCACATTCGGGTCGATCGCACCGATGCCATTGCCCGGAGGCGCGCCTCGACCGGTGTCACGCGGCGCCGCCGGAACAACCGGAGCCGGAGGGCCACCGGCAGGACTGGCGGAGGGCGCTGGGGTGGGGGCCACCGGCGCCGGCGTATTGGGACGCGGCGGGACCGGCGTTTCGGCAACGGTCGTGGTGGGTTCGTCGGGTGTGTCGACGTACGTCAGTCGCTCTTCGCGCCGCGTATTGTCATCGCCGAACGGCATCCACGATGGGATGCCGTAGCCCAGCGTGAGCAACTGCACCAACACCAGAGCCACCACCACGTGCACGCCAACGGCGATGAGCAGCGGCTTGGACGACCGACGCTCGCGACGCGCCGCACCACCGGCTCGCGCACGATCACTGATGCGAGACCGGGTGGGTGCACGCCCCTCACCTTCCGACGGCACTGGCTGGCGCGTCGGACCCGTTCCGTCGTTGGACGGCGAGGGCGGGAGGGGCGGAGTCATCAATCAAAGATACCCGTTGAGCGCCGGGGTGTGCCGATTTGGGACGGCTTTTCCGGCGTATGGAGCGTCACCCGGCAACCACCGGATTGGAAACGCGGCTGATACCCACGAGCTCCACCTCGACCACGTCGCCGGGGTGGATGCGCTTGGTCCCCGCCGGAGTGCCGGTGGCCACGATATCACCAGCTTCCAGGGTCAGATACTGCGAGATGTACTGCAGCAAAAACGGGATCTTGAAGACCATATCGGCACCGGTGGCTCGCTGCGCGACTTCACCGTTCACCCGTGTGATCAACTCGATGCCATCGAGATCATCCGGCACTGCGCCCGGCACACCAACAGGACAGAACGTGTCCATACCCTTGGCACGCGCCCACTGTCCGTCGTTCTTCTGCAGGTCACGCGCCGTCACATCGTTCAGCGCCACGATGCCCCCGATGGCGGCCCGTGCTTCCGCTTCCGAATCCGCCTTGGACAACCGCGCCCCCAGGACCACCGCGATCTCGCCTTCGAACTCGATGTGGTCCGACACCGGATGCAGGACAATGGGTTGCCCCTCCCGGATGATCGCCGACGACGGCTTGAGAAAGAGCAGCGGCTGCTTGGGGACGTCGTTCCCCATCTCGCGGGCATGTTCGACGTAGTTGCGGCCCACGCACACGATCTTGGATGGAGCAGTCATGTTCCTGGCGGATTCGAGTCGGGAGGTGATGGCGACTGTCGGGGTGGTGGCCTATGCAACGTGCGCACCGCACCCTGCGAATCTTACCGCGCGCTCCGGTAGAACGCTGACACCTGTCCCCGGACATCACCCCACGCGCCGATCACGCGTTGTGCGGGCGGTAGGCCATTGAGCAAGGCACGACCGTAGCGCTTGGTCACCACGCGGGGATCACTCAAGACCACCACACCGGCATCGGTGGCCGTGCGAATGAGTCGACCGAAGCCCTGTTTGAGACGCAACGAGGCGTGTGGCAGCATGTACTCCACGAAGGCATTGCCGCCGCGGGCATCGATGGCTTCGCACTGCGCAGCCACAATGGGTTCAGTGGGTACACGAAAGGGCAGCTTGGCGATGAGTAATCCACGCAACGCGTCACCCGGCACATCGATGCCTTCCCAGAACGTGGCCGTGCCCAGCAGAATGGCCCGCCCCGATTCGCGGAAACGCTGCAACAACTGATCGCGTGGCTCTTCTCCATGCACGAGCAGGGGCCATCGGCCGCTCAACCCCTGCCCACGCATCCATTCGGCCATCTCGCGCACATCGCGGTGACTGGTGAACAGTCCGAACAGGCCGCCGTCGCTGGCGTGCGCCAGGTCGTGCAGGTGGCGTGTGACACCGGCGAAGTGTTCACGCGCTTGTTCATTGGGCGCCGGCAAGTCGGTTGGCACCACCAGCAGCGCCTGCCGCGGATAGTCGAAGGGCGACGGAAAGATGGCCGCGCGAACGGGGCTGGTGCTTCCCGCGAGCCCCAGACGACGCTCGAGAAATTGGAAGCCACCATCGGTGGAGAGTGTCGCACTGGTGACCACCGCCGTCTCGACCCGTCCGAACAAATCGTCGCGCAGCACGGGGGCCAGGTCGAGCGGCACACAGTGCACGGCGAGATTGCGCTCATGTGGTGTGGGCTTGCCCTGAAACTCCATCCAGCGCACCACAGCCGGTCCATCAGCGGGTGGCATGAGTCCCTTCATCAGGGCATCACCCGCATTCTGGAGCCGGCGCGTGACGCCACGGATCTCGTTGACGGTGGACGACAGCTCTTCGAGACGCGACTGATCGCTTTCCAGTCTGGTCTGCACCATCGCGAGTCCTTTGGCGATGGCGTCGATCTCATTGAGCAATTCCTTCAGCGTGTCCCCGATGCCGTTGCGCCAGAGATCATGCTCCTGGAACGACTCCGTCAACCGCAACACGCCCCCACCCTGCTGCTCGAGTACGGCGGCGAGCAATTCAAACAGCAGTTGTGTGCGATCGCGCGCGGTGAGCACGCTGGAGAACAGTCCTTCGCGCAGCAGGTCCATGCTGGCCACGCTGAGCAGGTCGTTCTTGCCCGACAACTTGGCGGCGAGCGTGGGCAACAATCCCTTGCCACGACGCTCGAGCCGGTTGAACAGACGCGACAGCGCCCGGCGCGTGATGGAGCTGCCCAGGTGCGAGCCGGCGGCCTCTTCGAGATGATGCCCTTCATCGATCACGAGGCGTTTGTACGCCGGCAGCACGGCCGAGTCTTCCCAGTTCTGCACCTGACGACGCACCGCAACGTCCGACAGCAGCAGGTGATGATTCACCACCACCACATCGGCGGCCGCAGCTTCCTTGCGCGCCTTGAACAGAAAACAGTCGTTGTAGTGCTCGCACTTCATGCGCCCGCACAAATCGGGCTCCGCCGAGACCTCATCCCACACTTCACCGCGGGGTGCGGTGGGCAGATCTGCCAGTGAACCGTCCTTGGTGCGCGACGCCCATTCGGCGATCATGGCCACGTCGTCGCTGACATTGTCATCGAACAACGCCGCGCCCGCGCCCTGCGCTGCGGCCAGCCGATTGAGGCAGAGATAGTTGCGCCACCCTTTGAGCAGCGCAAAACGCACGGGCTGGTCGGACAGCGCCCGCTGCAGGAACGGCAGGTCCTTCGCCACGAGCTGCTCCTGCAGCGTGATCGTGGCGGTCGACACCACCGTGCGCTCGCCATTGGCGGCGGCCCAGCGCAGGGCGGGCACGAGATAGCCCAGCGACTTGCCGACGCCGGTGCCCGCTTCGAGCAGTGCGACACCACCCTCGTTGAACGTGGTGGTCACGGCCGTGGCCATGGCACGCTGACTGGGGCGGTCCTCGTAGTCGCGTATGCCATACATGCCGCGCATGGCCTGTGCGACGAGGCCGTACGGTCCGAGCGTCACATCGACGACGTCCGGATCCACGGGCACCAGTTGCTTGCCCCGTGGCACCTCGGACACGACGTACACCCGCGTGGCCTGGTTGTTGACGATGCCGAAGCCCACGCCATTGCCGTGCAGGCGAAACGCCACTTCCATATCGGCGTCACTGGGCGTGAGATCACCGGACGGGTGATTGTGCAGCAACATCTCGCCGCGCTCCGCCACACCAGGCAATGCGAGCACACTGCTCACATCACCCGCCGCCACCTTGCGTGCGCTGATCAGCACACCATCAGCATCCACTGCGCACACAAAACAGACCTCATTGCCCCCATGCAACGTGATCTGCGTGCGTATCGCCGCGGCGGCCGCCTTGGCCAGCCGCGCTTCACCCATGGTCACGACTGGTCGGTCACGTCTTGCGCGGCTTCTTCTTGGCGGCCGGGAAGAGAACGTTGTTCAGGATGAGACGGTAGCCCGGCGAATTCGGGTGCAGCGACAAATCCGTGGGCGCACTGCCGATCGCGTGCTGCGGATCTTCCGGATCGTGTCCACCCAGGAACGTCCACGATCCCTTGCCGTAGTCGCCGTGCAGATACTTGGTCCACGGCGCGCCTTCTTCCTGCGCGAGCACCGTCACGCCGGGCTTCACCACCGCACGATTGAAGCTGGTGGTCACGCCATAAAAGTCGGTGATGACCGTGCGATGATCCTGCACGAGCATGGTAGCCACCGGATCGAGCTTGGCACTGAACCCGAAGAGCGTGAACGTGCCCAGCGGCTGCCGGCGCGACGGCACGTTCACCTGATGCCCGTCGATGTCGCTGAGTGCGTTCACATACGGCGACGGCTCGATATGCGCACCGGCAAAGGCGAGCGTCCGCGTCCAGTCGAGCTTCGCGTCGGCATCAGGGGCTGGTGGTGTGCCGTCGGAAAACGGTCCGGCGATATCCACCATCAACGAGGCGATGGACAGATCGAGCGACTCCGTGGCACCGCACATCGCAAACAGGAACCCCCCACGATCCACGAAGCCACGAATGTTGTCGGCCACGGCCTTCTTGAGACCGGGGATGTCGTTCTTGCCGAAACGGCGCCCCGTGGCCAGGTCACGTTCGCGCTGCGCGACAAACCAGGGGGCGTCGCGATAGGCGAGATACAACTTGTTGTACTGGCCTGTGAAGTCTTCGTGATGCAGGTGCACCCAATCGTACTTCGACAGATCGCCCTTCATCACATCGTCGTCCCACACCGACGTGAACTCGATGCCGGCATACGTCAGCGCCAGGGTGACCGCATCATCCCAGGGTGGCTGATCCACCGGGCGATAGATGGCAATGCGCGGCGCCCGCTCGAGCACGACCGCGTCCATGTTTCCACCGGCGATCTCGGCCCGTGCGGCCGCCACATCGGCATCCGTCATGGCTTCCACCGACACCCCATCGAGCGCGGCGCGCTTGCGCAGATCGGGCACATCGGGCAACAGGAAGGCCCCGCCGCGATAGTTCAGCAACCACTCCGCCTTCTGCCCACCCTTGATCGCAGAGTAGGTGACGCCGTAGGCCTTGAGGTGATTGCGCTGTGCGTCGTCCATGGGCAGCAGCAAGTGCTGCGCCGCCGCCGACCGCGCCGAGAAAGCGACGAACAACACGGCGAAGGCGTGCCGCAGCAGCGTGGACCCGGACGGCCAGCGCCGCCACCTGAATCGGGAGAGAATCATGGACATCATGGGAATCTAGACACGGGCGCCAGCGTGCTGCCGGCCGAACCTGCCGGTGGCACCTGCCCTTTGAGACGTTCCAGTTCGCGACGTCCCTGCGGAGCGAGCGCGCTGTTGGTGTATTCCACGAGCATCTGCTCCAGCTTGGCGATCGCCCCCGGACGATCACCGGCATCGCGCAGCACGCGCGCCCAGGCCAGCAACGACTCCGGTGCTTCCGGACTCTTCGGATACTCGCGCACGATGCGGTCCCACAACTTCGGCGCATTGTTCGGTGGCATCAGACGTGCCGCGTGTGCCAACACTGCCGGTGCCGCCTGCCCGACCGAATCGGCCAGCGTCACCAGCATCGTCGCCGCCTTTGCCGAATCGCGCCGCGCGATGGCCAGAAACGCGGCGCCAAGGGTGGGCGAACGATCCAGCCGAATGCGCGCCAACAGGCCCAGCGCATCCACCAGTTCCGTTCGCTGTGATGCAGCACGCACCAGGCGTTTGCGTGCGGTGGCAAGGTCACCGTCGTAGAGCGCGATCCAGCCCACCATCTCGTCATCTTCTTCGAGATCGGTGCCCGCCATCGCGGTTCGGGCTCGCGGCAGATCGCCGGCGCGCAGCCACCCCATCACCAGTGGCCGCGCGATGGCCGCACGGGTCGTCAGATCGAGCGCCTTGCCTTCGCGATCGAGCAACGCCTGGGCATCGGCCATGCGCCCCAGTTCGCCGAGGGCCGCGATTTCAAGACCGAGCAGCGCCTGTTTGCGGGCGCGTTCTTCTGCCGTGGACGGAGCACGCAGCAAGGTGAGCGCCCCTGCGGCGTCGCCGGCCCGCAACGCCGCATCGGCGGCGCGGCGTTGCGCTTCGAGGGAACCGGCATTGCGCGCGAAGATCGCACTCCAGGCATCGCGCGCCACGAGCCACGACGACGCCTGCTCGGCATGTTCACCAAACTCGCGCCATGCGGCGAGCGTGGAATCATCGGGCGGCAGGACACTCAGAGCCGCCCAGGCGCGCCGGGGTTCGCCCCAGGCTGATTCGAGCGACGCCAGCAAGCGCCGCGGACGCAGCGACGCCGGATCCGCGGCGAGTACGGCGCGCACGGAATCGCGGGCGGCCACCGGTGTGCGTTGCAGTCCATACACGCCGGCCGTCTCCAGCCACGGCTGATTGGTCAGCGCGTCCCGATAGGATCGCGCCGCCGCCTCCCATCGGCCGAGCGACACGTTCAATTGCGCGGTCTCTCCCGAGAGCGCGGCGTTGCGCCCCAACAATCGCGCCGCATCACCAAGTATCGAATCAGCGGCCAGTGTACGACCACGCTGCAGCAACAGACGCGCGTACTCGCGGTAGGGCGCCGCGTCTCCTGGACTGGCACGGCGCCATCCCAGAAAGGCCGCACGGGCGTCGTCGTCGCGCGCCATCGAAGTGAGCGTGCGCAGCAGCACCGTGCGTGCGGTGGGATCCGTTGGACGGAACTGCAACACGCGTTCGGCCAGCGGAACGATGGAATCGAGCTGCCCCTGCTCCGACATCACGCGTTCGAATCCCAGCATGGCCAGCGCGATGCGATCCCCATCGATCTGCGTCACCGAGAGTGCCTTTTGCAGCACCTCGCGATAGGCCGTCCCCGCTCGCTTGAACTCGCCCTTGTCCTCGGCATCCATCGCCCGGGACAGGGCGTCGGTGGTGTCTGCGGCGGAGAAGGTGGCGGTGGCCGTGCCTCCGGATTGTGCCAACACCGGTGTCGCGCACGCCGCCGCGAGCGCCAGCGCGACACATGCGCCGAGCGCTAGGCCACGGCGACGCGCTGGCTCATTGCGGCGCGCTGACATTGAGTCGGCGGAAGTACTCGATGACGATGCGTCGCTCTTCCGGGCCGAGTCCGCGCAGTTCGTTCCAGGTCGGCGGTGCAAACTTGTTCGCCGCACGACCAGACTGCGCGCCATCGACACGACCGGTGGAACCGTTGCCATTGGCCGCCTTCCCTTCACGCGGCCCCTGGTCATCACGCTCGTCCTGCTCGAGAAAGCGACCGGCGTCGAGCAAACGACGATAGAGCTGCTGCTGACGCGCGGCCGTGTTGGGATCGATACCACTGCGCTCGATCTGCTGCGCCAACGTCTGCGCTTCGCGCGCGAGCGCATCGGTGCGGCCCGTTTGATCGGCGTCGGCCACATCCATCAGATCGCGCGCCACCGAACGTTGCTGCCGCGCCAGCACACGCGCCTGCTGCTGCGCCTGATCCCCCTTGGCACCGCCCGGCATCATGTTCAGCCCCTGCATCTGGCTGTTGAGCTGCCCCTGCTGCTGGGCGAGCTGCTTGAGCTGCTCCATCATCTCCTGGAAGCCCGACGCGGACTGCGCGCCGTTCACCTTTTCACGATCGCGCACCAGCGAACTGAGCGCCTGATTGAGCGCCTCGGCCGCGTCCTTCATGGCGTTCTGGGCCTGCTCATTGCCGCCCGGCTGCCCCTGTTGCTGCATCGCCTGTGTGGCCTGCTGCACGCGGCGCTGTGCATCGCCCATGGCCTTCTGCGAGCGCTGCGACAACAACGAGGACGTGCGCCCCGCCTTCTCCAGACGCTCGGCGGCCTGCTGCACACCCTGTTGCAGGGCACTCTGCTCACCCTGCATGCCTTGCTGTCCCTGCTGCCCGGGCTGACCCTGACCGCCCTGCCCCTGTCGCATGCGCTGCTCGAGGTCTGACTGCTGACGGGCCAACTGCATGGTCTCGTTGATGGACTGGTCGAGCTGATCAGACAGCTCACCCTTCCATTCGCTGACCTGGGCATCACGCGCCGCGGCGAGCTGCTGAGCCGCCTTGTCCATGGCGTCGGCCGCGCGACGGGCCTGATCCCCGGGATTGCCCTGCTGACCGCCCTGCTGTCCCTGTTGGCCCTGCTGACCACCTTGTTGGCCGCCTTGCTGGCCCTGTTGGCCCTGTTGGCCTTGCTGGCCCTGCTGGCCTTGCTGGCCTTGCTGGCCTTGCTGTTGCCCCTGCGGCTTGCCCTGCTGCCCGGCCTGTTGCTGCCCTTGTTGGCCCTGCTGCCCTTGCTGCGCCATCTGCTGCTCGCGCTGCTGGGCCTGCTCCTGTGCGCGCTGCTGCGCCTGTTGCTGCGCCGCCTTCTGCATGGCCTCGGCGGCCTGATTCACCATCGGCTGCGCTTCACGCGTCTTGGTCGCGCCTTCGCGCGCGCCCGACTCCTGCAACCGCTTGGCCAACGACTCCACTTCGCGTTCGATCTGCTTGGTCTGCTCGGCCAGCGAACGCGGATCCTGCGACGCGCCCTGCTGCGGCTTGCCCTGTTGGGTGCCCTGCTCGCCCGCTTGTTGCTGGCCTGCTTGCTGCTGACCCTGACGAGGCTTGCCATCGAGCTGGTTCGCCAACTGCTGCTGCGCTTTCGCCAGATCGCGGGCATCATCCCGCAACGTTTGCATCGCCCCTTCGAGCGCGGCACGCTTGAGCATCTCGGCACTCTTCTCGAGTTGCTCGCGCATCTGCTTCTGCTGTTCCGACAGTTGCTGCATCGACTGCTGCGCTTCCGTACCGCTCAACCGATCGGTGCTCTTGTTCAGGGCCTCGAGCTGCTTCTGCATCTCGGGTGTCATGGCATCGCGCAACATCTTCTGGATGTCGCGCATGCGCCCCGCCAACGAGGTGTCGAGGGCGTTGGCATTCTTGAGACGCGACTCGAGCTCCTTGGCGTTCTGACGCAGCGAATCGACTCTGGCACCAAGCTGCTGCTGCTCGCGCGCCAACTGCTTGGCCTTCTCGGCGGCCGAGAACGTCATCGATTGGCTCTTTGCCCCATCACTCTTGGAGCCACCCGACTGCTCGTTGCTGTTGGACTGCAGGTCGCGGCTCTTCGACGCGTCGCTGGTGGACTGCTGCAGGCGACGTTCCTGCTGTGCGAGCTGCTGGGCCTGCGCGGCCAGAGAGTCGGCCATCGCGCGGGCAATCGCGCGCTGCTCGGCCAGTGTGGGTACCCGCAGAATGACTTCTGCACTCTGCGACTGCTGATGCCACGGCGAATCGTCGGTCGCCACGGCGGTGACATGCAGCTTGTCGCCCGGTTCGAGGGAACGCCCATCGAGCGTGAGGGTGGTGCCACCTTCGAACAGCGGTGAACCCGGAGCCGCCACATCGATGCGCTGGCGTGTCACCGTACCCAATCCGGACGCGGCTTCGCGCCACACCTGCAGATGAATGCGCCCCACGCCATGATCGTCGCCCGCCATCACGATGACCGGCACTGAACCCGTCGGACCGATCGCGGTATCCGTCACCGGCGCCACGATGCTCACCGAGGGTGGCATGTCGGGGATGATGGTGAACGGCAGGGCATCGGGAAGTTCGGGTGGCAGCACCGCGCCATCCGCACGCGGCGTGGCCGAGGCCCCCCAGCGCCACTGCTCATCGCGATCGATGACGATGGCTCCGGTGGCCGGCACCACGTCCTTCCCGGTAGCGGTCGACGCACCGAGCGCGATGGTATCGCGGCCGTTTGTCAGGAATGCCTCACGCGCACCACCACGCAGCGTGACATGCACATGTACACGGGTGCCGCGCGGCACGCGCAGAGGCGGCACCGGCTCCAAGGTTTCGTCGGCTCGGCCGAGGTAACCCGGATACTGCGCGCGCAACGCCACGTCACCGATCCAACCACGGTCTTCCACCACGAGCTGTGCGGAAAGCTCCGGCGCCCGCCCATCGTTCACACGAACGAGGGTGAGCGCACGCACGGGGCCCAGCGCAAAAGGCACCACACCCGACGCGGGCACGGTGAGGGTGGTATCGCGCCATGCTTCGCCTTCGGCACGGCGAGAGACCACCACTTCACTCCGGCCAGACGCCACGATGTTCAGCGTGATCGGCATGCCACGCGGCACACTGGTGGGCACGCGTTCAAACGCCATGGCCGGCAACAGGGTGCCGGTCCAGGCACGGACCGGGTGCTGCACGGCCGCGAGACCATCCGGCGACACCCGAGCCGCCGAGATGACCATCAACAATCCACCAACCGCCAAACCCGCACCAATCAGCGCCTGCTTCGAAAAGGCACGTGCCGCGTTGGGGGCCAGAGGGCCGTTGGTCAATCGTGCCGCCACGTCCTGCGCCGCCCGTGCGCCGAGGGGACCACTGGATGCCACTTCCAGCGCGCCGCGCAACGACCCCGAACGCAACTGCTGCTCCCGCTCGATCGTACCGGCCAGTGCCGCCACGGAGAGCGCGTGAGTGTGGCGTTGACGACGCCAGCGGGCCACGAAGGCCGCGCCCCCGAGGGCAGCCAGCCAACCGAGAACCGGCACGGCACGCGGCCAGGTCATCCAGCGACCATCGCCCAATGCGAGTACGAGCAGTGCCAGTACGGCCAACAGCACCGCCACGGTCACCGTGAACACGCCGCTCATCGCGCGCCATTGCAGCGCCCGTTGCTCACCCGACAACCGGGCAGCGAGCGTCGATCCCGCGGCGCCGTTTGGCAGCCCTCCATTCATGCGCAACGCTGGTGCGGTCATGCCTGGCTTGCTCTCGTCTGCTCGAGGAGGACTATGGCAGCACGCGGCTGGTGGCCGCGTACGTGAAGAGGTTCACACCCAGGCGCAGGGCCTGTTCATGCAGGACTGGCGGATCGGCATACGTTCCGACGTCTTCCCACCCGTTCCCGAGATCCGCCGAGAAGGTGTAGTAGACCGCCAAGCGGTTGCCGATGAAGATGCCATACCCCTTGGCGGGCTTGCCGTCATGTTCGTGCACCTTCGGCGGCCCGTTCTGGAAATCGTAGACGAGATGGTAGATCGGGTGTGAATACGGCACCTCGACCAACGGGCGATCGGGAAACACGCGCGCCATCTCGCGGCGGAACGTGTCATCGAGTCCGTAGTTGTCGTCGGCATGCAAGAAGCCGCCGCGCGTGAGGTACTCGCGCAGGCGCTGGACTTCGGTATCGGAGAACTTCACCTCGCCGTGCCCCGTCATGTGCAGGAACGGGTAGTCGAACAACGCGGAGTCGGTGAGCTTGACCTTCGCTTCGGTGCGCTCGATGGGGAGCGAGGTGCGATCCGCGATGGCCTTGATGAGGTTGGGCAGGCTGGACGGATTGCCGTACCAGTCGCCGCCGCCCTCGTATTGCAGGCGCGCGATCGCAAGGCGACCCGGACCACGGAATGCCATCGTGGCGAGCGGCAACGCGCAGATCAGAAGCAGGACCCACGGCCGTGACCGCTGTCTGGACCATCGGGCAAAACGCTGCAAAAACCGCATAGGTGACCGAAGGCGGATCAGGTGTCGTGAGCGAGACGGTAGGCGAGATTACGACTGGCGCCGTGTTCGTCCATCAGCGTCCGCACGATATCGCGGGAACGGAGGCCTTGCTCACGCAGGGCATCGGCCACCGCGCGCAGCCCGTCTTCCGACGGTTCCACCGCAACGGCACCGGCCAGGACCAACACGATTTCCCCGCGTGGAGGAGTCGCCTCGTAATACGCGGCGACCTCCGTGAGCGTTCCGCGGCGAATTTCCTCGAAATGCTTGGTCAGTTCCCGTGCGACGGCCACGTGACGCTGCCCACCGGTAATCTCCGCGATGGCACGCAATGTGTCCACCAACCGATTCGGAGATTCAAACAGAATGACGCTGTGTGGCAGACGTGTGGCGAGCGCGAGCTGATTCTCGCGTTCCTTGCCCTTCCGCTCGAGGAAACCGAGCATCGTGAAGGGATGAGGCGCGAGCCCTGACGCCACAAGCGCGGCCAGCGTGGCCGAAGCGCCAGGGACAGGGACGACGCGCAATCCGGCGGCGGTCACGGCATCCACCAGACGGGCCCCCGGATCGGAGACCAACGGCGTGCCGGCATCGCTGATGAGGGCCACCGCATCGCCGGCCCGCAGCCGTTCGACCAGACGCGGTGTGACGCTGGCTTCATTGTGCTCGTGCAACGCGTGGGTCGGCGTGCCGATCCCATAGCGGTCGAGCAACGGCCGCGCGTGGCGGGTGTCTTCGCAACAGATGAGCGCCGCCTGCTGCAGGACCGCGAGCGCGCGCAGGGTGATATCCCCTAAATGACCAATGGGGGTGCTGACAATGTGCAGCGCCCCCTTGGTGATGGCTTCCGGCCACAGGGCCACCGCCTGGGCGGTCAGATCGGAGGCTCGTGCCTCCTGTCCAACCGCCCCGTCGGTGTCTGGACCGCTCAGACGTGCTCCTTGAACTTCGCTTCCAGGGCCGGACGCGGCACCGCGCCCACCACCTGGTCGACCAGCTTGCCGTCCTTGAAGAACAGGATGGTCGGGATGGAGCGCACGTTGAAACGCGCGGCCGTCCGCTGGTTGTTGTCGACGTCGAGCTTGGCCACCTTGGCCTGACCGGCGTAGTCCGTCGCCAGTTGCTCGACGATCGGTGCGATCATGCGGCAGGGCGCGCACCAGGTTGCCCAGAAATCGACCACGGCGAGCCCTTCATGCTGCTCGATTTCGGTCGCAAACGTATCGTCCTTCACTTCCACTGCGTTCGCCATCGTGTGCTCCGTTTAGAATACGGCACCTGTCACACCCGATCCCTCGACCGACCATGACCGATTCCGTTCGCCGCGGCACGCGCATCGCCCATATCGGCATTGCCGTCCGTGCTCTCGACGAGTTGCTCCCCTTCTACCGAGATGTGCTCGGCATGCCTGATGTACCCCTCGACGACGCCGACGGTGCCTCGATTGCGGGGCTGGCCGCCGGTGAATCGCTCGTGGAGCTGCTCGAGGCAAAGTCCGAAGACACCCCCATCGGCAAGTACGTCGCCAAAAGGGGCCCGGGCATTCATCACGTCTGTTTTGCGGTGGACGACCTCGACGGCACCTTGCAGAAGTGCCGTGACGCCGGACTCCGACTCATCGACGAAACGCCACGCATCGGGGCGGAGGGCAAGCGCATCGCCTTCCTCCATCCGAGTGCGACAGGTGGTGTCCTCGTCGAACTATCCGAATACTAGTCGGCGTGTCCAGCGGAGCCAGCCCGGGTCGTTCGGGCTGGCATCCGGGCATTGCCCAATGGGGGATTCCTGACCGATCCGCGATCGGTCAGGGATCAATCAACGACAGAAGTCGCGCAGCTTGGCCACATCCACGTCTTCCACGAGCCAGCGGCCACCAGGGCCCTGCACCGTGGTGATGGAGGTGCGGGCGGAGGCGCCCTGCTTGGTCAGTTCGATCAGAAACTCCTGTCGGCCGCCGGTCACGAGGCGCGGACGATCCTCGGGGAAAACCGCCTTGTCATGCTGAATGAGGCACTGCATGACGATGAGCCGCTTTTCGAGTTCTTCGCGCTTGAACTGATCGCGTGCCAATCCCTTGGCATTGCCCCAGAGCGCCGACATGCCCTGCAGATCCTGCGCGTTCACCGCCTTCAGGAACCCTTCGATCGCGCCCTTGCCGGTGGCGCTGCCGAAGGTGGACGGGTCGTCCGTGGTGACCGACGGGACTGGCGAAGCACCCGGCAACGTCGTGCCCGAGGACACCACCTGCTTGGCGCAAGCGCTCAGCACGACGACGGCCATCGCCGCCACGGTACCACGCACCCGACTGGGCCAGGCGTGGCCGCGCATGCCACCGTGTCCTGCGTTGCGCTCGGCGTTGCGCCGAGCGTTGGATATTGTTCCGGGCACCAGGGCCTCCTTTCTGCCTGATGTGAGGCGTGAACTACCGCGTGCTGCTCACGCTGCTAACCTATTCGTACCACCGCAACTGGGCACCCCACCGGGATTCCGAGGCTTACCCCGCAGATGGATCTTCGCTACCAGCGTCTTTACGTGAACATCGATCATGTGGCCACGGTCAGGCAGGCCCGTCGTGGCCAGGAACCCGACCCGGTGGCCGCGGCGCTCCTGTGTGAACGCGCTGGCGCCGACGGCATCACCGCCCACCTGCGCGAAGACCGACGCCATATCCAGGACGATGACATCCATCGCCTGATGGCCCAGGTGACGACGCTGTTGAATCTCGAGTGTGCCACCACTGACGACATGCTCTCGCTTGCCGAAACACTTCGGCCCGCGCAGGTGACACTGGTTCCCGAGCGCCGGGAGGAGATTACCACCGAAGGGGGGCTCGATGTGGTGCGGCACGAGGTCGTGCTGCGCGACGCCATCGCCCGTCTGCGGGCAGCGGGCATCCGCTCCAGCCTGTTCATCGACCCGGAACGCGAGGCTGTCGACGTGAGTCGCCGTATCGGCGCCGATGCCGTGGAGCTCCATACGGGACAGTACGCCCATGCCCCGCGCGATCCGGCCACATTGCGTGCGCTGCGTGACGCGGCGGCGCACGGGGCAGCGATCGGCATCGCCGTGCACGCCGGCCACGGATTGTCGGTGGCCAACGTGGGGCCGGTGGCGGCGATTCCCGAGATCGAGGAGCTCAACATCGGGCATGCCATCGTGGGACGCGCCATCTTTGTGGGACTCGAAGTGGCGGTGCACGAAATCCGCGCCATGATGGACGACGCACGCGCCGCTGACCTGTTCTGACGTTCCGACGTTCCTCGCCTTTCGCACGCCTCTCCCGGGAAGTGGGTTCCGCATGAGCGCACCGCAGGCCCTCATCGAGTTCTTCCAGACGGAAGCGGTCGAATACCTCGATCGCCTCGACCAGCTCATGAGCGATGCCACACAGGCGACGCCCGATGCGACGGCATTTCTGGCCAGCGCCCGCGCCTTGCGCGGTAGTGCCACCATGACGCGCCTCGAGGGTCTGCCGGACTTCACGTCCACGGTGGAGCGCATCGCCACGGGACTGCGCGATGAGGAGCTGCGCTGGGACCAGCGCCTGCACTTCGCCGTGCGCGGCGCGCTGGCCGAGCTGCGGGCCCTGGTGACCCGGGCGGCACTCTGGAGCGATGTGGAACAGCGACGCGCCCGCACGCAGTCGGCGGCGCTGGCGGCGGTGGCGGCCGGCTATCTCGCCACCAGCGCCCCGGCCAATTCGCCGGCTGCCCGGGTGCTGCCCATCGCGCGATTCTATCCGGACGATGGCGCGCCTCCGGTGGTGCAGCGCAATCCCAATCCCCCCATCACGCTGGCCCAGCGTTTCCGCGGTGATATCGCGGCGGCGGCCGGCGGCGTGGCCCGCGAAGGCGCCGCCCTGGCCAGCAGCGAACCGGGGCCTTCGCAATTGGCCCTCACCGACGGCGTGCGTCGGGCCCTCAGCGGCCTCGGCGACGTGGCCGAAAGTTATGGCGCCACCAGTATCGGTGGGCTGGCCACACGTATGGCACATGCGCCGCTGGCCACCAGTGCCGAACGCGCCGGCGTCCAGGCGTTCGCGCAGTTGCTCATGAATCGTGAGCTGACGGACCAACAGCTCGCGCAACAAGTGAAACAGGTGGCCGTCACCTGGGCCGGTGCACCGGCGCCGGAACCCGCCGTCGTGCCGATCGAGTCACTGCTCTATCGCGGTCACTCCGCCATCACCCGGGCCCGCGATGTGCGTGACCAGCTCGCGCGGCATTGGCAGCGCGGCACAACCACGGCGCCCGAAGCCCACGCCCTGTTCGATGAACTCAGCGATCTGCTCGACCTGGCGGTGACGACGTGAGCGTGGGGCACTAGTGCGCAGTTGGAAAACGTGGGTCGGGTTTGCGCTCAGCGCCCTGTTGCTGTGGTGGACGCTGCGCAGTGTGGACGTGCAGGACGTGTGGCGTGTGTTGCGGACCTCGAATGCGGTGTTGTTTGCCGCGTGCACCGTCGTGGCGACCTGCATCTTCCCACTCCGGGCGCGGCGCTGGCAGCCCATCCTCGAGCCGGTCGTGGGCACCCTGCCCTTTGGACCGCTGTGGCGCAGCACGGCCATCGGCATGATGATGAACAACGTCTTCCCGCTGCGGGCCGGCGAGTTCGGGCGCGCCTTTGCGCTCACGCGTGAAGTACCGCGCGTGCCGCTCACCACCGCATTGAGTTCGCTGGGCGTCGATCGGGTGTTCGATGCGCTGGTGCTATTCGGCATGATGTTCGGCGCGATGCTCGATCCGCGATTCCCGGTGGGCGCGACCATTGCGGGACAGTCCATCCCGCAACTCGCACGCGGCGGTATCGTGCTGCTGCTGATGCTCCTGGCTGTGTGTTATGCGGTGGTGTTGCAGCCGGCGCGCATCATCGGTTGGACCGATGCCGTGGCGCGTCGCCTCCTGCCCCGCTACGCCGATGCACTGGTGCGTTTCGTGGAATTGGGCATCGGTGGACTGGCCGTCTTGCGCGATACCCGACGTTTCCTTGCCGTCATGGCATGGGCCATCGCGCATTGGGCAGTGCACGCACTGGGGCTGTACCTCGGTTTCATGGCCGTGGGCGTGGACGTGCCGTTCAGTGCGGCGCTGTTTCTACAGGGCGTGTTGGGCATCGGTGTGGCGATCCCCAGTTCCCCTGGATTCTTCGGCGTGTTTGAAGTGGTGGCCGTGGCCGGCCTGGGTGTCTATGGAGTGCCCAAGGAGCTCGCGGTGAGCTGGGCGCTCGGCTACCACCTGCTCAGCTTCATTCCCATTACGGTGTTCGGCGCCGTGTACTTCGCCCGCCTCGGTCTCAGCTTCGGCAACGTCCGACACGCCCAGAGCGCCACGGCCGAATCATGACGGCCGTGCATGTCGAACGGGCGCATGCGAAGATCAATCTCGTGCTGCGCATCCTGGCGCGCGAAGCGAGTGGGTATCACGGCATCGAAACGCTGTTTCAGCGACTGGCGTTGCACGACGTGGTGCATGTGCAGGTGAACGACGGCCCTTCGTCGCTGCACTGCGACGGACCGGCGATGCCCGCTGCAGGTCTCGGGGACGCCACCAGCAACCTCGCCTGGCGCGCGGCAGCGGCCTATGCACACGAAGCCGACTGGCTGCGTAGCTGGCAGATCGACATCGAGAAGCACATCCCCGTGGGTGGAGGTCTGGGCGGAGGAAGCGCCGACGCGGCAGCGGTTCTGCGCGCACTCGATGCCCTCGCCCCGCGACCACTCGGACTCACACGACTGCTCGAAATCGGCGGCGCGCTGGGAGCCGATGTGCCATTCCTGGTGAGCGGTGATTCGCGCGCCTGGGCCTGGGGACGGGGCGATCGTCTGCTGGCCCTGCCGGCGCTGCCTCCGATGGCGGTGACGCTCGTGACTTTCGCATCGGGTGTGAACACCGGCTCCGCCTACGGAGCCTTTGCGGCGTGGCGCGAGGCAGCACAGGCCCCCATCACCGCCGCACGACTCGCACCTCACGCGCTCGACAGTTGGGATGCGATTGCGGGTATTGCGGCGAACGATTTCGAGCGGGTGGTGCCGGCTATGCATGGCGGCGTGGCCACGGCACTGCCGATCGTGCAACATCAGGCCGCCGTGCTGCGCTCGCAGGGACGGCCCGCTATCGGGATGATGAGTGGCAGTGGCGCCACGTGTTTCCTGCTGCGTGCAGGGAATGTGAACGGTACATTGGCGACATCAACCGACGCGACGCTCGTATCCACCATGACGTTTTGAACGCCGCGCGTCGAAGCGGACGGCACAAACACCCTGGCGAGTGAGGGCCTCTTCCCATGCGATCGATTGTTGCAGGTGTGATCGCAGGCCTGATGCTCTTTGCACTGCCGGTCGCGGCCCAGGCAACCGCGCAGTCGCCAGTATCGGCGACCACGAACGAACCTCCCGCGCAACTGAGCGGCCAGGTGCTGGATGCCGTGTCCGGTCGTCCGGTGCGGGCAGCACTCATCGGGGTCGCAGAGCTTGGCCAATGGACGATGGCCGACGGCAAAGGCGTCTTCCGTCTGACCAATGTGCCGCCGGGCGACCAGGAGCTCGTGGTGCGCGCCATCGGGTACTCGCCGGTCCATGTCACGACGCAGTTCATGGCCCGTGATTCGCTCTCCATGCAGGTCGTACTCACCCCCATCCCCCCGACGCTCAGTACGGTGCGCGTGGAAGCGGAGTTCGAGGAACGGTATGCCATGCGACTGCGTCAATTCGAGGAATCCCGTAGCATGGGCATTGGGCGATTTCTGGACTGGCGTTTTTTCGAGAAGCACAAGAACACCAGCGTGTCCTCACTGTTGCACGGCCGGTTCGGTGCCTTGCGGGTTGGGTTGGCGGGAACAGACGGCGGCAATCGGCTGCTGATCACACGGTCCGGCATCCCCTGCATGCCAGTGATGTGGGTCAATGGTTTGCGGGAGGACGCACCCAGTATCAGACTGGATTGGCTCAACACGTCGGATATCCTCGGCTTCGAGTTCTACACGCCGGCTACCACGCCCGCCCGATACAACGCGACGGGAGCGCCCTCTGCGCGAGCGCTGGAACCCAGCGGTGGCGCGGCCTGTGGCACGGTGGTGCTCTGGCTCAAGTAGCACACCACCCGTCCGCGTGCGCAGACTGGCCGGCGTTGGCTTGTCCCGCCCCTGCCCGGGCGAGACATTCCAAGGATGACCGCTTCCGCACTGATCGCTCCGTCCATCGACGACATCCGCGCCGCGGCGGCGCGCATTGCGCCACACGCCGCGGTCACCCCGCTGCTGGAATCTCCCGCACTCGACGCCGCGGCCGGCGGTCGTGTATTGCTCAAGGCCGAGGTGCTGCAACACACCGGTTCGTTCAAATTGCGCGGCGCGCTCAATCGCCTGCTGCAACTCTCTCCCGAAGAGCGCACACGCGGCGTGGTGGCTTTTTCGTCGGGTAACCACGCGCAGGCCGTCGCCTACAGCGCCACCCTGCTCGGCATGCGCTCCACCATCGTGATGCCGAAAGACGCGCCGTCGCTCAAGATCGAACGCACGCGCGCGTTCGGTGCCGAGGTGGTGCTGTATGACCGGTACACGGAAGATCGTGTGGCGATCGGGCGGGCCATCGCGGCAAAGACCGATGCCACGGTCGTGCCACCCTTCGAAGACCCGCATGTGGTGGCGGGTCAGGGCACGCTGGCACTCGAAGCGCTGCAGCAGGCGACCGCGCGCGGTGCCACGCCCGATCGCCTGTACGTGAACTGTGGCGGCGGCGGGCTCACAGCAGGGTGTGCTATCGCGGCGGAAGCCGTGTCACCAGGTACGGTGGTGCATCCGTGCGAACCGGAGCACTTCGACGACACGGCCCGCTCGCTCGAGCTCGGATATCGCGTGGCCAACGAGCCGGGTCATCGATCCATCTGCGATGCCATCGTGACCGATATTCCGGGTGAGTTCACGTTCTCGATCAATCAACCGCGCGTGGGTGAAGGCCTGCGGGTATCGGAAGATGAAGTGTTGGCCGCCATCGCCTTTGCCGTACGTGAGCTCAAACTGGTGGTCGAACCGGGTGGCGCCGCAGCACTGGCCGCCCTGCTCTCCGGGCGGCTCGACACCCGCGGTCGCACAACGCTGGTGGTGGTGACGGGTGGCAACATCGATCCCAAGATCCTCGCGCGGGCCGTCGGAGCGGGCTGATGAACGTGTTCGCGCCCAACGATTGGCCGTGGCCCGCAAAACGCCATCAAACCGTCGATGGCGCCTTGCACTACATCGACGTCGGCGCGGGACCGGCTGTGTGCTTCGTGCACGGCACCCCAACCAGCAGTTACGAGTGGCGTCATCAGATCCGCGCATTGCAGGACACCCATCGCTGCATCGCGCTCGATCACCTGGGGTTCGGACAGAGTGAGCGTCCGGCTCACGCCAGCTACACGCCGGAAGCCCACGCGGTGCGTTTCCGCGCGTTCATGGACACACACGCGCCGACCGAACCGTTCACGCTCGTCGTGCACGATTTTGGTGGACCGATCGCGCTCGACTGGGCGCTGGACCATCCGTCATGTCTCGCGCGGCTCGTGGTCGTGAACACCTGGATGTGGAGTTTCGAACACGACGTTGCCATGTGGAAGCAGGCCCGCCTGGCCAACTCGTGGCTGGTCCGTCAGTTGTACCGGCATCTCAACGCGTCACTGCGCATCCTGATGCCGGGCGCCTATGGCCATCGCGCCCGGCTCGATCCCGCCGTGCACGGATACTACCAGTCGCTGTTCCCCGACGCTGACAGCCGGGAGCGGGTGCTGTTTGCGCTGGCCCGCGCACTCACGCAAAGCAGCGCGTTTTTCGACCGGTTGTGGCAGCGACGGATGGCACTCGATCAGGTACCCATGACGATCCTCTGGGGACTCGCCGACCGGGCTTTCCCACCGCCCGTACTCGCGCAGTGGCGCCAGGCCTTCCCCCACGCCGATGTCACCACCTTCGATGGCGTGGGACACTGGCCGCATGAAGAATCCGCACCGGCATTCACCGCAGCACTTGTTTCGGCTCTCCAACCGCCATCGTGACCATGAGATCTCTTCGCACACTGACCGCGACCCTCGCGCTGGTGGCAGCGCCCATCGGCGCCGCCGAATCACAGCAGCAACCGCAGCAACAATCGCAGCCCGACTACGCTGCGGCGATGCACAAGGAACACGCGCACGAAGTGCCCACCGCATCCCTGGGCGCTGGCATCGCACCGCGCATGGCGGTGGTGGGTGACATGGTGCAATACGGGACGGTCGATGGCGCCGCCGTGCGCGGGTATCTCGCCAAGCCCAAATCGGCCGCCAAGACCGGACCGGCCATCGTCATGGTGCACGAATGGTGGGGCATCAACGACAACATCAAAGCCATGGCCGATCGCTATGCCGGCGAAGGGTACACCGTGCTCGCGGTCGATCTCTTCGGCGGACAGGTGGCCACCACATCCGACGCGGCCATGAAGCTCTATCAGGCCGGCATGGCCAACATCGCCAAAGGTGAGCGCAATGTCGCGTCGGCTGTCGACTATCTGCGCAAGAACGGTGCGTCATCCGTGGGGGCGGTCGGCTACTGCTTTGGTGGACACTGGGCGTTGCGCACCGGACTCGCTGGTGGCGCCAATGTGAACGCGGTGGTGATGTACTACGGTGCGCCGATCACCGCAGCACCGGAGCTGTCGCGGCTCAAGGCGCCGGTACTCGGCCTCTTCGGCGGAAAGGACACCGGCATTCCCGTGGACAGTGTGCGTGCCATGGAAGCGCAGATGAAGAGGGCCGGTCGTTCGGTGACCATTCAGGTCTACCCGAACGCCGGTCATGCTTTCGCGAATCCCACCGGCCAGGCGTACGACAAGGCCACGGCCGACGACGCGTGGTCGCGCACGCTGGGTTTCTTCAAGACCAACCTCAAGTAACGGCCCATGACGACTCGTCGTGACTTCCTGCGCAACGGTTCGGTCGCCTTGGGCGGCCTCGCCGTGGCTCCGTCGCTGCTCTCCGCGACTGGAGCCCCACTCGGTGGATACCCAGGCCTGCTCTCACCGGCGCCACTCCCCCCACTCTCCACCGACGCGCCCACCCGCGAGTTGATGATGGAAGCGCTCGACGCGGCCAAGCGCGCCGGCGCGTCGTGGGCGGATGTGCGCATTTCGCGAAACCGCAACAACAGCGTCCAGACCCGTGAACGGCAGGTCACCGATGTCGTGGATACCGATACCATGGGCTGCGGTGTGCGCGTGCTGGTGGATGGCTGCTGGGGGTTCGCGGCCACACAGGAGCTCACCAAGCCCGGAGTGGGCGGCGCAGCACAGGAGGCTGTGGCCATTGCCAAAGCCAATCGTGTGGCGCGTGATCGTCGTGTCGAACTGGCGCCCACGCCCGCGCATCCGAACGCCACTTGGCGCTCGAGTTATGTGACCGATCCGTTCACGATCGCCGTGGAAGAGAAGGCCGACCTGCTGCTGCGCGCCAATGCCGCAGCGCTCACCGTGGCCAACGTGCGCTTCGTGAACTCGGGGCTTTCGTTCGTGAAGGAGGAACGCAACTACGCCAACACCGAAGGCTCCGTCATCACGCAGGACTATGTGCGTAGCTGGGTGACCATGAGCTGCACCGCCGTAGCCCCTGATCGCTCCGGCACCGCCGTGCGCGGCCCCGAAGTGGTGCAGCCGGCCGGTCGCGGCTGGGAGTACGTGCTCGAAGCCGACATCGTGACCAATGCCAAGGTGTGGGCTGCCGAAGCCGCAGAGAAGCTCACGGCCAAGGCGGTGGAGCCGGGGCGCTATGATCTCATCCTGCACCCGTCGCAACTGTTCCTCACCATTCACGAGTCCATCGGTCACTCCACCGAACTCGATCGGGCAATGGGCTACGAGGCGAACTACGCCGGCACCAGCTTCATCTCGCCACCCGACAAGGTGCTTGGTTCCCTGCGCCTCGGCCCGTCCATGATGAACGTGGTGGGCAATCGCAGTGAAGTGGGCGCGCTGGCCACCATCGGCTATGACGACGATGGTGTGCAGCCCGAAGACTTCCACATCGTGAAGGACGGTGTGTTCGTCGACTACCAGACCACGCGCGAACAGGCGCCGTGGCTGCGGGCATGGTATGAAAAGAACGGCAAGCCGGTGCGCTCGCACGGCTGCGCCTACGCACAGAGCTGGGCCGACGTCTCCTTCCAGCGCATGCCCAATGTGTCGCTGCAGCCCGGCGACAAGGACCTGGGCTGGGACGATCTCATCGCCGCCACCGACAAGGGCATCGCGATGATCGGTCGCGCGTCGTATTCCATCGATCAGCAGCGGTACAACGCGCAGTTCGGCGCGCAGCTCTGCTACGAAATCCGGAAGGGCAAGATCGTGGGCCAGGTGAAGGACGCCGCGTACCAGATGCGCACGCCGGACTTCTGGAACACCCTCGACATGCTCGGCGGCAAGAAGAGCTATATGCACGGCGGCACGTTCAACGATGGCAAGGGCCAGCCCGGCCAGGCCAACGCCGTGAGCCACGGGTGCCCGCCAGCACGCTTCCGCAACGCCAACATCATCAACACGGGACGCGCGGTATGAGCCACATCATCACATCACGTGACGGCGCTCCCAAGTCGCTGTTTGCATCGACCGATTCGGAACAGCGTGCCCCCCTGGGCGTACTCACCCGCGATGAAGCGCAGGCGGTCATTGAACGCGCGGTGAAGCTGTCCAAGGCCGACGCCGTGCGCGTGTCCGTGCAAAGCAATCGCGAGACCAATCTGCGGTTTGCCGACAATCAACTGTCCACCTCGGGCGCGACCACCAACACCACCATTCGCGTGCAAAGTGTGTTCGGCAAGCGGAAGGCCAGCGTGGTGACCAACGATCGCAGCCCGGAAGGATTGCAGCGTGCGGTGCAACAGTCGGAAGCACTGGCCAAGCTCGCGCCGGAAGATCCCGAGTATCTCGGCGAATTGCCCGCGCAACAGTACCAGCCGGTGAATGCGTGGTTTGATCGCACGGCAGACCTCACGGCGGAAGATCGTGCCAAAGCGGCCCTGTCGGCGCTCGCCCCGGCACGGGCCGGCAAAGAGCTCACGGTGGCCGGTTTCATCATCTGCAACGCCGGCGCCACCGCCATCGGTACCAACGCGGGCCTGTTCGCCTATCACCGGGCGACCACGGCCAACTACACGCTCACGGCACGCACCAACGACGGCACCGGTTCCGGTTGGGCCGGCGCGGAAGACAACGATTGGTCGCGGATCGACTTTCAGGATGTGGCCAACCGGGCCATCGACAAGGCGCGTCGCTCGCGTAACCCGGTGGCCATCGAGCCGGGGCGCTACACGGTGATCTTCGAACCGGAAGCGGCAGCCAATCTTGTGGGGCTCATGGGCAATGCGTTCCAGGCCCGCGCGGCCGATGAAGGACGTTCGGCCTTCTCCAAGCCCGGTGGCACCAAGCTCGGCGAGAAGATCGTGGATGAACGGGTGACCCTGTTGTCGAACCCCGCCGATCCGCTTGTACTGGGATCGCCGTTCGACAACGAAGGACTGCCTATGTCCAGCCAGACGTGGGTGAAGAATGGTGTGCTCAACCAGTTGGCGTACAACCGCTTCTGGGCCAACAAGCAGGGCAAGACGCCCACCGGCGGCACAGGTGGTCTGCGTATGGCCGACGGCACGGAGTCCCTCGAGTCATTGATCGCCAGCACCACCCGTGGCGTGCTTGTGACACGACTCTTCTACCTGCGCCCGCTCGATCAGCGTACGCTGATGTACACCGGGCTCACACGTGACGGCACGTTTCTCATCGAGAACGGCAAGATCGCACGCCCCGTCAAGAACTTCCGCTTCAACGACTCGCCGCTGTTCATGCTCAACAACCTCGAAGGCATCGGCAAGAGTGTGCGCACCGCGGGCGGCGAAGGTGGCCCGGGTGTGGTCATGCCGCCCATCAAGGTGCGGGATTTCAACTTCAGCAGCCTGTCGGACGCGGTGTAAGCCATGACCACAACACGCACCCGTCGACGCTGGTGGTGGGCGGGTGCGATGGTCGCGGCGTTGATCGTGCTGGTAGTAGTGGCGGGTCCAGTGACCACGGTGCAATGGCCCCCGTCTCGGGCGACGGTCTCGTCGTTTTCCGATGCGCACGATCTCTCCACCCTCGTGGCACAACTGGAACGTGCCGAGCGCGCCGCGGGCGTGACGGACACCGGCGTCAGCAAACGCATTGTTTTTGCGCGAAGTGATTCGGGGCCAGATGCTCGGCCTCGCCGTACCCCGTGGAGTGTGGTGTACCTGCACGGTTTCTCGGCGACCCGGCAGGAAACAGCCCCGTTGCCGGAAGACGTGGCGAGTGCCCTCGGCGCCAACCTGTTCGAGACCCGACTGCGTGGGCACGGACTGCCCGGTGATTCCCTGCGCCACGTGACGGCGACCGATTGGCTCATCGACACCGAAGAGGCACTGGCCATTGGTCGTGCACTCGGCGATTCCGTGTTGGTGATCGGCACGTCCACCGGCGGCACACTGGCCGCCTGGTTGGCGGAGCAGCCACGTGCACACCGTGAAGGCCTGGCTGCAGTGGTCCTGCTGGCGCCCAATTTTGCGCCGCGTGATCCGGCGGCAATGGTGCTGACGTTGCCGTGGGCCAACCGCGTGTTGCCCCCATTCATTCCGTATCGCGAGTGGACACCACGCAACGATGCGCAGCGTCGCTACTGGACCGTGCGGTATCCGTCGACCGTGCTCTTCCCCATGCAGGCGCTGGTGGAGTATGTGCGCGAGTCACCGCTCGACCACTACGATCTGGCCACGCTCGTGTTCTACAGTGAGGCCGATGCGGTGGTCGACCCGGCCCGCACCGCCGCCTGGATTGCGCGCGTGCAAAACACGAATCGTGCGCGCCTCGAGGTGGTGCCGGTCACGCCGGTGGACGACGACGATGCCCATGTCATCGCCGGACGCATCATGGCGCCGCATCAGACAGAGCAGATCCGCGACCGCATTGTCGATTTTGTGCGCCGTCGTTGAGCAGCGATGGCCGTCCACGGTGGGCCGACCGGAGGACGTCGTCGATTCCGTGGACGAGTGGTGGGACGCGCCGCGTCCGATGCAGGACGAAAGGCAATGGCACCTTGGGCCCGGTTCGATTAGCGTCCAAGGGATGCGGAAGTCACCGATCGCCCGCTGGCTGGCTTTGTTCGTGGGAGCATGGTTGTCACTCGTGCAGAGTGACGCCGGGCTTTTCCATGCATGCTCGGCCGGCAACAGTGCGATCGCGGCACACGAGGCGGCGCTGACCGCTCCGGTGCAGCGCTCCGGGCACGATGTGATCGACCACAGTGCACATGGCACACCGCAGGCGGCCAACCCGGCGCCCGACGTCGCATCACACCATGGATCGTCGCACGACAACCATGAAGGTGGCGACCAGGAGTGCCATTGCATCGGCCACTGCTGCGCGACGGTGGTGCCAACCCTGCATGCCGCTGACACGTATCCCATCGCCTCGGTGGTACGCATCGCGACATCGCAGCCTGGTCGTGCGGCACACGAAGTCATGGCCTCATGGGTCGACTTTGTGCTTCCCTTCCCCACTGCGCCACCGATTGTAGGCTGAGGCCCCTGCACGTTGCCCGTGATCACCCCGGGTAGCGGCACCGGAACGCCTCCACGTATTGGCCTCCTGCAGCATGACAGCTCACCGGCGCCTCGCCGTTTGCTGCGCGCTGCACCTCATACGTCAGCGACGCACTGATCCGCCCTCCAGCGGCCGATCGGCGCGTCTGCTCCATACAATCGGTTGTCTCCCATGCTGCTTTCGTCGATACAGACGCGAGGGCTGGTGCTGTCGCGCACTTCACTGCGCGCACTCGCCTGCCCCGCGTATCGCATGCTTCCCTCCATCGCGACCGCACTGCTCGCGGTGTCGCTGCCGCTCACCCTGCACGCTCAGCGCGTCACACAGGAACGCACCAAGGCGGACAGCGCCGCGCAGGACTCCACGCGCAAGGCCCGCGCCCTCAATCCCGTCGTCACCACGGCCACGCGCGATCAGCGGGAGCTGCGCAAGCTGCCCGTCTCGATGACCGTGATCGACACCAATACCATCAACCGCACGAGCACGGTGTCGTTGACCGAGGCCCTGCGCACCGTGCCGGGTGTCATTGCCGGCAATCTCTTTGGTGGTGATGACGTACGTCTCTCCATCCGTGGCAGCGGAGCGCGCGGCGGCTTTGGTGTGCGTGGCGTGGGCCTGCTGCTCGATGGCGTGCCCATCACCGAACCCGATGGCCAGACCCGTCTCGACCAACTCGACCTGGGCGCTGCACGATCCATTGAAATTGTGCGCGGTCCAGGCAGCGCGATGTACGGCGGCGCCGCGTCCGGTGGTGTGGTGAATGTGATCACCCGCAGTGGCCGTGAACTGCAGGGTGTTTCACTGCGTGTCACCGGCGGCGGGTTTGGCTTCGACTCGGTGAACCTCCGCAAGGTGGACCTGTCCATGGGTGGTGCCCGAGGCGCCTTCGATGGGTACCTGCAGGCGAGCAACACCTCGCTCGCCGGCATGCGCGTGCAGAACAAGAACGACATGCAGCGGGCCAATCTGCGCCTCAACTGGACGCGCCAGCAGGATGGCCAGGCTGCACCGGCTGCCAAGGCGACGCGGATCGGTCTCGATGCCTCGTACAGCGATCTCGATATGCAGATCCCCGGTTCGCTCACCGATGCGAGTTGGCGAAGTGAGCCCTGGGCTGCCGATCCGCTCAACGTGACGGGCGCCTACGGTCGCCGGGAACAGCGGTGGCGCTTTGGCGCCCGCGCCTCGCAGGGGTTGGGCACACGCTTCGGCAGCATCGACGCCTTTGCGTTTGGCACCGCGCGCACCATTCAGCACCCGATCTTCCGCGTGGTGGACCAGAGCACGCACCGGGTGCAGGGCGGCCTGCGACATGCCATCGGATTTGGAACGACCGACGGTGTCGCGGTGCGCTTGAATACCGGACTCGATCTCGATCGTTGGTACGGCGATTCGCGCCAGTGGACGAACGTGGCCGGTCAACAGGGCCGCTCCACGCCGTGCGTGAACGATCGTGTGGCCAACATCGTGCGCACGGAATGCACCAATCAGTACGTGACACTGCCCAGTGTTGGCACGTACACCTCGGCCGACATCACACGCGGCAAGCTCACGCTCACCGCCGGAGCGCGCTACGACAAGGTGACCTTCGATATCGACGACCGCATCCGCCCCAATCTGAGCGTCACGCAGTCGTTCGATCAGGTCTCGCCACGTGTCGCGCTGCGCTACGACGTGCGCCCGGGCGTGAGTGTGTACACCAGCGTGGCCCGTGGCTTTGAGGTGCCCACCAACAGCGAGCTGACGGCCAGCCCCGACACCATTCGTGGTCTCAATACCGACCTGCGTCCGTCGTCGCTGGTGAACTACGAAGTGGGCGCCAAGGCACTGGTGGCCAGTCGCGTGCTGTTCGATGCGGCGGTCTATCGCACGAACGTGACGGGGGAGTTCCTCTCGCGCACGGTGGTGATTCCGGGCGTGGCCTTCCCGCGCACCATTTACGAAAACGTGGGCCGCACGCGGCGCACCGGCCTCGAACTCAGTGCCACCACGTTGGTGGCGCCCTGGATGGACATCGTCACATCGTACACGTACGCGCACTACGTCATGAAGGAGTTCCGCGGCACCGAGATCAATGCGCAGGGGCAGTCGGTGGCGGTGGACTACGCCGGCAAGCTCATTCCGGGCGTGCCGCAGCATCGCGGCGCGACGGAAGTGCGCCTACGTCCCACGGCGTCGATCAATCTCTCGGTTTGGGGTGAGGTACAGGGCAAGACATACGTGGACAATGCCAACACCTCACGTGGCACGATCTACACGCAGGTCACGCAAACCGGAGCACCGCCGCGCATTGTGCCGGTGGCGTTCAGCGCCGTGCCGGGCTATGCACTGGCCCACGGCACGATCTCGTATCGCCTGCCAGAAGTGCGCGGCACGCGTACGGGCACGTCGCGCGCCGAGTTCTTCCTGAACGTCGAGAACATTCTCGACAAGCGATATGCAGCGGCATTGGCCACCAACTCCGGCAATGGTCGCTTCTACTTCCCCGGCGCAGGTCGCACGTTCAACGCCGGTGTTACCCTCAGCACCGGAGGACGCTGACATGTCGTCGCTCACGCCGTTCCCTGCTCCCCGTCTTTTGTGGATCGCTGCGACCACCTTCGTGGCGACAGCGGCCATGGCCGCATGCGGCGGTGATGCGGTGCCCCATGACACCACCACCGTTGCCGCCTCAACCATCGCGTTTGACAGCGCGCACACCCTGTCGGCTGTGACCCAGGTTGGCGCAGCGCCCATTCTCGCGCTGGCACCCGATGGCCGACATGCCACCGCATGGGTCTCGGCCCCTGATGGTGGCACCGACGGTCGTCTACATGTGCTCGTTGCGCGCGATGGTGACACGACGCAGGTGCTGCGTGAGCTCACGGACCCCCTGGGCCCCATCGAGCCACACGGCGAAGCGCCGCCCAAACTGGCTTGGTCGACACGGGCTGGTGGTTCGTCCACCCTCGGTGCGCTCTACGTGGTGGGCAAGCTCGTACCGGGTCGTCGTTTTCCGGCCAGTGCCCTGCGGTTCGTGCGTTCGGATGATGGTGGCGCCACCTGGAGCTCACCGGTCACCGTCACCGATGACACCACGAAGGGGCTCGCCAACGGCGCGGACTTTGGTTCGCACAACTTCCATGCGTTGCATGCCGCACCGGATGGCACATTCTACGTGGCGTGGCTCGATGGACGCGCGGGCAAGTCGGCGGTGTACATGACGCACTCCATCGACGGTGGCGCCACGTGGGCGGCCAACGTGCGCGTGGTGCCCATGACGTCGACGCTCACGGAAGCCTGCCCATGCTGCCGTACGGCCATTGCCGCCGATGCCGATGGCACGGTGTACCTGTCGTGGCGTGCGGTGATCGCCGATACATCGGCGCCCGCTTCATCAGCGGCGCCGGCTACCGGTGGGGCCGCAGACGCTCACGCGGCGCACGGCGCAGCTTCCCCGCAGACCATCCGCGATATCGTGGTCGCACGCAGCACTGACCATGGCGCCACGTGGAGTGAACCGGTGCGCGTGCATGCCGACAACTGGATCTTCGACGGCTGCCCGCACGCGGGTCCATCGCTCGCCGTCGATCCGTCGAAACGTCTGCATGTGGCCTGGTGGACCGGCAAACCTGGCGCGGCGGGTGTGTTCTACACGCAGTCGAGCGATCGTGGGGCCACGTTTGCTGCAGCCACCTCGCTCGGTGTAGCCGAAGCCTCCCAGCCGGCACACGTGCAGCTCGCGGTCGCGGGCACGGGCGCATCCTCCACGGTGTTTGCCACATGGGACGACGGCACGAAGCGCGTGCCGCAGGTAACGCTGCGTGTTTCCCGCAATGGTGGCACCACGTTCGACTCGGCCACCGTGGTCAGTGCACCGGGTCGTTCCGCCACCTTCCCGGTACTCACCGTGGATCAGGCAGCCACGGCACTCACGATTGCGTGGGCCGAACAAACGCTCGAAACCGTGGCGGCCGCCGCGCCGCGGCCGAACATGAAGGATCCCAATGCCTCCATGCCGCTCCCCCGTGTGGGCAACACCCAGGTGATGGTGCGCCGTGCGAAGCTTGGTGGTGTTCCGGCAGCACAGGCGGCCACCGTGGATGATGCCTTCCGCCCGCTCCAGACGGGCGATCAGGCGCCGAGTTACGGTGTGCGGTTGGTGTCGGGCGCGCAGCGTGGTGATTCGCTGCAGATCGTCGAGCCGGGTCGCGTGACCCTGCTCAACGTGTGGGCCACGTGGTGCACGTCATGCCGTGAAGAAATGGCCGATCTCGATGCGCTCTTCGCCCGCTATCGTGCGCAGGGGCTGCGGGTCGTCGCCGTGAGCGTGGATCAGGGTGACCCGGGCAAGGTGGTGCGCTTCACCGAGAAGGAAAAACTCGCCATGTCCATCGGACACGATCCGCAGGGCATCGTACAGCGCACGTACAGTGTGGTGGGTGTGCCGGAGACCTATCTCATCGACGGCAACGGGCGCGTGCTGTGGAAGACCGCGGGCAACATTCACGGCGCGCTCGATGGCGCACGCACCGCCATCGAGCAGGCCTTGGTCAAGCCGGTCGCGCTCGCGCGCTGATCGACTCATGCACGCGGTCGCCCGATCAGGACGACCGCGTTTCGTACTTCCAGTTCTGCGACTTGCCCTCGGCGATCTGCTCGATCGCCTTGAGCAGGCGCCGCTCCCGGGTCTCAGGCTTCTTCGCATCGGCGATCCACTCGCAGTATTCGCGTCGATGCGAAGGGCTCATGGCGTCGAATTGTTTCTTGACAGCCGGTTGACGCGCCAACGCTTTGGCGAGTTCGGGAGGCACCACGAGTGCCGCCCGTTTGGCGCCGGCCTGTGCCGCCGGGCGTGAGGCCTTCACACCGGCCTCGTTGAGCTTCATGGCCTTCTTGATGTAGCGCGTCAGGACGGCTTTGCTCGGCAGTTCCTTGATGCTGGACACACGCCCGAACTGCCCCATCGCTTCATCGCTCATGTCGTCGCCGAGCACCTCGCGCGCGAGCCAGAAGCCAAAGCTGCAATGAGCCTTGAACGAAGCCATGGAGCACAGGATGCCGCCCGAGTAGCTGAAGTTCGGGAAGCCCCATTTGATCGTTTCTTCCACGTCGGGACAGGCGGCATGCACCACCTCGCGAATATGCGCGAGAATGGGTTGTGCGAATTCGGCAGACTTGCCGATGTACACGTCGAAACGAGGATCGCGTGTGCCCATACGTAGCGAGTGGCTGACGGTGTTCAGGGTGTCTTGATACGCAGCAGGCCTTCCTGCGCGGTGGAGGCCACCAAGGTGCCATCCCGCGTGAACACCTGCCCCCGCACGAATCCACGTGCGTTGGCGGCCGTTGGGCTGTCCATCACGTACAACAGCCAATCGTCGGCGCGAAACGGACGGTGCATCCAGAGCGTGTGATCGAGCGACGCGAGAAACAGCTTCGGGTCGCGATACTGGATGTCGTGTGGCGCGAGCGCGGTGGGCAGGAAACCGTAGTCGGACGCATACGCCAGGATGGCCTGATGCATGATGGGATCGTCCGGCAAACGTTCGATGACACGAAACCAGAAGAACCGTTGTGGCACCTTCGAGTGCACGCGCCCGGGCACATAGGGCATGTCGGTGCGCACATCCAGCGGCCGCTCCTGCGTCAGAACGGCACGCAGTTCGGGTGGGAAGGCATCGAGATGGTCGCGGATCTGCTCGAGTTCCGTGGGCAGGCTTTCGGGCGGCGGCACATCGGGCATGGTCGACTGGTGATCCAGCCCCTGCTCCGGCGCATGAAAGGACGCGGACAGATGAAAGATCGCCTCACCGTGCTGGATGGCGGTCACACGCCGGCTCGTGAAGGTGCCGCCATCCCGGGGACGGTCGACAAAAAACACGATCGGCGCCTTGAGATCGCCGGAGCGCAGGAAGTAACCGTGCACCGAATGGGCTTCGCGGGCTTCGTCCACGGTGCGGCGGGCGGCCACGAGGGCCTGCGCAAAGACCTGGCCGCCAAAGACACGGCCGGTACCGAGATCGCGATTGCGACCACGATAGATGTTCACCTCGAGCTTTTCGAGCTCGAGCAGGGTCAGGAGTTCGTCGACAACGCTCATGCGGGGAATATGACGCGGCGGCGTGGCTTCGGGGTGGTTGTGGTGCGCACCCGCCGGCCGTAGCGTCCACGAATGTCCCCCAAGCAACTGCGTCTCGTCCTGGTGATCTTCGGCTGCCTGGCGGCCTTTCTCTGGTCGCAGTTCGGCTCGCCCGATACGGCAGCTCCCGTGGAGGCGTCATCGCCCCCATCCGCGGTATCGCCCTCCGAGGTGTCGCCCTCCGTCGCACCGCCGGCCGCTCCGGCCGCGACACCGTCTGTCGGCGCGCCAACGTCAGAGCGGTTTGGCAGCCGCGGGTTTCGCAATCGGGAGCGCCTGCAGGAACACTTCGACAAACACGGCCACGAGTTCGGCGTGCAGAGTGCCGCCGCGTATCTCGCGCTGGCGCAAGCCGTGCGCGATGGGCCGGTGGGTGAGGACATACTCGAAGCCACCCGCTCCGCGGACGGTGTGGTCTCACGCTATCAGCGGAGTTCCGGCGCATTCCTGGCCTTTGATGCCGATGGCACCATCCGCACCTTCTTCAAACCCAACGACGGCGAGCGATACTTCCGCCGCCAGCTCACGAGACGTCCGCAATGAACGCCGGCCCAGCCTCAGCGACCGATGCACGCCTCGCACAATGGGGTCGCACGGTGGAAGACGTGGAGCGCGGCTATCCGCTCACGTTCGACGACTACCTCAATGACCTCGACCTCCGGCGCACACTCGACGAAGTAGAGCTCACGAGCGACCAGATCGCCACGCTGACCGCTGCCGATACCCGCTTCCGGCAGGCGAGCTATTTGGCGGGCGCCTGCGTCTGGGGGGAAGAGAACGCGGCCGCCGAAGGCTGGACCGCGGAGGCCCAGTGGTACTACTGGCGACTGCCCGTGCACCCTGGATCGGCTTTTCTGGACGAATAGGTCTGGGTGGTTTGCGGGCGTTGACGGGCCGCCTGCGGCGGCGATACCTGCAGGATCAACAGCCGGATAAAAGCAGGATCAAAAATCCAATAGTTGAGTTTTCATCGTCGTGATTCTGCCTTTATCCGGCTGTTGATCCTGCAGGTATCGCGCCCCAAAGGGGCGCCCCACCCGGCAGCCTGCCGCCACCCAGCCCCCATCGCATGTCACAAATATGACCTCCCGCCAGCTCTGACTGACCGTCCGGCTCGGCTATATTTCAAGGCTATGGCCGAAAACGTGCTGCCCACTGAATCCTCCGACGCCACACTCGCCGCCCGCGTAGCCGCGGCGACCGAACTGCTCGAACAGCTCGCCAATGATCGTGCGGGGCTGTTGGACATTCCGGACGACGAACGGCGCCGGCTGCTCAAGGCCGCCGGTGAAGTCTCGCGCCCCGACGCGATCCTGCGCCGGCAAATGGTGAAGGCCACCAAACGGCAGAAGAAGGTGGAGCGCACAGCCAAGCTGCAGGACGCCGAGAATCAACTGCAGGAGACCGGTATCCGTCGCCTGCGCCGGCAGACGGTGTTCACCACGCCGAACTATCTGCTCCCCGGCTCGGACGCACAGGAAACGATTGACGAGGACGAGTTCCGCGAAGCGCTGGAACCGCAGCACTGCTACGTGTGCAAGCAGCAGTACTCGGTCATCCACCACTTCTACGATCAGCTCTGCCCCACCTGCGCCGAATTCAACTACCGGAAGCGTACCGAGTCCGCCGACCTCTCCGGCCGTGTGGCGCTGCTCACCGGTGGTCGCGTGAAGATTGGCTACCAGGCCGGCATCAAGCTGCTGCGAGCCGGCGCCCATCTGGTGGTGACCACACGATTCCCGCGTGACTCGGCGCAGCGCTATGCCGCCGAACCCGATTTTGCGCAGTGGGGACATCGTCTCGAGATCTACGGCCTCGACCTGCGTCACACGCCCAGCGTGGAAGCGTTCTGTCATCACATGATGACCACGCACGACCGGCTCGACTTCATCGTCAACAATGCCTGTCAGACCGTCCGGCGTCCGCCCGACTTCTACAAGCACATGATGGATCTCGAACGCGCGTCGCTGAGCGCCATGCCTGACAACGCCCGCAAGTTGCTCGGTGCGTATGAGGGCGTGCGCGGCTATCACATGCTGCCCGAAGCGGGTGCCGCTTCTGACGAATCATTGTCACCGGCCACACTGCCGCGGGCGCTGGCCGAAGTGGCTGGTATCACGCATGCCGCCGAACTGTCGCAGGTCGCGCTGCTCGAGGAAGAACACCGCGAACAGTCCCATCTCTTTCCGGAAGGGCGACTCGATCAGGATCTGCAGCAGGTGGATCTGCGCGATCGCAACTCGTGGCGCTTGCTGATGCACGAAGTGCCGAGCGTGGAGCTGCTCGAAGTGCAACTGGTCAACGCCATCGCCCCGTTCCTGCTGAACGCGCGGCTCAAGCCACTCATGATGCGCACGCCCGAGCGCGACAAGCACATCGTGAATGTCAGCGCGGTCGAGGGGCAGTTCTATCGCAAGTTCAAGACGACCCGCCATCCGCACACCAACATGGCCAAGGCCGCGCTCAACATGATGACGCGTACCTCGGCCGCCGACTATGTGAACGACGGCATCCACATGAATGCCGCCGACACCGGCTGGGTCACCGACGAGGACCCCGTCCACATTGCCGCCCGGAAGGTGGAGGAGCACCGATTCCACCCGCCCCTGGACATCGTGGACGGCGCGGCCCGAATCGTGGATCCCATCATCGACGGCATCAACACCGGCGAGCACATGTGGGGCAAGTTCCTCAAGGACTACAAGCCGACGGATTGGTAGCCACATTGGGGGCGGGCGGCCCCTAAACGCCGCCCCGGGCTCGGACGTACTTTCCAGTGTCCGTCTCCTTCCCTTTCGGAGCCCCCTCGTATGTCCGTGTTTTCCCCCAAGCGTCTCGCCGCCCCGCTGGCGCTGCTGGCCGCCGCTCCATTCTCCGTGGCCATGGCGCAGAACGCCGCCGGCGCCGCCACCAGCGCTCCGGCCACCAATGGTAGCTGGGACCCCCAGCGTGCCCTGCGCGCCGAGACCTTCATCAAGCCGCCCGAGAACATCGAGCGCATGGTGATGACGCCGCGTGTGGACATTTCCTTCGAGAACCAGAGCCCGGACCGGCGCTGGTTCCTGCGCCCCACCGGCGCGGATCGCGGCGACATCAAGGCGTACGGCGCGCCTCACATCTGGCTCGGCGGCCTCCAGGTGGACACCCGCGCCAACCGTGCCCGCAGTGTGACCACCAGCAACCGTAGCGGCATCGAACTCGTCGATCCGCGCACGGGCAGCACGCGGGCGCTGCAGGTGCCGGCCGGGGCTTCGATCAGCGCCCCGGTCTGGTCACCCACCGGTTCGCACGTGGCCTTCATCGCGAACTTCCCCACGGCCAGCTATGCGTATGTGGCCGATGTGAACACGGGCAAGTCGACCCGCCTCAGCGAGCGTCCGCTGCTTGCCACATTTGTCACGGACCTCGAATTCACCGGCGACGGCAAACATGTCGTGACGGTGCTGGTGCCTACGGCACGCGGCGCTCTGCCCACCCATGGTGCCGGCGACATCGAAGACGGTCCGCAGGTGCGCCTCACCGAATCGCGCGCCGTGCCGCAGCCCGTGCACTTCTCGTTGCTCAAGGACCCGCACGACAAGGCACAACTGACCTACTACACCACGGGTCAGGTCGCCCTCATCGATGTGCGGAGCAAGGCCGTGCGCAACATCGGCGCGCCTACGATGGTCCGGGATCTCTCCGCGTCGCACGACGGCGCGTGGGTCCGCGTGACACGGATGGTGGAGCCGTTCTCGTACCTGGTACCGGTCAACAACTTCGGCACGGTGCAGGAACTGTGGGACGGCACCGGCAAGGTGGTGTCGACACTCGCCCGCACACCACTGCGTGAAGCCCAGGCTGGCGGCGGTGGGTTTGGCGGCGGCGATGCGGTGGCCGCGTCCGACACGACCAAGCGCAACCTGCAGTGGTACCCCATCGGGGCGGGCATCCTGTATCTCAAGAATGTGCCGGGTGCGGCGCCCGCAGCGCCGGCCGGTGGCCGGAGTGGCGGCCCCAATGGCGCAGCAGGTGACAGCACGGTCACGCGCGGCCAGGGCATGGGCGCCGGTGCGCCGATTCGTGTGCAGGCCGCCAAGGGACAGATCGTGTTGTGGCGCGCGCCGTACGGCCCCAATGACACCACGGTGCTCTATCAGGGTGGCCCGCAGCTCACCAATGTCGCGTTCAGCACCGACAGCACCACGATGTTCGTGGCCGACAGCGGCGCGGTCATCGCCGTGCGCGTGAAGGAACCGACCCAGCGTTTCAATCTCGGTCGCAATGTGCGTCTGCCCGCCGCAGGCGGCGGCCCCTTTGGTGGCGGCGGGTTTGGTGGTGCGGCACAGAACACCGACTCCACCGCGGGCCAGCTCGTGGCGCGTCGGGTGCACGGCGTCAACTACGTGCTGCTGGGCAAGGACGGCAAGTCGGTGGCGCTCACCGGCACGCGCGCACCGGGCGCCAACTGGTACAAGCAGGCTCCGCGTCCGTTCCTCGATCGCATGGACATCACCTCACGGTCGCGCACACGTCTCATGGACAGCCCGGCGGACACCTACGAGTCCTTCGTGGCCGCGCTCGATGACGACGTATCGCAGTTCGTGGTGACCCGTGAATCGCGCACCACGATTCAGGATGCCTGGCTGCGTTCGGCTGGTGGCACCGACGCCAAGCAGCTCACGAAGAACGTCGATGTGGGCCCCGAAGTGAGCGGCGCGATCTCGAAGCGTTTCCAGGTCACGCGCCCGCGTGACGGCACGAAGTACTGGGTGGACGTGCTGCTGCCGCGCGACTGGAAGCCGGGTCAGAAACTGCCGGGCATCATCTGGTTCTATCCGCGCGAGTATTCGAATCTCCAGGACTACGAGCGCTCACGCTACACCACCAACATCAACGCCTTCCGGGCTGTGCCCTCGGCGCGTCCGGCGTCGGCGCAGTGGATGTTCGTGTCGCAGGGGTATGCGTTCATTCAGCCAGACATCCCCATCTACGGCGATGCCGGTCGCATGAACGACAACTACACGCGCGACCTCAAGGAAAACCTCGATGCGGTGATCAACGCGGCGGTCGATTCCGGCTTCGTCGATCGTGATCGCATGGGCCTGGGCGGTCACAGCTACGGCGCGTTCAGCACCGTGAATGCGATGTCGCTGATGCCGAACTTCAAGGCCGGCATTGCCGGTGACGGTATGTACAACCGCACGCTGACCCCGTTCGGGTTCCAGAGCGAACGCCGCAACTTCTACCAGGCGCAGTCCACGTACCTCGACATGTCGCCGTTCCTGCGGGCCGACAAGATCTCGGGGGCGCTGCTGCTGTATCACGCCCTGGAAGATCAGAACACCGGCACCGACCCGATCAGCTCCACGCGCATGTACGCAGCCCTGCAGGGACTTGGCAAGAACGCTGCCCTGTACATGTACCCGTACGAAGATCACTCCGTCTCCACGTATGCGAGCGATCTGGACATGTGGGCCCGCTGGGTCGCGTGGATGGACATTTACGTCAAAAACGCGAAACCTGCAGCATCCATCGTTCCCTGATCGCATCATCGTGACGGCGAAAAAGACCGCACGCGTTTCCCCCGCAGCCGAGGCGATGTATTTCGCCTCGGCTGCGGAGTTTCGGGCATGGCTGGAACGCCATCACGCGGAGACGAGTGAGCTACTGGTGGGATTCCACAAAATCGGCAGTGGGATACCCAGCATGACGTGGACCGAGTCGGTCCGCGAGGTGCTGTGCTTTGGCTGGATCGATGGCGTGCGCAAACGTGTCGACGAGACGCGCTACACGATTCGCTTCACACCACGAAGAGTGGGCAGTATCTGGAGCGCGGTGAACGTGAAGCACGTCGAAGAGCTGGAAGCGGCGGGTCGCATGACCGACGCCGGACGCCGGGCGTTCGAAGCGCGCACCGGCAACAAGGTGGGCATCTATGCGTTCGAACAAGTCACTGTCGAATTGCCGGAGCCCTATGCCGGACGATTCCGGCGGAAGAAGAAGGCGTTGGCGTTCTTCGAAGCACAGGCGCCGAGCTATCGCAAAGTGGCCGTGTGGTGGGTGATCAGCGCCAAGCGGGAAGACACACGGGAAAAACGCTTCACCATGCTGATGGACTGTTCGGCACGCGGTGAGCGTCTGCCCTAGGTCACCGCGCTGTCATGCACGATGTGGTTCGGACAGCGTGGCCCCCGAACTGACTACATTGTGGCATGATCGACGCTACCACACCTCCGTCTGCCATTCCCGGCTTCCGCCCGGTGCCACGCACCGGTGTCATCTACGTGATGGATCGCGCGCGCGAACTTGGCTATCGCGCCGGCACCGACGGTTGGTGCAATCTTGGGCAGGGCCAGCCTGAGACCGGACCGCTGCCTGGTGCCCCGTCGCGGCCGCTCGACGTGCGTATCGCCGCCGACGACTACGAATACGCTCCCGTGGGCGGCATCGACGCGCTGCGGCGCGCCGTCGCCGATCTGTACAATGCACGCTATCGGCAGGGCAAGGCGTCGCAGTATGGCCCGGAGAACGTGTGCATTTGTGGTGGCGGGCGTTCGTCGCTCACCCGCGTCGTCGCATCGTTGGGCAACGTGAATCTTGGCCACGTATTGCCCGACTATACGGCGTACGAAGAACTGCTCGAGATCTTCGGCACGTTCAGTGCGATCCCGTTGCTGCTGGAACCCGAAACCGGCTACGCCCTCTCGGCGCGCGACCTGCGACGTGAAATCACGGGCCGCGGGCTCGGCGCGTTGTTGCTGTCCAATCCGGCAAATCCCACCGGTCGGGTCTTGCGTGGCCGTTCGCTCGCCGCGTGGGTGCAGGAAGCGCGTGATCTGCGCTGCACGCTGATCTTCGACGAGTTCTACTCCCACTACCTGTGGGATGAAGGACTGATGGAAGGCACCACCGTGAGTGCTGCGGAGTTCGTGGAAGACGTGAATCGCGACCCGGTGGTGATCCTCGATGGACTCACCAAGGGCTGGCGCTGCCCCGGCTGGCGTTTGAGCTGGATTGTGGGCCCCGCTGATGTGATCGAAGCCGCCACCAGTGCCGGCAGCTTCCTCGACGGTGGTGGAAACCGTCCGCTGCAGGAAGCCGCGTGTGCGCTGGTCGATCCACAGCACGCACACCAGGAAGTGATTGCCATTCATCAGGCCTTCGCGCGCAAGCGTCGCATTCTGGTGGATGGACTGCGCGCCGCCGGCCTCACGGTAGAGCACGAACCGGAAGGCGGCTTCTATGCCTGGGCCAGTGTGGCGTCACTGCCTGCCCCGTTCAACGACGGCGAGGCCTTCTTCGAGGCCGCCCTGCGGGAACGGGTGATCACCGTGCCCGGCATCTTTTTCGACATCAATCCCGGCAAGCGGCGGGCGGACCATACATCGCGGTTCCGCCAATACCTGCGTTTCTCGTTCGGACCGGACGAGGCCAGTGTGCGGGAAGCGGTAGGTCGCTTGCAGAAGATGGTCGGACGCTAGCCCCCGCCTTCGAGACACCAACGCCCCGGCCTGCTTCGGCACGCCGGGGCGTTGTGTTGATACCCCCGTGTCCCTCGTGAGAGCTTGCCCTTGTTTTAAATTTAGTCTTGCCTAATTTAAATTCATGAAACACATCAAACTTGTATTTCTCCTGGCCTGTACCCCGGGCGTACTCGCGGCCCAATCCGCTCGCCGCGATTCGGTGCAGCGCGACTCGTCCGCTCGCGCGCTGCCCACCATGCAGGTGACCGCGACGGCGGTCGCCACCGATGCCCGCCGTATCGCGCAGCCCACGGCGCAGCTCTCCGGAGCGGCCCTACGGAGAAACCAGGGAGCCTCGCTGGGCGAGACACTCGAACAGATCCCCGGGGTGCGCTCGCTCTCCATGACCACGGGCATCGGCAAGCCGGTGATCCGCGGGCTCACCAACAACCGCGTGGTCACGCTCGCCAATGGCCAGCGTACCGAGACCCAGCAGTGGGGTCACGATCATTCACCGAATGTGGAAAGCGCGGATGCCGAACGCCTGGAAGTAGTGAAGGGACCGGCCAGTGTGCTGTATGGCTCGGATGCACTGGGGGGCGTGGTGAATGTGGTGCGCCGGGCACTGCCGCGTGGTGAGGGAGACATCGGTGTTTTGCGTGGCCGCATCGCCATGGCCTACAACTCGGCCAATCAAGCGCCGTCGGCAACGCTCGTCGGCGAAGGAGCCCGTGGCGCCTTGGGGTGGCGCCTCAGTGGTACCGGTCGACGCGCTGGGGATCTGCGCACCCCGAACGGTCCCGTGCTCAACACGGGCAACCTCACCGGATATCTCGAAGGCACCACGGGGTGGCATGGTGAGCAACGTGATGTGGAAGTCACGGCGTCCACGCGCGACGAGACCATTCGCATTGCCGACGATCCGATCACCGCTCCCGGCTATGACGGACGGCAGCGTATTCGCACGCATCGTCTCACCATGGAGAGCAACCTGCGCGGCGGCGGACAGCGGCTGCAGGTGCAGGCCGGATGGGAAGAGAACCGTCGCGCCGAGTTCGACAATGCCACCACCCAACAGGTGACGCTGGGTTTGGCGTCGCGCACACTCACCGGGTTTGCGCATTGGCACCATGCGCCCTGGCGTGGTCTGACCGGCGTGGTAGGCACAGCGGTGCAGCAGACGCAGTTCAATACCTTCGGCCGCTACACGCTCATTCCGGACAGCCGCACGGGTTCGTTCGGTGTGTATGCCCTCGAGCAGACCACCGTCGGGGCATGGTCGCTCTCGGCCGGCGCTCGACACGATTGGCGCTCGTTGTCCACGCCAGGCAATGCGGTGCTCGGTCTGGCTGCCACCTCACGGCAGTTCAACGCGATGACGGGGACGCTGGGTGCCGTGTATCGCGCAGAGTCGCCACTGTCGCTGGCGATCAACGTGGCACGTGGCTTTCGGGCGCCCAGTGCATCGGATCTCTTTGCCAACGGCTTTCACGAAGGCACACGCGCGTTCGAAATCGGGCGCGCCGATCTGCGCGTGGAGTCCAGCCTCAATACCGACGTGGGGCTCCGTCTGCGATCAGGCGTCGCATCGGGAGAGCTCACCGGCTACGTGAATCGTATCCGGGACTACATCTACCTTGCCCCTGTGGGTGAGCCCGGGCGTGCACTCGACTCACTACAGGTGCGTCAGGGCAACGCACGTCTCGTGGGTGCGGAGGCCGCACTGGCGGTGGCGGTGGGGCACGGCATCACGGTGCAATCGACAGCCGATGTGGTGCGCGCCAGCAACACCACCGATGGCAGCGCCCTGCCCTTCGTGCCCCCCTTTCGCGCCACGTCATCGGTGCGTTGGGATCAGCAGGGGCCCGGTCGGTCGGCGTCGCTGACGGCCGAATGGAATGCACGACAGACGCGCACGTTCCGCGATGACTTCGCACCCGCGGCCTGGACCGCCGTGCACGCCTCGACGGGCTTCAGCCGGATGACACCGCGCGGCCTGGTCCACATCGATGTCAGTGTCCGAAACCTGTTCGACGCCCGATACCAGGACTTCATGTCGCGATACAAGGAGTTTGCGCACGCCGCCGGTCGCACACTGGTGGTACGACTGTCGGCAGATCTCTGAGCGCGGCCGCGCGCCCGGCAGACCGGCCACTCCGGCTCGCGGTGGTGCGCCGGTCAGGTCTGGTGCATGTAGGCCTTGAACAGTTCGATCATCTCCGGGGGGATGCGGGTGATGCGCCCCGTATCCCGAGAAAGCAGTGTCCAGAGCGACTTGCCGCGGGCCAGCACGTGATCATCGCTCACCCGGACAATTTCGGTGTGTCGTTCGAAGCGCCGCGAATCGACGCCACCGATCCACGTGTGGGCCACGATGGCATCACCCAGCACGGCTTCCCGCCGATAGTCGATTTCGTGCCGCGTAGCGACCCACCCATACTGCTGCTTCATCTCGGGAGGGGCGCTCACGTTCCAGTGCGCCAGCGCCACGTCGAAGATCCACCGCAGGTAAACCACATTGTTGACGTGGTCGTTGTCGTCGATGTCCTCCGGCTGCACGGTGATGGGAATCTCGAAGACCTGGAGACCGTGCTTGGCGAAGGACATCGTGGGTGTGGGATAGACGGATCGTGGGGCGAGAGCGCCGGGGGGTTGAGGACTCCGACGCGCTGGCGGAACTTAGCACGATGCGATTCTCCTCGGGCCAAGCCTTCCTGGACCAGCCGGCACATGCCGTGACCTTCTTCGGCATGTCCGGAGTGGGCAAGACCACCCTGGCCGGTCTGCTGCAGAAGCAGGACTGGTTCCAGTATTCGGTGGACTACCGCATTGGTACGCGGTACATGGGCGAGCACATCGTCGACAACTTCAAGCGTGAAGCGATGAAGGTGCCGTTCCTGCGCCAGTTGCTGCGCTCGGACTCCATCTACATCCGCTCGAACATCTCCTTCGAGAACCTGAGCCCGCTGTCCACCTACCTCGGCAAGCCGGGTAACGAAGCCCGGGGCGGCATTCCGTACGCCGAGTACTGCCGCCGACAAGCGCAGCATCGCCAGGCGGAGATCAGTGCCCTGCTGGATATCCCGGAGTTTGTCGAACGGGCGCGCGAGATCTACGGCTACACGCACTTTGTGAGCGATTCCGGCGGCAGCCTGTGCGAAGTGGTGGATGTGAACGATCCCCACGATGCGGTGCTGCAATGCCTCTCGCAGCACACCATGCTGGTGTACATCCGTGGCACCGCCGACCACGCGCGCATGCTGGTGGAACGGTTCCGCAAGCATCCCAAGCCGATGTACTACAACCCCGGGTTCCTCGATGCCAAATGGCGCGAGTACAAGACGGAACGGGGTATCGGTGACGATGCGATGGTCGACCCCGATGACTTCGCGGTGTGGGGCTTCGAGCAACTCCTGGATCACCGCACGCCGCTGTACGAAGCCATCGCCGAGCGGTACGGCTACGTGATCGAGATGGAAGACGTACCATTGTTGCGTACCGAAGCCGATGTCCTCGCCCATCTCGCGCGGACGATCGACGCCTCACCTGCCCGCGCCACTTCCTCTCTCTGATCCTGTTGCCCGCCCGTATGCACACTGAATCCAGCGGCGCGGGCGACCGGCGCCCATCGCGCCTGCGATCGATCATCGGTGGATCGATCGGCAATCTGGTGGAGTGGTACGATTGGTACGCCTATTCGGCGTTCTCGCTGTATTTCGCCAAGAGTTTCTTTCCGCCGGCGAACCAGACGGTGCAGCTACTGAACGCCGCCGCCGTGTTCGCGGTGGGGTTTTTCATGCGACCGCTGGGCGGCTGGGTGATGGGTCGGTATGCCGATCGCCATGGCCGCAAAGCCGCCCTGACGTTGTCGGTGTTGTTGATGTGCGCGGGCTCGTTGCTCATTGCCATCACCCCGAGCTATGCGAGCATCGGATTGCTGGCGCCAACGGTGCTGGTATTGGCGCGATTGCTGCAGGGCTTGAGTGTGGGTGGCGAATATGGCGCGAGTGCGACCTATCTGAGTGAGATGGCCGGACAACGCCACCGCGGATTCTGGTCGAGCTTTCAGTATGTCACGCTGATTGCGGGGCAATTGATCGCACTCGGGGTGCTGCTGCTGTTGCAGCGAATCCTCACGCACGAGCAATTGCTGGCGTGGGGGTGGCGTATCCCGTTCGTGATCGGTGCCTGCTGCGCGGTGGTCGCGGTGCTGATGCGGCGTTCGCTCGAAGAAACAGAAGACTATCAGCGTGACGCCGCCACACGGCCGGCGACATCGGCGGCGGCCAGCATTCGGGGGCTGCTCCAGCATCCACGTGCCGTACTGACCGTCGTGGGCCTCACCGCGGGTGGCACCGTGGCGTTCTACACCTTCACGACATACGCCCAGAAATTTCTGGTGAACACCGTGGGCTTCACTGCCCAGCAAGCCACGTTCATCAATGCCGTGACCCTGGCCGTGTACGTGTGTCTGCAGCCCATTGTCGGCGCCATCTCCGATCGCATCGGTCGGCGGCCCGTGCTCACCACCTTTGCCGTACTCGGCACGCTGGGCACCGTGCCCTTGCTCACGACACTCGAGCACACGACCAGCGTGGGCGGTGCCATTGGCTTGTTGCTGCTGGCCCTCACCGCAGTGAGCGGCTATACCGCGATCAATGCCGTGGTGAAGGCTGAACTCTTTCCCACCAGCATTCGCGCCCTGGGTGTGGGACTGCCCTATGCGATCACGGTGTCGCTGTTTGGCGGTACGGCGGAGTATGTCGCCTTGTGGTTCAAGTCGATCGGGCACGAACAGTGGTTTTACTGGTACGTGACCGCCTGCATTGCAGGGTCGCTGGTGGTGTATGTCACGATGAAAGAAAGCAGCAAGATTGGTTATATGTCTGAATAATCCCCCCGCCGCATTGACCTATCACCTATCACCTATCACCTACCACTTATCACTTAGTACCCGCCACCTAAGACCTTACCGTTTTGTCGCGCGCTCGCGATGGCCAGGTGGTAGGGAGCGGGTACTACGTCGTAGGTGATAAGTGGTAGGTTGGGGCTGGCTTTGGTGTGTGCATGACAGTGGGAGGCACCCATTGGCAGTGTGTTGTCTTATGGGCGCCACACGGCATCTGTGCTGGCTGTGCCGACGCGATTGATCGTGGTGACGACAATGCCTTCGATACCGGCTTGTGGGATATCCAATGTGCGGGTGGTGTATGGCAGCACACGCTGACGCCAGCTACCAGCGGTGCGCCATCGCACGAGCCACCACTGCGGTTCACCGCCGCCGGACGTGATGGTCAACTGCACGTTGACGGCCCCTCGGGTGGCCGCGATGGTCGGTGCCACGGGAGCTGGTGCTTCGAGCCAGGTGGTAGCCGGTGGTATCGCGCCATCGGCATAGAGCCCGGACTTCAGTGCGGTGACGAATCCACCGCGGTCGTTCTTCACGCTGCTGGCATTGTAGAAGATCGTACCGCTTGGCCCGCCGCTGGCAGACGATTGGGCGCGTGTGATGCCGATCTGCGTGGAGATTTCCGTGACGGCAAATGGCGCCGAGCTGCCGTCGGCGATGCGATACGACGCCAGGCCGGGCCAGAGGTGACGGCGCATGGTGTTCTGTTGTGTCCACCACGTCAGCAGGGCGTTGTAGTTCTGCCCCACCGACGTACTGGACCAATAGAGTTGTGGTGCGAAGTAGTCCGCCCAGCCACGCTGCAGCCACAGACGCGAATCGGCGTAGATGGACGCATACGAATCGAGCCCCGTGATGCCGGCAGGATTACCGGGACGCCAGATACCAAAGGGGCTGATCCCGACTCGTGCCGTGCGTGACAGTCCGCGCACCGTCGCGTAGAGCCGCTCCACGAACCGATTCACATTGTCACGCCGCCAATCGGCCCGCGCCATGGTGCCTCCCTGACGCTGATACGCGGCAAACGCCGTGTTGTCGGGGAAATCGGTGGTGCACCCCGTCTCTGGGTAAGGGTAGAAGTAGTCATCGATGTGCACCCCATCCACCGCATAGCGCCGCACCACATCACTCACCACCGCGATGGCCTGGTCATGCGTGGCGGCTTCACCGGGATCGAACCAGAGCTGCGAGCAATAGCGCCGCAGGATATCGGGTCGTTTACGTCCGAAGTGTGCTTCCGCGAGACGCGCCGTGTCGCTCGCGTTGCCCGCTCGGAACGGATTGAACCAGGCATGCAGTTCGATGCCGCGGGCATGACTCTGCTCGATGGCATACTGCAGCGGATCCCAGCCGGGATCGACGCCCTGTGTCCCGCTGAACGACCGCATCCACGGTTCGAGGGTGGAGGGATACAACGCATCGCCCGCCGCGCGCACGTGCAGGATCACGGCATTGAGCCCCGCCTGCTGTGCGACATCGAGCAGCGCCACGAATTCTGCCTGCTGCTGCGGAATGGAGAGTCCCGTGCGGGACGGCCAATCGATGTTGGCCACCGTGGCGATCCACATGCCGCGGAACTCTCGCGTAATGGTCGGCACGGTGAACGGTGTCACCGGCGGCTCCGGTGGCGGGACCACCGGTGGTGGCACGACAGGCCCGGTGGGATCGGCCGGTGACCCCCCACACGCCGCGAACAGCATCAGCGTCAACGCGACCAACGCCACGACCGGCACGCGCCCACGCGCACTTGCTCCAACGGGTGCGACGGGACAATGTCGCGGCATGCAGACTGACGTACGAATTGGCATCGACCTGGGCGGGACAAAGATCGAAGGGATCGCGCTGGCAACAGACGGCGCGGAACTGGCACGACGGCGTGTGCCAACACCTCGGAGTTACGTCGAAACAGTCGCTGCGATCACCGCGCTTGTCCACCAGTTGGAAGCACACGTTGGCGCACGCGGCACCGTAGGCCTGGGTATTCCCGGTGTCATCGTGCCTGAGACCGGACTCGTCAAGAACGCCAACTCCACCTGGCTCATCGGTGAACCCCTGGCGCGCGATCTCGAGCGTGCGCTCGCGCGGGCTGTGCGCACCGAGAACGATGCCAACTGCTTTGCCTTGTCCGAGGCCACAGACGGTGCGGCGCGAGGCGCCGACATGGTGTTCGGCGTGATCATGGGCACCGGTGTTGGCGGCGGCATCGTGCACGCCGGTCGTGTGCACGCCGGCCGCAACCTCATTGGTGGCGAGTGGGGCCACAACGGCTTGCCGTGGGCCACCGCCGACGAGGTCCCGGGCCCCGCCTGCTATTGCGGACGACAGGGGTGCATCGAGAGCTGGGTGTCAGGACCGGGGGTGGCCGCCGACCATGCACGCACCACCGGGCAACGGCACGATGCCGCGTCCATCATGGAAGCCGCCGCGCACGGCAACGCCGAGGCCATCGCCACACGCACGCGCTGGATCGGACGGATGGCCCGCAGCCTCGCCACGGTCATCAACCTGCTCGATCCGGACGTGATCGTTCTGGGCGGCGGGCTGTCGAATACCGAAGGGGTCGTGGTCGATCTTGTGCGCGAATTGCCGCGCTGGGTGTTCTCCGATCGCCTCGTGACGCCGGTCGTGCGCCATCACCATGGCGATTCGAGCGGTGTACGAGGTGCGGCGTGGCTCTGGCCTGCAACAGGCGCATGATGCTAGGATTCCCTTCGCATTCACACGACCGCGGTCATCACGGCGGTGTGCACTGCTGGCCTATCGTATAACGGCTATTACCCCGGCCTTTGGAGCCGGAGATCTTGGTTCGATTCCAAGTGGGCCTACTCAAAACAGCAGTTGTGGGGTTCGGGTTACTGATTTGGGGTAAGACAATTCCCCACAACGGCTTACAAGACTTTTTCATAGTCGGGCCCGTCTGGTTGGAAACCGGATGCGGCCCGTTTATCTTCAAGGGCTGCCGACAATTGGGACGGAGACACCGCGCCTGCCAGAAGGTACCGGTGACACTCCGCCCCGTTTTTGGTGCTCCGCTTCGACCTTCAACCTGCGTGAGATCCTCATGAGCGCCGCCACGGACGTTCCAGCCGCGTCCTCGCCCCGTGGTTTCAAGATCCTCTCCGGCACGGCCAACCAGCCGCTGGCCGAAGAGATTGCGCGCTCGCTTGGCGCGGAGTTGTGCAAGGTGACCTGCTCGCGCTTCGCCGACGGTGAGGTGTTTGTGCGCATCGACGAAAACATTCGCGGCGCGGATGTGTTCGTGGTGCAGCCCACCAATCCGCCGGGCGAGAACATGCTCGAGCTGTTGCTGCTGGTCGACGCGGCGCGCCGAGCCTCTGCGGCGCGTGTCACCGCGGTGCTGCCCTACACCGGGTACGCCCGTCAGGACCGCAAGGATCAGCCGCGTGTGGCCATCGGCGCCAAGCTCATGGCCAATCTCATCGAGACCGCCGGCGCCGATCGGGTGCTCGGACTCGACTTTCATGCGCACCAGTTGCAGGGGTTCTTCGACGTGCCCGTCGATCACCTCTACGCCTCACCGGTGTTCACGAACTACTTCCGCCGGAAGGGGCTCAAGGACCTGGTGGTCGTCGCACCGGATGTGGGATCGGCCAAGATGGCGCGCGGTTTTGCCAAGCGGCTCGATGCCACGTTCGCGATCATCGACAAGCGTCGCCCGAAAGCCAACGTGGCCGAAGTCATGAACGTCGTCGGCGAAGTGGAAGGCCGCGACTGTCTGATTCCCGACGATATGATCGATACGGCGGGCACGGTATCCGAAGCTGCACGCGCGCTCAAGAATCTCGGCGCCAACGACATCTACGTGTGTGCCACGCATGCGCTGTTCAGCGGCCCGGCCGTGGAGCGCCTGTCCAACGCGCCCATCAAGGAAGTCGTGGTCACCGATTCGATCAATCTGCCCCAGGAGCGGCGCTTCGACACGCTGCGCATCCTGTCGGTGGGTGATCTGCTGGCCAAGGCCATTCGCTTCACGCACGCGGATCAAAGCGTCAGCGTGCTGTTCGAATAACGCAGTACGCAACACCAACGCAGGTGCAGGTGCAGGTGCAGGTGCAGGTGCAGGTGCAGGTGCAGGTGAAACGCAGTCGCAGTTGCACGACGGACGGGACGACCGAGATCCGGTTACTCCCGCACCACTTTTTGGAGAGATGGTCACATGGCAAACGTTACGCTCGACGCCACCGCTCGCGTCGAAACCGGCAAGGGCGCCGCACGCAAGATCCGCCAGGCCGGCAACATCCCCTCGGTCATCTACGGCCATGGCCGTGAGCCGCAGTCGCTCACGACCAACGCGCGTGAGACCGAGCGCCTGATCAAGAGCATCGCGGTCAGCAGCACCGTCATCGAACTCAACATCGATGGCAAGACGGCGCGCACGCTCATCCGCGAAATCCAGCGCCACCCGTTCAAGCGCTCCATCCTGCACATCGACTTCCAGGAGCTGGTGGCTGGTGAGACGGTGTCGGTGAAGTGCCCGATCGTGTACATCGGCACGCCGGAAGGTGTCCGCCTCGAAGGCGGCATCCTCGACCAGATCATGCACGAACTGCATATCCAGGTCGATCCGGCCAGCATCCCGAACCACATCGACGTGGACATCTCGGGTGTGAAGCTGGGCAAGTCGCTGCACGTGGCCGACCTCAAGTTGCCGGCCGGTATCAAGGTGCTCGACGACGCCACCGCGACGGTGTGCGTGGTCCAGCCGCCGAAGGTGCAGGAAGAGAAGGCCGATGGTGCGGCCGAGCCGGAGCTCATCCGCAAGCCGAAGCCCGACGACAAGTAAGTCGCTCGGCATTCTGTTTCGTTTCAGTCCCGCGGGGCGCGGAGTCCGTTCAGCATGGTCACCCCACGCTGGCGCATTCCGCGCCCCGCGCGTCTTCCTCTGCGTATGAAAGTCATCGTTGGACTTGGCAATCCCGGTCGGGAGTATGAGAACACCCGTCACAATGTGGGGTGGTGGCTCATCGACACGCTCAAAGAGCGCTGGCACTTTGAACCGTGGCGCAAGGACGGCGATGCCGTGTCGACCACGGGGCTGGTGGGCACGAAAAAGGTGAAATTGGTCAAGCCGCAGACATACATGAATCTCAGCGGCTCGGTGTTGCGCCCCTATCTCAAGCGGGAAGGCTGGACCGCGGCGCAGGACCTCATGGTCCTGGTCGATGAAGTCGCCGTGCCAGTGGGCGAATATCGCCTGCGCGCGGCTGGCAGTCCGGGTGGGCACAATGGTCTCAAGAGCATCGAGGCCCATCTCAAGTCCCCCACCTATCCGCGCCTGCGGGTTGGAATCAAGCCGGTTGACGAGCGTCGTCAGATCGGCGATCTCGCCGACTTCGTGCTCCACACCATGCCACGCGATGAACGTGCCCTCGTGGACGACATCACGCCGCGCATGATCGACGCGATCGAGCTGTGGATCGCCGAGGGGACCGAAAAGGCCGTCAGCTCCATGGGACGGTAGAGCGGCACCAGTCGTCCCAGCGCTCCCCGTGGTCACGATTGGCGGGCGGCTCCTGGTGATCGTATTGTTGTGGCGCCTGCAGGAATCAGGATGATTTCTGGTCTCTCGGACCGGCAAATCCTCCCCAACAAATCCTACCGTCTCTTCACGCCGCCGATGACGGCCGCGTCATCCATCGCCCCGCGACGACAACTGGTCGCGCGAGCCACCGCGCTGCTATTCAGCGTCGCGGCCTTCTCGCTTGTTGTGGTGACCTGGCGCAGCCATGGAGTGGTTTCCGGGCTGCTGCAGGACCGGATCTCTTCGGATCTGGCCGCGCATGTGATCGCCATCGCCGGCAATGTCGATGCGGTCATCACCGCGCGGCTCAATGACGTCCAGGTCGCCGCGCTGAACCCGGCCGTGGTGGCCGTGGTGGCCGTGGTGGCCGTTGCGGCCGGTGATGAAAAGGCCCTGCCCGACGCCCGGATCGCGCTCGAGGCACTGCGTCAGCAGGATCCCGCACAATTCATCGGCATCACCCTCACCGACCGATCCCGCAGGCTCGCGATCGCGATCGGTGCGCCGATTCCGCAGGTGCTCGACACCATGCCGGCGGATGTGCTACCACAGATCATCACCCACACCGACACCATGTGGGTGACCAGAGAGATCGCCTATCGCGTTGCCGTGCGGGACAGTGCGGGTAACCACATCGGCGCGTTGACCTGGCGGGAGCACACACGATTCCTGTCGGATGTCCTGGGTGAGTATGCCCGAACCGCTCCAGTGGGCACCACCTTGCGCGTGCGTTGGCAAAACGGGCGGATCATTGCCGCCTGGCCGTTGCCGGTCAGGACCATCCCCGTGGACAATCTCTCCTGGACCACCGGTGACCAGCCCGGATCCAGGGCCCAGCGATGGAGACGCAGTGTGCGTGAGCGCCTGCTCCAGATGCGGGACACGGGTGTCCGGCTTCGGGAATCGGCGGTCAATCTGCGGGACGACCAGTGGTACATCGGCATGCTCGTACCAGAGCACGTGTTGGTGGGCCCCACCCGAGCTCAAACCCGCAATACGCTCACGTTTTCGGCGCTCATGTTGGCATTCATGGGCGCCATCATTTTTGTCGCCAGCCGCCGAGTGACGCGGCGTATCACGGTGCTGGATGGGGTGGTGCAAAAGATCGCCGCCGATCCACAGAGTGCACGGGTGCCGACCACCGGTACGCAGGACGAGTTGACGCATCTGGGCGTGAACATCAACACGATGGCCGACACCATCGACCAATTGGTCACGCGTCTGGAAAACCGCGGTCGTGAACTGGAGCAGGAGCTGGACCATCGTTCACGACTGGAAGAACAGTTGGCGGCGACCCGTCGACTCGATTCGCTCGGCCATCTGGCCGGCACCGTCGCTCACGATTTCAACAATGTGTTGTCGATCGTGGCGACGGCATCCGAGAGTGCGTCGGATGCCGTGCCCGAATCACACGAGATGCAGGCAGAGCTGCGCGTCATCCTGCTGGCGGCACAACGTGGTCGCGAAATCACGAAACGCCTGCTGTCGGTGGCACGCCACGGCACCAACGAAGTGGAAGTGTTCGATGCCAATGCGTGCCTGGTCGAACATCGGTCGCTGTTCCGTCGATTGCTGCCGATGTCGATCAAGTTCGAACTCGTGCAAGACGATCGGTCCCTGCTCATCCGCACGGATCGCACGCAACTGCTTCAGGCGATTTTCAACCTGTTGTCCAACGCGCGTGATGCCATGGCCTCGGCCTCCGGTGCCGTCCGTCTCAGCACGACCATCATCTCGACGTTGCCTCCGCATTTTGTGGGAGGAGCACCGCCTATACGCTCAAGGTCGTACGTAGCCATCAGCGTACAGGACTCCGGGAGCGGCATGACACCGGAAACGATCGATCGACTCGGGCAGCTCTTCTTCACCACCAAAGCCGCAACGGTGGGGAACGGGCTCGGCATTGCGTCCGTCATCACGATGCTGCGGGCATTCGGAGGGGCCTTGGCGGTGCAATCCACACTGGGACAAGGCACGGAGTTTTCCCTCATTCTCCCGCTGATCGAATATCCGAACACGGCGACGCCATCGGTGAACCCGCATCCGGACATGCGTCTGGACTGAACGACAACGCGGAACAGCCCGAGCCTGCGCACGGGCCCGCCCATGGAGCACGGCCGCTAGAGCACATGGCGCATGTCATGACCGCCATGCTATGATTGCGCCGAGTTCCCTGTCGATTCCCTCCGACACTACGCATGAACGTCGCGCTGTGGCGTGGCCACATCCCGTTGATGTTGCTGGTTGTGCTACTGATGCTGTCAGTGGCGTGTCGTCGGGAGGTTGCCCCGCCGCCGCCGCTTCGTATCGTGCACGGACTATGGGCCGGGTACTACGCCCTCGATGTCGCCAGCGAGACCACCGACTCGACGCGGGCTCTGGGGACGGGGGCCGATGCGATGCGCCTCGCGACGATCACGATTCACACGTCGCCATCGGATCTCTATGCCGACTTTGCCGGCGGCTCGTTCGACGCCGTTGCCGGGTCGTTGCCGGACCTGCTGCGCCTTCAACAATCCGTGCGTGATTTGAAGATCGTGGTGTGCACCGATGAATCGAACGGCGCCGACGCGTTGATCGCGGCGGCGCCCTTTCCGAGCATTGGCGCATTGCGTGGCAAGCGCATTGCGATTGCGCCCGGGACGTTCGTGCAAGTCCTGCTGGCCCAGGCGCTCGAGCGGGAAGGCCTGCATATGCAGGACGTCGAGATCATCACGACTACAGCGAGCCATGCGGTGCATCTGCTGCAATCGGACAGCGTGGAGGCCATCGTCACATGGTCTCCACCACTCGATGCCGTGCGCCAACCGCCGTATCACATCCTCTATTCGTCGAGTCAGACGCCCGGGCTGATCCTGCAATGCCTGGCGGTGCGGAAGCACATCCTCGAAACCCGCGCGAACACCGTCCGTCAACTGGTGTCTCGTCTGCTCGCCCTCTCGACGACGTACGCCGATTCGGCCGATGCCTTGCGTCCGCTCGCGGCGCGTGCGCAGGGCCGCCCCGTGTCGGCACTCCCGCCGGCGATCGGCATGCGATGGCTGACACCGCAGGAGAATCGTCAGTTGTTGCGCGCAGGAGGTGATGGGACGCTGAAGCAGTCCGCGGAACCGCACATTCGCTATCTGACGGAAATCGGGGGATTGCGTTCCCGGCCGGATTTCAGGGTGCTCATGACGTCCGACTTTCTTCCACCGTAGCGTATGACGCGGTCCCGGCCAATCAGTTTGCGGATCCTGGTCGCGTGCGCCCTGGTGGCGTTTGTGGCGGCCACGCTCGGTGTGGTCACCTGGCGCAACCATCGGTTCCTCTCGCGCCAGTTGCAGGAGCAGGTATCAGCCAGTCTGGCTGCCAATATTCTCTCGGCGAGAACTCAACTGGATGCGCTGTTGGCCGATCGCCTGGATGCGGTGCGGAGTACCGCGCTCAACCCCAGAGTGCTGGCCGTTGCCCGCGGCGACGTCAGTTCCATTCAGGACGCCCGTTTTGCCCTGCAAACGCTGGTACGGCACGATCCGCTGCACAATATCGCAGCGACGATTGTCGACTCGGCCGGGCGCGTCCAGTTCTCCACGTCTCCTCTGACCACCTGGCGACCGAGTCCCGGCGACAACGCACTGGCGTTTCCCACCGCCCGCACCATGACCGACTCGAGCGGCACACCGGTGGAGATCGTGTTTGTCGCCGCCGTGCGTGATGCGGCCGGTACACAAGTCGGACTGATCGCCCTGCAGACGCGGGTCACGGCGCTTGGCCAGATCCTGAGTCAATTGGCCGGATCCATACCGGCCTATGCGCTGCTGCGGTTGCGTGAGCACAGGGAAGATGGACGACTCATCATCGGTTGGCCGATCGCGGATGTGCGGGCCAATGTGCAGGTGTCACCCTGGCATCAATTGCAGTCAGACGAAGTGGATCCCAGCAATCGGTGGAGACTGGAGGTGCGGGATCGGCTGCTCGTCGGCGTAGACAATGACCACACCATGGTCGAGACGGCCGTGGATCTGCAGACGTTGCCGTGGTACGTGGCCATCGTGGTGGACCGAAGTGAGGTCGCGAATCTGGTGCGCGGAGAAACGCGCGCGGCGCTCATGTTTTCCGCCGGCGTACTCGTGCTGATCGGGACGTTGATCGTGCTCATCGGCGAGACCTTTGCGCAACGCATCGTGGTGTTGGCGCAGGTCGTACGTCGCATCGCCAACAATGACCGCCACGCACGTGTCCCGGCCGATAGCCACCATGACGAAGTTTCCCAGCTCGGGCACGACGTCAACGTCATGGCCAACACCATCGAAGAACTGATCGCCAATCTGGAAGCCCGCCGTCGAGAGCTCGAAGTGGAGCTCGACGAGCGCGGGCGTCTGGAAGAAGCACTGGCCGCCTCACGCCGGCTCGAATCGATCGGCCACCTGGCCGGCACGGTGGCACACGACTTCAACCACGTGGTCGCGATTACGTCCACTGCCGCACAATCCGCAGCGACCGAAATCCCCACCGACCACATCATCCAGGAAGACCTGCAGGAGATTGTCCTGGCCGCGCAGCGTGGGCGGGAAATCACACGACGTCTGCTGACGCTGGCGCGCGATGGCGAACAGCGACTCGACCCGCTCGATGTCAACCGTTGCATCGAGGAACACCAGCGTCTGCTGCGCCGGTTGTTGCCTGGCAGTGTGGCACTGGAGCTGGCGCTCGCGCCCCACCCACTGCTCGTGCAGGCCGATCACACCAAATTCGTGCAGGCGCTGTTCAATCTGTTGGCCAATGCCCGCGACGCCATCGGCCCCCATGCCGGCGTCGTCACGATCGAAACGGCTACGGTGCAGGAGCTCAGCGGACACATCATCGGCGTCGCACCATCGCGACGTCCGCCTTACGTGTCGATTGTGGTACGCGACACCGGAGAAGGCATGGACGCTGAGACATTGAAGAAGCTGGGCTCGATCTTTTTCACGACCAAGCCCAACGGCTCAGGCACGGGCATCGGCGTGGCCTCGATCGCGTCGATGTTGCGCGACGCAGCCGGGACGCTCACGGTCTCATCGAAACGCGGTGAAGGGACCCGTTTTGTCATGGTGCTGCCCCTGCTGGCGCCTGAAGCGGTCACCGAAAGGGTCACCGAAGCGATCGCTGGAGCGGCACAGCGGGATTGAGCCGCAGCGGATCTCAGCCCTTCCTTGGAGGGCCGTTCCGGCAGTAGCGTTTGGGATGCGTCCATTCCGTTGTGTCCCGGGTTCGTTTCTGTTCGTCACGGCCCTCATGCTCATCGGCGCGTTGCGCGCCGACGCCCAGTCCGGGCCGGCCGCTGACACCGTCCGCGGTCTCGCGTACGACAGCCTGTCCTGGCAACCACTGGCCGGTGCGCTGGTCACCGCCGAACCCGGTGGCGAGTCGGCCGTCAGTGACTCCGCCGGACGTTTCTTCATCGTGAGCAGCCGCCGCGTCGATCGATTGGTGGCCTTTCATGAACGCACCGACCGATTGGGGCTTGGTGAACTGGTGGCGACACGCCCGGAGGGCCCCGATGCCTGGGCACGTCCCATCGTTTCGACCCCGGGCATCAATACGATCTGGGCGCGCCTGTGCGCACCGGCGCGCCGGCCCGGCGGTGGCAATGGCGGCATCGTTTTCGGCAGCATCCTGGCCGCCGATGGCACGACGCGTGTGGCGGGACTCGGCGTCGTGCTGCAGTGGGAATCCGTGCGTAGTCTGGCGGACACCCTCAAGCGCATGGAGAGCATCACCACGCGCAGCGACTCGCTCGGGAACTACGTGTTCTGCGGCGTGCAGGACTTTGGTCCGGCCGCGGTGGTCGCGTCGTCGAGCAGTTGGCGCAGTGGCAATGTGCTCGTGGAAGCCACTCCTTCATCCGTGCGTCGGCGGGATCTGGTGGTCGGACCGACCGAAGGGGTTGGTGCATTTGCCGCGGTCCAGGGGCGGGTGGTCGACGAAAGTGGAGCCAGCGTGGCGGGAGCCACGGTCAGCATCGATGGCTTTGTCGCCGATATCGCATCGGGTCCCAATGGTCGCTTCACCCTGCCCGCCGTACCCACGGGCAGTCGCATGGTCACCGCCCGCCGCGTCGGCTTCCTCACGAATGCGGTGATACTCGACCTCACCGCGAAGGGAACAACCGACCTCGAAATCGCCATCGAGCGCACTGCCGTGACCAATCTTGAACGGGTGGTGACGCGCGATGCGCGTCCGCTGTCGCGGGATGCTCGCGAACTGGACGAGCGCAAAGTCGCCAACAAGGGACGGTTCCTGGATTCCACCTACTTCCTCGGATACCCCTCCACCCGTTTGGCATTGTCCGCAGCACCCGGCATTCGTCCACAGGTCGGTCGTGCGCCCAGCGACTTCGTGCTCCGTGGAAGGAGCGATTGCCTGGCCACGCTGTGGGTGAACGGCGTGCGCGAGCCCAATGAGTTCGACAGCATGCTCTCGCGGCTGCCCAAGGACGCCCTCGCGGCGATGGAGATCTATCCGAGCGAGAACATGGCCCCATCACGCTTCCAGACACCGGGCAACACCTGCGCGGTCGTGCTGGTATGGACCAAAGCCCACATCAACGCTCGACGATAGTCTTCCGGGTCCTTTCCCGACCGAATCGTCAAGGGCGTTTGAGGCGCGGCTTGGTCCACACGAGAATCACCGCGCAGGGCTTCTCCACGAAGGATCGATATTGCGGTGGGGCAAATGTGTCGGTCCCATACGACTCGATGGTGGCAATGTCCTCCATCGGCAGTGCGGCCAGATCCTCTGTTTCCACCTTGACGCCGTCGATGTAGACGGAGGCACCGCAGTTGAGGCGTCCGTGCAGCGTGAAGTCGACGCCATTGGCTACGGTGTGCACGGTGAGTGAAGGGATCATGCGCAGGACACTCTGTGTGCGCGGGAATTGCATGATCCGTGTCGAGTCCAAAAACCCGGCGATCCCCGCCCGCCGCCGCTCCATCAGGTCACGCAACGTGCGACTCACCGTGCGACGTGCGGTCACCGTGACCCCGTCGAGTGAGATGCCCCGTTCCATGGTGATGGTGATGGGGGTCATGGTCTCCACGACATCGACTGTCCGGAGTGTGGGCAGCAATCCCACCTTGCGCACCGTCATCATGCGTGAGCCAGGGGGCACACGAATCACTGTGAATCCGCCAGCGGAATCGGTCCGGGCCGGCTGTTCGCCTCCGTCGATCTCCACTGTGGCATCGTATACCGGTGCGCCATGTGGATCCTGCACGGTCCCCCGTACCAGCACGGCGGGGGCGTTGATGGCTCCCAACACCAGATCCACCCGCCGCACCGGTCGCACTTCCGCATAGAGCAGCACATTGCCGCTGTGTCGGGCGTCAGCGCGTGCGGCAATGCCCGCCTGACCAAACTCCTGCACGCCACAGAACAGGAACTGCCCCGAGGTATCGCTGCGGGTGGTTCGTGTTTCATATCGTGGCATCGTGTCAGCGCTCATCTGGAGCGATTCCCATTGCAGATCCACGATCACGCCCCCCAGCAGCGTGCGTCCATCGCCGTCGCGCACCGAACCAAAGACGATGCCCGTCATGGCATCGTTCGGCGGCACCTGCCCACACAGTCGCTGCCAGATGGTGCGCCGTGACGGCGTAGCGAGAACAAGTTCACGTGCGGCGGCATTTTGCACGCGCGCCACACGCATCTCCCCCAAGCCGATCTGATCGAGTTCCGCATGCACCGCCTGCACCAATTCCACCGGCTGTGCACTGATCAGTACAAAGTGTCCCACCGAATCGGAGACCGTGGTCTCGCCACCCGGCATCGCGGTCACGAGCGCGCCCGTCAGGGGCTCCGCGAGCAGACTGTCGTACACGAAGCCACGCACGGTGTCGCTGATCGGCAACCGTGGTCGCCACTCGGGCGCCGGGCGCACCGGCGGCCCGGACCCACTACGGGAGCCATCACGGAAGCCATCAGGAGTCGGGCCAAATCCGATGCCCGCCCACTGCGCCCACCAAAGTCCAATAATCAGACCGAACATGCCCAATCATGCTGTTTGGTCCGTGCAAGAGGAAGGACCAACCGCCCGATACAGGGCCCAATGCAGACGCCCTCCGCTGCACCGGCACGGTCAGCGGAGGACGTCCGTCAGGCATGGATCATTGAACCGGCGAGTATGCTCGCCGTCTGGCGATCAGCGCAAACGTGGATTGGTCTTGCGAGGCGCCTTCTGGCAGGTCGGCCAGGCAAACGCCCCGGCATTGCCTCCCGCTCCCGCTGCACCCGCGCCGCCCTGCGGACGGATCTGCTCGGCCGTTGCGCGCTCGCGCGTGATCGTGGTCGCATCGTTGGCGGCCAGGTACGCCAACATGGCGGTCACCGTCGCGTTCCAGCGCAGGTCGTCGAACACGACCTTGTCGTATGTGTCGCGATTGGTGTGCCAGGTGTAGCTGCCGTAGTCCCAGCCAATGCCACCGAGACCAAAGGCCGGTGCACCATGGCACGCGAAGCTCGCATCGTCGCTGCCACCACCGCTGGGGGCGCCCGGAATGCGCGGCGTGATTGCCGACGACACCTCAGTGGGCATCACGGACAGCCACTGACGCAGATGCACCCCGGCATCGATCAGACCACCGGCACCCACACTCTGCACACGACCCGTGCCACCGTCCTGGTTGAACAGCGCCTGCAACCCCTGCACCACTTCCGGATGGTCTTCAGTGAACGCCCGCGATCCCACCAGGCCATGCTCCTCGGCCGTCCAGTGGCCAATCAGAATGGTGCGCTTGGGCTTGGGATACACGGTGGACAGAATGCGCATGGCTTCGAGCATCGTGAGCGAACCGGTGCCGTTGTCCGTGGCACCCGAGCCGCCATCGAACGAATCGAAGTGGGCTGAGAGCACCACGTACTCGTTCGGCTTCTCCGTGCCCTTGATCATGCCGATGGTGTTGAAGATCGGCTGCTCGCCGAGCAGGTCGGCGTCGAGATTGAGACGCACCGTGGGCGACTGCTTGTTCTCGGCCAGACGGAACACGAGACCGTAGTCTTCGCACGAGAGTGCGATGGCCGGCGCCTTGAGGTTGTAGCTCTCGAATACATCGATGGTGCCCCAGGCGTTTTTGGGGCGCGACGAGATCACACCGGCCGCGCCGCCTTCTTCAAGACGCACGCCGAGGCTCCCGGTGCCGAGCGCGTTGGAGTAGCCCGTGCCGCGCACGCTGATGCCACCCCACTCCCGATTGACGTCCGCACGCAGGCTGTCCATGCGCGCCTTGGACGCAGGCGTGGCGTGCTGCTGCCAGTTGTCGGTGGGCCGGCAGGTGGGCTGCGGCGCAGACACCAGCACAAACTTGCCCTTGGCCTGCGGCAGCCACTTCACGAATTCGGTGCTGTCGGCAAAGCGCGGCAGCACAATCACGGACGCGGTCAGGTCCTTCTTGTTCGTGCCCGGACTCCAGGCCAGCATCGTGCCTTCGAGCGTCCGCACACGCGGCGTGAGCAGATCGATGTGCGAGTGCCCACGACGCCAGCCACGCCAGGTGCCGGTCTGCTCATTTTTGCCGTCCACACCCCACTGCTTGTAGAGCGAGAGCACCCAGTCGTTGGCCGCCTTCTGCCGCGCGGTGCCAGTCAGGCGCGGGCCGATGGAATCGAGCAACTGCTGAGCAAGGCGCTCGACGTGGGAGCTGTCCATGCCCAGCGTCCAGATCCGCTTGAGCGTGGCGTCGTTGGTGGGAAACGTGGCCGGCGTCTGCGCTTCGAGGCGCGGTGCCGCCGGGGTGCCGACGGCAAGCCCGAGGGCCAGCGCGCCCAGCAAGGGACGGGGGACGAGGGACAGGCGCGAATTCATGGAGGAGAGCGTCAGGTCCATGGGGACGGAAACGCCACGGCACGTGGCGGGTTGAGAACTGGCGACCGCGGGGGGAGCTTTGTGTATGGCCCATTCCCCCCGCTTTCGAATCCTACTGCGTGGCGTCCTCGCCTGCGCGTCCGTGTCTGCCTTCGCGGCCTGCGCGCCCGGCAGCAGCGACCTCGCCAATGCCTCCACGTCACTCGACCTGGGCGCTCCGACCGAACTGGCGAGCCCCACGCCGGGTGGCGGCAACACGCCCTATCTGGAAGTCACGCCGGACGATCGCCTGTTCCTCTCCTGGACGCAGCGGGCCGCCGATTCGTCGGTGAGCATCCAGATGGCTGAATGGCGTGACAGCGCGTGGGATTCGACACGCACGATCGCCGCCCAGCGCGACTTCTTCGTGAACTGGGCCGACTTTCCCGTCATGACGGCACTCGGCAACGGCGACCTGGCCGCGCACTGGCTGGAGCGGGAAGCCAACGGCAAGTACAGCTACGGCGTGCGTGTCGTGCGGTCCAAAGACAGTGGCCGTACCTGGAGCGCGCCGGTCACGCCACACACCGACGGACTGGCCGCCGAACATGGCTTCGTGTCCATGTGGGCCGAGGGCGCCGATCGCATCGGCCTCGTGTGGCTGGATGGTCGCAAGAGTGCGATGCCCGATTCCGCACGAGAGATGACCGTGCGCACGGCGGCCATCGCGCCTGATGGCTCGCTCGAGCGGGAAACGCTGGTCGACGCGCGTACCTGTGATTGTTGCCAGACCGGAACAGCCGGTGCCCGCAGTGGCCGTGTGATTGCCTATCGCGACCGCACTGCCGAAGAGATTCGCGACATCGTGGTGGTGCGCCAGACAGCGAGCGGCTGGACGGAACCGCAGAAGGTGCACAACGACGACTGGCACTATCCGGGTTGTCCGGTGAATGGCCCGCAGGTGGCCGCCACCGGTGACACCGTTGTCGTGGCGTGGTATACCGCGGCACACGATACCGCTCGCGTGTACGTGGCGCGCTCGGTGGACGGCGGTGCGACATTTGCCGCGCCGGTGCGGGTGGATGATGGCGACCCGATCGGACGGGTGGACGTGCTGCTCGATGATCAGACACGTCCGGTGGTGGTGTGGCTGGAACAGCGCTCACCGGAGAAGTCCGAGGTCTTGGTGCGTCGCGTGGGACTCGACGGAGCGCTTGGGGTACCTCAGGTGATCGCCAGCACGAGTGGCGCGCGGCAGAGTGGATTTCCGCGCATCGCCCGTCATGGTGATGCACTCATTGCGGCCTATACCACCGTGACACCGTCGATTGCGGTGCGTGTTGCGCGTGTTCCTCTTTCTCCGACTTCGAAGCCATGATTCTGACCCGTTCCCGCGCTGCGTTGGCGCTCGGGTGTGCCCTCGTGGGTGTGTCGCCGGTGCTGTCCGCGCAGGGGGCGGCGTCGGCGGGTGTGAACAGTTCCCCGCTACCGCTCAAGCACGAGCCCAAGCCCACGTCGGCTGCGATCACCTCGCAAGACCTGATGACGCGGCTGTACATCTTCGCCGACGATTCTCTCTCGGGTCGTGATGTCGGGACGGAAGGCCATGTGAAGGCCACCGACTATCTCGCGCGCGAAGTGCAGCGACTCGGCCTTACGCCGGCCGGTGAGAATGGCACGTTTTTCCAGACGCTGCCGCTCAAGACCCGCCGTGTGGATCGCATGTCGTCCTTCATCGCGGGCGGCGCATCACTGGCGATTGGCACCGACTGGGCGATCGGCGGCAACACCAGTCTCGATCTCGATGGTGTGGAAGTGATCTATGCCGGGCCGTTTGGAGAAACGGCGGCGGCATTGTCGGCCGATCAGGTGAAGGGGCGCATCGTGGCGTACGCGCCGGAAGCGTCGAATGCGGCGCTGCTCAAGTCCCTTGAAGGCGCGGCGATCACGCCAGAGGGCGCGGCCGGTGTGGTGTTCCTGCTGCCGCCGCGCACCGCGGGTGTGATGGGCTATGCTCTGCGCGGTGGATCGCAGCTCATCGATCCCTCCCTGCCGCAACTCGAAGGACGTCTGTTCGTCTCGGAGACCGCCGCGGCCAAGCTTTTTCCCACGCCGGTCAGCCAACTGACGCCGGGCACCGTGGGCGCGAAGCTGTCGATCAAGGCCCATGTGGACGTATCGGCCGCCACGTTCCCGGCACGGAATGTCGTGGCCATCCTGCCGGGCAGCGACGCGAAGCTCAAGAATCAGTACGTGGCCGTAGGTGCGCACAGTGACCATGTCGGCGTCGCGCCGCGCGCACTCGATCACGACTCGATTCTGGTGTTCAATCGCATCGTGCGCCCGGGTGGTGCAGAAGACGAAGGCAACATGGGATCACCGGATCAGTTCACGCAGATCAACGCCGAACTGGTGGAGCTGCGCAAGACCAAGGCGCCGCGCCGCGATTCCATCTTCAATGGCGCCGACGACGATGGATCCGGTTCCGTGGCGGTGCTCGAAGTGGCCGAGTATCTCGTGTCGCTGAAGACGAAGCCCAAGCGCAGCACGGTGTTTGTATGGCACGCCGGTGAAGAAAAGGGACTGTGGGGATCTGCCTATTTCACCGAACATCCCACCGTGCCGCGCGATTCCATCATCGCGCAGCTCAACATGGACATGGTGGGTCGTGGTGCGGCCACCGATGTCACGGGCATGAGCAAGGAGGGCAAGGAGCTGCGCGGTGGCCCGGATTACCTGCAGTTGGTCGGATCGCGTCGCCTGTCGAGCGACCTCGGTGACCTGGTCGAGCGGGTCAACAAAGATGGCAAGTACAACTTCACGTTCGACTACGCGATGGACGCCAACGGCCATCCGATGAACATCTACTGCCGCAGCGATCACTACGAATACGCGAAGTGGGGCATCCCGGTGACGTTCTTCACCACCGGTGGCCACTCGGCGTATCACCAGCTTACCGACGAGCCGCAGTACATCGACTATCCCCACCTGCAGCGTGTGACACGCTTGGTGGCGGGCATCGCGCTCGAATTGGGCAATACCGCCACGCGGCCAGTGGTGAACGGCCCGCGCCTGGACCCACGCGGCACCTGCACACAGTAGGCATCAGGCGGCTCTGGTCTTCCCGGGCCGCCTGATTTCATCCGCCTCGGCCGCCCCGCTAGATTTCCGGGTTCGTTCGTTTTTGCCTGTTCCTCCGTCCAGCTCAGATGCTCCGCCTTGGTATCGTCGGTCTCCCGAATGTCGGCAAGTCGACCCTGTTCAACGCCCTCACGTCTGCCAAGGCGGAAGCGGCCAACTATCCGTTCTGCACGGTCGAACCGAATGTCGGCATGGTGGAGGTGCCGGACGCGCGCCTGACACGCCTGGCGGAAATCGTGCAGCCCAAGCGCACGGTGCCGGCGGTGGTGCAGTTCGTGGATATCGCCGGACTCGTGAAGGGCGCGTCGCAGGGTGAAGGCCTTGGCAACAAGTTCCTGCAGAACATCCGCGAGACCGACGCCATTGTGCATGTCATCCGGTGTTTTGCCGACGACGATGTCACCCACGTCATGGGGCAGCCCGACCCGGCGCGTGACAAGGAGATCATCGAACTCGAGCTCGCGCTGTCCGACCTGGCCACGGTGGAAAAGCGTCTCGACAAGGTGAAGCGGGCGGCCAAGGCGGCCGACAAGGAGGCACTGGCAGAACTGCCGGCGCTCGAAGCGGCCAACGCCGCCCTGTCCGAGGGCAAGCCGCTCTGGCGTGCCGGCCTCGATGCCGATGCGCTGGCCAAGCTCTCCGGCATGCAATTGTTGTCGGCCAAGCCGGTGTTGTACGCGGCCAACGTGACCGATGCCGAGCTGTCGGGCGAAGAAGGCCCGTACCTCAAGGCGTTGCGGGCGGCGGTGGCGGCGAGCGGCGAACATGCCGAGGTCGTGCCGTTTTCGGCCAAGATCGAAGCCGAGCTGGCCGAATTGTCGACCGAAGAGCGGGTGGAGTTCCTGGCCTCGTTGGGGATCGAGACGGCTGGCCTCGACCGGCTGATCCGCGCCGGCTACACGCTGCTGGGCCTCGAGACGTATTTCACGGCCGGCGAGCAGGAAGTGCGGGCCTGGACGATCCATCGTGGTGACACGGCGCCGGTAGCGGCGGGTGTTATTCACACGGACTTCGAGAAAGGGTTTATCCGCGCCGAAACCGTGGCTTTCAACGACTTTTCGACGCTGGGCGGATGGAAGCCGGCGCGTGAAAAGGGTGCGGTGCGGTCGGAAGGCAAGGAGTACGTGGTGCAGGACGGAGACGTCCTGCTGTTCCGCTTCAACGTGTGATGGGGCGCATGGCGGTGCACCTGGGTGCCTCGCCATGCTGACCGAGGCTTCGGCGCAGAGGCTTGGCTTCTGCGCCGATCTTTTTTCCGTACGCTGGGTATGTTGCTTCCATGATGCGAATGGCTTTCGCGCCGATGCTGGCAGCGCTCGCGACGCTGCTGATCTGCTCCCCGCTTTCGGGTGAGCCCCTCAGTGGACAGGCCGCCGTTCCGGCCGGTGCCGCCGCCGTGCCGTTTCAGGTGGGCGAGAAGCTCGAATACGACGTCAAGTTCGGATCGCTCAAAGTGGGCGGCGGCAGCATGGAGGTGCGCGAGATCACCGAAGTGCGTGGCCAACCGGTCTGGCACACGGTCTTTCAGATCAAGGGCGGTATCCCGCTCTACCGGGTGAACGACGTGTACGAGTCGTGGTTCGACGTGGTCACCCTCAACTCGCTGCGGTACCACCAGGACGTGGACGAGGGGAGCTACGAGCGGAAGCGTCGTTACGAGATTTTCCCCGAGCGCGGCATGATGAAGGACGGGGACAAGGACGAAGAGCCGACCGTATCGTCGCCGCTGGACGAAGGCTCGTTCCTGTATTTCGTGCGCACCATCCCGCTCGAAGTGGGCAGGACGTACGAGTATGCCCGGTACTTCAAGGCCCAGGGCAATCCGGTGCGCATCCGGGTGTTGCGGAAGGAAACGATCTCGGTGCCCGCTGGCTCGTTCAATACGGTGGTGGTGCAACCCACCTTCCAGACCAAGGGCATCTTCAGCCAGAACGGCAAGGCCGAGGTGTGGATCACGGACGACGCCCGGCGCATGATGGTGCAGATGAAGTCCAAGCTGAGCTTTGGCTCGCTGAACCTGTACCTGCGCTCGGCGGCGGGGACCCGGGAGCCCTGAGCGGGGCCTTGCGGGAGCCTGACGGGCCTCCCGCCCCTTTACCGGTGGTACTGGACTGAGTAGCCTTAAAGGCTCGCCCGGAGCGATTCGCGCTTCGGGTGGGCTGGTTGATGTTCTCAACCCTCCGCCCGCGGCTCGGCACTGCGGGTGGCACCCGACCACTGGTCCTGACCATAGGGAGGATTGCCGAGTGGCAAAGCTCAAAATCCGCCGCAACCCGACGCGGCGCTATGAAGCCGTGTACATCTTCGACAGCGCGCTCGAAGACACGGTGATTGTGGAGAAGCTGGAAAAGCTGCAGTCCCTGCTCAACCTCGCGGAACCCGCCGAGATCGAGCACTGGGGCCGTCGTCAGCTCGCCTACAAGATTGGCCGTCACGAGAATGGCTACTACGTCATCAGCCACTTCACGACGGTCCCCACGACGCTTCCCGAGTTCGAGCGTGCGCTCAAGCTCGACGAGACCGTGGTTCGCTACCTGGTGACGCTGCACGAGCATGAGCTCGGCGCGCCCAAGCTCAGCGATGAAGAGCTCGCTTCGCGCCGTCGCGCGAGCGATGACGACGACGACGACGAGGAATAACCATGCGCCGCCCAAAGAAGCCCTGCCCGATCACGGAAGCGGGGATCCGCTACGTGGATTACAAGGATGATCGTCTCCTCGCCCGCTTCATCACGGACTACGGCAAGATCCTGCCGAGCCGTCTGAGCGGCGTGGATGCCCGCCACCAGCGTCAGTTGTCGAAGGCGGTGAAGAAGGCGCGTTATCTCGCGCTGCTCCCGTACGTGAAGGGGCAGACGGGCTGAGTATGAACGGAGCGGTCGCGCCGGGTCTCGCCGCGACCGCTCCGCAGGAGCGTGGGTGGCGTTGGTTTGTGCTGGGCCTGGTGCTGATGGTCGCCGTGACCGCAGCGCCGGCCTGGCCGCCGACGCTGGCGCTGTTTGCCGGTGCCGTCCGGCTGTTGTTGCCCATGGAACAGTTTGCTCTGCTGGTGCTGGTGGCTATCGCCGCCTGTGCCACGGTGGGGTGGTGGTCCGGTGGGCGACTCTTTCTGGCGGTGTTGTGGGTGTCTGCGGCGGCCTACGTCTTGTGGCGGGTCCCGCTCCCCCTCTCCGGTTACGGGGCTTTCCTGCGAGGATGGTCGGTTGCGTTGGGCGCCGCCTTTGGGCTGGTCTGCCTGGCCTCACCGGCCCGTCCGCTCCTGACCCGGGCGATTGGTGCGGTGGCCTTGGCAGGCGTCATCACGCTGACCGGTTTTTCGGCTCGTTCATTCGGGCCGGCGGGCACGTTTGACGCGGCGGGGCAGATGTTCTCCCGCGAGTATCAGCATCGTCTGGGTGAATCGCTCGAATTGTGGCGAGCTCGTTCGGCTTCGGATTCCTGGCGTCGCTTTGCGCAGCGCTTCCCTGAGGCCGTCGAACGCACCACGCGGGTGGAAGCAGTCCTGGTGGCGCTGGCGGCACCGATGCCGGCGTCCGATGCAGTAGGTGGTGCCCGACCCGGTCCCCTCGTGGGATTGGTACCGGCACTGCTGGCCCTCGAGTCGTTGTTGGCTCTGGCCCTGGGATGGGCGGCGTATCATCGCCTCGCCCGTGCGCGAATCGGTCCGCCGATCGGTGCACTCCGGGACCTGCGATTCAACGATCAGTGGGTGTGGGGTTTGGTGGTTGGTGCGACGCTGCTGCTGCTGCCCACGCTGGCAGAGTGGCGCGTGGCCGGTCTGAATCTGGTCTGCCTGTTCGGAACGCTGTACGCCCTTCGTGGTGCGGGCGTGCTGACATGGTGGATCCCTGATCGGGCGGCCATCTGGTCGCTGTTGGCTTTGGTGCTGTTGGTTCCGATTCTGGGGCCGGTGTGGGTCCTGATCGCGTTGCTCGCGGTCACCTTCACCCTCGGGCTCGGGGACACATGGCGGGATTTCCGGGCGGGTTCGCCGTCCAGCCGACCGTGGTCCTCCTGAGCTGGTCCTGACGTCCGCCTTTCTGTTTCAATCTTTCACCGGTTCGACCCGGAGTTCCCATGGAAGTCATTCTCCGCAACGCCGTCGACAAGCTCGGACATCCTGGTGACATCGTCTCCGTGTCGCCGGGTTACGCCCGCAACTTCCTGATCCCGCGCGGCTTCGCCTACGAGGCCACTCAGGGTAACCGCAAGCGCATCGCGTTCGAAAAGAGCCGCCTCGAAGCGCTCGAAAACGAACGGATCGCAGCCGCTCAGGCGATCGCCGACAAGCTCGCCGAGGTCTCGGTGACCTTCGCGGCCCGTGTGGGCGAAGAAGGCAAGCTGTTTGGCTCGGTGACCACGGCCGACATCGCGCACCAGCTCGAGGCGCAGGGCTTCAAGATCGAGAAGCGCCAGATCGAGCTGAACGAGCCGATCAAGACGCTCGGCGTCTATCGGGTGGGCGTCCGGCTGCATGCCGACGTGCACCCCGAGATCAAGGTGTGGGTGATCAAGCAGTAACGTCGATCACCGACAACCATGCGAGGGGAGTCCGAGCACTTGGACTCCCCTCGTTTTTTGTCCCGACCCACGCGCGCCCCTGTCCGTTGGCAGGTCCGCACCGCAACCTTCACGGAGCTCGGCGGGTACCGATCTCGGGTACCGCAGTCTGGGTACGCCTCCCGGCAAGTGCCGGGTCGCCCCGCCATTGCCTTTCCCTACTGAGTACATGGCTGAACGCGCACCAAGTCCTGGAGAACCCATCGCCCTGCGCGCCGCCGCACTGGCGAGCGAGCTCAAGGCCACCGATATCGTGGTCCTCGATCTCCGGGGAGTGACGGATATGACGGACTTTTTTGTTATCGCTTCCGGGACATCCGATACCCATGTCCGGGCCGTAGCGGAATACGTGCAGGCAGGGTTGAAGACGTCTGGGGTGTCTACCACCATGACGGAAGGTCTCACGCAGGGCCGTTGGGCATTGCTCGACTATGCCCACTGCGTGATCCATGTCTTCCATCCGACGTTGCGGCAGTTCTACCAGCTCGAACGACTCTGGGGAGACGCAACACCGGTTCAATTGGACAAAGAAATCACGCAGGGAGTGCGGTAATCATGACGCTGGCGCAGCGGTGGACCCGGTTGAAGGCGAAGGTGGCAAAGCTTTCGGTGGCCGCGGTCAGGGCCGCTGTCGTCGCGTTGGGCGTCGCGACGTTGGCGACCCCCGCGCAGGCCCAAGGATACTTCGGACAAAACCAGGTGCAGTACGATCGACTGCGCTGGCGGGTGATCGAGACCGAGCACTTCCTCGTTCACTACTATCCCGAGATTGCCGACGTGGCGCCTGATGCCGCGCGCATGGCCGAACGGGCCTATGCGCGCCTCTCGCGCCTCACGTCGCACCAGTTCCGCGAAAAGAAGCCCATCCTCATCTTCGGCTCGTCAGGCGACTTTGCGCAGAGCAATGTCTTCGGCGATCTCGGCGAAGGCACGGGCGGTGTGACCGACCCGCTGCGGCAGCGCATGGCGCAGTTCTTCTCCGGTGACTGGCAGAGCTTCGAGCACGTGCTCACGCACGAAATGGTGCACGTGTTCACGTTCGACATCTTCTCGCGCGGACGGGCGGGCGCCGGCTTGCAGAACCTGGCGATGGTGAATCCACCGCTGTGGTTCATGGAAGGTCTGGCCGAATACCTGTCCATTGGCCCCAAGCACCCGTGGACGGACGCCTGGGTACGCGATGCGGTGGTGAACAATGCGTTGCCGTCCATCTCGCAGATGACGGAGCGCCCCGACAAGTATTTCCCGTACCGCTACGGTCTCGGATTCTGGCAGTACGTGGGCGGCCGATGGGGCGATGAAGTGATCGGCGAGATCATGAACGCCGTGCCGAGCCTGGGGATCGATCGGGCGTTCCGCCGCGAACTCGGCATGTCGCTCGACGAAGTGAGCAACGAATGGAAGCAGGCGATGCAGGCCAAGTTCCTGCCGGTGGTGGCGTCACTCGATCGCCCACGCAGCTTCGCCGAGCCGTTGCTGTCGCAGAAGCGCACGGGCAGCATTGCCAACATGTTCGTGGCGCCGGCGCTGTCGAATGACGGCAAGTTCATCACGTACATCGGCTACGGCAGCCTGCTGCGTGGTGAGGTCTTCCCCGAGATGTATCTGGCCAACGCCGAAACGGGCAAGCGCATCACGCGCCTGGTGAAGACGACCACCAATCCCGACTTCGAACAACTGCGCTTCATCTATTCGCAGCCGTCGTTCTCGCTCGATGGCAAACAGTTGGCGTTCACGGGACAGCGCGGTGGTCGTGACGTGCTGTACATCATGGACGTAAAGTCCCGGAACATCGTCAAGCGCATCGACCTGGAGCTCGACCAGGTGTTGAGCCCGAGCTTCTCGCCCGATGGGCGGAAGGTGGTGTTCAGCGGCATGCGGCATGGCAGCAGCGATCTGTATGTGGTGTCGCTGGACGCGCCCGGGTACACGCAACTCATGAAGGACCAGTACGGGGACCTGATGCCGCAGTGGTCGCCCGATGGCAAGACCATTGCCTTCATCAGCGACCGTGGTCCGGACACCGATCTCGATATTCTCAAGATCGGTGCGTGGAAGGTGGTCACGTTCGATCTCGAAACGCAGCAGATGACGATCCTGCCCGGTCAGGGTGGACGGGCGATCAATCCGCAGTGGGCGCCCGACGGCAAGTCGCTGGCCTACGTGACCGATCGCACCGGTATTGCCAACATCTTCCTGTACGATTTCGACGCCAAGGAGCACTACCAGCTCACGAATGTGGCCGGTGCGGTCACCGCCGTCGCTGAACAGTCCCCCGCCATCTCGTGGGCACGTGAAGCGGACATCATGGCGTTCGTGTACTACGAGAAGACCGACCACGCGATCTGGAAGATCAAGAACCCGCGTGCCCTGAAAAAGGAGCCGTTCCGCGAGAACGTCGTGGTGGCCCAGGGTGGTCCACAGGTTGTTGCACAGCCGGGCCGGCCCACGGGGGCGGCCACACCGCCTGCACCACCGGTCGATCCCACGGCCCATCTGCGTCGTGCGACGGTGCAGGACAGCGCCGCCGCCCGTCAGTCGTACTACCGGCCCAGCACGGGCAACGTGGCGCGTGTGTCGAGCGAACTGCCGGCGTCCACCCTGGCGCGTATCAGCGAAACGGTGAGCGTCGAAGCGCTGATGGACAGCTTCGATTTCTACCTGCCCGATACCACACGCTTCAAGGAAGCGCGGTACCGCGCCAAACTCACGCCGGAGTACATCGCGCAGCCCAGTATCGGCTACCAGCAGAACGGTTTTGGTCAGGGCACTTACGGCGGCACGACCATCGTGCTGAGTGATCTGCTCGGCGACCGGCGTCTGGCGCTGTCCGGCTCGATCAACGGTCAGCTCGGCGACGCACAGGTCTTTGCCGGCTACACCAGCCTTGGGCGGCGCCTGCAGTACACCACGGGTGTGTTGCAACAACCGATGTACCTGATCTCCAATTTCTACGAGACACCCGGGGAACAGGAGAATCAGTTCTACCAGACACAGGAGATGGCGCGTCTGGTATTCCGTCAGGTGTTTGCGGCGGGTCTCTATCCGCTGAATCGATTCACGCGCTTCGAGATCGGCGCGCGCTTCCAGAATATCGACCAGCAAGCGGTCCCCATCACCCGCATGGTCGACTACAACTTCGGCTACGCGACGTATTGGGAACGTGGAGCCACACGCAATGTGGCGTCGGCAAATACGGTCTCGCCGTATCTGGCCTGGGTGACCGACAACTCCATGTTCGGCTTTACCGGACCGATCTCCGGCAAGCGCGTGCGTCTGCAGGTCGAGCCGACCGTGGGCTCCTGGAAGTACACCGTTCGGCTTTACCGGACCGATCTCCGGCAAGCGCGTGCGTCTGCAGGTCGAGCCGACCGTGGGCTCCTGGAAGTACACCGAGTACACGGCCGACGCGCGGTCCTATCTCCCCATCCTCTTCAACTACATCACGTTCGCCACCCGCCTGACGACCAGCATGGCCGTGGGGCGCGACGAGATGCGTTTCCCGAAGTGGATCGGCCGTCCCGATTTTGTGCGCGGCTACAATCGTGAAGACATCGGCTACGTGAGCTGCTCCGGATTGCCGTCGAACGATGGCTCTTCCTGCAACGCGGAAGAGCTGATCGGCAGCCGCGTCGCGTTCGCCAATGCGGAACTGCGCTTCCCGATCATCCGTCGGTACGGAGCGCGGACGTCGTTGCTGGGCGGCTTGCCGCCGATCGACGGCTTGTTCTTCTACGACGCCGGTGTGGCGTGGTCGAAGGGCCAGACGGTCTCGTTGTCTCAGCCCACCGACTACGACTTCTCAAAGCAGCGCGCCCTGCTGCGCAGCTATGGGTTCGGCCTGCGCATGAACCTGTTCAACATCGCGATCATTCGCTGGGACTGGGCCAAGCCGGTCAGCCGCCCGAATGGCAAGGGTTTTGGCACCTGGTTCTTCGGCGCGAGTTATTGAGCCATCGGTTCACACCGGACACAAACAACGGGGGCGCGAGCAATGATGCTCGCGCCCCCGTTGTTTGTCCGTACGTGTGTGCCGGTGCCGCGTGGATCAGTTGGTCTTGCGGCGACGGGACACCACGATTCCCACCAATCCGGCGGCGACCAGCAGAACGGTGGACGGTTCCGGCACGGTCGTGGTCGCTGGCGTGTATTCAAATTTCCAGTTGGAGACCGAGGATATCTCGGACGCCAGACCCGATGAGGCGGTGAAGCCAATACGGGCATCCTCGGCCCACGACCCCAAGGCGATCCCCGAGTGGATCTGGTTGAGCGACGTGAACCCATCCGTGATGTGGCTGGTCAACGACTGACTGCCGGCGTCGTAGCCTAGCGAGACGTCGAAGAACCGTTGGTAATTTTCATTGTCATCTCCGAAAGGCTTGTCGTACACCTGCGTCAGGCTCCCATTCTGTCCGAGCAGCAATTCGCGCCAGAACGTCTGGAGCGCGAACGCCAGACTGTTCTCGAACGAGCCGGCATACCCCATGTCTTGTCCGGATCCACCGATCTGGGTGTCTGCCCCCCCGGTCACGACAAACGCGATGCCATCTCCTGGACAGATCTTTGCGTTCTCGCCCGGCGCATTGGGCACGTTGTTGCACGTGAAAAACATCGTGAAGGACGTGAACCAATTCGCGTTCAGCAGATTGTACGTTCCCGTCGAAAGGGCACTCCGCGCCGCGCCGTACTCACCATTCGACATGATGAGTGCCCCGCCCTGTATGGTGGGGCTGCCGGACGGACCGGGAGTGGCGTTCACTCGCAGTTCGATGCCATCGAATGTCACGGTCTGAGCCTGCGCGGCTCCTGCACCCAGTAGGCTGATCGCCGCCAGCACCATGCCCCACTGCTTCACTGCCGCCGCCCGTTGTCTCATGCGTTGCTCCGGAAGAGGTCTATGGCAGGTTTTCCCTGCCCACCTTATCACGCGCAGGCGGCGTCGATTTTCACTCATTGCCGATCATCCCGGCCGGCATCTGCCTCACCGGCGGCGCTTCAGTCCTCACACCCCCGCCAGTCACCACCTGGCGTGCAGGGCGGCACGTTGGCACGGGGCGGATCAAGACGCCGCACGCTGTCGGCCAGTGCAGCATCGCCAATGCGCTCGTAGGCCGACGCCAGCACCCGCCGAAGCCGCGGACGCATGCTCCAGAGCTCGGGTGCTTGGTTCACCTCGTCCAGTCCCCGATTGAGCGATGCGATGGCACCACGGAAGTCGCGAGATGCCAATGCGGCCTGCCCGTCGAAGAGATAGGCGTAGGACATCACCATCGGGGAACGGGAGCGCGCCAGCTCGACCACCGAGCGGTGTGCCACCAGCCGAGCCTGGGCGGTATCGCCGCGAGCCAGTGCGTCTTCCACGAAGGTGTTGTTCACCAGAAGACGCTCCGAGATTCGGAGCTCCGTGCCATCACCGGCAAGATCGAGGGCGCGCTGGGCCTGAACCCGCCGCTGCACCGTATCACCGGCCACCGTGGCCCAGAAGGCCCGATTGCGAGCCAGCACGGCGGATACGGCCGGTGACTCGCGCGGAAGTCGTTCCACCGCTTCGACGAAACGGGTCTGGATCGGCAATGCCTCTTCCGACCGTCCCAGCACGAGCAGTGCCTCGAATTCGGCCCCCCAGGCATTGAACTGTTCGTTGGTGTTGGCGAGTCCCAACGAATCGCTGAGTGCCAGCACGGCGCGGGCTCGCCGCAGATACTCCCGTGGATCACGGTGAATCCAACTGGACGTCAACATCCGAATGGACTGCGCCCGCAGCGAGAGAATGGTGCGCCCGCCCCGACCACCGGCTCCACCTCCGTCAGGTCGTTGCTCACGTTGTGCCACCGCCGCCGCCAGCGAGTCCGCATAACGAACCTGTCCCAGCGACACCGCACGCGACGCTTCGACCAGCGCGATGCGCGCATGCAGTTCATCGTCGGGCGGCAGCGCTTTGACGGCTTCGCGGGCGGCCGCAATGAATGCGTCTGCGGCGTAGGGGCCGTCCATATCCAGACGCAGAACGGCACTCTCGAGACATGCCCGGGCATACTCAGGGCTATGGGTGCCAAACCCTTCTGCCGCGAGCATCCGTGCCGAATCCAGCACCGACCGCGCCAGTGCAAAGCGCGATTGGGTCATGACATTCGCGCCGATAGCCGTGTACAGGCGGGCCCGGATACGTACGTCATCCGCGAACTCGCGCGGTACACGAACCAGCGCGCTGTCCAACAACTCGGCCAGGGTACCCGAGGTGGAAAGCCGCACGATGGGATCGTACGACGTGGCGTTGGTGCCGGTGACCATGCCGGACAGGAATGACGAAGCGCGCTCGGCGCGGGCGGCTTCAGCGCGCGCCAACAACGCCTGACGCCATGCCACGGCGCCAGCGCCGGTCACAATCACGAGCGCCGACAGCGCCGCTGCCGTAAGCCCACGACGACGACGTACGAAAGTGCGGATGCGATAGGCGGTGCTGTCCGGACGGGCAAGCACGCGGTCCCGTCGCAGATACCGCAGGATATCATCACTGAGCGCCACCGCACTGGGATACCGGCGTGCGGGATCACGACGCAGCGCCATCTGCGCAATGGCATCGAGTTCGCCGCGCAATACCGACGCGAGTCGTGCAGACGATGACAGACTGCGGGCGAGCGCCACTTCCGGTGGGGCGCCGAGGGCGATGAGACTGGGCGCACGCGGTTCACGTTCGCGCACGGCCAACAGTTGTTCAGTGGCGCTCATGCCCTGCAACGCCAGTGGTGGTGATCCACTGATCAGCGTGGTGAGCACCGCTCCCAACGCGCACACGTCGGTGGCGGTGGACACCACGTCGCCGGTGAGTTGTTCGGGTGCGGCGTAAGCAATCGTGAACGGGGACAGGCCAGCACCGGTCAGTGTGCTTTCGTGCTCCTCGGTGGCGATCAACTTGGCCACACCGAAGTCGAGCAGCTTCACCACACCATCGTGCGTCACGAGGATGTTGTTGGGCTTGAGATCGCGATGAATGACGAGGCGTTGATGCGCATGATGTACCGCCGCGCAGGCCTGACGAAACAGGTCGAGTCGTGCATTGATCGTCAGCGACTGCTGGTCGCACCAGGCATCGATCGGTGTGCCATCCACATACTCCATGGCCAGCCATGGCATGCCATCGTCCGTGGCACCACCGTCGAGCAACTGCGCGATGTTGGGGTGCTGCAACTGCGCGAGGATCTGTCGCTCGGACCGAAAACGCTGAAGCAGCACATCGGAGTCCGCACCGCGCCAGAGCGTCTTGATCGCGACCTGCTGACGGAACGCATTGTCGGCGCGTTCAGCGAGGTACACGGCGCCCATGCCACCGCGGCCAATGAGCCGAAGCACCCGATAGGGCCCGACGCGTCGACCCACCAGACTCGGTGCGGCCAGCGCTTCCACGCTGTCCCGCTCACCTGTGGCGCTGAACGCGCCGTCCATCGCGAGTCCCAGCAGTTCATGGGCCGGACGATCGAGCGCATCCTGTTCCTCCGCGACCGCCAGCAGCTTGGCGAGTTCCCGCCGCACACGGGCTGAGGACGCGGTGGCGAGCAGGTGCGCCTGCCCTGCCCCATCCAGCGATTCGGATTGGGCCCACAAGACCTTGAGCTCAGCCCATTCGGCTGGTGTCACGCGGTCGTCGATCATGCCGAGTCATTCCTGCGCATGTGCTCCATGGACCACACGCGTGACGCGGCGCCGGAACTCCTCATCCAGGATGTGTCGTACATCACCATGGTCATGCTGAAGCCCAGTGCCGACCGTGTGAGATCAACTGTCCCGGAGCTGCACCCGTAGCCAGGCACGTGCCATGGCCCAGTCGCGGGACACCGTGGCAGGCGAGATGTCGAGCAATTCGGCGATTTCTTCGAGCGACAGTCCAACGAAGAATCGCAATTCCACGATGCGGGCCTGCCGGGGATCGAGCCGTTCGAGCTGTTCGAGCGCATCATGCACCGCCAGCACGTCCTCGGCGCCCCCCGTGGCCAGGTCATCCAGCGACACCGTTTCCGCAGCCTCCAGGGGAACGGAGCGTTGCCGGTCCCGACGATCGGCCGTGGCGCGCCGGGCGTGATCGACCAACACCCGGCGCATCATCTGCGCGGCGATACCGAAGAAGTGCCCCCGGTTCTTCCAGGGCGCCATCTGGCCCACCAGACGCAGGTAGGCCTCATGGACCAGGGCGGTGGGCTGGAGGGTATGGTCGCCCCGTTCGCGGCTCAGGTAGGCCCGCGCCAGGCTGTAGAGCTCCTCGTAGACCACGGTTCCCGCCCGGTCGCGCGCACCGGTATCGCCGGCCTGGGCCGCGCGCAGCAGTTCGGTCAAGGAGGGGGGCGAAGCGGGCGCGGGCATATGTCGCCGAATATGCTACCGGAATGCCTGACCGTCAGCCCCTCCCTCCACCGTCCCCGGTCGGGTACTTTACCCCCGTGCGCACGCTTCTCGCGTCGGCGCTCGTGCTCCTCGCGTGCGGTGTTGCCGGCGGCTGTGCCGATCGCTCGTCCCGCCCTGCCGGAGCCGACGCCGCCCCCACTATCCCCGGTGGCCCTGACCCCCTGGTGCTGCGGCTGTCGAGAGACGGCGGCATCCTGACGGCTGTCCGCTACCCGGCCCTCGATACGACGATCTGGCGCTCGGCGTCACGCGTCCCGCCCCTCACCGAAGTCATCGCGTTTGGCGCGGAGGACGGGTATCTCGCCGCGATCGATACCGGGGGCAGTCCGGTCCGCATCGACTTGCGCCTGGGGACGGTCACCACGTCGCGTGCCGACACCGTACGGTCTCTCGTGTCGGCGGACGGTGGGGCGATCTATGGTTTGACCCGCAGTGGTGAGGTCACGCGATATACGCCGAGTGGCAGCGACTGGCGTTATCGCCCCATCCATCCCGTCGACGCGCTCTTTTCGCAACCCGATGGGTCGGTGATCCTGATCGGCGCGGAAGACAACGATGTACAGGTGCGACGGGTACGCCCTCCCAATCAGGCGGTGTCGGACAGCGTGTCGATCAAGGCGTCCGGAGAAGTGGAAACCATCCGGCGTACGATCAGCGCCACCGCAGGGACCGTGGGCGACCGTGTGTACTTCGCGGCCGATGAACACGTGATCGCGATTCGTACGCGCGACCTCGGTATCGCGCTCAACGTGGACATGGGCGATCCGGTGATGGCGATCGCGGCCACGCCGAGTGGCGACCGTCTGTTCGTGGCGCTGGAAGATGAATCGGTGCTGCGTATCGTCGATCGGTTCGAGGAGGGTGTCACCGGTCGCATCCGCCTGCCCTCACCGGCCAGCGCGCTGCGCATGGATCCGATGGGACGCATGTTGCTGGCGCGTGGCGCGGGTGACTCCGTGTATGTGGTCAGCCTGGGCGGTGATGCCGTCATTGGTGTGGTGCGCAGCGAATGGCGCGCCGACCTGCCACTCGTGATGGCCGATGGATCGATTGCCATCACGCGGGGCGATGATGTCGTGCTCGCGCATCCGTCTTCCTTGGCCGATATGCGCACCATCGAAGGCGGCGCCAAACAGTTCTGGCACACGTTGCGTTGGAACGGTCTGCGTCCCCGTGCGGCTGGTCTCGATCAGCCCGTGCAGTTCCGCAACAGTGCGCCGCGGGACACCAGCGTGTCCGCGACCGGAGGAGCAGTCACCGCTCCCGACACGACAGGGGCCGCCCGTGGTGATTCGACCGCGCCAACCGCACCGGCGGTGGCGTCCACGTTCACGGTGTCATTTGCCGCACTGCTCGATGAACGCCAGGCACGCGCGTTGGCCGGGCGCATTCGTGTGGATGGTCTCGTGCCACGTATCACGACCACTGATCGTGATGGCACCACGGTGTATCGAGTCGTCCTCGGCCCGTTCCCCACACGCGCCGAAGCCGAGCGTGTGGGCAAACAGGCAGGACAGAATTATTGGATCTTCGAGGGCGCACCATGAGTGGTCCGGGGTTGATTCCGGAGAAGTGGGAATTGGAGGGTCGCCGACTCGCGCCGCTGCTGGACAGTGTGTGCGCGGTGGTGATTGCGGCCAACGATCCGGCGGTGTCCACGCAGGTCGCGATCGGTGTGGCGCGCACGCAGGGACAGCGACGGCGTGTGGCGATCGCGGATCTGCTGGGTGAATCGCCGGCGCTGGAAGCGCTGCTCACTGGCGATGATCCGCACGGTATCGCCGACAGTTTTTTGTATGGGGTGTCGCTCAACAAGATTGCGCGCCCGATGCGGGATGCGGAGAACGTGTTCGTCATGCCCAGCGGCACCGAGCCGGTGGATCATGAGTCCGTGTACGCCAACGATCGCTGGCGTCGTCTGGCCGCCGGTTTCCATCAGGTCGGCGCACTGCTGATCGTGGTGGCACGTCCTTCCACCGCGGGGTTTGCCGAGCTCTGTGGCTTCATGGGCGCGTTGATGCCCACTGGAGATTCGGCGTTTCCGACGCCTCCTGGTGTCCCGTTGCTGGCACCGCCGGCTCCACCACCACCGCAACCGGAACCCACTCCGCCGCCTGAGCGCGAGAGCGCGCGTCGTGCACGGGAAGCTGCGCAGGTGGACGTGGTCAGCCGTCGCAACCGTATCCTCGCGTTGCTGCTGGTGCTGGGCGCCGTGGCCATCGGCATTGGCGCCATGTGGCCACAGATGTTGACCCAGCTTCCGGCGCCCGTACGCGCTCTGCTGGGCCGTGTTGCACCCGACAGCGCTGCCACCGTGGTGCCGCCGACGCCGATGGACAGTGCGTTGCGCCCCGATTCCACCGCGCCGGGACAGACGCCCGTATCGGACAGTGGTGTGGTGCCACTGGATTCGTCCGTGGCGCCGGTCTCACCGCCGCTGCCGGTGGACAATCTGTCCGACAGTACGGTGGCGGCACGCTATGCGATCTACTTCGCCACCGCGAATACACGCGCGGCCGCCATGCCCGACAGCAAGGTCCGGGCGCTGGAAGCCGTGGCGTTGTCGCCGGTGGTGGAGAGTGGCGAACAGTGGTTCCGGGTGACCGTTGGCGCCTCCGCGTCCCGACCCGAAGCGGAGGCGCTGCTGGCACGCCTGCGCAGTGAAAAGATCATTGGCGCGGGGAGCATCGTCTCCGTGCCGTTTGCATTGCGCCTCGAGACGCGTGTGACACCAGCGCTGGTGTCGGCACGTCTGGCGGCGTTGAGCACGCGGGGCATCATGGCCTACGCACTCCGTCAGGCGGACGGCAGTGCGTCGGTGTACACCGGCGCGTTCGAATCACCGACGCAGGCTATGGCGCTTGCGGATTCCTTGCGCGCCGTCGGCGTGGCGCCTGTGCTGGCATATCGAACGGGGAGAGGGTTCTAGTGCGTTTGACGAAGCTCGAAGTCCATGGCTTCAAAGCCTTTGCCGATCACCTGGAGTTTGTGTTCGAAAAAGGTGTGACGGCCATCGTCGGACCCAATGGGTCCGGCAAGTCGAACGTGTCCGATGCCGTGCGGTGGGTGCTCGGCGAGCAGCGCGCGCGCGCGATGCGTGGCGCAAAGATGGAAGACGTCATCTTCCACGGCTCGTCCGCGCGCAAGGCCGTGAACATGGCCGAAGTCTCGCTGCACTTCGACAACACCGAAGGCGAGCTGCCCGTCCCGTTCAAGGAAGTGGTGATCACGCGGCGCCTGCTGCGTTCGGGCGAAAGCGAGTACCTGCTCAACCGCGCGCCGTGCCGTCTGCGCGACATTCAGGATCTGGTGCGTGGCACCGGCCTCGGTGCCGACTCGGGTGTGGTCATCGAAAGCAAGATGATCGATGCCCTGCTCTCCGATCGACCGGATGATCGTCGCGAGCTGTTCGAAGAAGCAGCGGGCGTAGGCTTGTATCGGGACCGTCGCCGCAGCGCCGAACGTCGCCTCGAGGAGACCACGGTCGATCTCGCGCGTCTCGACGATCTCATTGCGGAAGTGCAGAGCCAGGTGCGTTCGCTGGCGCGTCAGCGTCGTCGTGCGGAGCGCCATGCCGAGCTCACGTCGCGCCGGTTCCAGGTGGAGATCTCGCTGGCCACGCGCGAAATGGCCGCCTGGCGCGACGAACTCGAAGCGCTCGATGGTCGCCTGATCACCTTGCGCGAAGATGTGCCGGGATCGGAAGAAGCCATTGCCGGTGCCGAACTGCAGCGCGAAGAAGCCCATGTTGCACGTTCCACCGCGGAAGCGAGCCGCCTGGAGTTGGCGCGTCTGGCGAGCGAACAGCGCGACCGCACGCAAAAGCTCGAGCGCGAACTGGCCGTGTCGGAAGAACGGCAGCGCAGCACGACCATGCGTCGCGAGCGGGCCGAAGAAGAACGCAAGGAAAACGAAGCGTTTGGCCGTCGCCTGCGCGAAGACCGTGAGCGTGCGGCCACCGATCGCACGACGCTCGAGCAGGATCTGCGCGATGCCGGTGAAGCGCTGCAGGAACGTCTGACCGCCGAACAGACGGCGCGTGAGGGTGTGCAGCGGGAACGTTCGGTGCTCGACCAGCTCGAGCGCCAGGTGCGTGAGCATCGCGATCAGGCCCGTCGCCTGGAACTCGACCGCGACAGTGCCGCGCGCGAGCAGACCGAAACAGAACAGCGCCGTGATGCGCTCGAACTGGAACGGCAGACGCTGGCCGATACGTTGGACACCATCGAACGCGAACTGCTGGCCGCGCGCGATCAAGTGGAAACGTCGCGTTTGGCCGCACAGGAGGCACTCGACGATCTCGAGGGCGCCCGTCTGGCTGCCGCCACGGCGCGTATTGCCGACGCGGAATCACGCAGTGCGCTCGCCAGCGCCGTGGAGCTGCGCACCGAGCTCGAAGCGCGCATGAACGCGCTGGCCGCGCTCGAACGTGAGCGTGTGGGTCTGGCGCCATCGAGCGCGAAGCTGCTCAAGGAACGTGAGCGCTTCGGGGAAGGCGCGGTATTGGGGCCGCTCACTGACTTCGTCACCGCGGATGGTGACGCGGCGCGTCTCGTGGAGCGGTATCTCGGCGCCACCATGCACGCGATCGTGGTGCGTGATGCCGATGCGGCGGCGGCGGTGCGTCGCTGGCACACGGAAACGCAGCCTGGTCCCCTGCTGCTGCTGCCGCTCGATGTGGTCACGGAACTCGGTGCCGATGACGGCGCGCTCGCTGGCAGCGTGCAGGCCAGTGGCCCCACGTCGCGCTGGGTGCGGGCGTTGCTCGGCAAGGTCCGCGCGGTGGACAGCGGCGAAGCGTTCGTGGACGAACACGGCGCTGTGTTTCTGCCTGGTACGGCAACGGGCCCCGGCCCACTGCAGCGCCGCGCCGAACTCAATCGTCTCGAGTCGGACCTGGCCGCCGCCGATGCCCGGCGCGATGAAGCGGCACTGACCGCCGAAGCGGCGCGTTTGGCCCTTGGCGAAGCCGAACGGGCGCAGCAGGCGGCCACCGAAGGCCACAATCGTGCGCAGCAGGAAGCACGCCGCGCCACCGAAGTTCAGCAGGAAGTGGAGCGGCGTCGCGAACGCGCCGAGCGGGAGCTCGCACAAAGCAGTGCACTGGCCGAGCGACTGGTTTCGCGCTTGCAGGAACTCGAGCAGCGCATGCAGCAGCTCGCGCAGCAGGCCGATGTACTGCATGCACGGGCCGGAGAGGCCGACAGCGACATCGATCAGGCACGTGAGGCCTTGTCGATTGCCGAGCGTGAGCAGGAGCAGGCGCGTGAAGCGCGTGCCACCTGGCAGGTGGCGCAGGCCCAGGCGCAGGCGCGTCTGTCGGTGGCCATCGATCGCGAAAAGCGTTTGTCGGAAGAAGACAGCACGGCCGCCGCTCGTCTCGAATCGTTGGCGCGTGAGCTGTCGACGTTGTCGGATGCCGACCAGCATCTCGTGACGCAGCTCGACACCTGGCGGGCCGAGCTCGAGACCGAGCGGAAGTCGCTGGCCGATGCCGATGGGCGGCTTGGGGAGGCCGAGCGCGCGGTGGCCGCGGCCAACGCCGCGTTGGATGGCTGCGAAACCGCACTCGACGAAGCCCGTCGCCGCGCCAGCGCGCTGGGCGAACAGTTGCACGGTGCGCAGTTGCGCCACACCGAGTTGTCGGGACGTCGTGAAGCGATCCGTCAGCGCCTCGAAACCGAGTGGCGGCGTTCCCTCGATGATCTGCTGGCCGGCTTCGAAGAGCTGGATCTCAGCACGGACGACCTGCGCGTCGAAGCCACGCAGTTGCGCACGGCGCTCGACGAGCTGGGCCCCGTGAATCCGCTGGCGATCGAAGAACACGAGGAAGAACAGCGTCGTCTCGAGTTCCTCACCTCACAGCGCAACGATCTCGTGGCGGCCAAGCAGTCATTGCACCAGGCCATCCGCGAAATCGACAGCACCGCGCGCGAGTTGTTCCTGGCGACGTTCTCGCAGGTGCGTGAGAATTTCCGACAGATCTTCCTGCGGATGTTCGGCGGTGGCGAGTGCGACCTGCGCCTCGAGAACCCCGACGCGCCGCTCGATTGCGATATCGAAGTACATGCCTCGCCGCGTGGCAAGAAGACCCAGCGTATTCACCTGCTTTCGAGCGGTGAACGGGCACTGGTCGCGCTGTCGTTGCTGTTCGGCATTTTCCTCACCAAGCCGAGCCCCTTCTGCCTCATGGACGAAGTGGACGCGCCGCTCGACGACCAGAACATCGGGCGTTTCGTGAAGATGCTGAACGACTTCAAGTCGCGAACCCAGTTCATCGTGATCACGCACAACCCGCGCACCACCTCCGAAGCGGCCGATTCGGTGTACGGTGTCACGATGCAGGAGCCTGGCGTGTCCTCCATCGTCAGCGTGCGTCTGCGCAACGGACCGGCGGTGGACGAGAAGACATCGAACACCACCTCGGCGGAGGCACCAGCAGACTCGGTGGACGATGTACCGGACGCCAGCGATTCATCGGAGCCGGAACCCCTGCCGGCATGACGGCGGCGGCGTGGCTGCGGCGTGTGACGAAGGCCCTGCTGCTTCTGGTGGCGGGGCTTGTCGTTCCTGCGTTGGCGCCACGGGCGCTGGATGCGCAGGGGATCTTCCTGGAGGGTCCGCGGGAAACGTTGCTCACGACGGTCACGCCGGCCATCAACTTCCTGGCCGTGGGGCTCGGACCGGCACGTCCGCTGCAAATCACGTTTCAGGTATCGACATCGTCGGACTTCATCGGACTGGTGCTCGACAGCACGTTCACGTCGATGGATACGTCGTTCACCATCCAGGTGACACGTCCCCTGCCGCCGGTGTCCGCGGTGTATTGGCGTGCTCGCGTGCGAGCACTGGCCGGCCTCGTCTTCGAATCGGCGCCGATTGGCCCGAAAGCCGTTCCGGCCTGGGTGACACTGGACACGCTCAACTCGCCCAGCGGCAATCCGCTCGACATCCGTCGGCCGTTGTTCAAGTGGCACAGCCCCGAGGTCACGCCACTCATTGGCCCATGGCGCTATGACATCGAAGTACTGGAGAATGAAAACGAACCGAAGCTGGGTGTCAGTGGCCTGACGGAAACGACCTTTCGACCGGCGACCGACCTTCAAGCCAATACGTCGTATCGCTGGTCCGTGCGCGCATGGCTGCCGAATGGCGCGTCCTACAAGGTGATGAACCTCGGCTCCATCGTGATCACCGATCAGTTGGTTCCCACGACGACGCTGCTCTTCCAGAATTTTCCCAATCCCTTCCCATCGGCGACGTCATTCGACACCTGCTTCTGGTTCGATGTGAAGGAGCCGGGCGCCAACGTCAAGCTCGATATCCTGGACCTGCGGGGTAACCTCGTGCGCGCCATCGTACCCGGTGAGTCCGGCACCTCGCGCTTCGAAGCCGGCCGTTATGGCCGGGGCGTGGCCGGTGGCAACAGCAATTGTGATGGCCGATTCGTGTGGAACGGCACGGCCTCCGATGGGCGGACTGTCGCGCCAGGGGTGTACCTGGCCCGCTTCCAGGCTGACCGGGGCGCGCCCTTGTTTCGCCGCATCGTCTTCCGCGGCCGCTGACCAGCGACTCCCTTTCGTCATGAAGCTCACTACGATCGGCACGGGCACCGCTGCTCCGCACCCGTCACGGGTTTCCGCCGCCCACCTCGTCGAAGCGGGCGACATTCGCCTGCTGCTCGATTGTGGCAGTGGGGCCGTGCACCGGATGGCGCACCTCGGTGTCGCGTGGCAGGACATCACGCATGTGGCCCTCACGCACTTTCACACCGACCACATCGCGGATCTGCCCCTGCTGATCATGGGGTGGCGCTGGGGGCAACTGCCGCCACGTTCGACTCCAGTGACGATCTATGGCCCGGTCGGGACCGGAGCACTGATCGAGCGCATGGCGGCCGTGCATGGCGGCTGGATGCTCGCCCCCGGCTTTCCCGTGACGGTACGTGATCTTGGCAGCGACGAGATCGTGAGACTGCCCGGTGGGGTGGAGCTGAGCTCCCATCCGGTACCACACACCCCGGAGAGCGTGGCATATTCAATCAGTGAGGGAAATCGACGGCTCGTGTACACCGGGGACACCGGTGTCAGCGAGGCACTCGGTGACTGGTCGCGGGATTGCGATCTGCTGTTGGCGGAATGCTCGCTGCCGGACGACATGGCCATCGGCGAGCACCTGACACCACGCCAGGTAGGGGCTTTGGCCGCCCGCGCGCAGACTCGTCAGCTCGTGCTCACGCACTTCTATCCGCCCGTCGAGGCCGTGGATATCCACGCCGAAGTCGCGGAGCAATACGCCGGTCCCACGATCGTGGCCACCGACGGCTGGTCTACACATTTCTGAGGACGTGACATGCTGGTCGTGATGCAGCCCAACGCCTCTTCGTCCGAAATCGATCGGGTATGCGAAGAGATCACGCGTCAGGGCTTCAAGCCCCTCCCCATGCCGGGCGAAGTGCGCACGGCGGTCGGTCTGCTTGGTGATGATGCCAAGGTGGATTGGTCGTACATCGAGGGGCTTCCAGGCGTCGCCAGCGTGCTCATTGTGCAGAAGCCGTATCGCCAGGCGTCGCGTGAATGGAAGGGCGACAACACGATCGTGGAGATTGCGCCGGGCGTGCGCTTTGGCGGCGACGAAGTACCCATCGTGTCCGGTCCGTGCTCGGTGGAGTCGGAGGAGCAGATCCTCACGTCGGCGCGTCTGGTGCGTGCCGCTGGAGGCACCGCCCTGCGTGGTGGTGCCTTCAAGCCGCGCTCGTCGCCGTATGCCTTTCAGGGACTCGGCAAGCAGGGGCTCGAGCTGTTGGCGCTCGCGCGTCGTGAGACCGGGCTGGCCATCGTGACGGAAGCGATGGATGAACGGGGTGCCGATCTCGTGGCCGAGTATGCCGACTGCATTCAGATCGGCGCGCGCAACATGCAGAACTACTCGTTGCTGCGATACGTGGGCACGTTGGGCAAGCCGGTGATGCTGAAGCGCGGCATGGCGGCCACCATCAACGATCTGCTGCTGAGCGCCGAGTACGTGTTGGCGGAAGGCAATCCGAACGTGATCCTGTGCGAACGTGGCGTGCGCACGTTCGATAGCGCCACGCGGAATCTGTTCGATCTCACGGCCATCCCGGTGGTGCACAAGCTTTCGCACCTGCCCATCGTGGCCGACCCGAGCCATGGCACGGGCCTGCGCGACAAGGTTACGCCGATGGCACGCGCGGCGGTGGCGGCTGGTGCCGATGGCATTCTCGTGGAAATGCATCCGCAGCCCGACAAGGCACTGTCCGATGGCGCGCAATCGCTCTATCCGGAACAGTTTGCGGAGCTGGTGCTACAACTGCGCACGATCGCGCAGGCGATTGGCCGGTCCGTGCCCACGCTCACCTGAACCCGGTACGGGCTGTCGGGGTATTTTTCGTCATGATCACAATGACGATGACTTCCAGACCATCCGTCGTGATGGCCGTCACGGCTGCATGCGTGGCGGCTCTCATGACCACGAGTGTTGGCGCGCAGGGAACGGCCGACGCGTCGTATGAGCGTGTCGCCAAGGCGTGGGCCGGCACACACACCTTGCGGGCGGACTTCGAACAGAAAATCACCAACCCGCTGCTGGCGCGCACGGTGAATTCGAAGGGTGTGTTCCTGCAGGAGCGCCCGGGCAAGCTCTCCATCACCTTCACGCAACCAGCCGGCGATCGTATCGTGGGTGACGGCAAGTGGTTGTGGGTGTACCTGCCCAGCAGTGCGCCCGGTCAGGTTCTCAAGCTGCCTGCCGACGCCGACGGCGCCATTGTCGCCGACCTGTTGAGCCAGTTGCTCGACACGCCGAAGAAGGCATTCACCATCAGTGGTGGTGAATCGTCACCGGTCGATGGGCGTGCGGCGCGACGGGTGCAGTTGATCCCGAAGGCCGCGGGCACGGCGCCTTTCCAGAAGGCCGTGCTCTGGCTCGATGAAAAGGATCCACGACCACTGCGGGTACAGGTAGTCGATGGTCAGGGCGTCGATCGCACCATCACGCTCACGACCTGGTCGCCTGAGGCCACGCTTCCTGCCGATGCTTTTCGTTTCAACGTGCCCAAGGGCGTGAAGGTCGCATCCAAGATGTGATGCATACCTTCCTGATGTATGCCATGTGAAGGCACGACGGGCCTGCTCACTCGAGAGCAGGCCCGTCGTGTTTTCCGGCACCTATCGCACCAGATCGGTCACCACGATGAGGTGATCACTGACGCTGGCGGATGTCTCGCGGGTCATGCGCAGCTTGGCGAGCAGGCGATCACTCAGGTCTTCAGTGGTGAACACGAACCCGCCGTTCTGATTGAACCCGCGGAACAGCGTGAGATCGAGCTGACCCGGAGAGAATTGGGCGGCCTCCACACTCTGCCAGGTGACCATGGACTGTTCCGCAAGCCGCAGGACCTGCGCCAGCCTGAGGCTCGGATGTTCGGTGGGCTCAGGGATCAGCGACCGCACGGACCGAAAGCTGCCCACCGCATTGAAGTCACCGCCAACCACCAGTGGAAAATCGCCGCGCTGCGCGATCTCCGCGCGAATGTATCGACGAATGGCCTCTACCTGCAGCACCCGCAGATTGTCGTGCACACTGCCGGCGTATCCCCCACTCTGCAGATCCAGTGGGACGAACATCGTCTCGGTGCCATGCACATCCACCCAAGCGCCGACACTCGAGATCTGTGCGGCTTCTTCGATGTCGATGAGGCGATGTCCCGCTGGTGGTGTGATGCGCCGCAGGCTGTCGAGTGAGCCGTCGATGTATCGCATGGCAGCCATGCTCTCCACGGGCCGAACCGCGCGCCGCCGTGCGGCCACCACCGTGCGTTGCCGACCACCACTTCCACCGAGGACAAACTGCCAGGGCCCCAGAGCACGCAGCGCCGGCAAATCGAAGAATCGACGCAGGGAGTCTGCCGTGACCTGTTCATAGACCTCGTCGAGCATCACCACATCCGGCATGACCGCTGCCAGAAGGCGGGCGTGCATCTCCGGTTTCCGGAACGATCCTTCGGACACGTTCCATTGCGCCACACGCAATGCCCCGGGCGACGGCGCAAAGATGGTATCGATGCGCGGACGCGGCGCCGTCGATGTCACCGTGCGCAGGCGATACGGCATAGTGGGTGAGCGGTGCACCACCGAATCGGTCGTCACGAACACTGGCGTGATGTGCACGATGTGTTCCGTGTGACCGAGCCAGCCCCGCGGCGCCCGCGCGATGCGGACCTCGAAACGATCCGCCTCCCAGCTTGGCAACGCGGCCACGTCGAGATCGTAGGGCGACCGGAACTCACCGAGCCCCTGTTCGGTGGCGACCCGCACCGCCATCCCCGCACCGCGCGGACCCGCTTGCACCTTGTCGAGGCGCGAGAAGTCCACGGCAAAATCCACGTCGTTCACACCATAGACCGCATGCCCTGCTCCGCCTGCCGCGCCGGTGCGAAACAGCAGATGCAGGGTGCCCGGCATGGCCTGCAGATTGACGCTGTCGCGGAACGACAATGACAGATACAGGTAGTGCGGGCTATCGACCGCCGACACAGCCACGATCGGAGATGCGTCGCGCTGCTGCAGAAGCGGCGTGATGCCGTACCAATCCCCAAAGTCCCCATCGAGCGTGATGGGTTCCACGACATTCGGCGCATCGAACCAATCGCCCGGTGCACGGACGCGCGATGCGCAGCTCATCGAAACGGCGCACACCGCGAGCGACGCCATGGTCACTACCCGGGCATGCCATCGGTGGGCCCGCGATTTCTCTTGCTTCGCCAATGTGCCCGCGCCGTTCATGTCAGTCATTGCCTCGTCCAGCCCACCCATCACGGACGCAATGGCACCGTGACCGTGGGCTTCTCGATATTGCCAAACACATCGCGCGGTGTACGGGATGCCTGCAGCACCGACGACGCGCGTTGCAGCGTGGCATCGTCCTGCGTGCGTCGCAGGAACTCGGCCTCGTTGCCAAACGCCACGCGGGTCATTTCGTAGCCGAGCGAACGTGACACCCATGGCGTGGCCGCGTCGAAGATCGCACGTGGCGGCGCCACGTTGCGGCGCTCCAGCTCCCGATAGACCGCATTCAGCATCTCCATCGTCACCGGGTCTCCGGGCGACTTCACATTGCGGCGCTGCGCCTGGGCTTCCCGCGCCAGTGCGTCGCGATAGGCGCCAAGATTCTTGCCCATCGCCCGCGCCAGCGCCTGCACCGGAATGGGCAGCACCGTGTCGCCGACCACAATGTCCGGCGTGATGCCACCGCCGCCGAACACCGTGCGCCCGGCATCCGTGCGATAGCGTGGCTTCACGGTATCGGGCAGTGTGACGAGTCCTGTATCGAGTTCTGGTTCGCCATCGGCATCCACCGCCGGCGCGCGATTGATGCCGCGTCCCAGCGGCGTGTACCACCGCGCAATCGTCAGACGCAGCGCGCCGCCGGAGGACAACGGATACACGTTCTGCGCGCTGCCTTTGCCGAAGCTGGTCATGCCAAGCACGATGGCGCGGTCATGGTCCTGCAGCGCACCGGCCACGATCTCGGACGCACTCGCGCTCGAGCGGTCGAGCAGCACGGCCAGCGGCAGGGTGGGCCAGCGCTGCGGCACCGAATCGGTGTAGGACTGGCTTGGTGTGCCTGGCCGTCCGCGCAGTTGCACGATGTTCTGCCCGCGGTCGAGGAACAACTCCGCCACCGCAACGCCCTGCTCCAGCAATCCCCCCGGATTGCCGCGCAGATCCATGACCAACGCGCGCGCACCCATCCGCACGACCGAATCCACGGCCGCCCGCAACTCATCGGCGGTTTGTGCGCTGAACACGTTCACATCCACGTAGCCCACCCCATTGGGCAGCAACGCGACACGTTGCACGGCGCGGAGATGCACCTTGTCGCGCACGATCGACAGCGGGATGTGCTGATCGCCACGCTCGATGACAAAACTCACCGCGGTGCCCTGAGGTCCACGAACCACGCGCGACACTTCGTCCCGCGTCCAGCCGCGCGTCGACTCCTTGCCGATCTGGATGATCCGGTCGCCGGCGAGAATGCCCGCGCGTTCCGACGGCCCCCCGTTGATGGGCTCCAGCACCACCGGCCAGCTCTCGCGAATATCGATCTGCAGACCGATACCGGCATAAGTCCCGCTGATCTGCTCATTCAGCCGACGCAGGCGGTCTTCAGCGAGATACGTGGTGTAGGGGTCGCCCAGTTCGCGCAACATGCCGGCGACGGCCTTGTCGTACACCTGCGTCGCGTCGAGTGAATCGACGTAGCGCTGCGCGATGGTGGCGACCACCTGATCGAACAGGCGCGCGCCGCCCAGTGGCGCGCGCGAGGGCTGCTCCCCAGCGGTGAGTTCACGTCCGGCCCACCAGCCACCGAGCGAAAGCAGCGCCACGAAAAAGATGGCCGCGGCAACCGCGCGGATGCGTCGGGGCGGCGTACGGGGAGTGTCGGGAAGAATATCCGGCATGCGTCAGTGAAAGCGCAAACGAACCAGCACCAGTGCCTGCAGCACCTGCGTGTACATCACCTGCGTAAGCATCTTGGCGTGCCCCTTACCGCGCGTGCAGCAGCGACGTCGCTGCGGCGGTGAATCGCGCGGGCCAGCGCTGCACGAGCGCCTCGAGGCATCGCACCGTGACCGTATCGATGTCGCCCTGCGCCGGCACGGCAATCACCGGACCGATTTCGGGATGCGCTTGCTGCCACGTCGAGGAAAGCGCGGCCACAAACGCCGCCTGTACCCGTACGTGAAACGCCGCGTCTTCGAGCTCCATGCGATCGGCCGCACCGCGCGCCTGCACGCGCGCCATGGCCAGATCGAGCGGGACGTTCAACAACAACGTGAGATCGGGCGCCCGTCCACCGGTCGCCAATCGGTTCACACTCGACAGCATGTCGAGCGGCAGCCCACGTCCTGCGCCCTGATAGGCGTACGTGGACAGCAAAAAACGATCGACCAGGACCACAGCACCACGCGCGAGCGCCGGCTCGACCACGTCGGCCACGAGTTGCGCGCGGGAGGCCGCAAACAACAGGGCTTCCGTGCCAGGAGACAACGAAGACGTGGGGTCGAGCAACAGCGTGCGAATGGCATCACCCGCCTGGGTGCCTCCGGGTTCGCGCACCGCCACCACTTCATGACCAACGGCGCGCAACGCCGACGCCAGGCGGTTCCATTGTGTGGTTTTGCCCACACCTTCTCCGCCTTCGAGCACCACAAACAGACCGGGCACCGCCTCCACGGCGCCACCCGACCCGTGGTGCATCACGTCTTCCTCCACTGCGCGCATGCGGTGGCGTCAGCCCAGAATGATCTGGCTGGTGGCACCAGCGCGGATGCCTTCGGCGATCAACTGGTTCACGCGCAACATCAGCTTGTCGAAATTGTCCTGCGCCGAGATGGCGCGCTGATAGTTGCTGTTGCTCTGCACCTGCGAGAACAGCCCTTCGAGCTGATGCTCCATCTCGGCCGTCGGCTCTTCCCCGCGTTCGGACATCGCCTGGGCCTGCTGACGGATCTGTTCCATCTGCTGCAGCACCATCGTGGCTTCACGGTCGGCGTTGAGGCCTTCGCTCGAACGCTTCACGGCCTTGTATTCGTCACTCTGGCCGATCATGCGGCCGAGTTCCTTTGCCTTGTCTTCCAGCATGTATGCGGCCTCCTGGCCGTGAACAACGAGGTGGGCGGTAGTCGGGTGCTGCCGGATGATGCAGGTGGTACTTACTGCGATGCGGCGCCGTCGCCGTTGCGTGCCACCAGCACACGCTCGCGGCCGGCAAGATCCGCGATGACGTGGACGTCCACGAATCCCGCCTGCCGGGCCAGCGCAGCGGTCTGCTGCGCACGCCTGGCGTCCAGCTCCAGCACGATCCAACCATCCGGCTCGAGAATCGCCCGCGCGCCAGACACGATTGCCTGATACCGGGCCATACCCTGCTCTGCCGCAAAAAGCGCCACCGGGGGTTCCCAGTCACGCACACTCGACGGCAGCGCGTGCGCTTCATCGTACGCAATGTACGGCGGGTTTGATACCAGCACACGGGCGCGCAGCTCGGTCACCGGGGCCAGATCCGCACCGAGCCGGAACTCGACCGGCGCCACGCCATGTGGGCTGTGCCGTGAGCCATGCACCATCGCCTCGAGACGCTCGGCATTGGCCTTCGCCACGTCGAGTGCATCCTGCGAGAGATCGGTGGCTACGACGCGGTCGAACCGGCCTTCCCACGCGAGACTGAGCGCGATGGCCCCCGACCCCGTACCGATGTCGATGGCGATGCCACCCGGACGCATGGACGTCACCCGCAGCGCCTCCCCCACCACCACTTCCGTTTCCGGTCTCGGGATGAGCACCCGGCGGTCCACCTGCAGCACCAATTCCCGGAACGCCGCGCTGCCTGTCGCATAGGCCAGCGGCTCGCCGGCAAGGCGGCGGTGGAGCGCCGCATCGATACGCCCGAGGGTGGCCGCATCGAGCGATTCGCCAGCCACACGGCGGTGGGTCAGTTCGGCCGGCGAACAATCGAGTACGGCCGCCACCAGCCAGCGCGCTTCCTGCGACGGATCGATCAACGCGCCCTCGGATTCCTCCGCGAGGCCGTGCTCCGACAACGCCTGCGTCACCCGCATCAGCACGTCGCGAATCGACACCTCGCCAATCGACACCTCGCGAATCGACGCCTCGTGAATCGACACGTCGCGCATCAACGCGGCGGCGCGGTCGCCCTCAGGCACTCAGCTTCTCTTCTGCATTCGCCAGTGCGAGAGCATCGAGAAACGACGAGATCTCACCGTTCATCACACTGTCGATGTCATACAGTGTCAGCCCCACGCGATGATCGGTGACGCGGCCCTGCGGAAAGTTGTAGGTCCGGATCTTGGCTGACCGGTCGCCTGTGGAGACCTGCGACTTGCGCATGCGCGACCGCTCCGCTTCCTGCTCGGACAGACGCAGGTCGAGCAAACGCGCGCGCAACACGTCCATGGCCTTGGCCTTGTTCTGCAGTTGCGACTTCTGGTCCTGCTGGGACACCACGATCCCGGTGGGGATATGCGTGATACGCACGGCCGAATCGGTGGTGTTCACGCTCTGGCCGCCGGGGCCTGACGAGCGGAAAACGTCGATGCGCAGATCCTTGTCCTCGATGCGCATGTCCAGCTCCTCCGCTTCCGGCAGAACGGCCACCGTGGCCGCCGAGGTGTGGATACGCCCCTGGGATTCCGTGGCGGGCACACGTTGCACCCGATGCACACCCGATTCCCACCGCAAAACACCAAAAACGCCGTCACCCGACACTTTGAACACGGATTCCTTCACTCCACCCAGTGTGCCTTCTGAATAGGAGATGGGTTCGATGCGCCAGCCACGCCGTTCGAGAAACCGCGTGTACATGCGGAGCAGGTCGCCGGCAAACAAACCGGCTTCATCGCCACCCGTACCGGCCCGGATTTCCACGATTGCCGGACGCTCGTCCAGAGGATCCCGCGGGATGAGCAACGGCAGCAATTCCTTCTCGAGAACCGCGGTCTCTTCCTCGAGACGGACCATTTCGGTACGGGCTTCCGCGGCAAAGTCGGGGTCGTCACCGTTGGCGAGTTCCCGGGCTTCGTTCAGCTCTTGTTCGGCCTTCTGCAGGCGTGTGGCCCGGGCCACAACCTGGGCCAGCCGGTGGTGCTCACGACCGAGCTCGGCCAGACGGGGCGCATCCTTCGTCGTCTCAGGATCGGCGAGGAGCTGCTCCACTTCGATGGCGCGTTGCAGCGCCTCGGCCATTCGGTCGCGAAGGTGACTCAGCATACTGGGATAAAATTCGTGATATCGGTCACGGCGGACCGACGGCCCCTTCGGTTAGGGTACGTCGGTGCCAACCGAAGCGCCCCTGTCGCGGACCCGTCTGCAGACTGCGGGTATCACGGAAAGATACACGAAACGAGGTGATTACATATGGTGACCTTTGGCTCTCCCCCACTCCGTATGACGCCGCCCACGATGAGCGTCTCGCTCGAGCGCATCACCGATTTTCTTTCCACCGTCCCACTCTTCCGGGAGCTGGAGCGCTCGGCGGTCCGTGGTTTCGCCGAAGTCACTCGTGAACAGCGGTTCGCCAAGGGCGCGCTGATTGTTTCCGAAGGTGATGCCGGTGACGCCCTCTATGTAGTTCGATCCGGCGAGGTAAAGGTAGTCCTCGTCGGTGACGACGGTCGCGAGGTGATTTTGCAGGTGCTCGGCGTTGGCGACCACTTCGGCGAGCTGGCGCTCATCGATGGGCGTCCGCGTTCAGCGCACGTCGTGGCCACACACGCGTCCAGCCTGCTGGTGCTGCGCCGGCCGGAATTCCGCCGGCAGGTGGAGCAGAACCCCAAGGTGGCCTGGGAGCTCATGGTGGAGCTGTCGCGTCGCCTGCGTCAGGCCGACGGCACGATTGGCAGCCTGGTGCTGCTCGATGTGCCGGGACGTGTGGCCAAGGTGTTACTGGAACACGCGACTCCCGGGGAACCGGCATCGCTGGTCAAGCAGCTCACGCACCAGACGATCGCGCAAATGATCGGCGCGAGTCGCGAAACCGTTTCGCGCGCCATGTCGGAGTTCCAGGATCAGGGTATGATCATGGTCCAGCGGCGTGTCGTGACGATCGTCAATCGTGGGGCATTGGAAAGCAGGGCTCGTCCCCGGGCCTGAGCGAGAGCCAATCGACTCTCAGCGCGTCGCCCTTACCGGCATACGTCGCGTCCAATGTCAGACATTCCCACACCTCCGTCACCGCGTGCGCGGGTTCGCTTCTGGGGAACCCGCGGCACCTGCGCGTCGCCGGGGCCTCGCACCGTGCGTTACGGGGGCAATACCCCGTGCGTGGAAGTGCGGGGTTCCGGTGGGCCTGCGCTCGTGCTCGATGCGGGCACCGGTATCCGTTGCCTCGGGCAGCATTTGCAGCGCTCTCCCGAGACAGACGCCGCCATTCACCTGTTCCTGACGCATCGGCACGCGGATCATGTCATCGGCTTGCCGCATTTTGCGCCGCTGCATGCCAGAACCCGCACCATGCATGTGTGGTGTGGTGATGGTGGAGAGGACAGCTTGCCAGCCTTCCTCAACACGTTGGTCAGTCCGCCACTCTTCCCGCAGGTCGATGGCCTCGTGGGCCAACTGTTGGCGCATGAGTGGGCTCCGGGCAAGAGTGTTGCGGTCGGTGAGTATACGGTGCACCGATTCGGTGCCAATCATCCGGGCGAAGCGGCCATCATTCGCATCGACGATGCCAACGGGCCGGTGATGGCCTACGCACCGGACAATGAGTTGGCGTATGCCAATTCCGATGCCGCGCATCTCGAATGGCTCGCGTCGTTGTACGATTTTCTGCGCGACGTGCCACTGCTCGTGCACGATGCCACGTACACCGACGACGAACTGGTCACGCACGTCGGCTGGGGACATTCCTCGGCCAGCGAGGCCGTGCGCCTGGCCATCGCCTGTGGGGTCGGCACGCTCGCGCTTTTCCATCATCATCCCGACCGCGACGACGACGCAGTAGAGCGCATCGTGGAGAGTGCACGTCGCCAGGGCGCCGAAGCCGGCAGCGCACTCAGAGTGCTGGCCGCGTGGGAAGGTCTGTCGCTGTCTGTCTAGGCGAGTGGTGCCGCTGGTGTAGCCGAAGAGCCCCAGCCGCCTCCACCTGGTGTTTCAATTGTCAGGACATCACCGGCACGCATCGCCACGCGGGTCTTGGCGGGAAGCACGGCGCCATTCAGCAGGTTGCGGCCAACCGTGCCGGCGGCGCCACCTTCCGCTCCTGGTGGTGCCACGGCACGACGCTCCGTCAACAACGTTGCCGTGCATGGTTCCATGGCCTGATAGCGCCGCACGACACCATCGCCGCCGCGGTAGGTGCCTTCCCCACCACTCCCGCGACGCACGGCGTACTCCACCACCCGCAACGGATACGCGCGCTCGAGTGATTCAATGGGCGTATTGCGCGTGTTGCTCATGCCCACGTGCACCGCATCCGGCCCGTCACCACGACGACTCGCGCCCTGACCTCCGCCCAGCGTCTCGTAGAACGTCCAGCCGGGTGCCCCCAGGGTGACATTGTTCATGGTGCCCTGCCCTGCGGCCGGGATGATCACCCCGTGAGCACCAATAGACGCGGCGGCGGCAGCAAGCGCCGCAAAACACACGTCTGTCAGGCGCTGTGACAGCTCCACGTTGCCGGCGGCCACCGCGCTTGGACGCCTGGCGTTGGCGACACAATCATCGGGAATGATCAGCGCCACCGCGCGTGCCACACCGTCGTTCACGGGCACATCGTCATCGCACAACACACGCAACACAAACACCGCCGCAGCACGCGCCACGGCGGGCGGTGCGTTCACATTGCCACGTACCGCTCCGGACGTACCGGTGAGATCGAGATGCAGGGTGCCCGCACGCACGTGCGCGGACACAACGATGGGAATGGGCGTATCGTCCACTCCGTCGCTCTCGAGCACATCACGGGCCACGCCACTGGCGCCTTCGAGCATGGCGAGGCGCGCACGAATACGACGCTCGGTGTAGTCAAGCAGCGCATCGATGGCGGCATCGAGCATGGACTCCCCCATGCGGGCGTGCAGCGCCTGCCACCCGCGCGTGCCGGCCGCACACGCGGCGCGCTGCGCCCGCAGGTCGCCCTCGCGTTCGGCCGGGGTGCGCACATTGGCCAGCACCAAGCGCAGCACATCGACGTGGGCGGCTCCATCGGTTTCGATGCGCACCGGCGGCACAATCAGTCCTTCCTGGAACAGCTCCGTGGCACCAAACGGCATGCTTCCTGGACTCATCCCGCCCACGTCTGCGTGATGCGCACGCACGGCCGCGTAGCCGATGATGCGTGCGGCATCCCGCGCATCGGCGATCACTTCCACCATCGTCAGATCCGGAAGATGCGAGCCACCATGCGCCGGGTCGTTGAGCAGAAACACCTCGCCGGCCCGCGCACCAGCGGCGCGTACCGCCGCGACGGATTCCGGCATCGCGCCGAGGTGCACCGGGATGTGCGCGGCCTGTGCGACCATACGTCCACGGGCATCGAACAGGGCACACGAGGCATCCCGTCGTTCGCGGATGTTGGGCGAGATGGCGCTGCGTTCGAGCAACGAACCCATCTCCTCAGCGAGCATCGCAACACCCTGCGAAAAGACCGTGAGTTCGAGTGCATCGAAACGGGTGGACATCAGCGTGATGCCGGTGAGGTGTCGGGAGCGGGATAGCCCGCTTCGATCACGGCGGCGACACACTGCTGCATCCACGTTTCCTGCAGATCGGCCAATCGTGCGCCCTTGCCACGATTGGGCGCCATGGACAGCAGCCCCTGCGCCGACGGATGGGGTACCGCACGCGTGACAACCTTCGCCGCCAACACCGGATACCGCGTCAGGCACGCTTCCACAGTGCGTGCCGCAACCTTGCCCAAGGTTACGATGCCACGCAGGTCGCGTGGCAACAGACGCGCGATTTCGGCATGCAGGCGCGCGAGATTGAGATCGTTCTCGAGCTCTGCCCGAGTGGGCGTGCGAAACGTCATGCCGTTGTCGGTGGGACACCGATCGAGCGCATTGCCCAGTGCCACGCCGTGTGGCTCGGGCCGAAGCCCGGCCGCGGCAAACCGTGCGCCATCCCACGGCATCGTGCGCGTCGCTGGTGGCAATGACATCGCCCCCAGACGCCCAAGCGCGGTATAGAGATGCTGCCCGGCGCCGTCCCCAAAAAACGGATAGCCACTTTTGTCGGCACCCCGCGGTCCCGGCGCTTCTCCCACCAGCAACACATGCACCGGTCCATCAGCAGGCACGAGCATCGGTACGGAAATCCCGCGGATGCGCGCCTCGTTGCGTGGTGGTGGGGTCGCGGTCATACGTCGGCCTCCAGCATCCATCCACCGATATCGAGGGGACGCGCGGTCCACCCAGCAGCGACGAGCAACGTCGCGTCGGGCAATGGCACCACCGCCGCACCATGCACGGTGTCAGCGCGCTGCGTGCGATGCCAGCGCACCGTGCGGGCAACACCGCTCAACGTGGTCCGCGCACTGATGCACTCCACCTCGCGATCGAGTGTGAATCCGGTGCGTTGTTCGTGGCGCGCGACAAAACGGTCGGTCACCTGCGAGACGCTATCGTCGAGTGTCACGGGAATATCCAGTTCATAGCCCTGGCCAACATAACGAGCACGCAACGACCATCGTGCTTCGAGCGACATCTCCCCTGCGGCCAATACCCGGGCGGCCTGGTGCAGCAGAACGCGCATCTCGTCGTCGGACCATTGCGAGAGGGCGCGTGTGCAGCTCGTGAGTGATTCACGGCGTTCCGGCGCAAGCGCGAGGCCCACCGCACTCAACACGCCAGCATGTGGCGGCACGATGACTTGCCGCATGCCCAGCAGTTGTGCGAGACCACAGGCGTGCAGTGGGCCACCGCCACCAAACGCGATCAGGGGAATACCGCGTGGATCCACCCCCCGCTCCACCGAGACACGACGCAGCGCACGGGCCATCGTCGCATCGGCCGTGGCAATCACGGCGGTCGCGGCACGCTCCACGGAAACACCGAGGGGATCGGCGATCGCGGCAAGGGCCGCACGCGCACGATTGCGATCGATGCGCACCCCACCACTCCAGTCGCCGGCGGCAATCGTGCCCAGCACGACGTGCGCATCGGTAACGGTCGCCCGTTCCCCGCCACGAGCATAGGCCGCCGGGCCAGGCGCGGCACCCGCACTCTCGGGACCAGCACGGAGCGCACCACCATCGTCCAACCACGCGATACTGCCACCGCCGGCGGCGACCGCTTCCACCAACACCCGTGGCAAGGCAATCGGCACGCCGGCGACATTGCCGCCACGTTCCACCAGCGGTTCACCGTCTTCGATCAATCCCACATCAGCGCTGGTGCCGCCGATATCGATGGTCAACGCGCGCGCTACACCAAGGGCGCGAGCAACGGCGGCCGCACCGGTCACGCCGCCGGCCGGTCCGGAGAGCGCCAAGGCCGCCGCATGCTGCGCGGCGACGGCTGCGGTGAGGGTGCCACCCGATGAGGTCATCACGCGGGGCGCCGGATAGCCACGTGCCGACAAGCGACTACTCAATCCATCGAGATACCGGCGCACGGCAGGACGTGCGTACGCTTCCGCCACCGTGCTGGCCATGCGTTCATACTCGCGGATCTCCGGCAACACGTCATGGCTGGTGATCACATCAACCGCCGTGCCACGACGTGCGCTCTCCGCGCGCAGCGCCTCAGCCAATTGCTGCTCGTGTGCCGGGTGCGCATACGCATGCAGCAGCGTGACGGCAATCGTCTCCGGATCGGCATCGAGCACGGCGTGCACCACGGCATGCATGCCAGCGTCGGTGAGCGGTTCGACGACTCCTTCGGGTGCCATGCGTTCGGGCACACCGAACACCTGGTCCGGCGCAACAAGTGGCGCGGGATGTTGTTGCGACAGGTCATACAGCGCCGCCCGTTCCTGTCGACGGAGCTCCAGCAGATCGGTGAACCCCCGGGTGGCACAGGCCACCACGCGGGCGCCACGTCGTTCGAGCAGCAGGTTGGTCACCACCGTGGTGCCATGGGCGATGGAACTCACCGCCGACGCGGCCACGCCGGCCGCTTGCAGCGCATCGAGCACTCCCTGTGCGCGATCACCCGGCACGCTCAGCACCTTGCTGGTGGAGACCGCGCCATCGTCATGCACCGCCGCAAGGTCGGTGAATGTCCCGCCCACATCGATACCCACGGCCACGGTGCCAGCCCGTGTGCCCTCTCCGGCTTTGGTGTTCACGGCGTCCGGCTCAGGACTGCGGCAAACGTGGTGCTGCGTTCATCTTGGCGTTCCGCGCGGCCCAGGCCAACGCGACATGCACCGGGAGCACCGCAAACACCACGATCATGCTGCCCTGCGTAAAGCCGGGGATGTGGATGAGGACGAGTGCAACCACCGCAAACCCCGCCGAGAGGATCGCCATTGCGCGCACCGCACGCCCGGCGCGTCCAGCGGCGGCTCGCCAGGCCCACAACACCGCCACGAGCAACAGCAGCGGGTGGAAGAGCAGCAGCGAGAGATTGCTCCCCATGTAGGGCGCGTGTTTGGTGACCGTCGCCGCCAGCAGCAACGCCGTGCCCACCAAGCCGCCCACCAGATACCACAGCACACCAAACAGCGTGAGAGCCGTTCCAGCCACACGCATTCCGCCATGCGCCGCACGCGACAGCGCGACCACCAACGCGGCCAGCAGCAACCCCAGTGCAGCCCCCATCCACAACCGTTGTGGGGCGGCCGCGGGCAGTGGAGTGCGTTGCGCCGTGAAGATCACCGAATCGCTCTGCACGATGGCGCTGTTGCCGATGCGCGTGGTGGCCAGATGATCGGCCAGACGTTCCGGCAGAAACGACTCTCCCCACGCGTCGAGATGGGCATCGGCGTTGCGCCCCAGGGCAACCTGGATGCCGGCATACACCGGCACATCAGTGGCCGTGATCCGCGCCGTTTCATCCCGCCAAGTGTGATGTCCCTGCGTGGTGCTGAATGCCGACTTCAGCGCCCCACCCAATGCCCAGTCGAGTGCATCCCGTACGCGGGTGGAGCAGTTGTCACGATAGTAGTCGTAGCGATAGTACTTGTTCTGTTCCTGGGCATTCCACGCCAGGAAATCGTACAAGGCGCCACGCTGCACCGGTGTCAAAGCCACCACCTGCTTGCGGATCGTGCGATCTTCGCCCTGGTACGCGGCGTTGAACTGGTCGGTGCGATAGCCGACCATCCAGTACTTCGTGTCGCCGGTGAGAAAGCGGGTGAGAAAATTCGGCTGGTTGAAGTCGAACATCCCCCAGTTGAACGCCACGTCTTCACCGGTCGTGCGATCATGCACCGCCAGGGCGATGTGACCGAAACGTTCGAAGATCTCGGTACCGGGTCCGTACGTGTACACCGCCACTTCGAGCGATTCGCCGCGGGATGCGCGGGTGCTGTCCAATGCCGCCGACACACCGGGCGCCGGGGGCGGCGGGGTCACGGGCACATTGTCCGCTGGACCGGTGGGGCTGCAGGCCACGAGTCCGGCCAGCAGCGTCCACGCGGCGCACCACATCCCACGACGCATCAGAACCGAATCTCCTTTCCGTCATCCGCCGCCTTGTACACCGCATCGACAATGCGCTGCACCATCACCTGTTCGGCGGGTGGCTCGTACGCCACTTCCCCGCGGATCATCGCCAGGAAGTGCGCAATTTCTGCGCGATAGCTCTGCAGGAACGGGCTTTCGCGCGACGCCGCACCGGATGGTGACACATCGACGGCGCGGCCGTTGAGCTCCTTCGTGACGCGCAATGGCGACAGGCGCGCCGAACCGCGTGTGGCGTGCACTTCGAACCACCAGCGATCTTCGTCGCCGACATGCGACCAGGACAGGTCCATGATGAACACCAGACCATTCTCGCATTCGAGAAAGACCTGCATGGTGTCTTCCACCGCGCCCGCGCCACGACCGCGGCGCATGTTGGCACTCACGCGCACCGGCGCCGGCTGGTCCGCCAGCCAGAGAGCCAGGTCGAGCAACGGAAACCCCTGCTCGAGAAACACGCCACCACCCGATTCGGCCCGACGATTGCGCCAGCCGTCCGCGTTGCGACGCACCTGCAGCGAGCCGGCGCGGATGGATGTCACCTGCCCCAGTTCCGAGTTCCGAATGAACTGATCCAGCGCCTGCACATCGGTCCGGAACCGATGATTGTGCCCCACCGCCAACACCCGTTCGGCCCGTTGCGCCGCAGCAAGGCAGCGTTCCACGCCGCGCGGTGACAGGGCCAGCGGCCGCTCGCACAACACGTGCAGCTTCTGGCGCAGCGCGCTGAGCACGTGCGGCTCGTGCAGGTGATTGGGCGTGGCGATGACGACGGCGTCGAGTTCGTCGCTGTCGAGCAGTTCCTCGAAGTCGGTGAACACGTCGGGAACGCCGAACCGGTCGGCGAGCGCGCGCGCCTTGGCGCCGTCATTGTCGCACAGCGCCACCAGCGATGCGCCACGCAGCTTGGACAGAACCGGGATGTGCGTCAGTTGGGCGATAGCGCCTGTGCCGACCACGGCGATGCGAACGCCGTCCTTCATTCACGCCTCCAGGGATGTCGATCCGTCTGATCGTGTGCCGAACACCGGCTGCCGAGATCCGGCATACAATCAGTCCGCGAAACCGACGACCGTCCCCGGGTAGTAGTGGCGCAAGATGGAGCGGGCATCGATGCCGGCGCGTGCGCGCCCGATCGCTCCCCACTGACACATCCCTACTCCGTGGCCGTTGCCAGCACCACGCAACGTGACAGCCGTGAGCTGCCCCCGTGTACGTGATTCGCGGTCCACGGAAAAATACGTGCTGGCCAGTATCGCGCCACGCGTATCGGCGAGAACGCTGCGAATATCACGCGCCGGCACGGTCACTGTTCCGCGTTCGGTGCGCAACACCACCGTTTCGGCTCGACCGGAGGGTGTGCGTGCCCCGATTTCGAGCTTCCGGACCGCCGCCGGACGTGGGTCGCGCGCGCCACCGGCCTGCAGTGCACGCCGGACAACGTCGCGGAGCCGGGCCTCGTCGAACTCCGCGTGCCAATGATTGCGCGGCGAGAGGTCACAGTAGGCACGACCGGTGCGTGGATCGATATCGTCCACCGGTTGCAGGTAGGGTTCATCGCGCACGCCGCGCCAGGCTTCGCGCGGCCCAGCCGTGCGACCACCACACGACGAAAAATACGGTGCATCCACGATGAGTCCGCCATAACGCAGCACAAGGCCGGCCGTGGCATCGACCGCCTCGTTGATCACCGGATGCTCCACGTCCATGCCCGCATACACCTGGTACTGTACGGTGCCGGTCATGTGCCAACCGCGCGCAGGTTGCTGCGCCCCATCACTCGGCACGCGCATATACGTGTAACTGCGAGCCGCGATGGTCTGCGCCTCGATGGCGGCCAGATCACCTTCCTGTCGCGTGCCAATCTCGATGGGCACCACACCGCGCAGGTAGTCTTCCACCGGGAGCCGATTCACCACCAACACCCCACTGTCGGTCGCAGTGAAGAGCAGCTCTCCGCGGTACCGCCGATTGCCGAACCGGAGATGACTTTCCCCATTGGCCGGACGGGCCACGAACGGCCCTTCGCGCCAGGGCGTGGCATCACTGCCATCACCGGCCACCCGCAGCAGCCCGCCGCGCTGTTCAATGCGCCAGCGCTCGGTGCCACTGCCGCGTACCAACGCGACCCGCCCGCCCTGCTCGTCGATGCGCCATGCACCGGTGGCCGTCACAATGGGTGCCGCGGCACGCCCTTCGAGGGCGATGAGTACCGTGCGATCGGGCGCGAGCCGTCCGGAGGCTTCGCCGCGCACGACCGGTGCCCGTCCCCCTTCGGCAGGCGTCGGCGCTGGCGGCTGCACCGGCGGCACAATGCCCGGTTGCAGCGGCGCGCAGGCAACCACCACAGCGGCAATGACGACGCCACCAAACATCGATGGCGCCAGCCACTTCGCGAGGCGTTGCGTGCGCGTGTTCGACATCGGCGTCAGTGGCCTGCGGTGTCGGTCAGTGCGGCGCCCAGCGCGTCATCGAGACGGGAGAGCGTTTCGCCAACTTCCGCCGGTCCATGCGCCGCCGACATGAACGCCGCCTCGAACGCGGACGGCGCGAGGCTGACGCCCCGGGTGCGCGCCGCGTGAAAAAACCGACGGAACAGCGCCACGTCCGACTGTTTGGCATCGTCGAAGCTGTGCACGTCGCCATCACGGAAGAAGAAGCCCCACATCGATCCCACATGCCGGGCACTGAGCGGCACGCCGCGGCGCGTCGCGATGCCACGCAAGCCGTCCACCAGCGCCGCCGTCTGGTTGGTGATCTCGTCGTGCACCGAACGGGTGAGCGCGCCCAGCGTGGCAATGCCTGCCGCCATCGCGAGCGGGTTGCCTGACAGCGTGCCCGCCTGGTACACAGGTCCCGTGGGGGCGATGTGTTCCATCAGCGTGCGCGAGCCACCGTAGGCGGCCACGGGCAAGCCGCCACCGATCACCTTGCCGAGTGCGGTCAGATCGGGCGTCACACCGAAGTACTCGGTGGCGCCCCCGAAGGCGATGCGGAAGCCGGTCATAACTTCATCGAAGACGAGCAATGCCCCCGTTTCGTCAGCGATCCGCCGCAGCCCCTGGATGAACCCCGGTGTCGGCTCGATGAACCCACTGTTGCCCACGATGGGTTCGAGCATGATGGCCGCCAGTGGTACATCGCGCGCAATGCGCTCCACGGCGTCGAGATCATTGAAGGCACAGGTGAGTGTCAGCTTGGCCAGCGCCTCCGGCACTCCCGGTGAATCGGGCAGTCCCAATGTGGCAACGCCGCTGCCGGCGCGAACCAGAAAGCTGTCGCCGTGGCCGTGATAACACCCATCGAACTTGAGGATGTGTTCGCGCTTTGTGACAGCACGGGCCAGCCGTGCAATGCTCATGGTGGCTTCGGTGCCACTCGACGTGAAGCGCACCATTTCGAGGTGCGGCATACGACCGGCGATGGCATCGGCCAGCTCCACCTCACGCGCCGTGGGCATACCAAAGCTGGTGCCCTCCAGCATGGCCTGACTGACCGCATGGAGCACCACATCGGGGGCGTGACCCAGCACCAGCGGGCCCCACGACAGCACGTAGTCGAAATATTCGTTGCCGTCGACGTCCCAGATACGCGCGCCCTTGCCACGGGCAGCGACAAAAGGCTCACCGCCGACACCACGAAACGCCCGAACGGGTGAATTCACACCGCCGGGAAAACGCATGCGCGCCCGGGCCATGATTTCGGCGGAGCGCGCATGAGGGACCATCTCAGTCATGATTCAGCGTCCAAAGCTGCCCGCAGAGCTCACACCCAGTCCCACGAGCGGGAGCTGCCGCGATGGTTTGACAGAAGCGGCAACGGCCGGTGTATCCACCACCCGCTGCAACGTGGCGGCAAAATCGTAGTCGTCGACCACATGATCGATGGTCACGTCGACGAACGCGCCCGGAGACACGAGCACTTTCCGCATCGACTCCGGGACATCCACGTGCACGAGGCCATCGATGTCATCGGCCTGCCAGGGTGCGCGGGCCATCCACACATCGGGGTAGTCACCGCGACGCTCCACCAGCACCCGCGCTTCACGACCGAGAAACCGCTCGTAGCGTTCGGCCGTGATGGCGCGCTGCAACTCCTCGATGCGCTCCTTGCGTTCCTGCTTGATGGAGTCGGCTACGTCGTCTTCCATGGCATGCGCGCGCGTGCCTTCCTGCGGCGAATACGTGAACACGCCGACACGATCGAACTGCATCTCTTCCAGGAAATCGCAGAGGATGTTGAAATCGTCTTCCGTTTCACCGGGGAAACCCACGATGACACTGGTGCGCACCGCGAGATCGGGCACGATGTCCCGATACCGTGCGAGACGCTCCCGAATGGTCTTCTGGCGTTCCGGTCGACGCATGCGCGTGAGCACGGCGTCGCTGCCGTGCTGCATGGGCGTGTCGAGGTATCGCACAATGCGCGGATGGGCCGCAATCACCTCGAGCAGTCGCGGCGTGATGCCGGTGCTGTAGAGGTACATGTTGCGGATCCACGGGATGCTCGTTTCGCGCACCAGTGCTTCGAGCAGCTCGGGAAGACCGTGACCATCGCGACGATCGCGTCCGTAGTGCGCCAGATCCTGCGCGACGAGATTGATCTCCCGCGCGCCCTGCACTTCCAGCAACTGCGCTTCCCGCACGAGTTCGTCCAGGGCAAACGAGCGGTGTTTGCCGCGCATGAGCGGAATCGCACAAAAGGCGCAACCGTGATCGCAGCCTTCGGAGATCTTCAGGTAGCGGACATGGGCCGCGTCGCCGGAAAACAGGCGCACCCCCGGATGCTCCACGAGCGAGCCACCGATCAGACCACGTTCGACCAGCTCGGGCACCAGACGGTCGGTCTCGGAGTTGCCGAGGAAGACATCGACTTCGGGCAACGCTTCGAGCAGCTCGTCTTTGTGACGCTCCACCATGCAGCCGATCGCAAAGACGGCCTTGCAGCGGCCTTCGTCCTTGAGCCGTGCGGCATCGACAATGGCTTCGATGGATTCGGCCTTCGCGGCATCGATGAAACCACAGGTGTTGACCACCACCACGTCGGCGTCGCGCAGATCCTGCACCGCTTCGGCGCCATGCGCGACGAGGTCGGCAAGGTACCGTTCGGAGTCCACCGTATTTTTGTCGCACCCGAGGGTGACCAAGCCAAACTTGAGCATTCAAGTAAGATAGCGAAACAGGGATCCCGGGGCACAGAAATGGAGTATCCTGCGGAAACCCGGCGGAATGTGATCCGACCCCCTACCTTTGCCGGGCTTTCCGTGGATCGGTGGCGGTATGTCGAGTCTGCCCCTCTTGGGAGTTTCGTTCATGATTTCATCCTCGGGCAGCCGCAGCGTCCTGGCCCTCTGTCGTGTGGCCGCGCTCATGCTGGCGATCTCCACCACACTCCCTGCTCAGCGCCCGGCAGGTGTCGCGGCGGACCACGATGAGGCCGACGGCCGCCGCCGCGATCCCTTCGCGTTGCTGGCCCATGTGGGCACGGGCCGATTCCCCGCGATCCCACGCACCGCTGGTATCGGGCCGACGTCGGCGGGGATCTACCTGCTCGGCGGTGGACTCGAAATGCGGGCTGCACCACGCGTGTTTTTCGATGTCAGCGCCACCGTGGGGTTTCATCTGGGCGGGTGTGCGGACTGGTGTCCCGGCTCTGGTGTGAACACCGATCTCTCAGCGTCCTGGCTGGCGGGACAACTCCCGAACGACTGGGGTGTGCTCGTGGGGCCGACCTTGTCGCGCTCTACCATCGCGGGTGATCGCGTGGGCGCTGGCCTGTCAGCCTCGGCGGGGGCGATCACCGGTGTCGGCCCGCGCCTCACCGTGCGTTATCTGTCCCTGTCTGGTCCGACTTACAATCAGAGCCTGTCGATATTGCTCTCGTTGCGGCTTGGCGCACGCTGAGAGCGAATAACGCCGCTGCGCACGACGTGCGGTCAGTCGGGCAGTTCGCGATACACTTCCCGCACGATACGCCAACCGGCGGGTGTGACGCGCCATTCCGCCGAATAGGCGCCGCGCTGTTCATGCACCCGCCCCTGCACACGCCAGCGACCGACCCACATCCCACGTTCATCGGCCCGCAATGGTGACTCGTGGACCGTCACCTGTTCGGGGGTGCGCACATACCCACCGAACCCTGGCTCCGCCATCTGCTGCGCAAACGCGTCACGGTTGGCCGGAATGCCCCGCAGCGCAGGACCACCGGCGACAGCCACCTCGATAGACGCATCCATGAACGACACCACCCGATCCGCGTCACGTGCAGCAATGGCCTCGTTCGATTGTTGCCGCAGCAGACGCACGTCGGCGGCGTAGTCGCGTGTCAACAACCGCTCAGCGGAAATTCCCGAACTGCAGTTCCACGCCGTATTCGCCCTTTCGCAGCAGGGCGATGGCATCCTGCAGCGCGTCCTTGTCGGGGCTCGACACACGCACCTGCTCGCCCTGAATGCTCGCCGTCACCTTCTTGAGCTTCGCGTCCTTCACGGCCGCGCTCACCTTCTTCGCGGTGTCGCTGTCGAGCGCCATCTTGAGCTTGATGTCGCGACGCATGATCTCGCCACCACCCGGCTTGAGCTCGGTGATATCGAGGTTCTTCACCGGCACACCGCGCTTGAGCAGCTTGCCGCGCAGCACATCGAGCAGTGCCTCGGCGCGCATCTCGCCCTCGGCTTCCAGCTTGATGACATTTTCGGCCCGCTTGAAGTCGATGAGGACTTCCGAGCCCTTGAAGTCGAATCGCTGCGCCACTTCTTTTTGCGCCTGATTCACCGCGTTGTCGACTTCCTGCAGGTCACACTCAGTGGTGACGTCAAACGAATACGTCGATGCCATGACTGCCTGTTATCCGAGAAAACTTTCGAGTGACTTGGAACGAGAGACATGCCGCAGGCGCGAGAGCGCCTTTTCCTTGATCTGTCGCACACGCTCGCGGGTGATGCCGAGCTGCGAGCCGATTTCTTCGAGCGTCATCGGGTCGGCCCCGTCGATGCCGAAGTAGAGTCGGAGGATTTTCGCCTCGCGCTCCTTGAGTCCGCCCAGCGACTCTTCGATGGCCTCGGTGAGCGCCTTGTCGAAGGTCTGGTCTTCGGGGGTGGGGTGCACCGTGTCCGGCAAATAATCCAGCAGCCGGTTGTCTTCGCCGGGTGTGAGCGGCGCATCGAGCGACAGGTGCACCTGGGAGATGGACATGGTCTTGGCCACCTCCTCCTCCGTGATGTCCATCCCGTGGGCGATCTCGGCGTGTGTGGCTTCGCGACCGAGTTCCTGCAGCAGCGCATTCGCGCGCTTGCCGATCCGGTGCAAGGTGCCGGCCCGGTTGAGCGGCACGCGTACGATACGCGACTGCTCAGCGAGCGCCTGCAGGATGGCCTGACGGATCCACCACACGGCATACGAGATGAACTTGATGCCCTTCGTTTCGTCGAACTTCCGGGCCGCGCGAATGAGGCCGAGGTTGCCCTCATTGATCAGGTCGGACAGCGACACGCCCTGATTCTGGTATTTCTTCGCGACGGAAACGACGAAGCGCAGATTGGAGCGCACCAACTTGTCGAGCGCCTCCTGATCCCCCTGACGAATGCGTCGTGCGAGTTCCGCTTCTTCTTCCCTCGAGATCAGCGGATAGGCGCTGATGTCGCGCAAATACTGATCGAGGGACCCTTCATCGTACGACGCCTTCTTCTTCGGGGGGGTGACCGCCATGGCGAATCGGCTCGAGGCGCTGGAAGATCGTGCGAGCACCGCGCTGGGGGAGACGCGGTGGTCCTGAACGGCTACATCTGCGAAAAACTCACGAATGCAGCGGGGGAATCCGAAGTCGATCCGCACCGACCGACACGCCGGTATCAAGACATCGTTAAGGGTGAACTAGCTCGATTCGTTCGTCAACGCATCCCCGTAAAAATGCGCGGAAAATCTGCGTGCACGCAGCCTAGTGCACCGCAGCGCCGAGCCGGTGCCAGCGAATCCGGGTCAGCCATGGCGCGCGCACGGTGGAATCGGGCTCGAAGCTGTAGTACACGAACAACGGTGCGCCCCGCAGCAGAGAGTCCGGCACAAATCCCCAGGCGCGGCTATCGAGCGAATTGTCGCGATTGTCACCGAGCACGAAATAGTGTCGCGGCGGCACCACAAGCGGCCCCCAATCGCGACGCGCCGACCCCTCTTGCAAGTCCTGTGGACCGGGGTCGGCATCACCACCACGAAACACCCATTGTTCACTCTGCGGTGTGCCATTGCGGACAAAAACGCCGGCCGCCATGGCCACCGTATCGCCCGGCATACCGACAAGCCGTTTCACGAATGCGACACTCGGATCGACCGGCCAGTCGAAGACGACCAGCTCGTCACGCTGCGGCGCGCGCATGGCCGGCACGCGCCGGTTCAGCACTGGTACCTCGGCGCCGTAGGCCAGCTTGTTGACCAACAGGAAATCGCCGGACAGCAGGGTACGCTCCATGCTGCGGCTCGGGATGCGGTACGCCTCGACCACGAACGTGCGAATCGCTACGGCCAGTAGGACCGCAAACAGCAGCACACGCCAGAGGCTACCGCGCTCGCGGCGGAACGGCCTGATGGGCGGCGCATTCGTGCTGCGCCGACGCACCAGCCGGGAAAGCCAACCCGTTCCCCGCCGCGAACGATTGGCGGCGCGGAGCGCATCCGCCCGCCGGCCAACATTTACTGGCGTCACGCCTAGTAATTGTCGATCTGTGCGCGCTGCAACGCGCCCGAATAGTCGACGTATCCGACCTTGGTCTCGGAGTAGAACTCGTACACTTCCCAACCACCTTCGCGGTGTCCGTTACCGGTTTCTTTCACACCGCCAAACGGCATGTGCGCTTCGGCACCAATCGTGGGCGCGTTGATGTAGGTGATACCGTTGTCGAGGTCCTGCAGCGCACGGAAGGCCACGTTCACATTGCCCGTGTACACCGCACTGGAGAGGCCGTAGCGCACGCCGTTGTTGACGGCAAAGGCCTCTTCGACCGATTCGACCCGAATGACCGACAGCACCGGCCCAAAGATCTCTTCCTGATCGAGCCGCGAGCCAGCCGTGACACCGGAGAAGATGGTGGGCTGAAAGAAGAAGCCCTTGTCGAGTGCACCACCGGTGGCCCGTTCACCACCACACACCAGCGTCGCGCCCTGCTCTTTGCCAATGCCGATGTACCGTTCGACCTTTTCCCGCGCGGCTTCGCTCACCAGCGGCCCCACATCCGTTCCGGCGACGCGGCCATCACCCAAGCGCAACGCCTTGGCCCGTTCGGCCAGTCGCGCAACGAGCGCATCGTGGACGCCGGACTGCACGATCAATCGGCTGGTGGCGGTGCACCGCTGACCCGTGGTGCCAAAGGCTCCCCACAGCACGCCATCGAGGGCCAGATCGAGGTCGGCATCGTCGAGCACGATCTGTGCGTTCTTGCCACCCATCTCGAGGGACAAACGCTTGTGCATCCGGCCACAGGTCTCGCCCACGAACCGACCCGTTTCCGTGCTGCCCGTGAATGAGATCACCGGCACCTGCGGATGTTCGACCAGCGCCTTGCCGACCACTTCGCCCATGCCGTGCACGAGCTGGATGACTTCGGGCGGCAAACCGGCTTCGAGCAGAATCTCCACCAGCACCGTGGCGGTATGCGGCACGTCCTCGGCGGGCTTGAGAATCACCGAGTTGCCGCAGAGCAGCGCCGGGAACGCCTTCCACGTGGGAATCGCCAACGGAAAGTTGAACGGCGTGATGAGTCCACACACACCGATCGGACGACGCATGCTCATCGCCCATTTGTTGGCCAGTTCACTTGGCACCGTGTGCCCGAACAGACGACGCCCTTCAGTGGCGGCGTAGTACGCCGTATCGATGCCTTCCTGGACATCACCGCGCGTTTCCGCGAGCGGCTTGCCCATTTCGCGCGTCATGATGTCGGCCAGCTCTTCCTTGCGCGAGGCGAGCAGATCGCCCACACGACGCAGCACATCACCACGTGCCGGGGCCGGCGTGCGCTTCCAACGCTCGAAGCCGCGCAACGCGCTGGCCACGGCCGCTTCCACATCGGCCACACCACTGGCCGGGAATCGCCCGATCAGATCGTCCTGGTTGGCAGGATTACGATTGTCGAAATACGCATCGGTCGACGGCGCCACCCACTGGCCGCCGATGAAATTTTTGAAGGTGGTCATCAGGGAAAGATAGTGGCGAGTCGCCTGGGGTGGGTTCAGGGATGAACGGTCGGGGTGCGGGCAACGGGATATGGGTCACGCGTGACTCGTGACCCGCAGCACAGGACGGGGAGATGATCCCGAACCCGTCGTAGACCCGGCACCGACGCTACGGCGTGATGCCCGTGGGAACCGGTGCTTCCGCCGGCGGCGCGAACAGCGGCAAGCCTTCGCAGGACCAGGTGGCCGCACGGGCTTCGGTGGGAATAGCATATCCCACCCGCGGGAGCACTTCCCGGGCACCCAGCGCCAACCCCCAGACCGTCACCAGCAGCGAGGCGACATGCGCCAATCCCAGTCGATGCCGCCATGTCCCGATCGCACTCCACGCGCCGAGCAACGCCACCACACCCGTCGCGGCCGTGAAACCCATCAATGGTCCGCCACAACGCGCGGGCCATGGCCAGAACATCATGCCGGCTGCGGCGGCCACGGCGATGATCACCTTCACCCAGGAGACCCAACTGCGGCCAGCCGCGACGGTCGCAGCCGGCGCGGGGGCGTTGCCGGCGGGCAGCGATCGTGTCGGCGCGCCGCGTGTGGGAGCAGCGCCCGGCGCTGGCGCATTGGCGGGAGTCGCCAACAACTGCTCATCGGAGATGGACGCGAGCTGCTTGTCGATCTTCGCGAGTTCGGCGTCCCAGTTCTTGTTGGACATGTGGTGCGGCGTGAGGGGTGGGTCAGCCCGGCAGGCTTTCCCTGGTCAAAGCATAACGCTCGATCTTCTTGTAGAGATTCGATCGGGGCATATCGAGCGCCCGGGCCGTCTCCGACACATTCCAGTCGAATGCCCGCAGCTTGGCGAGCAGGAACGCCCGTTCCGCTGCCTGCTTGAACTCCTCGAACGTATTGCAGTCGAGCAAACTGCCGATGCCCGACGGCTCTGCCGTGCGGCGCCCGGCGAGGCGGTCGATATCGGCAACGGAAATCGACGCGGCGCTGGCGAGGATGACAAGCCGTTCCATGGTGTTACGCAATTCGCGCACGTTGCCGGGCCAGTCGAGCTCGGACAGTCGCTGCAGCGCTTCGTCGCTGATCGATCGCGCCGGCAGTCCATCGCGCTCGGCGAATTGCTGCAGGAAATGGCGAACCAGCAACGGGATGTCTTCCCGACGCTCCCGCAGGGCGGGCACGGTGATGGGGACGACGTTGAGGCGATAGTAGAGATCTTCTCGGAACCGGCCAGCGGCGATCTCTTCCTCGAGGTCCTTGTTGGTGGCCGCCAGCACACGCACGTCCACCTGCACGGGCTTGCTGCCGCCGATGCGTGTGACAAAACCGTCCTGCAATACGCGCAGCACCTTGGCCTGCGCGCTCTGCGACATATCGCCGATTTCGTCGAGGAACAGGGTTCCACCATGGGCCTGCTCGAACTTGCCGGCGCGATCGGCAATGGCGCCGGTGAACGAACCCTTCATGTGGCCAAAGAGTTCACTCTCGATGAGTTCACTCGGAATGGCGGCGCAGTTCACTTCGATGAACGGTTTGCGCGCGCGCTGCGATCCGCGGTGAATGGCTCGCGCGACGAGTTCCTTGCCGGTGCCGTTTTCGCCGGTGATCAGCACACGGGCCGGTGTGCCGGTGACACGTTCGATGCGTTCGAGCAACGAGCGGATGCCGAAAGAGCGACCCACGATTTCATAGCGTGACTCGATGGTCTCGCGGAGCCGGTCGTTTTCTTCGGTGAGCTGGCGATTCGTGAATGCGTTGCGCAGCAGCACCAGCACCCGATCGGTATCGAGCGGCTTCTCGAGGATATCGTATGCGCCGAGCTGGGTGGCCTCCACCGCCGTCTGAATGGTGGCGTGGCCACTGATCATCACCACGGTGGCGTTGGGGTCGGCCTGCCGCAGACGCTTGAGCACTTCGAGGCCATCGAGCCCCGCCATCTTCACATCGAGGAAGACCAACTGCGGGCGGAAGCTGTCGTACAGCGTGATGCCTTCGGCACCACCACTCGCCGTGCGAACATCGAACCCTTCGTATTCGAGGAGCTGGCCGAGGGCCTGCCGGATGCCGGGTTCGTCGTCGATGACGAGGATGCGTCGGGTCATGGTGTCCGAGAAGTGGGAGCGACCCCGGAAGCGGGCGTCGCGCGATACAACGTCAGCTTGCCATTCACGACGCGGGCGTCGCTGACGGCGGCTGGCAGCGGAATCGGCAGGCCGTCGTCGGCCAGGGCCGAGAGATCGGCCGTGCGATCTGCCCTGCTACCCGCCGAGGTGGCTGCGCGTTCACTTCGGGCATGGGCCGCGAGTTGCTCGCGTATCCGGCGTTCTCCGTACTGCCGCAGATTGCGCACCAGTGGCGGGATGACACGGCCGGGCACTTCGATGCCCTTGAGGCGCAGTTCCTTCACGCGGAACTGGGCGAGTCCAGGCTGGACGGGTTCAATGGGGCCGGCCACATACAACGTGTCGGTACCATCGAGTGCCCCGCCCAGAACCGTGCCAATGGTTCCTGCTCCGGCAAAATCGCGCAGTGAAACCACTGCACGCACCAGCAACCGATCACCCTCGAGGGCGAGTTGCACCGATTGTGCGGACGGCGGCAGTTGCTGCACCAATGGCGCGAGCAGCCCCGCGATCTGTTGGGCGGAAAATGAGAGGTAGGCGGGACCACTCTTGGCGCTGAGGGGGGCGAGCGTGCGGTTGAGCACGGCCGCGCGACTGGCCGCCGAGCTGCTGGCAGCGGATCCCTGTGTCGCTGGCAGAGGTGACGCCACACCCACCCAGCCGACCTTTCGGTCGCGCGCGGACCGCGCCTCCTGACGTCGTCCTTCCTCTTCGGCCTCGATGCGCGGGCCGTCATTGCTGTCGTAGCGCTCACTGGCACGCACGGCGGCATCCGTCACACGATTCGCGGCGCCAGAGGCCGCACGGGTGAGCACTGCCGGCAAACGGTCGCCGTAGAGCCAGTATCCGACGGCGCCCCCGGCCACGAGGATCACCGCACAGCCGATTCGAGTGAGACAGCCCACGTCGGAGGGGTTGGGGTCGTGCGGGAAGCTATGACACGCAGACGGCGGGCGGCAGGGTGTGGGCAGCTTTGCGCCGAAAGTTCAGGCGGCCACGCTGTGATCCTCCCCGACAGGACGATAGCGCAGGGCTTCGCCGATGTGCTGGATGGTGACGGTGTCGAGGTCGTCGAGATCGGCAATGGTGCGGGCCACGCGCAGTACGCGGTGATAGGCGCGCGCGGACAGGGTGAGACGATCGGCGGCCCGTACCAGGAGTGCACGGGCGTCGGGCTCCAGTCGCGAGGCGGGAGCGATCAGGCGCGACGGCGCGCTGGCGTTTGTCAGAGGCAGGCCCACCGCTCCGATTGTGGCGACATGGGCATATCGCTCGCGCTGCCGATGCCGCGCGGCGGTCACGCGGGCGCGCACGGTGCCAGACCGTTCAGCGGACGCGTGCTGTGCCAGCGCCTCCGGCGGCACGCGATGCACGTGCACGTGCAGATCGATCCGGTCGGCCAGTGGTCCGGACAGGCGCGCCCGATGACGCTCGAGTTCGGCGACCGAGCAACGACAGGCGCGATCCTCTGCGCCGGCGTATCCACAGGGGCATGGGTTGCTGGCGGCGATGAGTGAGAAGCGGGATGGGAATCGCAGAGCGCGCGCGGCTCGTGCGACCACCACGGCGCCATCTTCGAGCGGCTGGCGCAGGGCTTCGAGTGTGTGGCGGGGGAAGAGGGACAGTTCATCGAGAAAGAGCACACCATGGTGCGCAAGACTGACTTCGCCCGGACGGGGCCATCCACCACCGCCAATCAATCCGGCGGTACTCACCGAGTGATGTGGTGCACGAAACGGGCGAGCGAGATCGGCAAGCGCGTGCTGATCTGGCCCCAGCAGTCCGGCCACCGAGTGAATGGCCAACACCTCGAGCGCTTCCTGCTCGCTCAGGGGCGGAAGCACGCCGGGCAGACGTCGGGCCAGCATGGTTTTGCCGGCACCTGGTGGCCCCTGCAAGAAGAGATTGTGCGCGCCCGCGGCGGCGATCTCCACGGCGCGTACGGCAAGCTCCTGTCCAACGACATCGCCGAGGTCGGGGATGTCGTTGGTGGCCATCGGTTGGGCGCGTCGACGGGTGTCACTGCGGGCCGTGCCGTCACGCAGGGCCGCCACCAACTCCGCGAGCGTGCGCGGGGCCATGGCGCGTGCGCCGGGAACGCGGAGTGCTTCCTGCAGATTGTCTGGTGGCACGATGAGCAGGGCGTCGCTGGTCGCAGCGACATGCCGCGCCACGGCGAGCACCCCACGCACCGGCCGGAGTTGTCCATCGAGACCGAGTTCACCCAGCGCGCAGGTGGCGGTGAGGACATCGGCCGGGAGTTGCCCGCTGGCGGCGAGTACCGCGAGCGCGATGGGCAGATCGAAACTGGTCCCATTTTTCGGGACGTCCCCAGGTGTCAAAGAGATGGTGATTCTCTTGCTGGGCGCAGCAAACCCACTATTCACCAGCGCCGCATGAACGCGGTCGCGGCTTTCTTTCACGGCCGTCGCCGCCAATCCGACGAGCGTCCATTGTGGTAGCCCATTGGCTACATGCACCTCGACGAGTACGTCGAGGGCATCGATGCCGAGTACGGCGGCGGAAGGAGCGGCGGCCAGCATGGGGTCACGATAGTGCGCACCGATGCCGTGTGTGTCATCGAAAATACGCCGACATCATCTCACCACCGCATCGTCACCAGCCTTCAATCCGAATTCATCGATCAGAAGCCATCCGTCCGACGCCATAAAACCGACGCCATCAATCCGATGGCAGGCGATCGCTGGCCGCTCGCACACGCCAGGCCGATGGTGTCATGCCGGTCCACCGCCGAAACGCGCGAAAAAACGTGGCCGGTTCCGCAAACCCGAGCAGCATGGCCACCTGCGAGGCGCTCATCGTGGAATCGGCAAGCAGCAGTTCGGCCCGCTCTCGTCGCAGCGATTCCACGATGGCGGAAAAACTTGTGGATTCAGCTTGCAGTCGTCGGTGCAACGTGCGGGCAGACATCGCCAACCGTTTTGCAACGTCACCGATGTTCGGTTCCCCAAAGGCCAGCAGCGCCGCGATCTCCAGACGTACGCGCCCGGCATCGCCCGTAGGCACCGGCAACGCCGAGTGCAGTTCGTCGGCGCGACGCGCGAGATAGCTGGACAGTTGTGGATTGGCGAGCGGCAGTGGCCAATCCAGCACGGCCGCATCGAAAGCGATTTCCAACTGTGCACTGCCCCACGCCACCGGACAACCGAACCACCGTTCCTGACGATCCGCATCGTCGGGACGTGCCATGGGATACGCCACGTAGCGGGCACCGAGTTGCGGCCGTCCAGCGAGTGCGCGCAGCGAAACCACCGTAGCCGCCGCCTGCGCATAGACCGGCTCGCGCAGTTGCAGGAACGGTGGTGCAACGGGCTTGGAAAACACGAGACGATCGCCCGCCGGATCGGTGCGCACGTCGACCATGGGAACCAGTGCCGGATGCAAGACCGCCCGATAGCGCTGTAACCAGTCGAGGGCTTCGCGCACAGTGCCGCCGTGCATCATCGCAAACCCCACCGCACCGGTTTCGGCGAAGGTGAGGCGTTCACCAATCTCGAGTCCGAGGGGACGGCGAGCGAGCACCGCCCACAACGCCAGGTTGTCGGTGACGGGCACCCGCGCATCGGGATCGTCGAAGCGCTGCAGATCGAATCCGGTGTCGCGGGCCAGCGTTTCGCGATGCCATCCCAGCTCGAGCGCCGCGCGCACCACGCCGCCAGGAATGGCGGCCAGCATCGTGTGATCGAGAAGAGGATCGGCCATCTCCCAAAGTTCAGCGATGGCAGCGGGAGTCACAAGCGTGGCGATATCGGCCACAGACGGACGGATGTGAGGTGGCGAATATCCGGTGTCCACAACACACCAGTGATTGCCTTCATATGCGACTGTCTTCCTTGCGAATCATCATCATTGGCGGCGCCACCGGCGGCTGCGCGGCAGCCTTGCTGTTCGCACGCGCTGGTGCCCGCGTCTCGCTCATCGAGCGAGTGCCTCACCCGCGCGCTGTTGGCGCCGGCATTGCCTTGGCAGAAAATGGATTGGCTGTGCTCGAGTCCATCGGACTCGGGCCGGCACTGCGGGTGGCCCTTCCTGTCGTCGGCGGGCGGGTCACCGATGCGGCAGGTCGGCCGCTGCTCACACCGCGCCCTCCGGCACCATCGATGCACATGGTACGACGCGAAACACTGCAGGGCATCCTGCTCGACGCGGTGGCGGCAGAGCCGCTCATCGAGACACACTTTGGCACTTCGCTCGTGGCCGCCCGCCCGGACGGGCTGGTCACCATGCGTCGCCACGGCCGGTCACTCGACGAGGTCCTGGAAGCGGACCTCGTGATCGGCGCCGACGGGGTGCATTCGCGCGTCCGTGACGGCGGCGACTTCGGTGTGCGCATCGAACGCACCGGGCTCCACTACCTGCGCACGCTCCTCCCACCGGGATTGGGCCAGCAATCCGAAGCGTGGACCTCGGCGGGCATCTTTGGGTCGTTCGACGTGGACGACGGCACGTATCTCTACGCCTCATGCAACACGCCACGTCTACGCACCGCGGTGCGTGGGTGCGATCTGGAGGTGCTGCGCGCCACCTGGCGTGAGGCCTATCCGGCTGCGGCGCCGTTGCTCGAGGCGATCGACCAGTGGCAATCGTTGCTCCTTCACGAAGTCATTGGTGTGCATTGTCGACGCTGGTGGCATGACAAGCTGGTACTGCTGGGCGATGCGGCTCATGCCATGGCCCCCAACCTCGGGCAGGGCGCCAACAGCGCCTTGGTCGATGCGGCGGTGCTGCTGGACGAGCTGCGTCGCGCCGAGACCATGGCCGACGGTCTCGAGGCCTACACGCGGCGTCGCAAGCCGAAGGTCGGCGCCGTCGCACGCACGGCGTCGTTGCTGGGCCAACTCGGTGAATGGACCAGCCCCGTGGCGCGTGGAATCCGCGACCGGGTGCTGTTCCCTGTCATCGACGCGATGACGACGCCCAACGCGCTACTGCGCGTGATGCAGGAAGACCCCGACGTCTTGCGCGCGATTGGCAGGGGGTGAGTCCCAAGACAGCAACAGCTTCATCAAGAAAAAGGGGGACCCGGAAGGCCGTGTGATCGCTCCACACCCCGCTTCCCGGATCCCCCTTTTCTGACGTGCAGTCCAGCGGTCCTCGTGAACTACATCGCCGTCTTCTGCGGCGTCCCGAGCGTGTACTTCGCCATCCACTCGTACTCACGCTTCATGCGGTCGAGCTGGTGGTAGTACTCGGTGAAGCCGTGGCCTTCGCGCGGATAAAACACCAGCTCCGTGGTCTTGCCGCGATCCTTGAGCGCGCGATAGAACTCCATCGGCTGACCGATCGGTACGCGCTCGTCATTGCTGCCGTGCAGGATGAGCAGCGGCGTCGTGATGCGATCGCTGTACGAAATGCCCGAACGCTCGAGGAACTTGCGGATGCTCGGGTTCACGATCGAACCATCGTACTGCGGCTGGCCGAAGAACGTGTTGATGTAGCCCGGAATATCCGTGGTGCCCGCCATCGACAACAGCGACGGCAAACCGGCGCCCATCATGGCCGCCTTGAAGCGACCCGTCTGCGACACCACCCAGCTCGTCATGTAGCCACCGTAGCTCCAGCCTTCGAACGCCATGCGCGTCGAGTCGGCGATGCCACGCTTGATGAGATCATCCACGCCGGTCATGATGTCGCGATAGTCGCCGCCGCCCCAGTCACCGGTGTTGGCGCGCATCCACCACTCGCCGTACCCCGTCGAGCCACGCGGGTTGGGATAGAGCACCGCCCAGCCGCGCGCGGCCCAGGTCTGCCCTGGATCGTTGCCGAGCTTGAAGCCGTTGGTGTGCACACCAGTCGGACCACCGTGCGCCGACACCACGAGCGGCACCTTGTTGCCTTCCTGATAGCCCACCGGCAAGAGCAGCACGCCTTCCACTTCGCGGCCGTCCTTGCTCTTCCACGTCATCACGCGGGACGCGCCGATCGAACGCTCGGCAATCCACGGATTGGTGTTCGTGATGCGCTTCGGTGTGCCCGAGAAACCGTCCTGCACGTACACTTCCGACGGCCAGGCCGCCGTATTGAGCACAAAGGCAAAACGGCTCGCATCGCGATTGTGCGACAACCCCGCCACCAACTGGTCTTTGGTGCGCTTGGTGTACTGCTTGCTGGCAAAATCGTACGAATAGACAGACTGATACACCCGATCGCTGGCCGTGAACCACAGCTCCTTGCCATCGGGCGACCAGCGCAGGGCGCCAGCGCTCACATCAAAATCGGGGCGCGCATGGTTGGTGCTCGTGCGGGTGGCCAGATCGAACGTGGTCACCCGGCCGTTGCGCAGCGTGCGCGGCGGGATGCCGTCCTTGTGCGCCGCAAATTCGTGCGGCACCACCGTGAAGGCCAGCAGCTTGCCGTCGGGCGAGAACTGCGGCGTGGTCTCGACTTCACCATTCGACGTGATGCGATCGAGCTGCTTCGTCGCAACATCCACGACGTAGGCATCGTGGCGTTCATCGCGAATGAGCGTGGTGGGACCGGCCTGGAATGCCAGGCGGGCACCATCGGGCGACCAGCTAGGCACGCCATTCACGGTGAAGTTGCCGGTCGTGATACGCGTCGCCGCACCCGTGGCCACGTCCACCACCCAGATGTGGCTCAGACGCGAGGGCCCTTCGTACACCTGCGCATCGTCACGACGGCGGCGCTTGGCGTCGTCCTCACGGGAGATCGAGTCCTGTGATGTCACGGCGATCTTCGAACCATCAGGTGACCACACATACCCCGACACGCCGTCACGCAACGACGACAACTGACGGGCCTCGCCGCCATCGGCAGGCAGGAGCCAAATCTGGGCACGGGGCGCGTCATCGCCCGTGCCGGCGCCACGGGAGGCCACGAAGGCCACCGTCTTGCCATCGGGCGACCAGGTGGGCTGCGATTCCCCACGCTCCCCGTACGTGAGCTGGCGCGTGGCGCCGCCCGCTGCGGGGACCATGAACACATGCGAGCGGCGATCGTGACGATCACCGAGGGCGGTATCACCCTTCGCGGCGGGGTGCTCCCAACCGGTGACCGTGTACAGCACACGGGCACCGTCGGGCGAGATGGCCGCGCCGCCAACCGCCTTGAGGCGCATGACGTCGGAATCGTCCATGCCGCGGGCCTGCGCCGTCAGCAACGCCGGCGCGAGGAAGGTCGCGGCGACGGTCGGCCACATCAGCCGATGGAACGAGCGGGAGCGAGATCGAGGGGAGGAGATCATGGGGCCTTCGTCGCGTTCGGTGGAAAGAATCCGCCGTGGAGGCACCGGGGTGGCTCCGATCATGCGGACCCGCCGAACGAGGGGGCGGTCGGCGGGGAACAAGCGGGCAGGGTGTGTCACAGGTCGACGTCAGACCGCCACACTCAATTATTGGCCTTGGCCCCGTGTCGCACCACCCGTCCGGCGCGCACGCCGGTGGGTTTGCCATCCCGAACAGCCACCGTGCCGTTCACGATCACCGTTTCGATGCCCACCGGATACTGATGGGGTTCCGTGAACGTGGACTGGTCTTTCACCGTGCTGGCGTCGAACACCACCACATCGGCCAGGGCGCCCACCCGCAGCACGCCGCGGTCGCTCATGGCGAGTCGCTGGGCTGGCATCTGGGTCATCTTGTGCACAGCACTTTCCAGCGACAGCAACTTCTGCTCGCGCACATACAGCCCGAGGACCCGCGGGAACGTGCCGTATGCGCGCGGGTGCGGGTGACCATCCCCCGGACGCGACAGCCGGCCATCACTGGCGATCATCGTCTGCGGATGGGTCATGATGCGCCGCACGTCCTGCTCGTCGAGCACATGGTAGATGGCATTGCCACCGCCCTTGAGCATGGCCTGCAGCACCAACTGCGCACCGTTCTCCGGCGTGGGCTCGAGTTTCTCGCGCGTTGCCCAGTCCTTGAGCGTCTTGCCTTCGAGCGAACGATCCCACGGCACACGCGAGAACTGCACACGCGCCAGATCACCACCACCACGATCGTTCAGGATGTTGTCGACGATGCCACGAACGATGCTGTCCTTGAGCGCCGGCACGGCCAATCGCTTGCGGAACTCGGCGTCACCACCGGCCATCGCCCAACTGGGTACCAGCACACTGATACCGGTGTGTGTGGCCGTGTAGGGATACTGGTCGATCATCACATCGATGCCAGCCTTCCGTGCGCTGTCGACCATGGCCAGCGTCACCACACTCTTGCCCCACATCTGCTGGCCCACCGCCTTGTGATGCGTGAGCACCACCGGAATCTTCGCGCGGCGGCCGATCTCCATCGCCTCGCCCACACCATCGAGCAAACCGATGCCTTCCTTGCGCAGGTGTGACGTGTAGATGCCGTTGCTGTCGCTCGCCACCTGGGCCAGTGCCACCACTTCGTCCACGTTGGAATACGTGCCCGGCAGATACAACAACCCCGTGCTCAGCCCAAACGCGCCCTGTCCCATCGCCTCGGCCACCAACTGCTTCATGCGGGCCAGCTCCGCGGCATCGGGCGCACGCGCCGCCATGCCCAGCACCCGGCGACGCACGTCATTGTGCCCCACCAGATACGCCACGTTGATGCCGGGCTTCGCAGTGGTCACGGAGTCGAGATAGGGGCCCAGCGGCAACGAGGAGCTGCCATCAGGACCGCCCACTGCGAGCGTCACACCCTGCCGCAACGCGCTCTCCATGAGCGGCAACTGCAGGAGCGGTTCGAGATGCGCGTGCAGATCGATGAAGCCGGGCGTCACCACACGCCCTCGCGCTTCGATGACGGTGCGCGCCTTCGTGCGGGGCAGATTCGCGCCCAGGGCCACGATCCGGTCGCCCCTCAGCCCCACATCCACGGTGCGCGACGCGCTGCCCGTTCCATCGATGACTGACCCACCCACGATCAGTACATCGAACGAATCCACCGGCGGCTGCAGACGGGTGGCGACGGCCGTGTCACCACCCAGGCCCGCTACCGGCTCCGGCAGGTGCGACGAGAGCGCTCCGAATACGAGCAGCCCCAGCGCCGGCACCACGAACAGCGCACGCGCGGCCATTACCGCACCGTGACCAGTTCCACGTCGAAGACGAGCGTGGTGTTGGGAGGGATGGACCCCGATCCGCCACGTCCGTAGGCCAACGCCGAACCGATCACGAGTTTGCGACGGCCACCCACCTTCATGCCCGCCAATCCCTGATCCCAGCCGGGAATCACCTGACCGATGCCCAGCGTGAGGTTGATGGGCGTGCGACCCACACTGGTCTCGAAGCGGTTGCCGTTGATGAAATAGCCGGTGTAGTGCACGTCCATGGAACGCCCGGCGATCGCCTCGGCGCCCGTGCCAACCACCAGATCCTGGATGAACAGGTTGTCACTCTTGCGCGTCATCTGCGCAATGTTGACGCCCAGCGAAGCAGCATACGTCTCGACCGCCGGATTGGACGGAATGTCGGGCGTCGCGTCGGAGCCACAGGCCGTGGTGAGAAGCACGGCGCCGACCAGCGGCGCCACTCGGCGGATCAGGGTACGAAACATGTCGGATACAGTGGATCTGCGATGCAATGGGCACCGCACCGTCGCGCAGCCGGCATCGGCCATGGCGCACGCGACTCCTGCCAGAGATACCAGTGCCTGCAAGATACCGTCACGTCGACGGATCCACAGCACGGAGGCCCGGGATTGGGCCATGTTCACGACACGGCAATGTCACCAACACCCGATGTGCCACGGGTGAGGTTGCGTGAGCGTCTGGGCACACGTACGCTCCGCACCATGAGCGAAAGTGCTGCCGATCTGGGACCACCGCTGTTTGCCGACGGGCGCCACAAGGAACCCACCGCGGAACGGGTCGCGGCGGCCAGCCATTTCATTCTCGAGCTGGCACGCGCGCTGCATCAGCACGGCACGCCGGCGCATCGGCTCGAGTCAGCCCTTTCTGCGGCCGCGCAGCAACTCGGGCTCGAGACCAATTTCATGTCCACCCCCACCAGCATCATGGTGGGCATTGGCCCCATCGACCAGCAGCAGGTCCACCTGCTGCGCGTGGAGCCGGGCGACACGAATCTCGGGCACCTGTCGACCCTGGGAGAAATCACGCGGCAGGTCGTGGACGGGGAGATTTCCACGCGCGCCGGCCTCGCCCAGATCAACGCCCTGGCCAAGGAGCCTCCCCGCTACGCGGCCTGGCTGGTTCCGGTGGCGTTTGTGATGTCGTCGGCGGCCGTGGCCTGTTTCCTCAAGGTGCGCACCGGCGACGTGGTGGTGGCCTCCTTGCTCGGCCTCGTCACCGCAATCGTGTCCATTTTCGCGAGCCGACGGGAGAGCACCCGGCACGTGGTCGAACCCACCGCCGCCTTTCTGGTCACGGCGTTGGCGTTCACCCTCGACGGCGTGTTGCACACCAAGACGGGCTATGCCACCTCACTGGCCGGGCTTGTGATCATGCTGCCCGGGCTCACCTTCACCGTGGCGCTGACCGAACTGTCCACCCGACACCTGTCTTCGGGCACGGCGCGTTTGAGCGGTGCGCTGGTGACGTTCCTCGGTTTGGGATTTGGACTGGCTCTTGGTGCCAAGGCCGGCGCGGCCCTGGGTGAAGATCTGAGCCGTTGGCTCCCCAACTTGGCCGACCTGTCCTCACGCGCGCCCCTGCCCAACTGGGCAGAATGGGTGGCGCTGCTGGTAGCGCCTCTCGGGTTCATGGTGCTGCTCAAGGCCCAGCCCCGACACGCGCTGCCCATCGTCGTGGCCAGCACCGCGGCGTATCTCACGTCGAAGTTCGCCGGCGCCGCGATGGGCGAGCAACTCGGGGCGTTCCTGGGCGCGATGGTGGTGAGCGCCGGCAGCAACCTGTTCGCGCGCATGAAACGTCGCGTGGCGATGGTCACGCAGGTCCCCGGTCTGCTCATTCTGGTTCCCGGCTCCATCGGGTTCCGCTCGGTGACCTCGCTACTCGATCAGGAAGTCGAAACCGGCATTGCCACGGCATTCCGGGTCGCGATCATCGGCATTTCACTGGCAGCCGGACTGCTGGCTGGAAATGTCGTGACACGCTCCGTGAATCGCGTACGCATCTGATCCGGTATGCCTGAGCGCATGCGGCATCATGAGGCATCGTTGGCCGGACCATCGCGCCTCGCGTCCGCGCCGCTGCTGACGCAACTCGGTGGCAGTGTGCTGCGCAGCGCCCCCGTGGACGATGCGTTGATGAGCGATGCCGGCATCCGGGCATTGGTGGAAGCCGGGCACTTGCACGGTGATGAAGCGGAGCTCGCCCTTGCCATGCCCGAAGGACGACGCGGCACGTTCGTCGCAGGTCGTATGGCACTGCGTCATGCGATGCGGGACGCGATACCGATGGCGACAGAAACGGCGACCGCGAAGGGCGCCGAGACGTCCGGTCTGCTCTCCGATGCGTCGCTGCGGCACATGGCGTTTCTGCGCACGGCTCGGGGCGGACCACAGCTTCCGTCTGCCGTCACCGGATCGGTGAGCCACAAGCGCACCCTCGCCTTGGCGGCGATTGCTCCTCGGCATCGACGCGTGCCCGAAGGGGGCTTGCTGCAGCATGTCGGCGTGGATCTCGAACGCCGTCCCACCACAGACGACCTGCGGCGCCCCTCGATCGCCCGCCGGATCCTGACCCCGCAGGAGATCGTCTGGGTGCAGGCTCGGGCCACGGACCCGCTGCACGAACGGGAAGCGCTGCTGATTCACTTCGCCGTGAAAGAGGCCATCTACAAGGCCATCGACCCCTTCGTGCATCGCTACGTGCGTTTTACCGAAGTGGAACTCGAATTGCCCTTCGAGAGCGGCGACCGGGGCGAGGCCCCGGTGCAGTTGTTGCTGCCCGAACTGCGGGACACCGACATCGCCGTACGCGCGCAGTGGCATCTGGACGGCGACTGGATCGTGGCCACGGCGTTCAGCACGTCCGAGTCCGACGCGCAGGTCGGGCCTGGCACGGCGCCGGGATCCATCGGCGGCCTGACACGGTAGATTTGAGGTATGGCCACTCCCATTCGCCCAGGCAATCTCGCGCTCACCCTCGTGGCGCTGTCTTGTGCCGTCCTGATCGCCCGTCGGGCGACGGCAGAACGGCGCACATCGGCCGTCGACTTGTCGCGCGATCATCACGTCGTGGCGGGCACCGATACCGCGCCGGAAACGGCGCCGCGTCTGCAGGACGCCATCGGTGTCTACAAGGTGAAGAACCTGGCCGGGAAAACCGTGCCACTGATCGTCGAGGGGCAACCGACGATCGTGATGATCAATTCCCGCACCTGCTCGTGGTGCAAGAAGTCGCTCAAGGATATTGGCGAACTGTCAGAGGGCCGAGCGTTGCCGCGCCTGACCGTGCTCACGCTGGAGGGCGCCGCCGAAGGCGAACCGATGCTCGCCAAGGAGAAGATTGTCGGCGCCACCCTGGTTGGCCCAGCGGGGCCGTCGGAGCAGGTGTTGCTCACGTTCCGGAACGCCGGCACCCCCACGTTCATCGCGGTGGATCGCAATGGCCGTGTGGTACGCACCATGCCGGGCTATCCGATCCGCGAAGAGCTCAAGTTCTGGCACGCCGTCATGCTGGGAGAGGCTGAGGTTCCCTGAGGCGCTTGGCGTCGAGGATGACCAGCACCGCGAAGACGACCATCGTTACCGCGGACACGGCACACCAGGGGCAGAAGCCCTTCAGCACCACGAACTCGCCGTACTTGAGGCGCACCGTGAACAGCACCGCAGGCCACACCAGTACCTGCAGCGCCTGATTGGGCCACTTCACATCTTCGAATTGCGGCAGCGAGCCAACGACCGCTGTCAGAAAAATGAGCGTGTAGCCGATGGCCCCGATGAGGGCCACGTCGACCCCGAGAAACCAGCCATAGCGGCTGCCTTGTACGTAGGCACATCCACCGGCGCCCGTACAGGCGAGCGAGCCGGTCAGGCCAAGTTTCCAGAGATGCAGGTACAGCGCTACCATCGCGTTGGCCAATGCCGCGATGGCCATGAACTTGCGGATGCTCACAAGAGACTCACCGAAGAATCAGGTCGTGCCGTGAATGCCGGGCGACGGTTGTCGCCATCCCCTATCGCATAAGATCGCCTCTCCGTACCTTCGCGCGCCATGACGCCTGATCCCAAGTCTGCCGCGTTGGCGGCCACCCGTCAGCTCGCGGCCCAGCGGTGGCGCACGGCGCTGCTGCTCACCATCTCGATGGTGCTGGTCTACTTCGGCTTCATCCTGCTCGTCGCCTTCAACCCGGCTTTGCTGGGACGGCGCGTGGGCGAGGGACTGTCACTCGGCATTGTACTGGGCGCACTCGTGATCGTGGCCGCCTGGCTGCTCACCTTCACCTACGTGTCGTGGGCCAACCGCGTGTATGACCCGGCGCTGCGCGCACTGCGGGAACAGCATCGGGCGGCCAGCCAGGGAGGTGCGCCATGACCACGCTGTTGCAGGCCGCCGCCACGACGTTCGGCACACCCGACCCCGTCGCCATCGGGTTTTTTGGCGTGTTCATCGTCATCACGCTGGGCATTACGTGGTGGGCGGCGCGCCGCACACAGACGGCGGAACACTTCTATGCGGCGGGGCGCTCGGTCACGGCCGGGCAGAATGGGTTTGCCCTCGCCGGTGACTACATGAGCGCGGCGTCGTTCCTCGGTATTGCCGGGCTGGTATCCACCAGTGGATTCGACGGATTGATCTACTCCACCGGCTGGCTGGTAGGGTGGCCCATCGTGTTGTTCCTCATTGCCGAACCGCTGCGCAATCTCGGACGCTACACCTTTGCCGATGTCGTGGCCGCGCGCCTCAATCCGGTGCCGGTGCGGATCAGCGCCGCATACGGCACACTGGCCACCATCGCGTTTTACCTCATCGCGCAGATGGTGGGCGCCGGGAGCCTGATTCGTCTGCTCTTTGGCATCCCCTACGAAACGGCGGTCATCATCGTGGGACTCGCCATGATGGCCTACGTGCTCTTCGGCGGTATGCTCGCCACCACGTGGGTGCAGATCGTGAAAGCGGTGCTGCTGCTCGCCGGCGCAGCGCTGTTGGCAACCATGGTGCTGGCCCGCTTCGGGTTCGATCCGCGGGCGCTTTTTGCCGCTGCGGCACAACAGTACGGCGACCGCGTGTTGGCACCGGGATCCCTGGTTTCCAATCCCCTCGACGCCATCTCGCTGGGACTCGCGCTGATGTTCGGCACTGCCGGCCTGCCGCACATCCTGATGCGCTTCTACACCGTGCCCGATGCCGGCGCCGCCCGTCGGTCGGTGTTCATCGCCACAGGACTCATCGGCCTCTTCTACCTGATGACCTTTGTGCTGGGTTTCGGTGCGATGGTGCTGGTCACGCCGGATGTGATCAAGTCCATCGACGCTGGCGGCAACATGGCTGCGCCGATGCTCGCCGAGTTGTTGGGTGGACGTGCGTTTCTGGGCTTCATCGCTGCGGTGGCATTTGCGACCATCCTGGCCGTCGTCGCGGGTCTCGCACTCTCGGGCGCGGCCGCCATCTCACATGACCTGTGGTCGAGCGTGATCCGCAAAGGCCATCCGTTGCCGGGTGAAGAACTGAAAGTCGCGCGCCTCGCCACCATTGTCCTGGCCCTGGTAGCGATCGCGCTCGGCGTGGCGTTCAAGGGGCAGAACGTGGCCTTCATGGTGGGCCTCGCGTTTGCGATCGCCGCCAGTGCCAACTTCCCGGCGCTCGTGTTGAGCGTGTTCTGGCGACGCACGAGCACCATCGGTGCGGCCTCCAGCATGGTGGTCGGCACCACAGCCACGCTGGTGCTCATCGCGCTGTCACCCGCCGTCCAGGTGGACCTGCTGCACAAGAGCAGCGCCATCTTCCCGCTCAAGAACCCGGCGCTGATCACGATCCCGCTGTCCTTTCTCACGGGCATCGTGGTATCGCTGCTGACCCCCGATCGTGAATCCGCCCAGCGCTATGCGGCGCTGGAAACCCGGCTTTTGCTCGGCGAAGAGTGATGCAGGTCATGCAAGGGCGGCAGCTCATTCCCTACTTGGTGACGTGAGCGCATGGACGGGCGGACGTTTTTTCCGCCTCTCCATCCTCCTGAACTCGGCAGTAATGCCCGGGGGTACTGCCCCGCTGATGCCGGATTTTGCCTCGAATCACGGGACCGCCTTCCTGTCTCGTGAAAAATTACAATCGACTACTGCACAATAGTTTACGCACACTCACCGACACCATTTTCTGCGGTCTGTCGGTTATTGCTTAATGAATGGCATGCCTGTTGCCCAAGAGGGACGTGTCGCCGGTCCTCCACGGCTTGGAGGAAGCAGCCCGCCACCCATCACGGTTGGCTGACTCCTCACTCCCTCTCGCATGTCTTCCATGTTAGACCGCATCGCCCTGCGTGCTCCCTTCTGGAGCGCACTCACACTGCTCTCCGCCATCATCATCTTCGTCTCCGCCAGCACCCTGGGTGTGCCTGGCTTGGTCAGCACGGCGCCGTTCCTCGCCGGGTTGGCCATGTTGATGGCGATCGCGGGATGGCGCTTGCTGCACCGGGAGCTGCTGCATCGGATGCAGGACGATGCGGCGTTGCACGATCGCATGCGGCGTTTGCAGGAGGCCATGCACGGCAGTGTCGATGCCATGTTCCTGCTGCAGGCGGTACGCGAAGCGGACGGCGAGCTGGTCGACTTCGAGATCACCGACGTGAATGACAGCGGTGCACAGCTCGTCTACGGCGGTGGCCGCGAACTGGTGGGACAGCGCCTGCGTCGTGATCTCCCCATTCGTATCGGCGCGTCGTTGTTCGAGCGCTACGCGGATGTGCTCACCATGCGCACGCCGCTCGTCGAAGAAACGCGCGTCAGCCGTCGCCTCATGTCGGCGAGCTGGCTATTGCATCAGGCCGTGCCGACATCGGATGGTCTCGCCGTGACAGTACACGACATCTCCATGCACAAGCGTGAAGAGCGTCGTCTGCGTCGGGCGTCACTCACCGACGATCTCACAGGTCTCTACAACCGCCGTGGCTTCTTGGCCCTCGCTGAACAGCAGCTTCGTGTGGCCCGTCGTCATGGCAAGGACGCCGTCGTGATGTACGCCGACATGGATGACTTCAAGCAGATCAACGACACGTACGGACACGCCGTCGGTGATCGGGCGCTGGTGGCCGTGGGGCGATTGCTCGCCGACACGGTGCGCGATTGCGACGTCGTCGCACGACTCGGCGGTGACGAATTCACCGTGCTCGCCCTCGATGCCGATGGTGCCGGTGCGCGTGCCATCCAGCGTCGTGTAGACGAACGCCTGGCCGTCCTCAATGCTTCGGAAGCGTTCCCGACCACGATCAGTCTCACCGTCGGCTTCACCCGCGTGCGCCCAACCGACACGGCCGGCATTTCTGAGCTGCTGGCCCGTGCCGATCAACTGCTCTATCAACGCAAGCGTCGCCGTCGCCTGACAAAAGTGAATGGCGCCGCCGTACCAACTGCCACCAAGGCACCGGCGCCGAGCGCGACCCGCACACCGCGGCGGAGCACTCGCGTGGGTTCGAACATTGCGCCGTCGCTGTCGGTCGACACGATTCCCGCCAACGTGGCCGCTGTCGCGCGCGCCACAGCCATGGCGCTGCCCAATGTCACACCGATCACCGGAACCGGCACGTCGTCCGGCTATGGCACCCCCTCGCACTCGGCTTCACACGTGGCCTGACGAGGCCCGGGTACACACAATGTGTGCATTGTCCCTATTGCACTGAGTTGATCGCGCCCACGGGGAATCGTCCTCGTGGGCGCGATGGCGTCCGTGAGAAAGGCCCGCAGCTCTTCTTACCAATCCTGCCCGGACTCGCGCTCTTCGTCGTCGTGACTGCCTTCCAGCAAACGGCGCCACCACGGGCGCTGATCGCCCGCCCGACGCATGCTGCGCACCACCTGACGCCACGCCGCCCGCATCTCCTCGGCGTCTTCGAAACGGTCTTCCACACGCTGGGCGAGCCCACGCACGAGCCATGAGCCCAGCTCCTCGGGGAATCCTTCTTCGCGCAACTGCGCCGGCAGATCATCGGAGAGCTGATGTGCCAGCACTGTTTCTGCCGGTCCATCACCAAACGGCGGACGGCCGGTGAGTACGAAGAACACGATGCTGGCCAGCGCATAACAGTCCGTCGCCGGTCCCTGCGATTCTCCCAGCAACTGTTCGGGTGCGGCAAAGGACGGCGTGCCGGAGGTGCCCGCCTTCTCGTCACCCAAGGCGTACGCGATACCAAAGTCACCGATGCGCCAACGACGATAGCGATCGATGAGGATGTTTTCCGGCTTGAGGTCGCGGTGGATGATGCCACTGGTATGCGCAGCATGGAGTGCCTCGAGCACTTCGTCCACCTGCGGTGCGATCTCCTCGAAGGGACGCGGACCACTGCGGGACACGAGATTTGCCACCGAGCCGCCTTCGGCCAGCTCCATCGTGTACCACACCACACCGCCGCGACTGTCGCTGTCGTAGATCGGCACAATGGCCGCATGCGCCAGACCAGCCGCCAGCCGGGCTTCGCGACGGAAACGCGCCACGGCCACATCATCTTTGGCGATGTGCGGATGCAGCACCTTGATGGCCACTTCGCGCGACAAGGACAGATCGCGCGCGCGCCAGACACTGCCGAACATACCCTTGCCGAGTGGCGAGAGGATTTCGTAGTCGTCGGCCGTGACCCAGCGCAGACGCGTTTCCGGCGAATCGAACTCTTTCGGCAGTTCGTCGTCTTCCGGCCCGATGATGACCGGACGCACCGACACATGGCGATCGAGTTCACGCAACATCGTCGCGATACTCGGATAACGATGTGCGGGATCGGCCGACAACGCACGTTCGAGCACATTGGCCAGCGCCTGCGGACAATCGGGGCGCAGCAGCGACAGCGGCGGCGCGTTCCGTTCCGGGGCCGTTTCACCCGTGACGATGAGAAACATCATCGCGGCCAACTGCCACTGATCGGACAATGCGGTCGGGCGCCATTCACCCGGCTCCCACTCCGGTGCCCACGGGGTGAACTGGGGATCGGGAATCAGGCCCGCGGGACGCTGCTCTTTGGGCAACACCCACTCCCATCCCAACAACCAGAGACGACCGCCGGGTGTGAGCCATACCGTGCTGGGCGACACGGCACCGTGCGCGGCGGCCGTGTCGTGCAGGTACGCCAAAGCGCTCGCAGCTTCGCGAAAAACCTGGAACGCGAAGGGAATGGTCTCGGTGCCGAGACGCGACACCCGGGAATAGACCGTTTCTCCACCGATCCAGCGACGCAGATACCCGGGGCCGCGCCGACTTTCGTCATAGGACGCCCAGTAGTGATACGTCGTGGGGATGGACGGATGGTTCCGGTGCGCGAGCGCGCGCGCTTCGTACTTGAGCCACTCGCTGTGTTCCGGATCGAGCGCACTGACCAGTGACAGCGAGCGTCCCAGCGCGTCCACCACTTCCTGATAGTGACGGTGCTCGCGCTGCACCCCTTCGTCACCCCACGACCACCCCGGCGGCAATGTCCACGACGTCAAATGCGGTGGCGGACACGGCGTAGATGCATGGTCAGGGAGGGGTGATGTCCGGGTCATGCTCAAGAGTAACGCGGAAGCGTGCGTCCCGCCTCAGCGCCTTCGGGCGCGCGGCGCAGGACGATGCGAACAGCGGTTCCCACACCCGGTTCGCTGGTCAGACCAATCGCTCCGCCCCACCCTTCGATCAGTCGGCGGCTGATGGCGAGCCCCAGGCCACTCCCGCTGGTACGCGTCGAGAAGTGCGGTTCGAACACCCGCGGCAGGGTCTCCGGGGCGATGCCGACACCATCGTCGGTCACCTCGATAGCCAGCCCGTGACTGCGCTCATCGGCAAGGCGCGGGAGGTGTGGTGTCTCGTGGTCGTACCCCCCTGGCGCGGATGCCGGCGACACCCGCACGGTGACAGTGCGGGCCCCTGCCAGGCGGGCATTTTCGAGCAGGTTGATCATCACCTCGCGCAACTCGTCACGCAGCGCAAAGGCCACCGTGTCGCCCTCTGCCAGTGTGGTGTCACGCTCCACCAGCCAGTGCACGGTGTCACGACGCTCTTCATCACCCAACTGTTCGAGTGCGATGACATCGTGCACCACCTCCACCACGTCCACCGACACGGCCGGCATGCGGTCTTCGGGCGCCGTACCGTACTTGCTGAACGCGCGCGCGATCTCGTCGAGATGATCGATCTCCGCCAGCACACGCCCGACGTTCGTATCGAGAATCTGTCCGAAGTCACTGCGTCCGTCGCGGAACGCACGACGCAGATGCTGCACGCCGAGACGGATCGGCGTGAGCGGGTTCTTGATCTCGTGCGCGATCTGTCGGGCCATCTCGCCCCAGGCCAGCACGCGCTGTGCGGACGCGAGTTCGGTCACGTCGTCGAGCGTGAGCACAGCACCGGTGGGCAGGCGGGTCAGACGCGCACGCAATTGGCGCGCCGGAAGCGCAAGGTCGAAGGCGTCTTCTTCTGCGTCGCTGGCCAGAAAACGACGGGCTCGTGCCACGAGATCATCGAAGAGGCGCGGCAATTGCCACAACGAGGCCCGTCCGGCGGGCAAGGCCACGCCCAGCATCGCTTCAGCGCGCGGATTGGCGAGGATGATGTCGCCGTTCGCGACAATGGCGAGCACACCGGAAGCCACGTGCTGCAACACGGCCGCGGTGCGTTGTTGCGCGGCCTCGAGTGCGGCGCGACTCGTCGCGAGATCTTCTGCCATGCGTCCGAAGGCCCGATACACCGGGGCAAACTCGGTGGCCGGTGCTGCGCCCAGCATGGGTGCATCGCGGCCCGCCGCCACGGCCAGTGCCGCTTCCCGCAACACACCCACCGGTCGCGCCAGCGCGCGCGCCGCAATGCCGCTCGACCACACGGCCGCCAGCGCGCCCAGCATCGTGGCGAACAGCACCAGCACACCCAGGTCTTCACGCCGTGCGTCGAGTGCAAATTCATCACCGCGTGCCGGTGTGGCCAGCATCGATTCGGCGCGTGCGGCATCGTCACTGCGGCCCAGGCGACGATAGCCAACCAATGCACTGATCGGACCGGCGGCAATCCGGCGTGTCGTGAACACTTCTTCACTGGCAGCCGCATCGTCCACGAAGGTGACCGGCGACAGTCGGCCGAGCGGCGCCAGCGCGTCGAGCAGAGAATCGCTGGCCGTAGTGAGCATCCCGCGATGATAGAGGAACAACGGGGCACCGGTACTCGAAGGGGCCGTGCCCAGCATGCGTTGTTCCTGTTCGGTCGACGCGACACGCAGCGTCTCGCGCAGCAGGAGCTCACGGGCGGCCCGGTCGTCATCCTGCAATCGATACCAAGCCCACAGGGCGAAGATGGCCGCGGGCGCGATGAAGAACATCAGCAGAGCGCCTGAGAGTCGCACCCGATACGAGCGGGACCAGCGCACGCGGCGCACCCGCAACCACCGACCGAGCGCGCCATCCGCCAATGCCGTGGCCGACCACAGCAGCATCACCACACCCACATCGAGCAACACGAGCAGCGCCCCACGCGGCACCAAGGCATCGAGCCCACGCAGGTCCACCTCCACATGCACGCCGCGCACACCGGATGCCCCACCGGCCACGCCATCGCCATGCATGGCTTCCCCCCGTCGTCGCCAACTGAGCGCCCGTGGCACACTGTCGCCTGCCGTCACACCGGAAAATTCGAGACGATACGGCGGCGCACTGCCACGGGATCCGGTGACACCGGTATAGGCGGCGAATGGATCGGTGGGCAGGAGACGGGTGCGTGGTGGCACCGCGATGGTCGTGACGGTGCCATCGATAGCCGGTACGGCCGCCATGAGCAGCGTGGTGGGTCCGTCGTCCACAAAACGCAGCTCCAATGCCCCACTCTGACGTGCCAACTGGGCGAGATACGCCTGCGCGCCCAACGTGTCATTGACCGGCGCCAGTTCGAGGACCGACACCGCGCTGTCCGGGTGTTCGGCACTCCACCGCGCCAGTCGGGCCGGATAGCCGGCCAACGCGAGTTCGCTGGCGGCATAGCGGCGCAGCAGCGCGTCACTGCGCTGCACGGGGCGGGTCTCGTCACGCAGCGTCGTGGCAAAACGCTCCAGCAGGCGCAACGCATTGTCGTCCACCACCGCCAGGCGTTCGAGATCGTGCTGGGCCAGCGCCAGTCGCGCACGCACCGTGGCGCCCCAGGTCAGCGTAGCGGCTCCGGCCCCGGCCACCACGGCCGCGGCCATGATCTGCGACAGACCGCGACGCGTGAGCGCCAACGTCACAATGGCCAGGATCCAGAGCGCCGGATACCACGCCGGCCATGTGCCTGGCGCTTCCCACAGCGCAGGCGCCAGACCACCCGCGATGGCGGCGATCAGGAGGGTCACCACCGGCGGCAGTCCGCGCCGCCCCCCCAGCACCGCACGCCCGGCGGATGCACCAGCCAGCAGAATCGCCGCCCCCACCAGCGCGAGGGCGAGCTGCCACGACACCCAGAGACCAAATCCGGCGCCGGCCGCCGGCAGGGCAATACCACGGGCCAGATCGCGCAGCAGGAATGGCCCCCCAAAGGCCAGCGCGATCACCAACCCACCCGAGAGCAGACGGGAATAGCGACCGTCGCGTGTGCGGAGCGCAAACAGCAGCACCGCGAGCACCAGCGCCGCCGTGATCAGCAGTGCCGCAATGGTCGCCGTGAGCGAGCCACCCATGGGTGCGAAATAACTCGCCGGGTCGAACAACGGAGACACGTTGGACAACCCCGTCAGCGGGGCCATCGATACACCCGCCAACACGGCAATCGCCGCCGCCATCCGCTCCGGCGTGCCAGCCGGTCGACGCCAGGCCACCACCAGGATCCCGACCATCGCAATCGCCAGTGCCACACTCGTGCGCATGCGCGCGCGCTGCTCGAAGCGCAACCGCGTCTCACCTTCGGTGAACGTGGTGGCGCGCACCCGGGCCAATCGACGCGCGCCATCAGGCACCACGACGACGGTGGTACCCAGCTCGACATGCACGCTGTCCGGCGACTCCACGACGGTATGCGCTACATCGAAGCCACCGGGCAGTGTCTGCAGCAGCGGACGGGCGAAACGATCCGCTGGAGGTGCCGAAGACACCAGAGCCAGGGCCACCACTTCCATCTGTCCATCGGGCGAGCGATCGCGGGCCACCAGCGATGTGTGGAATGCTCCATCGATCAGACGCACGCCCGGCACATCGGAGGCCGGAAACTCCGTATGCGCCTGCCCGGCCCGGGCCACCAGATCCCCCCGGTGATAGACCAATAGTGCCGATTCCACTCCGCGTGGCAGCGGAGCACTCAACGAGCGAATCCGTCCCGTCGACACTTCGGCCATCAGTGTCGAATCGGCGGCCAGTTGTCGCGTGAGGTCGCGCAGTACCCCCGCCACATCCGTAACGCTGGCGGCAACCCGCTGCGCGCGCGACTCCCGTTCGGCCGCCGACCAGCCGGCCCAATTGCTGCGCAAGGCCACCAGCGTGGCCGTGTCGCTGGACGCGATCAGGAGGCCCGTGGCAATGGCGGCGACACTGAGCACCGCCACCGTGCGCGGCTGCCGGACGGTGGGTACCAACCAAGCCGCCCACGCGGTCACCGCCACGGCGGCGGCGAGGCGCAGCCAGCCCGGATCCTGCTGCCAATAGGCGAGCGCGACCAATGCCCCGGCCGACGCCGACACCCAGGCGACGGGCCAGCGATCGGATGGTGTGGCAACGGGGAGTCTGGGGCGCATTGCCCCACAATACCCCGGAGTCACCCACAGGGCGAAGGGGGCCCAAACTCTGCCACCGGAGCCGAGGCTGTCCGCTGATTATCTTTCATGGATGCCCTTTCCGCGCATCCCCGCCCTGCGCCCCCGGTTCCTGCCCGTTTCGCGCCCCCGCGCGCTCCGGACCCGGGCTGCGGCCCTCGCGGTGATCGCCTCGGTCGTGCCGGCCGCCGCGGTGCAGGCGCAGGCCACTGCGTCCACGAGTCCGCCCACCAGTGCGCTGCCCCAGCGCCTCGACGAGGGCAGCTTCACCATTGTGGTGCGTGGCCAGCGGGTCGGACGCGAGCAGTTCTCCGTCCACCAGCTCAAGGGAGCGGACGGCACGGCCCTTGAGCTGCGCGCCGAGTCGGCGACGGGTGATCGGCGCACGGCCATGCGGCTGGAGGCGGATTCTGCAGGCACCCCCATGCGGTACACCCTGGAGGAGCGACAGGGCACGGAACAGACGCTCCGCCTCGGCGGGCAGCGGGTGCGCGGCCGATTCACCACGTTGGCCCGCAGCCTGACGGGCGAGGCGGCACGTGAGTACCTGCTGCGCCCGGGCGCCGTCGTGGTGGAAGAAGACGGTCTGATTCAACATGCCCTGTTTGTCCGCCAGCCCCTGCGGATGCCAGGTGACGGGGTGACACGACCCAGCCTGACCCCGGCGGCCAACAGTCAGGGGGCGGTGCACATCGTGCTCGAATCCATTGCCGACACGGTGACCATTGCCGGTGGGCGACGTATGGCCCAACGGTGGCGGGTGGTCACGGCCTCCAGCGAAGTCCGCCTGGTGTGGGCCGATCCCGACGGGCATCTGCTGCGGATTTCCATTCCAGCCCGTGGACTGGATGCCCGGCGCGACGACGTGCCACGGTAGCGCGCCAACCCGATGCGAACATTGATCGATCGCACCTGAAACAATCGACTGGAGAGGGGCGTAGGCCCCCCTGTCCATTCCCCTCCCCCAGCTTGTCCCATGACGATTTCCGTGAAATCTCACGTGCTCTTCAGGACGGTCGCGCTGGCCGCTGGCCTTCTCGGCCCAGTGGTGCCCTCGGTGGCCGCAGCGCAGGCTGCACCCGCCGCTCCGGCTGCCGGTGCGATTCTGACCTTGTCGGACGCTCTGGCTCTGGCCCGTCGCAACAACCCGACGCTGCAGACGTCCCTGAATTCACGGCGCATCGCGGCGGCCAATGTGCGTGCCGCGAACGGCGCGTTCCTGCCTTCCGTGAACACGTCGTTGGGCGGCAGCTATCGCGAAGGCCGTCAGACGTTCTTCCAGGGTCAGGGGTTCGGTTCGACCAACGATCAGTTGTCCACCGACGTCTCCGCCGGTGCGAGCCTGAACCTGTCCATGGCGGCGCTCAATGACCGCCGGGCGGTCAAGGCCAACCAGGACGCGACCGAGTCGGACATCCAGGCCGCCGAACAGCGGGTGCGCAACGACGTGACGGTGCAGTACATGGCGGCGCTGCAGCAGCAGGCACGCGCGCAGCTACAGGACACGTTGCTGACCACCACGTCGGCGCAGTTGCAGTTGGCCCAGGCGCGCCTGCAGGTGGGCTCCGGCACGCAGCTCGATGTGCAGCGGGCCGAGGTCACGCACGGACAGCAGCGCGTGGCCGCGCTCAATGCACGCAATCAGGCCGCCATCGAAATCGTGCGTCTCTATCAGCAGATCGGCTTGCCGCCGGTGCTGGAGACCCGACTCGACACCGCCCTGGCTCCCACGCCGACGCTCGATCTGCAGTCGGTGCTCGCCAGCGCACGCAGCGACAACCCCACGCTCGATGCCGCACGGACGCGCCAGGAAAGTGCGCGGCGTTCGATCGCGTCCGCCCGCAGCGGGTACATCCCGACGCTGGCGCTGTCGGCCAACATCTCGGGCTTCACCAACCGCTACACCAACACCAACGCCCTCATCCAACAGGGACTGGCTGGTGTGCTGTCGTCGCAGGCCTCCTGCATTCGCACGGAAGAAGTCCGGGCCCGCCTGAATCTCGACAACCGGCTCACGCAGTGTCAGGGCATGGCCTTCACACCGGCCGACGAACAGGCGATTCGGGATTCGCAGGGCAAGTATCCCCTCGATTTCACGCGCAACCCGTACGGCCTGAGCGCGACGTTTTCTCTGCCGATCTTCAACGGTTTCCGCCGCGAGCAGCAGATCGAACAGGCGAGCGTGAATCAGCGTAACGCCCAGATCGAAGTGCGCAATCAGGAACTGCGCATCTCGTCGGACGTCACGGCGGCCTATCTGCAGCTCAATACCGCGCAGCAGACGGTCACCATGCAGGAAGAGAACGTGCGCAGCGCGCGCACGGCGCTCGAACTGGCCCAGGAACGCTATCGCGTCGGCGCGATCAGCATCGTGGACCTCGTGCAGGCGCGTGGTGACTACGAGCGCGCTGCCACGGATCGCATCACCGCCATTTACGACGTGCAACGGGCCTTCGCGGCACTCGAGAACGCCGTCGGTCGCCCCCTTCGCTAACTGAGATCATTCATGACCAAGACCGTGAAGTACGGCATCGGCGGTGCTGTCGTCGTCGCTGTGGCCGCCCTGGCCTTTGTCGCCGCCAAGAAGAACACCACCAAGCCGGTCGAAGTGCGCACCGAGGCGGTGGAAGCGCGGGATCTCGTGGCGTCGGTGACCGCCAGCGGACAGATCCAGCCCCGCACCATGGTCAACGTCTCGGCTGACGTGACCGGCAAGATCGTGCGCCTGTCCGTGAAGGAAGGCGACATCGTGAAGAAGGGACAGTTCCTGCTGCAGATCGATCCGGAGCAGCCCACGGCGGCCTTGCAGCGGTCCGAAGCCGGACAGGCGTCGGCCAAGGCGCAGGCGGCGCAGGCGCGCGCCAATCTGATCCAGGCCGAGCGCAACTACGAGCGTTCGCTCAAGATCCAGCAGTCCACGCCCACGCTGGTGAGCGTCGAACAGATCGAGCAGCTCAAGACGCAGATGGAAGTGAACAAGGCACTCGCCGAAGCGGCCGACTACTCGGTCGAGCAGGCCGTGGCGTCGGTGCGTGACGCGCGTCAGGCCCTCAACCGCACCACGATCGTGGCGCCGATGAGCGGCAAGATCACCCGCCTGAACGTGGAAGAAGGCGAAACGGCGATCATGGGCACGCTGAACAAGGACGCGGCGACCCTGCTGACGATCTCCGACATGGCCGTGCTCGAGACCAAGGTGAAGGTCGACGAAACCGACGTGGCGCGCATCAATGTCGGCGACTCGGCACTCATCCAGATCGACGCCTTCCCCGACACGACGTTTGTCGGCAAGGTCGTGGAAATCTCCAACAGCTCGGTCACGAAGACCGCCACCGCCAACACCGGTGACCAGGCCATCGACTACGAAGTGCGGGTGCAGCTCCTGAATCCGCCGGTGGATACCCGCCCCGACTTCTCGGCCACGGCCAAGATTGTCACGGCCACTCGGACCAAGGTGCTGAGCATCCCGATCATCGCCCTGACCGTGCGCGAGAACGAGAGCCTGCCGAGCGGTGATTCCGCGATGGCTGTCGGCGGACGGCAGCCCACGAAGGAAGTGGGCAAGCGCGATGTGGAAGGCGTGTTCATCGTCGGCGCGGACAACAAGGTCACCTTCCGCCCTGTGAAGGTCGGCATCGCGGGTGAGCGTCACTTCGAAGTGCTGGATGGTCTCAAGACCGGCGAGACGATCGTGGCCGGTACCTACCAGGCGATCCGTGAACTCAAGGACGGCGCGTTGATCAAGGTCAACAAGCCGGAAGAGAAGAAGGCGCCGGCGGCAGGAAGCAAGTCATGAGCAGCGCGGACGAAATCGGCCTCAGCACGACCGGCGAACGGCGTGCGGTGGTGGGTGCCCCGGGAGCGACCCCGGGACAGGATTGGGTGATCGTCACCCGCCAGCTCACACGGCAGTACGACATGGGCGGCGAAATCGTCCGCGCTCTTCGCGGGGTCGACCTCGCGATCCGACGCAACGAATACGTGGCCATCATGGGTCCGTCCGGCTCGGGCAAGTCGACGCTGATGAATCTCATCGGCTGCCTCGACACACCCAACGGCGGTGAATACTGGCTGAACGGCATGCTCGTCTCGACGATGAGCGATGACCAGCTCGCGCGCGTGCGCAACAAGGAAATCGGGTTCGTCTTTCAGACGTTCAACCTGCTGCCACGCGCCTCGGCGCTGCAAAACGTGGAGCTGCCGCTGGTCTACGCCGGTGTGTCGGCGGAAGAACGGAAGAAGCGCGCCACGGAAGCGCTGGAGCGCGTGCAGCTCGGCCAGCGTATGCACCACCGTCCCAACGAATTGTCCGGTGGTCAGCGTCAGCGTGTCGCCATCGCCCGGGCGCTGGTGAACCGTCCGTCCATCCTGCTGGCCGACGAACCCACGGGTAATCTCGACTCGCAGACATCCTCGGAAATCATGCGGGTGTTCGACGAGTTGTCGCGCGAAGGGCAGACGGTGGTCATGGTGACGCACGAACCCGATATCGCGGCCAATGCACGGCGTGTGGTCGTGTTGCGTGACGGTGTCATCGCCAGCGACGAGCGTCGCAATCAGTTCGTCGAGCGCGTCGGCGTCAGCGTCGCGCACTAAACTCCGCCTTTCGCCGATCCCTCTGTGCCGTTCTTCGAAGCCATTCGCCTGGCACTCAGCACCATCCGCACCCAGAAGCTCAAGAGCGCGTTCACGCTGCTCGGAGTGTGTATCGGTGTCATGTTCCTCATCTCCGTCGTATCGATCGTCGAGGGGATGGGGCGCTACATGGAGGATGACCTGGTCGGGAAGCTGATCGGCCTGAACACCTTCGAAGTGCGCAATCGTCCGAACATCAACATCGGCGATGTCGATGCCGCGACGTGGGAGGAGTACCGTCGCCGGCCGCGGATCGAAATCACCGATGTGGAGCCCGTCACCAGTGCCCTGCCGGCGGATGCCAATTGGTACATCGTGAGCGATGGCCAGGTCACAGCATCCACCACGGTGAGTGGCAAGCCGCGGCAGGTTCAGGTGTCCGCAGTGGACGGTGACTACTTCAACATGAAGAAGCTCGGCGTGTCGGAAGGGCGCGTGCTCTCCGAACAGGAGCTCAGCCGCGGTGAAAAGGTCGCCGTGATCGGGATCGACGCCGCCAAGCGCCTCTTCCCGGGCCTCGATCCTGTCGATCGCGAGGTGCGCCTGGGCGGTGTGCCGTATCGCATCGTCGGCATCGCCGAAACGCAGGGCCAGATCTTCGGCATGTCGATGGACAACTTCCTCGTCACCACGTGGCGGTCACCCGTGCGCCGGCTCGTGAATCCGCGTCCGAACATCGTTGACGCGATCGCGATCCAGTTGCCGAGTGAACCGGCCATGCGCGAGACCATGGAAGACGTGCGGGCGGCCATGCGGGCCAATCGTCGATTGCGCCCGGCGCAGAAGGACAACTTCGCGCTGCAGACGGCCGACACCGCACTCGAGTTCTGGAACAAGATGAAAGGCTACCTGGTGGTGGCCGGCGTCGCCCTGCCCGCCATTGGTCTGGTGGTCGGCGCGATCGTCATCATGAACATCATGCTCGTGGCGGTCGCCGAGCGCACGCGCGAAATCGGTATCCGCAAGGCACTCGGCGCCAAGCGGCGCGACATTCTGCTGCAGTTCCTCATCGAATCCAGTACGCTGGGCACGGTGGGGTCGGCCATCGGCGTGGCGCTGGGTATCGGCCTCGCCAAGTTCATCTCGCTCGTATCGCCGTTGCCGGCGAGCGTGGCGCCGTGGTCCATCGTGGTGGGTGTGGCCCTTGGCGCCGGCGTTGGCATCGTTTCCGGTGTCTATCCGGCCAGTCGCGCGTCGCGGCTCGACCCGATTGCCGCCCTGCGTCAGGAATAGGTCATGTCTGCCTTCAGCACCCGCCTGTCCGCCGTTTCCGAAGGCGTACGCATCGCGCTCGATGCGGTGCGCGCCAACAAGGTGCGCGCCGGTCTGACCATCCTCGGCATCGCCGTTGGTGTGTTCGTGGTGGTCGCCATCTCCGCGGCTGTGCACGGCATCAACAAGTCGGTCGAGAAGGACTTCGCCAGCACCGGTCCGACGACGTTTTTTGTCACGCGATACCCCATTTCCTTCGAGGCCTGCGACGGCTCCGATGAAACGTGCAAGTGGCTCCGCAATCCGCCCCTTCGCTCGAACGAAGTGGAGATGCTGCGCCGCCTGTCGTCCGTTGAAGCGGTTGGCGAGCGTCTCGACTGGGGTGCGAAGGTGAAGTATCGCGATCGCGAGCTCTCGCAGGCGTCCGTGGAAGGCTACTCGGCCGAGTGGACCACGATCGGCGCCCCGGATGTGTATCCCGGGCGTGCCTTCACGTCCGCCGAGGCGCGGACCGGCGCACGGGTGGTCGTGATCACGACGCTCATGGTGGAGCGCGTGTTCGGTGAACTCGATCCGATCGGCAAGACCCTGCTCGTCAACAACGTGCCGTTCGAAGTGATCGGTGTGTACAAGGACAACAGCAGCTTCCTGTCGGGTGGCGAGCGTCCGAAGGCCGTCATGCCCGTGCAGGCGCTCATCCGCTATGTGGGTGCGCGCGCCAGCAATATCGGCCTGGCGGTGAAGCCGCGCAGCAACGTGTCGCGTGATCAGGTTATCGACGACGTGACGGCCGGATTGCGCGGCATGCGTGGTACACGACCGGCTGAAGAGTCGAGCTTCGCCATCATCACGCAGGACAAGTTGTTCGAGACGTACAACTCGATCTTCGGCATGTTCTTCCTCGTGATGATTGCCCTGTCCGGCGTCGGCCTGATCGTTGGTGGCGTGGGGGTGATCGCCATCATGATGATCTCCGTGACGGAACGGACGCGCGAGATCGGCGTGCGCAAGGCACTGGGTGCCACACGTGCCACCATTTTGTGGCAATTTCTGGTGGAAGCCGCAACGCTCACGGGCATTGGTGGCGCCATCGGTCTTTTCGTGGGATGGCTCGGCGCGCTCCTCATCCGGAACTTCACACCCATCGATGCGAGCATTCCGCCGATGGCGGTGGTGGCCGCACTGGGCGCGAGCTGCGTGACCGGCGTGTTGTTCGGCATGCTGCCGGCCAGCCGCGCATCGAAGCTCGACCCCGTCGAAGCACTGCGCCACGAGTAGTTCACGCCCGACACCGGGCCTGTAGCCGACAATCCGTCGCACCACAATTCAGGAGGCACCACCGATGGCATTCTTCGAAGCCGTCCGGTTGGCGCTGGCCACCATTCGTGTGCAGAAGCTGAAAAGCTTCTTCACGTTGATCGGTGTGACCATTGGCGTCATGTTCCTCATCGCCGTCGTATCCATCGTGGAAGGCATGAGTCGTTACGTGGAGAACGACTTTGCCGGCAAGCTGTTCGGCGTGAACACTTTCACGTTGCGCCGCTGGAACGACTTCAATACGGATGACAATCTCGACTGGCGCGAGATCCAGCGCCGACCGCGACTCTTCCCACAGGATGCGGCACTGGTGCGCGGAGTGCTGCCGCCGGGTAGTCTGTCGGCAATCGCGAGCGAGTTGTTCATGTCCGCCAATTCGCCTTACAACCGCCCACGCCAGGTGCAGGCGGTCGCGACGGAAGCCTCGTACTTCACGATCAAGAAGTTCAATCTCGAGCGCGGTCGTGCATTCGGGCAGCAGGAAGTCAACATCGGTGCACGGGTGATCGTGATCGGCGTGGAAGTGGCGGAACACTTCTTCCAGGGGCTCGATCCCATCGGACGTGAGCTGCGACTCAATGGCACGCCGTTCGAAGTGATCGGGGTGATCGAGAAACAGGGGACGATCTTCGGATTCTCGCTCGATCGACTCGCCATCGCGCCGTACACCAGTCCCCTGCACCGGGCCATTCGGCCGCGGGGGGACATCGAATCGATGGTGGTACAGGCTCCCTCTGCCGTGCTGGTCACGGACGGTATGGATGCGGCGCGTGAGGTGCTTCGTGCGGCGCGGCGCCTGCCGCCCGGCAAGGCGGACAACTTCGCGTTGGAAACACAGGACGAAGCGCTGGCCTTCTTCGACGGGATCAAGTCGAAGATGGTGGTGTTTGGCACCGCGCTGCCGGCGATCGGCCTCGTCGTGGGTGCCATGGTCATCATGAACATCATGCTGGTGGCCGTTGCCGAACGCACGCGGGAGATCGGTGTGCGCAAGGCACTGGGCGCACGACGGCGCGACATCATGTCCCAGTTTCTCGTGGAATCGGCCACGCTGAGCGTGGTTGGCGCGGCCGTTGGTATCGGACTCGGTGTTGGGCTCGCGGCGACGATTGCCGCGCTGACGCCGCTCCCTGCGGCCGTGGCGCCGTGGTCCGTGGTGGCGGCGCTGGTGGTCGGCGCGGGTGTGGGCATCGCCGCGGGTATCTATCCCGCGAGCCGCGCGGCGCGCCTCGATCCCATCGCCGCCCTGAGGCAGGAGTAGTCCATGCGATTCATCGACCGATTGTTCGTCGCACTCGAAGGCATCGGCATGGCGCTCGATGCGATCCGCGCCAACAAAGTACGCGCGGGACTCACCATCGCCGGTGTCGCGATCGGCGTGTTTGTCGTGGTGGCGATGGGGGCCACCGTGCACGGCATTCGCCAGAGCTTCCAATCCGACCTCGATGAGTTCGGGGCCACCTCGTTTCAGGTGCGTCGACGTGGCGTGGGATTCAACTCCTGCGATGGCACCGATGACACCTGTCCCGATCGCCGCAACCCGGCCATCACGCTCGATGAGTGGAACACGATCCGGAACATGCCCGATGTGGAAACTGCCACGGCATGGCTCTCCGGACAGACCAGCTTCGACTACAAGGATCGGCACGTCACCAACGTCGGCTACGATGCGCAAAGCACCGACTGGATCAAGACCGACGTAGCAGACATCTCACCGGGCCGCAGCTTCTCCCGCGCGGAGCACGATGGAGCGGCGCAGGTGGTGGTCATCAACGACACCTTGAAGAACCGTCTGTTCGGCGATTCCGATCCGATCGGCAAGCAGATCGCCGTAGAGGGAAAGCAGTTCACGGTGATTGGTGTGTTTCACACCAAGGCCGGATTTCTCAAGTCGATGGACGGACGCGGACCGGACAAACCGCGCGCCATTCTCCCGATGATGACGGCCTACCGCCATCTCGACGTCTGGCGGCGCGGGCTGTTGATCATGGTCAAGCCACGCCCCGGAATTCAGCAGGCCGTGGTGATGGACGCCGTCACGGAGATGTTGCGTGGACGACGTGGACTCAAGCCGGCGCAACCGAACAACTTTGCGTTGGTGGCGCAGGATCGCATGCTGGAGACGTTTGACCAGCTCTTCGGCGCGATCTTCATGGTGGAACTGGCACTGTCCGCCGTTGGCCTGCTCGTCGGCGGCGTCGGTGTGGTGGCCATCATGATGATCTCGGTGACCGAACGCACGCGCGAGATTGGCGTGCGCAAGGCGCTCGGGGCCACGCGCGTGACCATTCTCTGGCAGTTCCTCGTCGAAGCGGCGACGCTCACGTCGATCGGAGCATCGGTGGGGCTGATTGCCGGCTCCGTGCTCGCATGGATCGTACGCAGCAATACGTCCATTCCCACATCCATTCCCGGATCCGCCATCGCGACCGCGATCATCGCCAGTATCGCCACCGGCGTAGTGTTCGGCATGCTGCCGGCCTTGCGCGCATCCCGCCTCGATCCCGTGGAAGCACTCCGGCACGAGTAGGGCCAGCGAGCCCCTCATCTCGAGTCAGGCCCTCTGGCGGGTCGCGTACCGGCCCGCCATTCGTCCCACGATGGGTCGGCGCACGTTAGAATAGGGGGTGACAACCCTCGATGCAGTCCGGCTGGCCTTCAACCAGCTCCGGGTCCAGAAGCTCAAAAGCGCATTCACGCTGCTCGGCGTGATGATCGGCGTCATGTTCCTCATCGCGGTGGTTTCCATCGTGGAAGGCATGGGCCGCTATGTCGAAGAGGACTTTGCCTCGCGACTGATCGGGACCAACACGTTCACCCTCCGGCGTTTCGACAACGTGGGGCCCGGGGGCAACCGTGGATTCGATGTGCGAGAGGCTCGCCGTCGCCCGCTCCTGCGCATGACGGATGTCGACGTGGTGCGCGCGGCGCTTCCCTCGTCCATGCGATCGTCGATCTCGAGTGAGACGTTCAAGTACGGGGCCGCCCCAGGGGCCCGGCCGCGGCAGGTACAGGCCATCGCCACCGACGCCGAGTACTTCGCCATCAAGAAGTTCGCCGTGACGCAGGGGCGCGCGTTCACCGAGCAGGAGGTCCGCGCGGGATCACCAGTCCTGGTGATCGGCGTGGAAGTCGCGGAGCACTTCTTTCCCGGCCTCAACCCCGAAGGTCGTCAGATTCGTGTCAGCGGTGTGCCCTTCACCGTCATCGGTGTGATCGAAAAACAAGGGTCCGTCTTCGGGTTCTCGCTCGATCGCATGGCCATTGCGCCGTACACGTCGCCGATGGGCCGTATCATCCGCCCCATGCGCGATATCTCCTCGCTCATCGTGCAGGCGCCGTCGCAGGCCGACCTCGCCGAGGGAGTCGAAGCGGCGCGCAGCGCGCTACGCGCATTTCGCGGTCTCCGCGCCGGTGAGGCGGACAATTTCGGGCTCGTGACGCAGGATGCGGCCTTCGGCTTCATCAAGCAGTTGAAGGGACGCCTGGTCCTCTTTGGAACCGCGCTGCCCGCCATCAGTCTCGTGGTCGGGGCGATGGTCATCATGAACATCATGCTGGTGGCTGTTGCCGAACGCACCCGCGAAATCGGGGTGCGCAAGGCACTCGGCGCCAAACGCTCGGACATCCTGTCGCAATTTCTGGTGGAAGCCGCCACGCTCAGCACGCTCGGTGCGGCCATCGGCATCGCGCTGGGTATTGGACTCGCCAAACTGATCGCGGCGCTCACGCCCCTACCGGCCGCTGTTGCCCCGTGGTCGATCGTGGCCGCGCTCGTGACCGGTGCTGGTGTAGGCATCGCCGCCGGTCTCTATCCCGCCAGCCGTGCAGCACAACTCGATCCCATCGCCGCCCTGAGGCAGGAATGAGGTCATGAACGGCATCTTGCTCGCACTCGAAGGAGTGAGCATGGCGCTCGAAGCCATCCGTGGCAACAAAGTGCGTGCGGCGCTGACCATTGCCGGTGTCGCGATCGGCGTGTTCGTGGTCGTGGCCATGGGCGCGGTGGTCAACGGGATCCGCGCTTCATTTCAGCAGGATCTCGAAGAAATCGGCGCCACCACCTTCATCGTGCAGCGACGCGGCAGCGGCATCAACGCCTGCGACGGCACCGATGAGAACTGTCCCGATCGCCGCAATCCGCCCATCTCGTTCGCCGAGTGGGACATGATCAGGCGCTTGCCGGGTGTGCAGGAAGTCATCGGCACGATGGCGGGGCAAGCAAACTTCGCCTATCGCAACAGTCGCGTGGACAACGTGGGCTACGACGCCTACAGCGTGGAATGGCCGGCCGTCAACGCATCCGATATCGCCCCGGGACGCAATTTCACGCGTGCCGAGTATGAGGCAGGACAACCGGTCGTGCTGCTCAACGACACCCTCAAGGCTCAGTTGTTCGGCGATTCCGAACCGATCGGCAAGCCCGTGACGATCAGTGGTCGCCAGTTCACCGTCATCGGCGTCTACAATCCACGCGCCGGCTTTCTGCGTTCGCTTGAAGGGCGTGGGCCGGAAACACCGCGCGCCATCGTGCCCACGTCCACGGCCGTGCGGCAGCTCGATGCGTTTCGCGGAAGTCTCACGCTCATGGTGCGTCCCCGCAGTGACATCAGCCAGGCAGAGGTGATGGACGAAGTGATGGCCTCGATGCGGGCACGACGGGGACTGCGCCCAAGCGATCGCAACACGTTCTATCTCGTGGAGCAGGATCGCATCATGGACACCTTCAACCAGCTCTTCGGTACCATCTTCGCCGTGGGCCTCGCCCTGTCGGCGGTGGCATTGCTGGTGGGAGGTGTTGGTGTGGTGGCGATCATGATGATTTCCGTGACCGAGCGTACCCGCGAAATCGGCGTCCGCAAAGCCTTGGGAGCGACGGCGGGCACCATTCGATGGCAGTTTCTGGTGGAGGCCGCGACGCTGACCAGTATCGGTGCGTTCATCGGATTGGCGGTCGGTGCCCTGCTGGCGTGGATCATCCGCAGCAACAGCTCGCTGCCCGCATCGGTACCAACAAGCATCATGGTGACCGCCGTCCTGGCGAGTGCCGTGACCGGTGTGGCCTTTGGTATGCTGCCCGCGTTGCGCGCATCCCGTCTCGATCCCGTGGAAGCGCTCCGACACGAATAGCCGACGGAGACCGCTGTACGGAGACCGCTTTGCGCACATCGCCATGCCAATAGCAGGATTTTTTCTTGCTGACACGCTGTACCGGCGTGATGAATCGGCGCGCGAAAAAAATCGTGAATTACAATCGCGTAAATACGCCGCCGCGACTGCACATCGTAGTGCACACGTCCGATAGCTGCCTGTAGGCAATCGCGATCATCACCCGGCTTCCGGGCTGCCACTCCTCGACGTCGGGGACTCTACGGTCGCGACTCATCCGACTGCAGGCAATGGTCTGGTTCCGTTCCGTCTCCAAGAAAAACGTCGAGCGTGTGTATCCGCTGGGGCGCATTGAAGTCACCGACGTCGAAGTGCGCCGCCGTCTCGATTTCCTGAAGCTCACCAATACCGACCTCGGTGTGGTGCAGGCGTGGGAATCCGTGTGCCGCGCCGCCTGTGATGCCATGATCGACGATTTTTATGCCCACATCGCCGGCACGAGAGCGACCAAAGAGATTCTCGATCGGCATACCTCGGTGGACCGCCAGCGTCCGCTGATCACACGATATCTGCTGGCCATGTTCAGCGGCGTGATCGACGATGGCTACATCGCCTATCGTCGCCTCGTGGGTCAGGTGCACGAACGCATTGATCTGGACTCGAATTGGTACGTCGCGATGTACGAGGTCATCCGCGAGCACATGTTCTCGGCCGTGGAACGCAGCGACGCCACCCCCGCGGAGTTGTATCGCTTCCAGCGGGCCTTCGACCGCTTGCTGCAGGCCGACATCGCCATCGTCATCACGTCGCTCACCAACGCCCGTCAGGAACGCATCGAAGCCATCCTCAAGGGTGAAGCCATGCGGTTCCTCGACGATATCAGCACGGCTCTCTCACGACTGGCCCAGGGCGATCTCACCGTTCGTCTCACCGGCACCTACACCGGCCGCAACGCCGAAGTGCAGGTGCATTTCAATTCGGCGCTGCAGGAGCTGCAGGGCGCGATGCACGTGGTACGGCAGTCGGCCGACGAGATCCTGGGCACGTCCACTTCGCTACGCGACGCCAGTGGTGTGCTGAGCGAGGGCGCCTCCAGTCAGGCCGCTTCGCTGGAAGAAGTGGCGGCCAGCTTGCAGGAACTCACGAGCATGACGCAGTCCAGCGCGACACACGCACGAGAAGGGCGTACGTTGGCGGAACAGGCGCGCGATACGGCAGCGGGCGGTGAACGCTCCATGCAGCAGTTGGCCGATGCGATGACCCGCATCAAGGCGGGGTCGGATGCCACCGCTCGCGTGGTGAAGACCATCGATGAGATTGCATTCCAGACCAATCTGTTGGCGCTCAATGCGGCAGTCGAAGCGGCCCGGGCCGGGGATGCCGGTCGCGGATTTGCGGTCGTCGCTGATGAAGTGCGCGGCCTCGCCATGCGCAGTGCCGAAGCCGCCCGCAGCACCACGGCGCTCATCGAAGAGTCGATGTCGAGCACCAACGCAGGGGTGCGCCTCAACGAGACGGTACTGGGCACGCTCTCCGAGATCGTACGACAGGCCGATCGGGTCCGTGTGGTGATGTCGGAGGTCGCAGCGGCTGCGGGTCAGCAGCAGGAAGGCGTGCAGCAAATCTCCAAGGCCATCGACCAGATCAACACTGTGACACAAACCGTGGCCGCCAACGCCGAGGAAGGCAGTGCCACCAGCATGGAGCTCAGCGATCGCGCCGCGGTGCTCGGCAGTGCTGTCGAGCGCTTTCGGGCCGACGAAACGCGCAACGGCCCTCGTCTCAAGAGAATCGCATAGGCCCTAAGACTTACAAAAATGATAGCCACGTTGTCAGGGAGGGCGCCGATATTCCCTATCAATGGCTCTTACCGGCGTCAATGACTGACGCCGTTCCCCCGCGGTTCTCCAATCTCCAATGAGTGGTCTCATGTCCAGCACCAGGTCTGTCTCACAACGCGTCGGGATTCTGATCGGCGGACTCACAGGCATCGCGTTGGCCAGTGATCTGGCCGCCTTGTGGTTGCTCCCGACGCTCGAAGGCAATCCCGCCATCGCGTTGACGCGCTGGATGCTCATCGGCACGGCGGTGGTGCTGTCGTGTGCGGGTGGCGCCGCGTACACGATGGTGCGTCGTACGCTCGCTCCCCTGCACGAGATTGCGGACCGCGCGACCAAGCTGCGCCGCAACTGCATTGCCGGCATCGAGCGCATCGCCACCGGCATGGCGCACGGCGATCTGACGGGCAAACTCGAAGCGACGACCACGCTCATCGAAATCGAACGCGAGGACGAACTCGGCGAACTGGCTGCCACGGTAAACGGCATCATCGCCACGTGTCAGGCGTCGATCGAATCGCTCAACGCGGCCCAGCGCAATGTGCTGGCCATCGTCACCGATTCGGCCACGCTCAATGAATCGGCGCGGGCCGGCGATTTGTCCCGTCGGGCGGATATCCAGCGTCATGAGGGCAGCTACGCCGACCTCGCGATCGGTCTCAATCGGGTGATGGATGCCGTCAGCACGCCGCTGCAGGAAGCGTCCGGCACCTTGCAACGGGTAGCGGGTCGCGATCTGACCGCCCGTATGGAAGGCACCTATCTGGGTGACTATCTCGTGTTGCAGACGGCGCTGAACGAAGCCGTGGGCAACCTCGACTCGGCGCTGCAGCGCGTGGCCGTCGCGGCATCGGAAGTCTCCAATGCCGGTACCGAGATCAGTGCCGGCAGCGATGCGCTGGCGCACGGTGCGGCCGATCAGGCGGCCAGCCTCGAAGAAACCACGAGCAGCCTGACAGAACTCGCGGCCATGGCGCGGAACAATGCGCAGCACACCGTCGAGGCCAGTCGGTTCGTGCAGACGGCGCACACCAGCACGGCGCAGGGTGTTTCCGAGATGGCGCAACTATCGATCGCCATGGAGCGCATCGCCCGATCGAGCGTCGAAACAGCGAAGATCATCAAGACCATCGATGAGATCGCGTTCCAGACCAACCTGCTGGCGCTCAACGCGGCCGTGGAGGCCGCTCGCGCCGGTGATGCGGGCAAGGGCTTTGCCGTGGTGGCGGACGAAGTGCGCAGCCTGGCCATTCGGAGTGCCGACGCCGCCAAGAGCACGGCCACGATGATCGAAGAGAGCGTGCGCCACGCGCAGGAAGGCAACCAGCGACAGGGTGTGGTGCAGCGTCAACTCGACGATATCGATGGACAGATTCGGCAGCTCAGCGGTGTCATCGACGAGATTTCGGCCACGAGTACGCAGCAGGCGCAGGGTGTGGACCAGCTTACGCAGGCGGCCCACCTGATGAACGCGTCGACACAGACCGTGGCCAGCAACGCGGAAGAAGCCGCCGCGGCCGCCGTGGAGCTGTCCAGTCAGGCACACAGCCTCGATGAGTTGGTGGGCAATTTTGTCCTCTCCAATCGACACGCGTCCTCTCAGGCACACAAAGCACGGCGCGGGGAAGGCGGGTCGACCCGCACGCGCGCCGCGGCCTGATACCGCCGATATCGACGCGAATGGCGTGCCTCCGTAGAGATTCGGAGGCGGCCGGATAGGTGCAGGCGAGTACGTTTCGGGCAGTCCGAGGCTCCCGTCCGATGGACGGGAGCCTCTGTGCATCATGCCTGTCAGGGCGTGATGTCCTTCGTGAGTTTCCGACGTGTCTCCGATGAACGATCTGCTGCTGCGTGCCCTTCGCCGTGAACCTGTCTCGCGGCCCCCTGTCTGGATGATGCGCCAGGCTGGTCGATATCTCCCGCAGTATCGCGCGGTGCGAGCCGGGTCCGACTTCCTGACCATGTGCCGCACGCCGGAACTCGCCGTGGAAGTCACCCTGCAGCCGGTGGACCTCATCGGCGTGGATGCCGCGATCATCTTCAGCGACATCCTCGTCATCCCGGAAGCGATGGGCATGCACCTGACGCTCGATGAAGGCGTGGGTCCGCAGTTCCCGTCCCCGTTGCGCACTCCGGCCGATGTGGCACGACTTCGCACGGTGGACCCTGAGGATCAGTTGCGGTACATGCTCGATGCCCTGCGCCTGGCTCGTCGCGCGTTGAACAATCGAGTGCCGCTCATCGGCTTTGCCGGCGCGCCGTGGACGCTGGCGGCCTACATGGTGGAAGGCAAAGGCACCAAGCAGTTCGCGGTCGCCAAGCGCATGTTGTTCGAGCAGCCCGCCATGGCACACGCCCTGTTGGACAGGCTGGCCACAGCCGTGGGTGATTTCCTCGTGGCGCAGGTCGCCGCAGGGGCGCAGGTGGTCCAGTTGTTCGAATCGTGGGCCGGCGCGCTGTCGCCACAGGAGTTCCGCACCTTCGTGTTGCCGTATCTCACCAAGGCTGCCCGTCGTGCACGGGAAGCGGGCGTTCCGGTCATCGTCTTTGCGCCCGGCGCGAGCTGGGCACTGGGCGAGATCGCCGCCGCCACGGGAGCGGATGCGGTGGGGGTGGATTGGCATACCACACCAGCGCAGGCGCGCCGTCAGCTCGCGCCGTTCAATGTGGCGATGCAGGGCAATCTCGATCCATGTGCGCTCTACGCCACACCCGCCGAAATCCGTGCACGTGCTCACGCCATGATCGCCGAGTTCGGACCCATTGGGCATGTCGCCAATCTCGGACATGGCATCCTGCCCGATGTGCCGCCGGCACACGCAAAGGCATTCGTGGATGCCGTGAAAGAATGGGAGTGGACCCCAGAGCGTCTCGCGGAGCATCGCTGAGCATGAGCCCCGAGAGCGGGAGTTCGGTCAGTGATCTGCGGCGCCACCAGATCGCGTCGCGCATGGAAGGGTTGCATGACGAACTGACGGCCTTTTTCACCCGCCTCGATGAGGGTGGCACGTTTCGCGAAGATCGATGGGAACGGCCCGGCGGTGGTGGTGGTGTGGCGCGCGTATTGAGTGACGGGATCACGTTCGAAAAAGCGGGGATCAATCGTTCGGTGGTGATGGGCGTGCTGCCGGATGCCGCAGCGCAGCGCTTGGGCGGTGTCGGGGCGGCCACGGGCACGACGCACTTCTTCGCCACCGGCGTCAGCCTGGTGGTGCATCCGCGCAGTCCGATGATCCCTACGGTGCATCTGAACGTGCGCTATTTCGAACTCACGGATGAACAGGGCACGCTCACCGACAGTTGGTTTGGCGGTGGCACCGACCTGACGCCGTTTTATCCGCACGAGGACGACGCGCACACCTTTCATCGTGGGTTGGGTGCCATGTGCGACCGGCATCACGCCACGTTTTACGATCACTTCAAGGCCTGGTGTGATCGGTATTTCGTGAACACGCATCGTGGCAATGAAGCGCGTGGAGTCGGCGGCATTTTTTTCGATCATCTGCGCGCCAACGATCCCGCACACGGTCTGGATGCCGAAGCCGTGGCGCTATTTGTGAGCGATGTGGCCCGGGTGCTTCCCGCAGCGTACGAACCGATCGTGACCCGCCGTCGTGACACCACCTACGGTGAACCCGAACGCACTTTTCAGTTGGTGCGCCGAGGACGATACGTGGAGTTCAATCTGGTACACGACCGCGGCACCACCTTCGGTTTGCAGACCAACGCCCGCGTGGAGAGTGTCTTGATGAGCCTTCCACCGCTCGCGATGTGGCAGTACGCGCCGGAGTACGCGGAAGGGTCATTCGAGGCACGCCTCATCGCCATGCTCGCGCCGCGCGACTGGCGCTGATCACGTAGTACGGGAGCCCTTCCGAACACGCTTCCCTGCTCTTTGCCGGCGGCGTACGTTCCGATATGACTTCCCCTCAGTCTCTGGACCTGCTCGCCGTCGCGCCACACCGTGACGACGCCGAACTTACCTGCGGCGGTACCCTGATCAAGGCGATCGATGCCGGTCACCGCGTGGGTATTCTCGATCTCACACAGGGTGAGATGGGGACCAAGGGATCGGCCGAGTTGCGGGCGGCGGAAGCCGCCGCCTCGGCGCAGGTGATGGGCATCCATGTCCGCGAGAATCTCGGGCTGCCTGACGCCGGCATCACCAATGACGACGCCACCCGTGTGCGCCTGGTGCACATGCTGCGGGCCCTGCGTCCGCGTATCGTGATTGCCCCAGCCCTGCGCGGACGACATCCCGATCACCGCCGGACCACCGAACTGGTGCGCGATGCGTGTTTCCTGAGCGGACTCGCCAAGTATGCCCCTGGTGATCACCCCGCGTTCCGGCCCACGAAGCTGCTGCATGTCATCGCGTATCGCGAAGACTACGTGAAACCCACCTTCGTGGTCGATATCTCCACGCAGTTCGAGCGCAAGCTCGCCGCCATCAAGTGTTTCGGGTCGCAGTTCGACGGCGCGACACAGGCGGGCGAAGTGTATCCGAATGGAGAGCCGCTGTACGACATCGTGACTCACCATGCGGCACACTATGGATCGCTGATCCGCGCGCGCTACGGTGAGCCGTTCTACACGGAAGAAACGATGCGTGTGGACGATGTCACCACACTCGATGTGTCCACGTTCTGAGTTGCTGAGGAATCGTATGTGGCATGACATCTCCGTACCGCTCGGTGCCGGTACGCCCGAATGGCCGGGTGATCATCCGTTCACCTGTGGCTGGACCATGCGGCGCGAGGACGGTGAGAGTGTCAATCTGGCGGCGATCACGACCAGCTTTCACGTCGGCACCCATGCCGATGCGCCGGTGCATGTGCACTCCGAGTGGCCGGCCTCCGATGGACTCGAGTTGGGTGCGTTCGTCGGCGAAGCACTGGTGGTCGCGTTGCCAGCCTCGCACGGGGTGGCACAAGACATCGACCTGCCACTGCTGCAACGCCTGATCGGAGAACATGCCGTGTCCCGCGTGCTGCTGCGCACGGGGCACACATCGGCGGCCGGCATTTTTCCCGACGATTGGCCCGCCCTCACTGCAGAAGCCGCCACCTGGCTGGTGGATCGCGGCGTGAAGTTGTGGGGTGTGGATGCTCCCAGTGTCGATCGTCGTCAGAGCAAGTCGCTCGACGTACACCACGCCTTGCTGGGGCGTGGCACGTTCGTGCTCGAGAACCTCGACCTGCGTCATATCGAAACCGGCGTGTATGAACTGATCGCACCGCCGCTTGCCGTGATCGGCGCCGATGCGGCGCCCGTGCGCGCGCTGCTGCGGCGGCGGGTTGGCTGATGGGCTTTCGATTGGTGTTGGAGTATGGTGAGGCCTGGTGGGGCCGCCTGTGGCGGCGATACCTGCAGGATCAACAGCCGGATAACTGCAGGATATGACGGGCGTTTTGGGGGATTGAATACAGCAACGCCATTGACCGCTTGATCCGGCTGTTGATCCTGCAGGTAGCGCGCCCGAAGGGCGCCCCTTGGCCAGCCAACATCAAGATCCAGCCGCGCGGCCCTACACGCGTCCGAATGCACGCTTGAACTGCGCCAGCCGCTGCATCACAGACGCAGGCACCAGCAGATTGTCGGCAATCGCCGCGACCTCTTCCGCGTCCCGCCATGCCTGCTCGAGTGACGCGAGCTCTCCCTCCATGGCGCGCCGCTCACTGTCTTCGTGTAGCGCCATTTCGAACGCGAGTCGTGCCGGCGCCGGAATCGCATCGAGAGCCCCGGTGTCGCCGAACGACGAACGAGCGGCCCATCCGCGCACCTGCTGTGCCGCCCACACCGGATACGTGTCCGGGCCCCCCGCGTCCTCGATCAACCGCACGCCTTCGGCAATCGTGGAACGACTGGCCCCCGCCCGATTGGCCCGTGGCATGGCCCAACGCAGCAATGGCAAGGCATCAGCGCCGTAGAGTTGCAGTCGGCCCATTTCGTTCTTGCCTTCTCCGTCCCAGCTTGGCGCGAACCACCCCGGCAGTGGCTTGGGATCGTCCGGTCTGCGCAACACCGTATAGCCGACATCCACACCCCAATCGTCGGGGCCGCCCTTCACGAGCCGCGGCAGTCCCACCGGCACAAACACACCACCATCCGGCAACACAAACGATCGACGTGTCTGATGCGTGCGGGACACAATCGCTGCGGCATTCAGCAGTTGCAGCAGCGGCAACATGGCGATGATGCCCGCACCGGCGACGACGGCACCACCGACGGCCGCACCTACGCCGAGGACCGCACCGGAACTCATCACAATGGTGCGTCGACGACGTCGACCGAACTGATCGCCATACCGCCAGGCGGCAAACTCCGGACGTTGTGGCGCACCGACCCGCACCAACTCCGTGTCGTCGGGCAAACGCGCGAGCCCGATGTGATCGGTACTCACACGCACCCGCGTGGCGCGATACACACGCTCCGCCTGTTCGATCGCTTCCCAACGCTGCTCGAATGGTGCGAGGTTCCAGCGTTCGCAGGCCTGGCAGATCACCCACAGACGACCCTTCGCCGCGTCGAACGCCAACCGACGCCCCACCGGCAAGGCTTCAATCGACTCGTTCACGCCAAGTGGGCGCAGACAATGGATGCAGGTCTGATACATCGCGCGGACGCGTGGGAATCAGCGCTCGCGGCGCAGCGCATCGAGCCGCGACTCGATGGCAGCAGGCGTGAACATGTTGTCGGCGATCTTCGCCACCTCTTCCGCATCACGCCACGCCTGCTCGAGCAATTGCAGTTCACCTTCCATCGCACGCCGCTCACTTTCTTCGTGCACGGCCATCTCGATGGCCAGGCGCTGCTCCACCGACAGCGAATGCAGGGTGCCGGGCAGCTTCTGCACCATCGTGCGCCGATCACGACCCTGGGTTGGTGTGTCACCACCCCACTGCTTGTCACCGGCACGCCATCCGGACTGCTGCTGCGCGTTGAGCAACACGCCCATCGGCGAACCGGCGGTTTCCAGCAACTGCACCGCGTCCTGCACCTTGGACGCCGATCCCCCAAAACGATTCACCGTGGGCATGAGCCGCGCCGCCACACGCATCGCGTCATCGCCGAGCAGCAGCGACGTGCCGCCCACATGCTCGAAGCGCAGTTGCAGCGGCGCATCGGGCGAGGCGTACTGCAACGCACTCATGCGCGCATGCCGACGCTGCACATCCACCAGCGTGCCATCGGGCAGGTGTACTTTGCCGATCGACTTTCGCTGGCGGCCATGAATGAGCGTCTGCCACAGCCCGCCATTGGCGTACACGCCCGCAAAACTGCCCACCGATGCGCCCAGGGCCATCACCCCGCCGATGATGGCTGTCGCACTGCCCACGATGACACCGGTGACCAACAATTGCCGGCGCCGGCGGCGACCGAACTGGTCGCCGTAGCGCCATGCCGCCATCTCCGGCCGTTGGGGTGCGCCGATACGGATCAGTTCCACCCCCTCGCGCAGCCGTGCCAGCCCGACGTTGTCGGTGCTCACCCGGAGCCGCGAATCGGTGAACCGGCGCTCCATGGCCTCGATCGCCTCCCAGCGTTCCTCGAGCGGGGAGAGGTTCCAGCGCGCGCAGTGCCGACACACCACCCACAGGCGCCCCTGCCGAGCGTCGAACGCCAGCCGTGAGCCCACCGGAAACGCCTCGAAGGCTTCATTCCGGCCCAGATCGGTCGTGCAGTGGATGCAGGTCGTGAACATGTTCCGGGAGCCGTATCAGAAGCGGGATCGACGGAGTGCCGACGGACTCGGGGTCAAGGGTGCCTCTCTCTGGCCGACCCCCCTAATTTAAGGGATGACTCAGCCCGTGTACCTCGACCACGCTGCCACCACACCGGTGCGCGACGAGGTCATGTCCGCCATGGCGCCGTTTTTTGGCCCCCGCTTTGGCAACCCGAGCAGCGTGCATCGATGGGGACGCGAGGCCCGTGTGGCGCTCGACGAAGCCCGCGAACGACTCGCCATCTGTATCGGGGCGCATCCCGATGAAGTCTGTTTCACCTCGGGGGGCACCGAGGGTGACAACTTCGCCATCCTGGGCGCCTTTCGTACCCAGCGCACCAGCGGGCGCACCACGGCCATCACCACGCCCATCGAACACAAGGCGGTGCTCGCTGCCGTCCACCGCGTCGCCCAGGAAGGTGGTGAGGAGCATCTGGTGCGCGTCACGAGCGATGGTCTGGTGGATGCCGAGCACTTTGCCGCCCTGCTCGATGACAAGACCGCCGTGGCCAGTGTGATGTGGGTGAACAACGAAGTCGGGGTCATTCAGGACATCCCCGCACTGGCTGCTGCCGCGCGACAGGCGGGTGCCGTGTTCCACACCGACGCCGTGCAGGCATTCGGCAAGGTGGCTGTCGACGCGCGACACACCCCGTTTGATCTCCTCACGCTCTCGGGACACAAGCTCGGTGCTCCCAAGGGCATTGGTGCGCTCTACATCCGTCGCGACACGCCACTCGAACCCATGTTTCATGGTGGTTCGCAGGACCGTGGTCGTCGCCCGGGCACGGAAAACGTGGCCTTCGCGGTCGGTCTTGCAACAGCCGCCGAACTGGTGCTCGCCGAACACGAAATCGAAGGCCAGCGGCTGGGCGCACTGCGTGAACGCTTCGAGACGGCGCTGCGCGCGCAGATACCCGATATCGTCATTCACGGCGCCGGCGCCGCACGTGCCCCGCACATCAGCAATTGCTCCATTCCCGGCACCGACAGCGAATCGATGCTCATGGCGCTCGACCTGCGCGGCATCGCCTGCAGCGCCGGTTCTGCCTGTCAGAGCGGGAGTGTCTCGGCGTCGCATGTGCTGACGGCGATGGGGGTGCCCACGTCGCTGGCCAATGCGGCGTTGCGCCTGTCCTTTGGGGCCCTGAGCACCGAGGCCTGCGTCGATCGCACCGTCGAAGTGCTGGCCGCACTCGCGCTCAAGGCGCGTGGTGGTCATGCGCCGTCCGCCGCAGCCACGTTTGCCGTGGTCGACTTCTGAAGCGTGGACATGACGCGATGACAGTGTCTGACGATACGTCTGGTCTGGTGATGGCCGGGCTGCCGCCCAAGGGCGCACGGGTGCTGGTCGCCATGAGCGGCGGCGTGGATTCGTCCGTAGCCGCCGCCATCCTCATGGAGCATGGCTGCGACGTGGTGGGCGTGACGATGAAGCTGCACGGTGACGGCGCCGATGTGCCCGATCGCCCGTGCTGCTCGCTCGACGCCACCAGCGACGCACGTCGTGTGTGTGAAAAGCTTGGCATCCCGCACTACGTGACCAACCTCGTGGATCATTTCAGCCACGATGTGCTCGACGATTTTGTGCAGGAGTACGCCCGTGGGCGCACCCCCATCCCCTGCGTGCGCTGCAACACGTTCACGAAGTTTCGCGATCTCCTGCACAAGGCCGACGCCATCGACGCGCCGTGGCTCGCCACCGGCCACTATGCGCGCATCGGCCACCGTCATGGACAGGCCGTCATGGTGCGGGGGCTCGATACGAGCAAAGACCAGAGCTATTTCCTCTGGGGCATCGATCGGCCGGTGCTGGATCGTCTCGTGCTGCCCATCGGGGCACAGACGAAGGCGGAGACGCGCGACATCGCGCGCCGCTTTGGCCTGCGCACGGCCGAGAAGATCGAAAGCCAGGACATCTGCTTCGTGCCCGATGGGGATCACGTGCGCGTGATTGCCGAACACCTCGGCGCCGATGCGCCGGCCCTGCAGCCAGGCCCGCTGCGGTTGGCGAGTGGGGAGATCATTGGCGAACACCAGGGCTTCGCGCGTTTCACCATTGGTCAGCGCAAAGGGCTGCCGGGCGGTTTCGCCGAGCCGATGTTCGTGGTGGAAATCGTGCCGTCGGAGCGCGCGGTGGTGGTCGGCCCACGCGAGGCCCTGCTGGGCCGCGGTGTGGAAGCCCGTGAGCTCAACTGGCTCGCCGAAGCGCCTCCCGTTGGGGCACAGGTGCAGGTGCAGGTTCGCAATCGGGCCCGCCCGTCCCCCGCGACCATCGTGCGGGTGGATCCCCAGGGCATCGAACTCGCGCTCGACGAGGCCGTGCAGGCCATTTCGCCCGGTCAGTCACTCGTGGTTTTTGATGGCGACGTGGTCCTTGGCGGCGGCATCATCGAACGTGGCATGCGTGCCGCTCCCGACCGCGTGCCGGGCAAAAGACTGCCTATTCTGGCCGCCTGACCGGCGCCTGGCCTGGCCTGTTGCGTGAATTTCGGGATTTGGTCGGGTAAGACCAGGGACTGACTCAAGAATCGGCGACGCCTGCCGAAATACCCCTGTATACATGGCCGGGAGTGTCAGCATGGCTGTGGGCGGACCGATGATGAGGCCCGCTCGCATTTTTTGCCGCTGACGCCAGTACCAGGCGGACAATGAGACGCCGAGTAGCTCCCGCGCCGCGAACCATACAGGGAATACACAGTGCCACAGCTTCAGACCGTCGCGGCCAGCCACTCGTCCACCGCTGCGGCACTCGACGCACTCGATCGTCAGATTCCGAGCGAAGCGTCCGCACGGCTCGTGATCGCCTTTTATGGCTGCGATCACGATGACGAACAACTGCGCCACTTTCTCCGCGGGCGCTTTCCCGACGCGGCTCTGCTGGGCGGCAGCTCCTCCGGTGGATTCATCACCGATCAGGGCCTTTGGGATGCCAACAGCATTGGCCTGCTGCTCGTCGACGACGCAGACGGCAGCTACGGCGTAGCGGCCGGTGCCTTGGGCGACGATCCGGCGGCGACCGCTGAACGCCTGCTGAAGGAGGCGCTGGCCTCGTGCGATTGTGAAGGACAACTGCCTGAATTGATCTGGATCTACCAGGCCCCTGGCAATGAAGAAGCCGTGATCGCCGGCCTGCGGCGGCTCGTCGGCGACGGCTGCCCCATCATCGGCGGTTCGGCGGCGGACAATGACGTCTCGGGTCGTTGGCGCCAGCTTGGCACCGACTCCACACATTCCGATGGCCTGGTCGTGGCCGTGTTGTTCCCGGCAAGCCAGGTCGGATATGCGTTCCAGGGCGGCTATGAGCCCGCCGGCCCCAATGGCATCGTCACTGGCATCGGGTACACCCCGGCTGGTGACAGTGGTGTGGTCACCGCCAGCGAAGGTCGCACCATCCTGTCGATCGATGGTGAACCCGCCGCTGCAGTGTACAGCCGTTGGCTCGACCAGCGGCTCGACGTGCACCTGCCGTCGGGGGGGACGATCCTGCAGGACACCACCATGCAGCCGATTGCCACCGACGCGGGCCGCATCGATGGCGTGACGACCTACCTGCTCGTACACCCCGAGGCCATCGGCCAGGACGGTTCCCTCAGCACGTTCCGCAACATCGAAGTGGGAGACCGCGTGTATGCCATGCGCGGCGATCGCCAGCGTCTCATCGAACGCGCGGGTCGTGTCGCAGAGCAGGCCCGCCGTGGCCTGCCTTCGACGGCCTCTCTGGCCGGTGGACTGATCGTGTACTGCGGTGGTTGTCGCATGGCGGTCGGTGAAGACATTCGCCACGTGAGCGCAAACGTGAGCCAGGCGTTCGGCGATGCGCCGTTCATCGGCTGCTTCACCTTTGGTGAACAGGGACTGTTGAACGATCGCAACGTGCACGGAAATCTGATGATCTCCGCCGTCAGCTTCGCCGCCTGAGGAGGGCGGCGTCATGCCTGCACACGCCACCTTGGAGATCCCGTCACCGGGCATCGAAAGCGCCGAAGAACTGCGTGAAGCGCTGTTCCGATTGCGTCGGGAGAACGAGCTGCTGGCCCTGGGCGGTGTCCAGGCGCAGACGTTGCTCGATGCCCTCGAGTCGTTGTTGGCCGTTGACGCCAATGACGATCCTTTCGGGCGTGTGTTCATCTCCCTGAGAAAGGTCTTCAGCTTTTCCAGCGCCCTGATGCTCGTCGAGCGCAGGGACGCACCGGGTGATGCCGACGACGCACCTGATCAACTGGAGTGCATCGTCGCCGATCCTCCGCTGCTGCAGGGATCGCGCTGGCCCGTCGACACGCTGTTTCGCAAGGTGATGGACGACAAGGTGATTGCCACCTTCTCGAACGAAACCACGCGGGAATGGTGTCAGGTGGCTGCGGGTGATGATGCGCAGGCAGACTGGGTGCGGGGAGCCATGCAGCAATCCGCGTTGCACCTGCCTGTGCGGGCGCATGATCAGCGCGGCGTGCTGATCCTGCTGCGCGCGCCCGGCGACGGAGGCTTCCAGCGCACCGATGTGACACTGGCGCGTCGATTCTCGCTGCTGGTGTCGCATGCCCTCGCCAGCCGGTCGGCGAACAAGAATGCGGCGGAAGGTCGGCGACTGCGTGAAATCACGCGCCAACTCCGGGCCAGCGAGCAGGCGACGCGACGGAATGCCCAGCTACTGCAGGCGCTCATGGGCGTGCTGCCGGTGGGCGTGGTCGTACAGGATCAGAGCGGCAATCTGCTGCTGGTCAATGACGCCATTGCCCCTACGCTGGGACGCGGGTCGCACACCGATCTCCTGCCCAAAGCCTCGGGCCTGCCCTTCGATTTGCGGGCGGATGATGAGGCCGAGAGCGATCGCCACCTGCGTGCATTCCAGGAGCACCTCGAGAGCGGCGAGCAGCGCTCCGGTGAATACACCGTGTTGCACAATGGTCAGGAGCGCACGCTGCTCGTGACCGGCAAGCCGGTGCGCATCCTGGATGATCCGCTGCTGGTTTCTACGGCACTCGATATCACCGAGCGGAAACTGCTGGAGCGTGACTTGTCACGCCGCGCCTTCCACGATCCGCTCACGGGGTTGCCGAACCGCGTGCGGATGCAGGACATCGTCGCGTCGTCGCTGCGTCGACACACCGACGGGGGCATGTTCGCGCTTGCGTTCATCGATCTCGACAACTTCAAGCAGATCAACGACTACTACAGCCATGCGCTGGGTGACGCCCTGCTCAAGGCGGTCGCCAAGCGCGTCACGCAGCATATTCGCAGTGGCGATACGCTGGCCCGCATCAGCGGCGACGAGTTTCTGCTGTTGATCGATCCGCTGCAGGACGAGTCGGATCTCCCGCCTCTCATCGATCGTGTCATCGAGGCGCTGAAACAGCCCTTCGAAATCGAAGGACACGAGATCATGACCTCGGCGTCGATGGGAGCCAGCATCTATCCGTTGCATGGCGCCACGTACGAAGCGTTGTGTCGCTGCGCGGACGGGGCCATGTATCGCGCCAAGCGCGATCGCAAAGGCAGTGCCACCTACTTCAATGACTCGATGGGGCACGCGCTCACGGCTCGCATGGACACCGAGCAACGGTTGCGCATGGCCATTCGCGATCGCCGCTTCCGGGTCGCGTACCAGGCCAAGTTCGGCATGCGCAATCGGGGCGTGGTGGGATTCGAAGCCCTCGTGCGTTGGGTGGACTCGGATGGCACGGTGCACATGCCGGACTCCTTCATCGAACTGGCCTCCGAACTGGGGTTGCTCGATGCCATCACCGAGTTCGTGGTGGATCAGGTGGCAGAGCACATGCCCATCCTGACAGAACGTTTTGGTCGCGACGTTTCATTCAGCGTCAACATCTCGGCGCGTCAGGCCGGTGATCTGTCGTTCATGACACAGTTCATCGAGCGGCTGCAGGCCCGTGGCATCGCCGATCGCATCATGCTCGAGCTGACCGAAGATGCAGTGCTGGTGACCCATCGTTTCGAACGGGGCGTCCTGCCACAACTGCGAGCTGCCGGCGGCCGCCTGGCCATCGATGATTTTGGCAGCGGCTATTCTTCGCTGGCCATGCTGGCCGACATGACGGTCGACGAAGTGAAGGTCGATCGTTCACTGATCACCGAGATTCATCAGCGCCCCCGCAGTCAGGGCATCCTGCGCGCCATCGAATCGCTCTGCATGGGACTCGGCGCGGACCTCGTGGCCGAAGGCGTGGAAACCGCGGAAGAGCTGGAGTATCTGACGCGCTATACGCGCATCTCCATCGTCCAGGGATTCCACTTCACGCGGCCGATGTTCATCGACGACCTGCTGCAGCAAACAGACCTGCATCCGGTGGCCGATGAATCGGATGACATTCTGCCGTTGCCACGTGGTCAGCAGGACGTGTGGAACGAGCCCCCCGTCGGCCACATCAGCGACGCCAACGATTGGGGTTGAGCCGGTCGTTGACCCGGTCGTTCAACCCGTTGCCGATCCGTCCACCGTGCGTGGCACCGTCATGACCGCCACGAACATGTCGGCCGTGACATTGAGCAGTGTCTTGAACATGTCGGGCAGCGTATCGAGGGCGATCAGGATGCCGATCCCTTCGACCGGCAGACCGACGCTCATGTACAGCGGCACCTGCAGCAGCATCCCCCCGCTGGGAATTCCGGGCGTGCTGAAATTGAGCACCACGCTGGACGCTGCCACGAGCAACAGGCTCGACGTCGACAGATCGATGCCGTACAGCTTTGCGACGAACAGCGCGCCGATAGGCCAGTAGATCGCGCTCGTCAGCTTGAAGACACTGGCGCACAGCGGCAAGACAAAGCCCGTCGCCGTCGGTGGCAGATGCAGCACATCGGTGGCGCCCTTCACCATGGCCGGCAATGCCGCGAGTGAACTGCGCGACCCCATGCCCACCGCCTGCGACGGCAACAGGGCGCGCGCGAAGGCCCGTAGCGGCACACGGCGATTCACGGCAATCACCACGTAAATGCCCGCTGTGGCCACCAGGTGCAGCACGATCAGCACCATGATGTAGAAGCCGATCGCGCCCAGCACCGACGATCCGAGTTTCTGGCCAAGCACCGTGGCCAGCGCAAAAATGCCGAGCCAACCGATCGCCAACATCCAGCGCACCACCACCAACATGGTGTCGGCCATGCCGCGAAAAAACGCGAGCTGCGCCTGTCGTGGCGTGTCGTCCACCCGACCGAGCGCAAACGCGTAGAGCAGCGTGAAGAGCACGACGGGCAGCAACGTGCCATCCGCTGCCGCTTTGATCGGATTGAGTGGAATAAGACTCAACACCCAGGTCCGCAGCGATAGCGCATCCGATGGCGGAATCTCGATCTTTGCCGTGGCCCGCAGCCGTTCCGTGGCCGCAGGATCGAGCTGCAACGATTCGAACCAGATCGGCGAGACAAACGCCGAGAAAGCGGCACATGCAACGAGCAGTGCCAACATCCAGGCAAACGCTTTGGCGCCCACGCGCCCCGTGACCGACAGATCGCCGCCGCCCGCCACACCAACGATCAGCAATGGCACGACGAGCGGAATCACCGTCATGCGCACCGCGTTGATCCATCCCGTGCCGATGATATCCAGCACGGACAGCAATGATGTGGTGAACGCCGACGGCGTGGGTTCATGCGAGAGCAGCATGCCCAGGGCGAGTCCCAGTGCGAGACCCAGCGTGACCTGGACACCCGGCGATCGCAGTGGCGATCGTCTCACGTTCGATGCGAAGGATGGAGCAGCAACCATCGCGCGAACCTACACCCGGTCCCCTTGCCGCGCGAGGAGCGACTTTGGTGCAATCTGGCGATAGCCGTCCTGCAGCAATTCCATCACGTCACGCCACCGCGGACGTTTGTCGAGCCACACCCCCACCCAACCGCTGGGCCCCACATAGGGCGGCACAAAATAGCGCGACGGGTCCGCCTCGATGAGCAATCGCTGATTCTCGGGACGCGCCTTGATCCAGACCGCCGGACGTCCCTGCCCATGATGCGTGTGCGGGCTGGCATACATGGCGAACAACTTGTTCTTCACGCGAAACGTCGGTTCGCCCCACGCCGTCACCTCATGCGCCTCGGCGAGTGCGAGACACACGTCGCGCAGCTTCGGCAGCGGATCCGCGGCCGGCATCAATCAGAACCCGAAGCCAGCCGACCAGATGATCATGTTGCGCCCCTGCGTCGTGCCCGGTGCATCGGTGCCCATGCGGCGATACACACCAATCTCGCCACCCAATCCCAGCAACGGCCACACGTGGACTGAGCCGCCCAGGTAGGTGCGTTTGGCCAGTGCGCCCATCGGATCATTGAAGGTGCGCAGCACACCGCCGGTCACGGCGGTGCCACTGCCAAACGGTCCCAGCGAGCTCGCGAGACCCGTGGAGAAACTGGCACCCCCAAATCCGATTTTTGCCGCGCCCAGAAAACAGAGATCGTGTTTGTCCGACTCACGCACCAGCCCCATACCGTACGACAACGCCCACTTGAGCGGCGCGCCATAGGTGATGCCCCCCATGCACTGCTCGAACTGCCACTCAGGGGCAGAACGCTCGGGGGTGCGTGCATCACTGGGACGCGTGTCCGCTTGTGCGCGCACTATACTCGGCGCGCACAGTGCTGCACACAACAACGCGATTCCCGCTCTCCGCATCGGCCTTCCTCCATGAAGCCCGCGCGAACCACGCACGGGCTCAGTACTTGAGGCCACTCGCCTCGGCAAAATCGCGCATCGCCTTCTCCTGCGCTTCGTTCAGCGCACCGGGAACAGTGATCGTGACCTCGACCAACAGATCACCCTTCGATCCGTCCTTTTCGATCCCCTGCCCCGATACCTTGAACCGCTTTCCGGCCGAGGTGCCGGCTGGAATGCGGATGGCCACCTTCTTGCCATCGAGCGTACGCACACTCACACGGGACCCCAACGTGGCCTGCGCCACATTGATGGGGACCGTGGCAATGAGATCGAGCCCGTCGCGCTTGTAGAAGCGATCCGACTGGACGTCGAACGTGATCACCAGGTCGCCGGCCTGGCCCCCGGCAGCGCCTTTGCCACCTTGGCCACGCAGACGAACCTTGTGCCCCGATTCCGCACCGGACGGGACGCTGATGAGCACCTTGCGACGCACACGTGCTTCTCCCGTACCCCGGCAGGTCGGACAACGTTCGCTCGGGATGCTGCCACGGCCCACGCACACGGGACAGGGCCGGTTCACCGCGAAGCTGCCCTGCCCGAACGAGATGACGCCGCGGCCACTGCACTCCGTACACGGCTTGAGCTGCGCACCAGGCGCCGCACCGTTGCCGTGACACACCGCGCACTCTTCGTTGACCTCGATATCCACTGGCACCTTGCCGCCAGTGGCCGCCACGCGGAACGGGATCTCCACCGTCTGCTCGACGGTCTGACCGCGCTCGGGGCCCTTGTTCCGGGCGCGGGCGCCGGCGCCAAACATCGACGAGAACAGATCACCGAGTCCGCCCAGACCACCAACATCGAAGTCGTTGAATGTGCCCGGACCACCCTGGCCAGGCCCCGTGCCACCAAACCCTGACGGACGGGACGACGGACGCGCCGAGCCGGAATTGAAACCGCCGACGCCACCAAACGCGCCGAGACGACGCATGTCATCGTACTGCTTTCGCTTCTCGGCATCTCCCACGACGTTGTACGCCTCGGAGATTTCCTTGAAGCGATCGGCCGCCTTGGGATCGTTCTGGTTCGCGTCTGGATGGTACTGCTTCGCGAGTCGCCGGTACTGCTTCTTGATCTCATCGGCTGGCGCACTCGATGGGACCCCGAGAACCGCGTAGTAGTCAGTGCCGTTGGCCATGTATGACGGGAGTCGTCACGGAGCACGTGACGACGCGAATGGTTGGTATCACTTCACGTGAGGAGCAACAGCGCCGTCAGGCGCCGGCCCACTGCTTGACGACCACGCGCGCCGGACGGAGCACGAGACCGTTGATGACATAGCCGGCCTGAAAACACGCAGCGACCAGATCGTCTTCTTCCGCTGATGCCGCCGGCGTCGTGGTGACGGCTTCGTGCAGCGTCGGATTGAACGGGTGCCCCGTGGGATCGATCACTTCGAAACCATGGCCAGCCAGCGACTTGAGGATCTTCTTTTCGACCAGGGATACGCCTTCCACGACCGCCTTGGAATCCACGGTGGCCGGGTCGACGTTGGCAAAACGATTCAGGTCGTCGAGAGCGTCGAGAATACCACGCACCAGATCGCCCTGAGAACGCCAGCCTGCTTCCTGACGCTCCTTCACGGCGCGTCGGCGGAAATTCTCGAATTCCGCCGCCAGGCGCAGGTACTTGTCGCGCGATTCATCGAGTTCGCGCTGGCGATCGTCGGCCGTGTCCGTGGACGTGCCTGTCGCGGCTGAATCGGCCGAAGCATCGGCGTTCACCGCGTCGAGGATGGAGTCGAGGGGCGTATCTGCCCCGGTCGCGTTGGGATCAGTCATGGCAGGAAAGTCTTGGCATAGGGGTCCCTACGGTCGGGACCGCTCAAAGTTTACTCAGAGAGTCAGGCACCGTGCGTCCGCACGAAGGATAGCACCCCGCGTCAGCCGCGGGACGTCCATCCGACTGCGTCGTCACCGGCCTCACGCGCAAAGGCGCGGCGAAGCCGGTCGAGGGCCAATTGGGCCGCGCGATACCGGATTTCGAAGCGGTTTCCCGGCAGAAGCGCCCGCACCGCACGGACATCCCCTTCGACATCGACGGCCACCCACACCGTACCCACGGGCTTCTCCGGGGTGCCACCGTCAGGCCCCGCGATACCGGTGATCCCGATGCCGATGCCCGTGCCGAACCGCTGGCGCACCCCCTCGGCCATCGCCCGGGCCACCGGTTCACTCACAGCGCCATGTGCCGCAATCATTTCGGCCGGCACACCGAGTTCGCGCGTCTTGACCTCGTTGGCGTAGGCAATGACACCGCCCTGCACCGTACGACTCGATCCGGGAATCGCGGTCAGACGTTCCCCCAGCATGCCCCCCGTGCAGCTCTCCGCCACGGCGAGCGTGAGATCGCGCATGGCACATTCGCTGAGCATGAGCGCCGCGAGATCGTCATCACCTTCGCCATAGATGAACCGCCCGACCTTCTCCCGCAGCAGCGCGGCGGCCTGTGTGAGCGCTCCTTCGGCATCGCGCGACGGCAGTGACCAGGACGTCAGGCGCAGATCCACCCCATCATTGCCTGGCAGGAAGGCCAGCGGCATGCCGTTGACACCGCGAGCGAGTTCTCCCAAACGATCGGCCAGCGCGGATTCGGCGATATTGGCCGTGCGCAAGGTACGACTGCGAATGACCGGACCGTCCTTCGGCACACGATCGCGCAGGAGCGGCAGGATGGTGTCAGCCAGCATCCCGCGCATTTCGCGGGGAACACCAGGCAACATCACCACCCAGCGTCCGTGGTCATCTTCGAGCCAGATACCCGGGGCCGAACCATGCCGGTTGGCAAGGATGGTGCATCCCTCCGGCACCATGGCCTGCTGGCGGTTGCTCACCGGCAACGTATGCCCAAAACGCGTGAGCCAGCGTTGCTCGAGGTTCGCCAACACCTCGGCGTCCATCACCATGCCCCGACCAAAAATCGATGCGATGGCCGGCTTGGTCATGTCATCGGCCGTAGGCCCCAGCCCGCCGGTGGTGATCACGGCGCCGGTGCGATCAAGCGCTTCACGGACCGCTGCGGCGATCGATTCGGCATCATCGCCACAGGTGGCCCGACGCACGATGCGCACACCGAGTGCCGCAAACTCGCGCGCGAGATGCGCGGCGTTGGTGTCGATGGTGAAACCCAACAGCAGTTCATCGCCGATGGTGACAATTTCTATGTCCATGGCGGAAATATACTGCGGGGAGAGACGGGCTCCCTCAACCGGTCGGCATGCCGGTCTGGGTTGTCATGGGCGCACGCACAAGGACGCCGATGCAAATGCAGGCGCCGATGCCAAAGCGCGGTGCCATGCGAGTTGCATGACACCGCGCCCTGTCCGCGAGTCGTCTGCGGTCTGTTACTTCGCCTGACGCGTGCGACGACGATTCACGGCCAACAGACCAGCAAGCCCCGCCGCCATCAAAGCGTACGTCGAAGGCTCGGGCACCGTGGTGGCCACTTCGAAATTGTACACCTTGGCTTCCGACATGTTGGAGGTCTGGAAGCGCACGTTGTCGACGGCGCCGTTGAAGCCATCGAACCAACCGCTGCCCACACCGACACTGAAGCCGTACACCACAGCGCTCGTCATGATATCGACGCCGCCGCACCCATACGCGCCGGACTGCCAGTCAGCAAACGAGTGCATGTCCACCATGTTGGCGCAGTTGCCAAAACCGAATCGGTTGGCCCACAGCGTCGTGTTCCCCGAAACATCCACCGACTGCCAACTGCCCTCGGGAGCCGGGTTGCCGCTGTCGTAACCGTTGTAGGCTCCTTCATAGATCAGATAACCACCAGCACCGCCCGGCGCACCATCATAGTCGATGTACAAACGGAGTGCGGGATGCTGCACATTGCTGTTGTTGCTCGACGCATCGCGGAACCAGTCATACCCGAAGCTCGTCAAGCTCGACAGTGCAAACGGCACGAATGACGAATTGGCGTTGGTGAACAGGTAGTCGAAGTCGGCCTTGGAGTTCCCGCTCGCAGGAAGCGAGAACTCGAGAGCACCATTGCCACTGCGGGTGTAGGTGTTGGTGATGCCCACCGCGCCACCATTGCGCACGTTGCGGGCACACCACTCACCGTTGGCAGCACAGGACGCATCGTTGACATTGATGCCGGCCGGCTCGGTGAACATGGTTCCACTACCGGTGACAACAACCGTCTGCGCACCCGCTACTGCCGAGCTCGCGAGGAAGACCAGACCGGCCAATACTGCTCGTTTCATGCACCACTCCTTGAGGGAAGAGCTCTTCGTCATCGAAGATGTGGCGCACAAGCTCCCTTTCTTCGATGATGGCAACAACTTGGACCCTGGGCCTAGAGCGGCCGCGCTACACATGTGCAGCATGAACTCGGCACCAGCATGCGCGTCACCTCGTGATGGATTCATTGCGTTGCCGCCCCCACAACGCCGTCACAGGCAATGGGCCATCACCAAGCTCTGCTGTTTGCCATTCATAGTCACCATCTGAACTATTCGTCGCCAACCGCTCGAGCTCTTCCGGTGTGTAGGTCCGCAAACAGGACACGATGCCGTCCCACAGGACCACCAGGGGGATGAGCGGAATCAGATAGGTGAACAACACCCGGGACCATTGGAACGGCCGGATCGCCGGCGTCATCAACAGCACCATCAGCGGCGTGAGACAGGTGAACAGCACCGCACGCACACTGCGATGTGTGGCTTCGAAGGCGAGAAACGGCTCACCGGCATTGGCCGCATCGCGCAGCATGCGTCGTATGTCGTCTTCGCGAAAATGATGCAACGCCGAGAACATGGTGCGGGCGCCGTGCAGGGTGGGTGGCACGGCACGCGCATCGACCGGATCCACATGACCTTGCACCTGCCCGTGTGTGTGCGTGGTCGTGCGCTGAAAGGCGGTCGTGTTGGGCCGCCAGTCGGTGAGTGTCACCGTGGGATGGATCCCTCCCGCATGCAACACCGGGAGCAACGATTGCCAGGGCCCACCGCCACCGGCCGCGAGGTCGATGATCGCATCGCGTCCCGATTCACGCAGCACACGTGCCAACACCGGCGCGGCAGGGGCATACACACGCCCGGCGTCGATGGCATGCTGCAGATAGTCGGTGACACCCTCGCGCACGATGCGTGGGCACCAGGACTGATCGGCGATCTCGAAAAACTGTATGCGGCGCATGAGTCTCCCGTTTCTATGTTTCTGATATTTCTGAATTATCAGAAATATAGAATCAAACGAGCACCCGACACCACTCCCCTAGCCGCGCGGGCGGCGGCCTCCGGGCCACGCGCCGGCCATGCCGGCCAGCCATTCCGCGGCGTGACCAAAGAACTGTTCCAGCGGACGGAGGCGCTGCGCCGCCGGTTTGAGCGACGCCGGGAGCGCGCTACGGCATTCCCTGACCAGCGTCCGCATACGATTCGCCCGCATGACACTCGCCTGCAGCATGGGCACGAAGGGATCGTCATGCAGGCGAAAACGATCGGTGCGTTCACCGGGCATCCGCGTGCGGTGCACCACGCCCAGGGACTCCAGGAGCCGCACGGTGGTGCTCACGTTGCTGCGACTGATCTGCAGACGTTCCGAAAGCTCTTCGGCCGTGAAGGGCCCGCCGTCCACAAAAAACAGCCCGAGCATGCGTCCGGCCGGGCGCGGCAATCCCTCCGGCTCCATCATGGCACTGAAGCGGTCGAGGAACTCCACGACGGCGGGGTGTTGGCTGGCGCGCATATGTCGAAGTTGGCCGATCGCGGGAGGCAATCAAGGGCCGTCGGTCGAGAATGGGCACTGGGCGTGGCGTCGTGACGCGCTGACCGTAGTTTCCCGAAGAAACCGTGAGGCAATGACCACGAGGGCCTGATGTGGACTGACGGGTGCAAATCGATAGCCGTGGCGGCACTGTTGGTCCTGGCCATACTCACCACCTCTACCGCGAAGGTGGAGGCTCAGACGGCGAGTCGCGTGGCCTTGCTGGGAACGGTGCTTGCCGAGCAGGGCGAGCGACCGATCGCGGGCGCCCAAGTAGAGCTCGTGGGCAATGGGAACATGACCACCACGGACTCCTCGGGAGTCTTCGCGCTGTGGGATATCCTCCCAGGGCGCTATCGACTGCTGATCCGTGCCCTTGGGTTTGCCCCGCTCGATATACCGCTCGTGGTGCCCGACGATGGGCTGGATGCGCTGGAGGTTCTGTTGCCTCCGACGCTCGGCCGGGTGGAGGTCAAAGCCGGAGGAGTGCCCCGCGAAGCGCACCTGAGGGGATTCGACCAAAGGCGACGATGGGGCTGGGGTCGCTTCATGGATTCGACCAGGCTGCATGCCTACGGTCCGATGCAATGGGCGACACAGTTGACCACCAACACGCCATTTTTGCGAATCGTGCGTTTCGAATCGATCTACGGCTCGGGCTACACCTTTGCCGGTAGACGACGTGGTGCGATCAGTCTTCGCGGCGACGTTCGTTCGGAATGTTATCCGCACATCATTGTCGACAATGTGGTGATGTACGCAAACGGGATTGGTGAATCGCCCTTGGACATCGGCTTCCTGACCGGCGGTCCACCCGTGGTGGCGTCCGAGTACTACTCGGCCGCGCAGGTGCCTGCTGAATTCGACAAAGGCGGTCAGGCCGTGTGTGGTGCGCTGGTGCTGTGGACGCAGCGATGAAGGGCGCCCCGGCCTAGGCCAGGCGCATCACCTGTGAGCCATAGCGGCGCAGATACAACCACAGGCTGTACATGGTGAGCGCAACCGCACCGATCATGCTGGTCACCCCCACAAAACCATTGAACCACGCGAACGCCTGCCAGGTGGCGTCCTGCTCCCACCCTTCACGCACGGCCAGCGTCAGCGCAAAGAACCAGAAGTAGGCCGCCCCCAGCCAGATGCTCTGAAAGGTGGTTTTCCACTTGGCCGGCCCGATGGCGCTGATCACCAGACCGCGCCGCGCCGCGACCTGCCGAAAAAGCGTCATGAAGGCTTCGCGTCCCAGCACCACCAGCACGATCCAGAGCGGCAGCGACACATGACCAAAGGGTGTCGCAAACAGGAACGGTGCGACATCGACACTGGCACTGACACCACTGTTGATCGGGAAAGCAGCGTCGGGCACGATGAACTGCGGATGCCGCTGCAGGAAGTACATCGGCACCAGCGTGGCCACGAGCAGCAACTTGTCGGCGAGCGGATCGAGCAGGCGGCCCAGATCCGTGACCATGTTGTGCTGCCGCGCGAGATGACCGTCCCAATAGTCGGTGATCGCGGCGACCAGGAACAGCACAAAGGCCATCAGGCGGGCCGTCCACGACGTGGTGAACGGCAGCCACGCAATCAGAGGCGTCAGGGCGATGCGGCCGACGGTGATCGCGTTGGGAAGGTTCACGTGCGCGGGACTCTCGGAGGGCGGACAGTGTCCGTAGAACAGCGTCCCGTAGGACCTGCCCGAAGGACGGTGCCCGCGTCACCCACCCCGTCCGCGCGACGGGACGATCAGGCGAGTGTCTTGAGCACCAGCTTGGAGACAGCCTTCAGGGTATCGAAGACACCGTCACCGGTGACCGCAACCCCTTCGAAATACGGCACACGCTCCACCCACTCCCCGGTTGGCAACTGGTTCACCAGATACTCACCCGGTCGGAACGGATCAGCCATCGGACGCATCCGCGTGGGATCCGTGATCTCCCACCCCGGGTTGAGCATGGTCTGCAGCTCTTCCAGCGGTGCCGCGTTGGGGAGATCGCGCTTGTTGTACTGAATCACGAACGGCATGCGGGTCAGATCATACCCGTAGGCCGCCATGTTGTCGTACAGGTTCTGCATGGACTCGAGATTGGCTTCTGCCCGCTCCGCCTGCGAGTCGGCCACAAACACCACTCCATCCACACCCTTCAAGATGAGCTTTCGACTCGCATTGTAGTAGACCTGACCCGGCACCGTATAGAGGTGAAATCGGGTGCGGAATCCGCGGATCGTACCCAGATCGACCGGCAGGAAGTCGAAAAAGAGGGTGCGCTCGGTTTCGGTGGCGAGCGAGATGAGCTTGCCGCGGGTGCTGGGCGAGACCTTGCCATAGACGTACTCGAGATTGGTGGTCTTGCCACCAAGCCCCGGCCCATAGAACACGATCTTGCAGTTGATCTCGCGGGACGCATAGTTGATCATCGACATCGCTGCGCGTCCTTACTGAAAAAGTCGGTCGATCTCGTCTTCGGCCCCAGCCAGGAACCCCGGCGGCGCGGCCGCCTCTGCCGACGCGCCACGCGCAAAGACCCCTTCAAACGTGCGGGTCAGCTCTTCCACCGCACTCTTCATGCGGAGCCGCACCAGGCCCAACGTGGTGCGATTGTCGAAGAGCACCACGAGGATCACCCGCCGCGCGATGTCGGCCAGGTACATCGACTCGCGTTCTCCCTGATGGAACAGGACGCTGAAGTCGCTCTCACCAATCAGGCGCGCCAACTGATCATTGGCGCTGAAATCGGCCGCCGTGAGCGTGGCAAACGCGGTGGCGTCGAAATTGGGGGGTTCGCCCACCGTCGCCACAAGCTGACCGCTCCGGTCGACCAGCAGGGCGCAGCGCGCCTTGGCGTCGTACAGGAACCGCTGAAGCGTGATCGTGATAGCCCCGAAATCGTCCTCGGTGAACGACCAGGTGGCGGCGCCAATAGGCATGTACAAAATGGGCGAAAGACTCAGGCAGTGATCGCCGAGGCGACCGTCACGCAGGTGACCGCGTCACAGGCCCGGCACCACGGGGGCCCAAGCCCCCGCGCTAAGAACGTAACAGTCGCTCGGTGCGTCGCAGAACCCTTTGGGCCCGACGCCGCAGCAGCGGATGCGACTCCCAGGCCAGATAGTCCCGGAGTAGCCTCGCACTATCAACGCTCGGGTGGGCGCGAAGGTAACCGAGTGCCGCCAATCGCTTGCGTGGAGCCGGGTGAAAGAGGGATCGCCGGTGCCGGTGGAGCTGCACGCTCCACCCCAGCACCCCTACCGCCGCCCCGATGACCACGCTGGCCAGCACCCACCCCACCGTCTTGGAACGCCCCATCACATCTCCCGCCGGGCCGCGATCGCCTGGGCGATCGTCACACCATCGGCATATTCAAGGTCTCCGCCCACGGGCAACCCGCGGGCGATCCGGGTCACCCGGATCGCATGGCTCGACGCAGAGCCTGCCAGTTGACGCTGCACATAGAGCGCCGTGGCCTCCCCTTCCAGCGAGGGGTTGGTGGCCAGGATCACTTCCCGTACCCCCTCGGCCTCGAGGCGAGCCAGCAGGTCCGCCACATGCAGGTCGTCCGGGCCTACGCCATCCAATGGCGACAGGCGCCCGCCCAGCACGTGGTACAGACCCCGGAATTCCCCGGCCCGCTCGATGGACGCAATGTCACTGGCCTGTTCCACCACACAGAGCGTGGCCGCATCCCGGCGCGGATCGGCGCACAGATGGCACAGGGTGGACTCGGTGAGGTTGTGGCACCGCTCACAGCTACGCACACGCTCGGTGAGTGCCACCAATGCGTCCGCCAGATTCCGGCATTGGGACGCCGGCTGCCGCAGCAAATGATACGTCAGCCGTAGGGCGGTCTTCCGACCAATGCCCGGCAGACGCGCCAGTTCGTTCGTGAGTTCGTCGATGACCGACATGGCCTACCCGCTCAACCCAAAGACGGCAACGCGGCGACTCAGAACGGCAGCTTGAAGGGGAGGTCGATTCCCCCGGTCACTTTCTGCAGCTCCATCTGCATGGCATCGGCGGCCTTCTTCTGAGCTTCGGCCACCGCCACCACGATGAGATCCTCGAGCATCTCGATATCACCCGGGTTCACCACCGAGGCATCGAGCTTGATGCGCTTGAGCTGCATCTTGCCATCGACGTCAGCCGTGACCAAGCCACCGCCGGCCAGCGCACTGAAGGTGCGCTGCGACATCTCTTCCTGCATGGTCTGCATGCGTCCCTGCATGTCCTTGAACTGGCCCAGCATCTTGAAAAGATCCATAACAAACAGCGGTGATGGGTTTGGGGAGCGTGTTCGGAGCGAACGACGGGAATCAGTCGAGCAGTTCGAGGTCGAGCGCCTTCACGGCGGCATCGAGCAACGGACTGCGAGAGGCGATCTGTTCGGTGCGCTGGCGCTGCACATCGTGTGCGGTCATACGCACGGTGGTGTCACGCGCCGGTTTGTCGCTGATGGTCGGGGTGTAGGGCTTGAAGGCCACCGCCGACACACCGCCCAGGATTCCCTGCACAGCGGCCAACACATCAGCGCGCGAATTTTCCGCTGCCTGGGCAAATGTGTCGTCGAGCGGGTCATACCCCAGCGTGAGCCCACCGTTCGGTGTGATGGTGATCGGCACCAATCGCTCCACGGCCTGTGCGAGCATCCCGCGTCCCTTGGCCCGAATGGCGTCGGCCACGGCGCGCCATTGGTTGAGGACTTGTTCGACCGTGGGGGGCGTGGTGGGCACACGGGGAGCCGCCTGACGATCGGCCCGCTGCGCGGCGGCGGCGGCATCGGCCACCTGCTGCGTCGCCGGTCGCGGCGTGGGCACTGCCTGCGCGAGCACCTGAGCGGCCGCTTGTGTTGATGACACGGCGGGTGCGGGCGCCATCACCGCTGGCGGCGCCGGGGGCAACGCATGCGCCGACGCCACACGAGACTCATGTGCGGCGCGACGCAACGGCGGGTCTTCCCGTCCACCACTGCCGAAGCCCTGCAGCACTTCCTGCAATTCGATCGTGCGATCGAGCAGCGCAAAACGCACCAGCAAGGTTTCGAGCAACAACTGCGGCTGTCCGCTGCGCCGGTACATGGGCTCGAGTTCGAGCAAGGCATGCAACATGCGCAGCAAGTCGTTCGCGGCGAGACGTTGCTTGCGCTCATCGAGCGCGGCCCGCATGCGCTCCGGCAATTCCGGTGGCACACCGCCCAGCGCGATAGCCAGTTGCGCACGCAGCAGGTCACCCAGTCCGGAAAGCACGAGCACAAAATCCACGCCGGCATCGGCCAGACGCTGCACGGTCGCGAAGACGTCGACCGCTCGCCGTTCGGCGACCATGTCGAGCAACGCGAGATACTCGTCGTCGGGAATGAGCCCCAAGGCCGTCTGCACCCGATCAGCCGTGACGGCCGCACTTTCGCCCAGCGACAACACCTGATCGGTGAGCGAGAGCGCATCACGCAAGCCACCGTCGGCCGCACGCGCGATCATACCCAGCGCATCGGCCTCGAAGGCCACCTGCTCTTCGGTCAGCACCGCTGCCAGGCGCTCGCGAATCTCGGCCGGCCCGATGCGCTTGAGATCGAAGCGCTGCAGCCGCGAAAGAATGGGCGCAGCCTGCTGGGCGATCTTCTGCGGCTCGGTGGTGGCGAACACAAACACCACCCGTGGCGGCGGCTCTTCGAGGATCTTGAGCAGCGCGTTCCAGGCTTCGCGCGTGAGCATGTGCGCTTCGTCGACGATGTAGACCTTGTAGCGATCGTCACCCGACGGTGCATACATGGCCCGCTCGCGCAGTTCGCGCGCATCATCGACACCACGATTGGACGCGGCGTCGATCTCCACGACATCGAGGGACGCCGAGCCGCTCCAGATACGCTGGCAGCTACCACAATGTCCGCAGGGCTCGCCCTGCAACTCCGGCTCACCGCGCCGCTCGCAGTTGAGCGCCATGGCCAGCACACGGGCCAACGTGGTCTTGCCGGTGCCGCGCGGACCACACAGCAGATACCCGTGCGCGACGCGACCGCGGGCAATGGCGCCCTTGAGCGTGTTGGCCACGTGGTTCTGCACCGCCACCGTGGCGAAGTTGCGCGGTCGGTATTTCCGGGCGAGAGCGAGCGACATGCTGGCAATCTAGCGAGCCGACGGCAGCCCCGGGCGCCGTCGGCGCGGCGATGAAATGAGGGCAAAA